>JBJOKE010000076.1:0-54465 GCA_046046245.1 Pseudomonadota bacterium | reverse complement strand
ACCGGGAACTTCTCGTCGACGAGCTTGGTCTCCTGCAGGCACAGCACGTCGACCGGGTTCGCCTCGAGCCAGCCGAGCACCTGCGGCAGGCGGACCTTCAGCGAGTTGACGTTCCAGGTGGTGACCTTCAAGTGAAATCCACAGTCGAGACAAGGCAGGAGATTCTGCTGTGACACCGAGCTCATCTGGCTATGATGCACGGGGCCCGGCGCCCATGCCCGAGGCGAGACCGCGGCCGGTGCGGGCGACGAGGGCCCGCTGCGGTACACGAATACATGGACGACCCTTCGATGCGATCAGTTTCCAATGTCTTCCGACGTGTCCTGCGTCGCCTCCGATACGTCGGCGCCCCGGGCTACGAAGCGGCCAAGCTGAAGGAAATCGCGCAGTTCAAGGACATCAAGAACATCCACGAACTGCCCGAGATCTTCCACTACTGGTCGCACACGTACGTGCGCCCGCACCTGGTCGCGGCGGGCTTCGAGAGCATCGACGACTTCTACGCGAAGAGCCTGATGCGAGGCGTCGGGGCGAACCCGCGCTTCCTGAGCGTCGGCGCCGGCTACTGCGACACCGAGATCCGCGTCGCCAAGCTGATGAAGCAGGCCGGTCTCGCCGCGTTCACCTTCGAGTGCCTCGAGCTCAACCCGCATCTGCTCGAGCGCGGGCGTGAACTCGCCAGGTCGGAAGGCATGTCCGAGCACATGGTGTTCACGGAGGCCGACTTCAACCGATGGCGGCCGGACACGACGTACGCGGGGGTGATGGCGAACCACTCGCTGCATCACGTCGTCGATCTCGAAGGGCTGTTCGATGCCATCGGGCGCGCGTTGGCGCCGCACGGGCGCTTCGTCACGGCCGACATGATCGGTCGGAACGGGCATCAGCGCTGGCCCGAGGCGCTCGAGATCGTGAACCGGTTCTGGGAGGAGCTGCCGGACGCGTATCGGTTCAACCACCAGATGGACCGCATGGAGCGGACCTTCGTCAACTGGGACTGTTCGGTGTCGGGCTTCGAGGGTATCCGTGCGCAGGACATCCTGCCGCTGCTGCTGGAACGCTTCCACTTCGAATACTTCCACGGTTTCGCGAACGTTGTCGCGCCGTTCATCGATCGGGGCTTCGGCCACAACTTCGATGCGAAGGCCGAGTGGGACCGGTCGTTCGTCGATCGGTTGCACGCCATCGACGAAGAGGGCTTCCAGAGCGGACGCCTGAAGCCCACCCAGATGTTCGCGGTCATGACGAAGGACCCGGTCGCGGCGCCCGTCTTCACGCGGGGCCTGTCGCCCGATCGGGCGGTTCGGCCGACCTCGGCCGCCCAGCCCGCCTGATCGTCGCCGCGGCAGGACCGCGAGACGGCACCCGACGCCCGACAGCCGCCGGGCGGCGGGGCGGCGGGGCGGCGGGGCGGCGACCGGCCCGAGAGGGCCCGCCGCCTGAAGAACCTCTTTCCACCAAGTGAAATGTCCAACCGGCGTCCGGAAAAACCGCCGGTTTCGCTTGTTTGTCCTGGACAGGTTCCCGTATAACGCAGTGCAGCAGCCGGCACACCCCAGCCGGCCGGTCCCGACCGCCGATCCGCGGCCCGGTGCCGACAGCCGAAGCCGCCCGTGACCCCCGTCGGGCGGTCGCCTTCCGAGATCCATCGCCCCGCTGGTGCGACCTGCGCCCGGCGACGTCGCGGGCCGTGCCGCCGTGCCGGGCGGGCGGAGACCGGACGTGTACCCTCGGCCGCTTCGTTTTCCCGAGAACCCAGAGGACCCATGCAAGCGACCCTGACGACCCTGCTGGCCACCGGTGCCGAGGATGCCCCCGCGATCGGCGCGCCCGGCCGCCGCGCGAGCACCTTCGGCGAACTGCGCGCGCTGATCGACGCGACCCGCGCGCGGCTGAACGCGCTGGGGATCGGTCGCAACGACCGCGTCGCGATCGTGCTCGACAACGGCCCCGAGATGGCCACCTGCTTCGTCGCCTGCGCGTGTGCGGTCACCAGCGCGCCGCTGAACCCGGCCTACCGCGCCGAGGAGTTCGAGTTCTACCTGTCGGACCTGAAGGCCGCGGCGCTGATCGTCGCGCAGGGTTCGACCTCGCCGGCGGTCGGCGTCGCCGAGAAGCTCGGCGTTCGGCTGCTCGAGCTGGTCGCCGACGCGGCCGCGCCCGCCGGCCAGTTCACGCTCGCGCCGCGCGACGGCGACGCCACGCCGCGCGCGGCCGCCGCGGCGGGCGCCGCCGAGCCGGACGACGTGTCGATGGTGCTGCACACCTCGGGCACCACCTCGCGGCCGAAGATCGTCCCGCTGTCGCAGCGCAACCTCGCGGCGTCGGCGCAGAACATCCGCGCGACGCTGCAGTTCACGTCGAAGGACTGCGGCCTGAACATCATGCCGCTGTTCCACATCCACGGCCTGATCGCCGGCGTGCTCGCGCCGCTGTCGGCCGGCTCGCAGGTCTTCTGCACGCCGGGCTTCAACGCGCTGAAGTTCTTCGCGTGGATGGACGAGGCGAAGCCCACCTGGTACACGGCGGTCCCGACGATGCACCAGGCGATCCTGTCGCGCGCGTCGAAGAACGGCGACGTCATCGCGCGCCATCCGCTGCGCTTCCTGCGCTCGTCGTCCTCGTCGATCCCGCCGCAGGTGATCCGCGAGCTCGAGGAGACCTTCGGGGCGCCGCTGGTCGAGGCCTACGGCATGACCGAGGCGACCCACCAGATGGCGTCGAACCCGCTTCCGCCCGAGACCCGCAAGCCCGGCACCGTCGGCCGCGCGGCAGGCCCTGAGATCGCGATCATGGGCGAGGACGGTTCGCTGCTCGCGCGTGGCGAGACCGGCGAGATCGTCATCAAGGGACCGAACGTCACCGCCGGCTACGAGGCGAATCCGAAGGCGAACGCCGAGGCGTTCGTGAACGGCTGGTTCCGCACCGGCGACCAGGGCGTGATGGATGCCGACGGCTTCATCAGCATCACCGGCCGGCTCAAGGAGATCATCAACCGCGGCGGCGAGAAGGTGAGCCCGCGCGAGGTGGACGAGATCCTCATGGACCACCCGGCGGTGGGGCAGGTGGTGTGCTTCGGCATGCCGCACCCGAAGCTCGGCGAGGAGGTCGCCGCGGCCGTCGTGCTGCGCGAGGGACAGCAGGCGACCGAGCGCGAACTGCAGGACTTCGTCGGCAGGCGCGCGGCCGATTTCAAGGTGCCCAAGCGGATCCTCATCCTCGAGGAGATCCCGAAGGGCGCGACCGGAAAGCTCCAACGCATCGGGCTCGCGCAGAAGCTCGGGCTGGCCTGAGAGGGCGAGCCGCCGGAGGCGCGACCACGCGCCCCGGCTCAGGCAGGCGGGAAAAGGGGAGAACGATGTTGTCCAACCCAACCACACGAACGAGCACGACCATGACCCGACCGTTCCTTCGCATCGCGGCCGCCGTCTCGGCCGCCGCCTGCCTCAGCGCCGCGCCCGTCGCGGCCTTCGCCCAGGGCTGGGAGCCCGCCAAGCCGATCGAGTTCGTCGTGCCCGCGGGCACCGGCGGCGGCGCGGACCAGATGGCGCGCTTCCTGCAGGGCGTCGTCGCGAAGCACAACCTGTCGAAGCAGCCGATCGTCGTCGTCAACAAGTCCGGCGGCGCCGGCGCCGAGGGCTTCCTGGCGATGAAGGGCGCGCAGGGCGATCCGCACAAGATCGTCATCACCCTGTCGAACCTGTTCACCACGCCGCTGGCCACCGGCGTGCCGTTCAACTGGCGCGACCTGACGCCCGTCTCGATGCTGGCGCTCGACCAGTTCGTGCTCTGGGTCAACGAGGAGTCGCCGCACAAGGACGCGAAGGCCTTCTTCGCGGCATTGAAGTCGGGTGCGCCGAACAGCATCAAGATGGGCGGGACCGGCTCGAAGCAGGAAGACCAGATCATCTCGGTGATGCTGGAGAAGGCGGCCGGCGGCAAGAAGATGACCTATGTGCCCTTCAAGGGCGGCGGCGACGTGGCGGTGCAGCTCGTGGGCAAGCACATCGACGCCACGGTCAACAACCCGATCGAGGCCGAGTCGCACTGGCGCGCCGGCAAGCTGCGGCCGCTGTGCGTGTTCGACAAGGAGCGGATGCCGTACAAGGACAAGCTGACCGCCACGCAGTCGTGGAACGACGTGCCGACCTGCGCGTCGCAGGGCCTCGACGTCGAGTACCTGATGCTGCGCGGCATCTTCATGGCGCCGGGCGTCAAGCCCGAGCAGGTCGCCTACTACCAGCAGCTGTTCGACAAGGTCCGCAAGCTCCCCGAATGGAAGGAGTTCATGGACAAGGGCGCGTTCAAGCAGGCCACGATGAAGGACAAGGAGTTCTTCGACTGGCTCGGCCGGAACGAGCAGGTTCACCGCGTGCTGATGAAGGAAGCCGGCTTCATCGCGCTGTGACGTGATCTCCGCGGGGCAGGCGTGCGCCGGCCCCGCCGCATCTCCCCTTGGTTCGCAGGACCGGGCCCCCCGTGCCCGCACAGAGGCTCGCCATGAACGAAACCCCCCGTGAGGCCGACGGTACCGTCGGCGTGCGCTGGCCCGAGGTCGGGGTCGCGCTGCTGCTGCTCGCGATCGCAGCGGCCGTGATCACCGACAGCCTCCGGGTCGGCGTGGGCTGGGCCGACGACGGTCCGAAGTCGGGCCTGTTCCCGTTCATCGTGGGCACGCTGCTCGCCGCGAGCGCCGGCTCGGTCCTGGTGAAGCAGCTGCGCCGCTGGGGCAGCGAGCGCGGCGAATTCGCCGAGCGCGCCCAGCTCGTGCAGGTGATGCAGATGCTGGTGCCCGTGGTGATCTACGTGGCCGCGATCGCGGTGCTGGGGCTGTACCTCGCGTCGATCGCGCTGATCGCCTGGTTCATGCTGCGCCATGGCCGCTACCGCCTGCCGCTCACCGCGGCGGTGTCCGTCGGCGTGCCGCTGCTCGCCTTCCTCGTCTTCGAACGCTGGTTCCTCGTGCCGCTCCCCAAGGGACCGCTCGAGGCGGCGCTCGGCTTCTGATCCGGAGACCGCGATGCAGGAACTGCTCGACCTCGGACACGGCTTCTCGGTGGCGCTGACGCTGCCGAACCTCGGCTTCATGGTGATCGGCATCGTGCTGGGCGTGCTGATCGGCGTGCTGCCCGGGCTCGGCGGCGCCAACGGCGTCGCGATCCTGCTGCCGCTGACGTTCTCGATGAGCCCCACGTCGGCGATCATCATGCTGTCGTGCATCTACTGGGGCGCGCTGTTCGGCGGGGCGATCACCTCGATCCTGTTCAACATCCCCGGCGAGCCCTGGTCGGTCGCGACGACCTTCGACGGGCATCCGATGGCGCAGCAGGGCCGGGCAGCACAGGCGCTCACCGCGGCCTTCACCTCGTCCTTCGTGGGCGCGCTCTTCGCCGTGCTGCTGATCACCTTCACCGCGCCGCTGCTGGCGAAGTTCGCGCTCAAGTTCGGGCCGGCCGAGTTCTTCGCGGTGCAGCTGCTGACCTTCTGCAGCTTCGTGGGCATGAGCAAGGAGCCGCCGGCGAAGACGCTGGCCGCGATGATGCTCGGCTTCGCGCTGGCGGCGGTCGGCATGGATTCGGTCACCGGCCAGCTGCGGATGACCTACGGCGTGCCCGAGCTGCTGAAGGGCTTCGACTTCCTGATCGCGGTGATCGGCCTGTTCGGCATCGGCGAGATCCTGCTGACCATGGAGGAGGGGCTGGCCTTCAAGGGCAAGAGCGCCAAGATCAGCACGAAGGTCGTGCTGCAGACCTGGGCGGAGCTCTTCAGGCACTGGCGCCTCTTCCTGCGCTCGACCGCGATCGGCTGCTGGATGGGCATCACGCCCGGCGGCGCGACGCCCGCGTCGTTCATGAGCTACGGCATGGCACGGCGGATGTCCAAGCAGCCCGACGAGTTCGGCAAGGGCCGCATCGAGGGCGTGGTCGCGCCCGAGACCGCGGCGCACGCGGCCGGCACCTCGGCGCTGCTGCCGATGCTGACGCTCGGCATTCCCGGCTCGCCCACCGCCGCGGTGCTGCTCGGCGGCCTGCTGATCTGGGGCCTGCAGCCCGGCCCGATGCTCTTCGTCGAGCAGAAGGACTTCGTCTGGGGCCTGATCGCCTCGATGTACCTCGGCAACCTCGTCGGCCTGATCGTCGTGCTGACCACCGTGCCGTGGTGGGCCGCGATCCTGCGGATTCCGTTCGCGGTGATCGCGCCGGTGATCATCGTGATCTGCGCGATCGGCGCCTACACCGTCCACAGCTCGATGTTCGACGTGGTGCTGATGGTGGTCTTCGGCGTCGTCGGCTACCTGTTCAAGAAGCTGAAGTATCCTCTCGCGCCGCTGGTGCTCGCGCTGGTGCTCGGCGACATGGCCGAGGCGAGCTTCCGGCAGTCGATGCTGCTGTCGGAGGGCAGCCTGTCGATCTTCTTCGCGAACCCGCTGGTCGGGACGCTGACGACGCTGGCCCTGACGATGCTGGTCTGGCCGCTGGTGGGCCGCGTGAAGGCGATGATGGCGGGGCCGGCGGCCGGTTCCGTCGGACTGGGAGGACAGCGTTGAAGATCGCAGTGGTCGGCGCGGGTGCCATCGGCGGCTACCTCGGCGCGAAGCTCTCGCTCGCGGGCGAGGAGGTCGTCGTCGTCGCCCGCAACCGCAACCTCGAGGCCATCTCGGCGAACGGGCTGAAGCTGGTCCTCGAGGACGGCAGCGAGCAGCATGCGAAGGACGTCCGGGCGGTGCAGGTACCCGCCGACGCCGGTCCGCAGGACGTGGTGCTGCTCGCGGTGAAGGCGCACCAGGTGATCGACCTGCTGCCGGCGATGCGCGGGCTCTTCGGGCCGTCGACGATGGTGGTGACGCTGATCAACGGCGTGCCCTGGTGGTACTTCCACAAGCTCGCCGGTCCGTGGGAGGGCCGCGTGCTGGAGAGCGTCGATCCGGGCGGGCGCATCGCCGCGCAGATCGAGCCCGAGCGGATCATCGGCTCGGTCGTCTATCCGGCCTCGGAGCTGGTCGCGCCCGGCGTGATCAGGGTCATCGAGGGCAACCGGTTCACGCTCGGCGAGCTCGACGGCCAGCGCTCCGAGCGGATCGACGCGCTGTCGAAGGCGATGATCGCGGCCGGCTTCAAGGCACCGGTGTCGAAGGACATCCGCAGCGAGATCTGGGTCAAGCTCTGGGGCAACCTGTGCTTCAACCCGATCTCGGCGCTGACCCATGCCACGCTCGAGGACATCTGTCGCTTCGCGCCGACGCGCGCGCTCGCGGCCTCGATGATGGCCGAGGCGCAGGCGGTCGGCGAGGCGCTCGGCGTCGAGTTCAAGATCTCGATCGACAAGCGGATCGCCGGCGCGGAGTCGGTGGGCGCGCACAAGACCTCGATGCTGCAGGACGTGGAGCACGGCCGTGCGCTCGAGCTCGAGGCGCTGGTGGGGTCGGTGGTGGAGCTCGGCCGCATCACCGGCAAGCCGGTGCCGACCATCGAGGCGGTCCACGCCATGGCGAGCCTGCTGAACCGCACGCTCGCCGCGCAGAAGGGGCGGCTGGCGGTGCAGGCCGCCTGAGTCGCCGACCGGGGCGCGGGCCGTTCGCGCGCCCCGCGGCCCCCCCCGTCGCTCAGCCCGCGGGGGAGTAGACGTTCGACAGCGTCCCGATCCCGTCGATCGACACCTCCACGCGCGCGCCCGGCTTCATCGGCAGCACGCCGACCGAGGTACCGCAGAGGATCACGTCGCCCGGCTCGAGCGTCACGTCGTGCGACAGGCGCGCGACCAGCGCCAGCGGCGGCACGAACATGTCCGAGAGCGGGTAGTTCTGGCGCTCGCGGCCGTCGATCGTGGTGCGCACGCTCGCCGCCGCCGGGTCGAAGTCGGTCTCGATCACCGGGCCGATCGCGCCGAAGCCGTCGAAGCCCTTCGCGCGGCTCCACTGCGGGAACGACGGATCGCGGTTCAGCAGCTCGATCGCGGTGACGTCGTTGGCGCAGGTGTAGCCCAGCACGTGCGCGGCGGCGTCCTCGGCCGCGATGCGGCGTGCGCGGCGGCCGATCACGATCGCGAGCTCGCCCTCGTAGGCGACGCGACCGGTGCCCTCCGGAGGCGCGGGGATCGCATCGCCGGGACCCGCGAGGCTGCTGCCCGCCTTCAGGAACCACAGGGGCTCGGCGGGACGTGTCCAGCCGTTCTTCGCAGCCGCCGCGGCGAAGTTGTTCCAGAGGGCGAGCATCTTCGTCGGCTGCGCCGGCGGCAGCAGGACCACCGCCGCGAGCGGCACGCGGCGGCCGGTCGGTGCGTGTCCATCGAACGGCGAGCCGTCGACCGGCAGCACGTCGTCGCCGTCGAGGATCGCCCAGGTCTCGGTGCCGCCTTCGCGGCAGCGCAGCCACTTCATCGTCGTCTCCCGCGCACCGTGCGCGCGGCCGCGAGCTTACTCCGCGCGCGCGCACGTCCGCCGCGAGCCGGAGCGGCGCGCCGGGGCATCGATCCGGTGCGCGTGTCAGTGGGGCGCCGCGGCGACCAGGCGCCGCCGACGCGGGTCAGAAGCGGATCGCCCCGGTCCCTCGCTGCGCGGGCGGCAGCGTGTCGGACTCGTTGCGCGCCCGCGCGCGCGGCTTCGCCTTCGCATCGGCGGCCGTGTCGGCGTGTTCCGTGCCGGCGGCGTCGACCGGCTTCGGCGCAGCCGCCATCGGCTGCGCCGGCGCGGGCTTCCAGCTCGCGGGCATCAGCGAGTTCTTCGGATAGCCGGCCGCATCGAGCAGCCGGTTCCAGCCGTCGGCCTCGAAGCCCTGCGCGCGCTCGCGTCCGACCGTCAGCGACGGAAAGCTGTTCTCGGCGAAACCGGCCTTGCGGAACTGCTCCGCGTCCTTGGTCGTCGCCACCGTCTTCTCCGAGAACGGCACGCCGCGTTTCGACAGGTGGGTGCGCGCATCCTGGCAGGGCGTGCACTCCGCGGTGGTGTACAGGGTCACCGGGTACTTCGAGGCCGCGTCGCGCAGGGCCGCCGGCATGCCGGCGTCGTCGGCGCGAGCGGACAGGGACGTTCCCAGCACGTGACCGCTCATGCCGGGCGGCGGCGGCTGATCGCTGTAGGTGACCGCGCCGTTGGGCGCGATCCACTTGTACTGCGCGGCCGCCGGGTCGGCGGCCAGGGCGCAGAGCGCAACGGAGAAGGCGAGGGCGAGCTCAGGCGTCCGCATGGGAGGTCTCCTGGACCATCCCATTGTGGCGGAGCAGCGCGTCGATGCTGGGGTCCCGACCTCTGAACGCCCGGAACGAGTCGATGGCCGGTCGGCTGCCGCCCACCGACAGGATCTCGTCCAGGAAGCGCCGGCCGGTGTCCGCGTTGAACACGCCCTCCTCCTCGAAGGCCGCGTAGCAGTCGGCCGACAGCACCTCGGCCCACTTGTAGCTGTAGTAGCCCGCCGCGTAGCCGCCCGCGAAGATGTGCGAGAAGCTGTTCTGGAACCGGTTGAACGCCGGCGGCACCATGACCGCCACCTCGTCGCGGACCTCGTCGAGCAGCGCCTGCACCCCGCGCGCTTCGGCGCCGCCGGCTTCGGCGTGCAGCCGCATGTCGAACAGCGCGAACTCCACCTGCCGCAGCGTCTGCAGGCCGCTCTGGAAGTTCTTCGCCGCGAGCATCCGGTCGAACAGCGCGCGCGGCAGCGGCGCGCCGGTCTCGACGTGCGCGGTCATCGCCGCGACGATGTCCCACTCCCAGCAGAAGTTCTCCATGAACTGGCTGGGCAGCTCGACCGCGTCCCACTCGACGCCCGAGATGCCCGAGACCGACAGGTCGTCGACGCGCGTCAGCATGTGGTGCAGCCCGTGGCCGAACTCGTGGAACAGCGTGATCACGTCGTCGTGCGTGAGCAGCGCGGGCCGCTCGCCGACCGGCGCCTGCACGTTGCAGACCAGGTAGGCCACGGGCGTCTGCGTCGCGCCGTTCGACACGCGCTTGCGACCGCGCGCGTCGTTCATCCACGCGCCCGGTCGCTTGCTCGGGCGCGCGTACATGTCGAGGTAGAACTGGCCGATCAGGGCGCCCGCCCGCTCGATGCGGAAGAAGCGCACGTCGGGGTGCCAGGTCTCGGCGGGCTCGGGCGAGAGCTTCACGTCGAACAGCCGCTCGATCAGGCCGAACAGGCCGTCGAGGACGCGCGGCAGCTGGAAGTACTGCTTGACCTCGTTGTCCGAGAACGCGTAGCGCGCTTCCTTCAGCCGCTCGCTCGCGAACGCGACGTCCCAGGCCTGCAGCGGCTCGAGGCCGAGCGTGTCCTTCGCGAACGTGCGCAGCTCGGCCATGTCGCGGTGTGCGGAGGGCTTCGCACGGTCGGCGAGATCGCGCAGGAAGGCGATCACCTGCTGCGGCGAGTCGGCCATCTTCGTGACGAGCGAGACGTCCGCGAAGCTCGGGTAGCCGAGGAGGCGGGCCTCTTCCGCGCGCAGCGCCAGCGTCTCGTCGATGATCGGGCCGTTGTCGAGCGTCGCGTCGGCGCCCAGCTCGGAGGCGCGCGTCACGTAGGCGCGGTAGAGCGTCTCGCGCAGTGCGCGATCGTGCGCGTACTGCATGACCGGGAAATACGAGGGAAACTGCAGCGTGAAGCGCCAGCCCGCGACGCCGGCGCGCTCGGCCTCCTGGCGGGCCGCGGCCTTCGCGTCATCGGGCAGGCCGTCGAGCCGCCTCTCGTCGGTCAGGTCGAGCGTGAAGGCCTTGGTCGCGTCGAGCACGTTCTCGCCGAACTTCTGCGCGAGCGCGGCCGAGCGTTCCTGGATCTCGGCGAAGCGCTCGCGCGCGGGCGACACCAGCTCGGCGCCGCCCAGGCGGAAGCCGCGGATCGCGTGGTCGACGATGCGCTGGCGGGCGGGCGTGAGCGTCGCGTACTCGGGCGAGGCGAGCAGCGCCCTGTACTTGTCGAACAGCGCCGCGTTCTGCCCGAGCGCGGTCCAGAACTCGGTCACGCGCGGCAGGTTCTCGTTGTGGACCGCGCGCAGTTCAGGCGTGTCGGCGACCGAGTTCAGGTGCGCGATCACGCCCCAGGCGCGGCCGAGGCGCTCGGTCGCCTCCTCCATCGGCGCGACGAACTCGGCCCAGGTCGGCGGCGTGCCGGGCTGCTCGGCGTGCGCGAGCGCCGCCCGCGATTCGGCGAGCAGCGCGTCGAGCGCGGGCGTGACCTGTCCGGGCTCGAACGCCGCGAAGCGGGGCAGGCCGGAGAAGTCGAGCAGCGGGTTGGCGGCGTCGGGGCGGGTGGTGTCGGTCATGGCGTGGGGTGCAAGGACGATGCGGTCGCTGGCGACATTGTCGCCCGATGCGGTCGCTGCGGCGCGGCGGCCCTGACGGAGCCGGGCGCCGGGGCCGACGACCGGTCAGCCGGCGGCCCGCTCCGCCGCCTCGAGGGTGTTGACCAGCAGCATGGCCCGCGTCATCGGGCCGACGCCGCCGGGTACCGGCGTGATCGCGCCGGCCACTTCGCGCACGGCCGCGAAGTCCACGTCGCCGCAGAGCCGGCCGTCCGCGCCGCGGTTCATGCCGACGTCGATGACCGTCGCGCCCGGCTTGACCATGTCGGCGGTGACCAGGTTCACCTTGCCGACCGCGGCCACGACGACGTCCGCGCGCCGGACGTGGGCGGCGAGGTCGCGCGTGCGGCTGTGGCAGACCGTGACCGTCGCGCCGGCGGCGAGCAGCATCAGCGCCTGCGGCTTGCCGACGATGTTGCTGCGCCCGATGACCACGGCTTCCGCGCCGTCGAGCCGCGTGCCGGCGTGCTCGAGCATCTTCATCACGCCGTAGGGCGTACACGGCCGGAAGAGCGGGGCGCCGATCACGAGCTGCCCGACGTTGCTGACGTGGAAGCCGTCGGCGTCCTTCGAGGGGGAGATCGCCTCGATGACCCGGTGCTCGTCGATGTGCTTCGGCAGCGGCAGCTGCACGAGGATCCCGTGCACCGCCGGGTCGGCGTTCAGCTGCCCGATGCGCGCGAGCAGCGCGGCCTCGGTGGTGTCCGCGGGCAGGCGGTCGAGCGTCGACGCGATGCCGACCTCCTCGCAGTCCCTGACCTTGTTGCGCACGTAGACGGCCGAGGCGGCATCGTCGCCCACGAGCACCACGGCGAGGCCGGGCCGCAGGCCGCGGGCGGCGAGGGCGGCGACGCGGCGAGCCACGTCTTCGCGGATGGAGCGGGCAAGCGCGTTGCCGTCGATCAGGCGGGCGGACATGGGCGGGGAGGTTACCACGCGGGCTCGCGGCGACCGGCCGGGCCGGAAGGCGTCTGCTACCCTCGGCGCGCATGAGAAACGCCCTGCGCCGGCTCTTCGTCTCGATCCGTGCGGCCCTGCTCGCCGGTGGACCGTTCGTCGTGATCGCGATCGCGCTCCTGGTGCTCGCATATCGCGTGCTGCAGCCGAATCCGCCGCGCCATGCGGTGCTGGTCACCGGACCCGAGCAGAGCGCGTTCGACGCGTTCGGCGAGCAGTACCGGGCCGCGCTCGCCAGGCAGGGCATCACCCTCGAGCTGCGCCGCACCGGCGGCACCGTCGCCAACCTCGAGGCGCTGCGCGCCGAGGGCGGCGACGCAGATTTCGGCTTCGTCCAGGGCGGGCTCGCATCGCTCGACGAAGCCGCGCGCGACGAGCTCGTCTCGCTGGGCAGCCTGTTCTACGAGCCGGTCTGGATCTTCCATCGCCGGCCGGCGCCGAAGGGCCGTCCGCTGCGGCTGGTCGACATGGCCGGCTGGTCGGTGAACGTCGGCGCGCAGGCGTCGGGCCGGCCGCAGCTGTTCGCGCGCCTGCTCGAGGCGAACCGCATCGACCCCGAGCGGTTGCGGCTGGGCGAGCTGTCCGACACCGAGGCGGTGATCGAGCTGCTCGAGGGTCGCCTCGACGCGGTGGTGTTCGTCTCGGCGCCCGAGTCGCCGCTGGTCCAGATGCTGCTGCAGACGCCGGGCGTGTCGCTCGTCGACTTCCCGCAGGCCGAGGCCTACGCGCGGCGCTTCCCCTTCCTGTCGCCGGTGACGCTGCCGCGCGGCATCGTCTCGATCGACCGCGACATCCCGCCGCGCAACCATCCGCTGGTGGCCACCACGACCTCGCTGGTGGCCCGCGAGGGCACGCACCCGGCGCTCGTGCAGCTGATGGTCCAGGCGGCCGACCGGATCCACGGGGGCCCGGGCTGGTTCCGCCGCAGCGGCGACTTCCCCACGTCGCGCGGCGCCGAGCTGCCGCTCGCGAAGGAGGCCGCGCGCTTCTATGCCGACGGTGAGCCCTTCCTGCAGCGCTACCTGCCGTGGTGGGTCGCGAACCTGCTCGACCGGATGTGGATCGCGCTCGCGGCCATCGTCGCGGTGCTCCTGCCGCTGTCGAGGATCGTGCCGCCGGTCTACGAGTTCCGTGTCCGCTCGCGCGTGTTCCGCTGGTACGGGCAGCTGCGCGCGATCGAGGACGAGCTGGCCGCGAGCCCCGCGCCCGAGACGCGACAGCGCCTGCGCGAACAGCTCGAGGAGCTCGAGGGGCGGGTGGAGAAGATCGCCGTGCCCCTGTCGTATGCCGACGAGCTGTACGCGCTGCGCAGCCACATCGACCTCGTCCGAGCCCGGCTCGGATGAGCGCGTGCACGATCGGCATCAGGTGATTTCGGGGTCGCGCGCGCTTCGGGTACACTGCGCGCTCTTCGTTCTGGCGGTCAGTGTCCACACGACACCGACTTGCAGGGCAGAAGACCCGTCGCTATAATGGCGGGCTTTCGTCGGGGGTATAGCTCAGCTGGGAGAGCGCTTGCATGGCATGCAAGAGGTCAGCGGTTCGATCCCGCTTACCTCCACCAACGAAACGCAGTTCCTGCATCACCGCATCGAGAGTTCCAGCCTCGTCCCGTTCGTCTAGAGGCCTAGGACACTACCCTTTCACGGTAGTTACAGGGGTTCGAATCCCCTACGGGACGCCAACGAGTTCCCACCTTCGACAGGTTCGACAGGTGGGATCTGGTTGAATCCCCTACGCGACGCCAGTCTGCTCTGCCCCCCAATATCGGCTCTGCAGGCCGATCCGCAGGCATCGGGGAATCCCGGCCCACCAGCGACGCGACTCCGACGCTCGCGTGCGACACCGTACCGACGTGAGCGACGCCGTCATCGCGGTGTTCGTGCCGACCCGGCACGACGCGCGGTCTCCCCGCGCCGTCGAAGCGCCTCCTGATTCGGCGACTCACCCCGCCAACCACTGCTGAACCTCGACCTTGGTCGGGATGCGACCGCTGGCCACCACTCTGTCGTCGATGACCAAGGCAGGCGTGGACATGACGTCGTACGCGAGGATGGCCCTGATGTCGGTGACCTTCTCGAAGTCGGCCTCGATGCCGGATGCGGCGGCCGCGTCCCGTGCCACGGCCTCCAGCTTCCTGCAGTTGGCACAACCGGAGCCGAGGATCTTCACTGTGGTCATTCGTCTTGCCCTCCAGGCCGCTTGAATTCACGAACGCAGCACGGCGCCGCTCTGGCGACGGTGCAGGGCCAGCAACAGGGCCCCGAGCACGCCGACGAATGCGGACAAGCCGAAGGCCAGGCGCACGACGGACAGGCCGTCGACCCAGGTGCCGTAGAGGAGGCCTGCCGTCGCGCTGAACAGCGCCACGAGGCCGACGTAGGCGAAGGTCTTCGTGCGCCCGATCACGGCGACGACCATGAGGATGCTCTGCAGGCTGAGCTCCGGGTCGGCCATCAGGTAGGCCAGCAGTGGGCCGGGGTGCATGCCCAGGTCCAGGAACATCTTCGCGACGGGGACCTCGACCAGCGTCGGGAAGTACATGAAGACGCCGAACACCACCGCCACCAGGTTGGCGACGACGGTGTTCGCGCCCGCGAGGCGCTCGATCCACTCGGGGCGGATGAGCTGACGAACGACGCCCACGACGAAGACGCCGACGATGAGCAGCCCGAAGATCTGCTTCACGAAGCGCCAGGCCTCCCACAGCCATGCCTGTCGGTCGTCGACCCCGAGCGCGCGCGCGTAGTGCCAGACAGCCCCCAGGCAGCCCGCCACGGCGAGGACGCGGCCGGTGATGGCCAGCTCCAGCCCGCCCGTGTGGGGCGTGAACCTCGAGGCGGCGACGAGCAGGGTGGCCGCGGCAAGACCGAGCGTCGCCCATGTCCAGCGGTTGGCGCCTTCGACGATGTGCTCCATCCCCTTCCATGCCGTCAGTGCAATCGCGCACAGCAGCAGGATGAGCATCGAGCCTTGGACGGTGACGCCCTCTTCTCCCTTGCTGGCGTCGTACGGGACCCAGTCGAACAAGGTCGCCTGCCACGTCTGCGCCCAGCCCCAGGGAAGCTCGGCGGTGCCGATTGTCGCGGTCAGCGGCCATGCCTTGAGGGTGCCTGCAATCAGCAGAGCCACCATGGACAGCAGCAACCCGGTGGCGGCGGGACCGACGCTCGCCCTCTGGGCGAACGGCGTATCCGTCCGGGCGTCATGCGCGGCATCGTCCTGCCAGAACATCATGGCCATCAGCAGGCCGATGCCGATGCCGAACAGCAGGCTCAGGACGACGCGCGCCAGGGCGAACTCCAGCCCGAGGATGCTGCCGGTGTACGCCAGGGCCATGATGTTGCCCGCCGGAGCGAAGAACAGGAAGGTGATGGCCGGCCCGACGCCTGCCCCCTTGCGGTAGATGCCGGCGAACAGCGGCACGATGGTGCAGGAACAGACCGCCAGCAACGAGCCTGCAGCGGCCGCGGCCGGATACGAGACGCAGGCGGGCGTGTTTCGCCCGAGCCAGCGGGTGACGCTCGCCTTGGGAATGAGTGCCGCCATGGCGCCCGCGATGAAGAATGCGGGCAGCAGGCACAGCAATACATGCGCCGCCAGGTATGCGGCCAGATTGCCCGCCCCCCCTTCGAGCAGTTGCAGGGCGTAGCCCATGTGACCCCCCGATGCTGTCGACATCCTGGAGCCCGCAGACGCTCCGTGTCTTGAGCAAGGTCAACCCGCACGCCTCCGGCGAGCGAAGGCGTCGCTGGCGACGGACCGGGTCGGCGGGCAGATGTCGCCGTCCCGCGCGGCCTAGCCAGCGTGGTTGCGCGACGCGGCGGCGACCGGATGCGACGCCGGGGGCGCGACGCGCAGCATCATCAGCGCGCCTGCCGCGGCGAGGCCGAGGCCGCCCGAGACGAGCAGTGCCCGACTGCCCCACAGCTCCAGGCACCAGCCGAAGAGCCATGGCGCGAGCGCCTGCGCGATTCGTGCGGGAATCATCATCAGCCCCTGTCGCTCTCCGTAGCCCTGGGGCCCGAACAGCACAAGCGGCAGGGTCCCCTTCGCAATGGTGAGGATGCCGTTGCCCGCGCCGTGTATCAGCGCGAAGGCCGCCGCTGCGGGCGCGCCCATCCCGAGGAGCATGAATGCGCCGACCGGATGCGCGAGCGCGGCCAGCCGTGCCGAGAGCAGCGGATGGACCCGGCGGAGGAAGCCGAACTCGAGCAGCCGGCCCGCGACCTGCGCCGGTCCGATGAGCGTCCCGGCGGCGACGGCCACGGCGAGGCTGGCCCCCGCCATCTGCATCATCGCGGGGAAGTGGGCCGCCATCGCGGTGCTCGTGAACCAGGTCGCGGCAAACACGAACGCCAGCAGGGCTGCGGTGCCTCGCGCGGGCGCTCGGGTCTCCATGGCGTGCGCAGTCGCCGGGTCCGAAGGGTCGTCCGGATCGGACTTCACCCGAGGCAAGGATGCGTTGAGGGGAATGCCGAGCAGCAGGTGGAGCGCGGCCCAGCCCAGGCAGGTGTTCCGCCAGCCGAACTGCGCTTCCATGAGCGTGGACAGCGGCCATCCGACCGTGCTCGCAAAGCCCGCGATGAGCGTGATGCCGGTGATGAGGCTGCGCGAGTCGCGACCATGCAGGCGCACGAGGGCGGCGAACGCGGCTTCGTAGAGTCCGGCGCCCATCGCCGCGCCCATCAGCGTCCAAGCGACGAACAGTCCGGTGGTCGACTGCGCCCAGGCGATCGCGGCGAGGCCGAGCGCGAACAGCAGGTTCGTCGCGACCAGGACCGGACGCCCACCCCAGCGGTCGATGGTGCGCCCGGCGCGCGGACCCACGAACGCCGAGACGACGAGGGCCCATGAGAACGCTGCGAAGACGGTCGGCGTCGGGATGCCGAGGTCGCGGGCCATGGGGACGGCCAGCACCGCCGGGAGGTAGTACGACGACCCCCATGCGAGCGTCTGGGCCGTGCCGAGGGCCGCGACGGTACCGAGGCGCCGGGCGTCCGCCATGTCAGCCGCAGCAGCCCTGCTTCATGCCCATCGCCTCGGCCTTGGCAGCCGGCGCGCAGCAGCTGCTCCGGGGCGACGCGTCGGCGGGGACGTCGACGACCGCTGCCTCCTTCGGTCCGCAGCAGCCTGCGGTGTCCTCTCGCGCCCCCTCCGATGCCGCAGCAAGGCCGGTCGGTACGCCGCACACGCCGGTCTCCGGCAAGTCCAGCTCGACCCGGTCGGCGGCCTCGTGGTCACCCGCGAGGGCCGCGACCACCGAGCGGGCCTGCTCGAAACCGGTCGCCATCAGGAAGGTCGGCGCCCGTCCATAGCTCTTCACGCCGAGGGTGTAGTAGCCGGCATCGGGGTGCGACACCTCGCGGTGCCCGTGCGGCCGCACCGTGCCGCAGCTGTGCACGTTCGGATCGATGAGCGGGCCGAGGGCCGCGTTGCATTCGAGCCAGGGGTCCAGCTTCAGCCGCAGCTCGCTCGCCATGGCGAGGTCGGGACGCTGCCCTGTCGTGCAGACGATTTCGTCGATGCCTGCGATGTCGTGGCGCTCGCGGTTCGGCCCGAGCCCGGAGACGGTGATGGCGCCATCACGGCGAGACAGCGCGCTCACCCTGAACTCGGGCACGAACTCGAGCTTGCCGGACTCGGCGAGCGACTTCAGGCGAGCGCCGAGCTCGCCGCGCGCCGGCAGCTGGTCCGACGCACCGCCGCCGAATGCCCGTGCGAGATGCTTGCCGCGCACCGCCCAGACCAGACGGGTGCCCGGATTCGACTCGGCGAGCACCGCGAGGTCGAGCAGGGCGTTGGCGGCGGAGTGTCCGGAGCCGACGACGAGCACCCGCTTGCCCGCATAGCGGCCGCGTTCGGCACCCAGCACGTCGGGGATGCGGTACGCGATGCGGTCGGAGAGCGCTTCCTCTCCGATGGCGGGTAATCCGTTCGCACCCATCGGGTTCGGCTGGTTCCAGGTGCCGGTCGAGTCGATGACCGCGCGGACGCGGATGTCCTCGACCCGGCCGCCGTGCGCCACTCGCAGCACGAACGCGGCCTGGTCGCGTCCGAGGGTCCTGGCCTTGTCGAATCCCTCCCGGCTCACCGAGAGCACACGATGACCGAGCCGCAGCCTCGCGGCGACCTGCGGGAGGGCGGCGTACGGGCGCAGCGCCCGCTCGACCACATCGCGGGCGAGCGGCAATGCCTCGGGGTCGGGCGCGGCCCAGCCCGTTGCCGCGAGCTGTTTCGCCATGGTCTTGTCGACGTTGTAGCGCCACGGGGAGAACAGCCGAACATGCCCGTAGTCGAGCAGATTGGCGCCGACCGAGTCCATGGCCTCGAAGACGATGAAGTCGAGTCCGTGCTCCAGCAGGTGCGCGGCCGCCGCGAGTCCGACGGGCCCGGCACCCAGGACGGCGACGGGCAGCCCGGCGACGTCGCCATCGGACGGCAGCGAGACGAGCTCCATCGTCATCAACGACGCCGAGTCGGGGCACACGCCCTGGAACTGCGTCGACGCGAGCATCGCCGCAGGTGCTTGGCTGCGCGGGATCTGGCGGAATCCGAGCCGTGCGAAGAAGCCGGCGGCAGTCGAAGTCAGCAGGTAGACCGCACGGATGCCGCGCTTGCGTGCTTCCTCGAGTGCCTGCACGACCAGTGCGCGGCCGAGGCCGCGCCTCTGGAGCGCCGGTCGGACCGCCAGCGAGCGAACCAGGGCCACGTCGCCGTGGATTTCCGCGCCGACGGTCGCGATCAGCTCGGAGCCGCGCCACGCGAGCAGGAACGACCGGATGTTCTCTTCGACGCCTTCCTGAGGCAGCCCCACGGACTGCAGCAACGCCCGCACGGCGGGCCAGTGCTCAGGCGAACCCTGCGTCAGACGGAGGTCATGGGTCGTCACGGTGTGCCTCCTTCGGGGCTGGCGATGGAACGGTGCGCGCGGATGCCGGCCTCCTCGCGCAGCGCGCGAAGCACGAGCGCAAGCCCCCGGTTGACCGTGTCCTGTTCCGCCCGGTCGAAGCGGTCCATCAGGCGCTCGGCGTGGCCGTCGAGCTGCGCGTTCAGGGCCTCGCAGCGCCGCCTGCCGGCCGGGGTCAGGCGCAGCAGCCAGCTCCGGGCGTCCTGCGGGTGGGTCGTCTTGCTGACCAGGCCTTCGCGGACCAGGGAGTCGACCGCGCGGCTCACCCAGCTCTTCTCGAGCGACAGGCGCGCGCCGAGCTCGTTCATCGGGATGGCGCCGGACCGGTGGAGCTCGACGAGCATGTGGCACTGCGTCGCGGTGGTGCCGCAGCAGTCCGCGGCAAAGCGCTGGGCCCGCACGTAGAGACGGGCGACTTCGCGGAGCAGGTCACCGCAGCAGGGTTCGGTCTCGTCCATGATGGTTGCGTATGACAACTATATGAGGCTACCGCCGCGGCCCTCGGGCTGTCAATCGAGACCGGTCCGACCCGTGCCGGCCCGATGGGGCGTCTCCTTCGGATCGAGGCTCCCGGCCGGCGGCTCAGCGAGCGCCGTCCAGCCAGGCGACGACGGCGCGAACCGATGCGTCGGGCGCCTCCTCCTGCGGCACGTGGCCGACACCCGGCAGCCGGACGAGCGCCGCGTGCCGCAGCGCCTCCACGTAGTCGTCCGCGTTCGCCACCGGGATCATCGCGTCGCGCTCGCCCCACAGGAGCAGCACCGGGGCCTCGATCGTCGCGAGCCGGGGCCGCGGGTCCTGCAGCACGGTCTGCCGCATCCGCGCGAGCATCGCGTCGCGGTTGCCCGGCGCGAGCATCAGCGCGTGGTAGCGGTCGACGAGCCCGTCGGTGAGGCGGGCCGGATCGGCGAATGCGGCCTCGAGGTTCGCGCGCAGCGCCGCGCGCGGCAGCGCCCAGCGCATCGCGCCGAGCACCGCGGGCACGTCGGGGGCGCGGCCGTACTCGAAGCCCGGGCTCGCGAAACCGTCCGGCGCGACCAGCACCAGGCGCTCGATGCGCCCGGGGCGTGCGGCGGCATAGCTCCACGCGATGCGGCCGCCGATGGAGTGGCCGACGATGGTCGCGCGCGCCAGCCCGCGCGTGTCGAGCAGCGCGTCGAGCAGCGCATGGCTGCGGGTATCGCCGTAGTCGCCGGTCGGGTCGGGGCCGGTCAGCCCGTGCCCGGGCAGGTCCAGGCGCAGCACGCGCCAGCGGCCGCCGAGCGCCGCGGCCCATGCGTCCCAGGTCTGCAGGCTCGATCCGAAGCCGTGCAGCAGCACGACCGCCGGTGCGTCGCGCGGGCCCTCGTCGCGGACGTGGACGCGGGTGCCGGCGAGGTCGGCGAGGTCGGCGGGCGACGCGAGCCAGCGGGCCTCGAGTTCGGCACGCGGCCGGTCGGGCGTCCACAGCCATGCGGAACCGATGCCCAACAGGGCGAGCAGGACGATGGACAGCGATCGCTTCAACGGGACATCCAGGCAGGGGGCACCCGCGGCGCATCGGCCGTCGGGCCGAGGGGCGGACCGCGTCCATCGCTCCGATACGATCCCGTCTGCGGACGCGCGCGGCGCGTCCATGCTCGCCGCGGGCTCGGTCGCCGCGCCCGGATCGCCGAGCGCTCCGCCCGGTCGGCGCAGGGAGGCTTCGCATGTCGGGACTGACCGAGGTGGTGTTCGATCGACCGGAGGCGGTCGCGGGCTGGCTTGCGATCGACGATCGCGTGATGGGCGGGGTGTCGAGCAGCCGGATGCGTTTCGATCCGGCCGGGCACGCCGTCTTCGAGGGCATGGTCTCGCTCGATCGCGGGGGCGGGTTCGCCTCGGTGCGCGCGGCCGGACTGGCGCTCGGCGGGCCGGACACGCGGGGCTGGCGGCTGGAGTCGCGCGGCGACGGGCGTCGCTACCGGCTGGCGCTGTTCGTCGTCGACGGTTTCGATGCGCCCTCCTACCAGGTCGAGTTCGAGCCGCCGGCCGGGCGATGGGCGTCGATCGAACTGCCCCGCGAGGCCTTCGAGGCCCGGCTGCGCGGCCGCGCCGTGCCCGGCGCGCCACCGCTCGAGCCGGCGCGGGTGCGGCAGCTCGGGCTGCTGGTCGGCGACCGGCAGGAGGGGCCGTTCTCGCTCGCGCTGCGTCGGATCGTGCGGCTCGACGGACCGGGCTGAACGCACGGCGCGGGGCGCTCAGGGGCGCGGCGCCTGCGGCGCCGGGGTCGGCACCGACGCTCGGCGCGCCAGCGGCGGCGACCAGGCCGAGGGCGGCACCACCTTCGCCGTGTCGGGATCGTCGAAGTAGTGCGGCGACATGATCTGCACGCCGTTCTCGTTGAACACGTCCTGGATGGCCTCGTGCAGGGCGCTCAGGACCTCGGCCCGAGGCCGCGGATCCGCCGGCACGGCCTGGCAGACGAGGCGGTACTGCGGATAGAAGTCCGACAGCGCAGTCTGGAAGACCCGGGGCGGCGGGGCGTCGAGCACGCCCGGCGTGCGTCGCGCGGCCTCGACGAGCATCGCGTGCACCTGCCGCCACGGCGTGTCGTAGCCGATGGTGACCTCGGTGTCGATCACGAAGCCGCGTCCCTCCACGGCACGCGAGTAGTTGCGGGTCACCGATCCCATCACCAGCGAGTTCGGCAGCGTCAGCTCCTCGCCGCGGCCGGTGCGGATCCGCGTCGTGAAGGTGCCGAGTTCCACGATCGTGCCCTCGTGACCGGCGATGTGGACGAACTCGCCGACGCGCAGCGTGCGCGTGTACATCAGCACCAGGCCGCTCGCGGCCTGCCCGACGAGGCTCGAGCCGCCCAGCGAGAGCATGAGACCGACGAGCACCGACAGGCCGCGGAAGGCCTCGCTGTCGGACCCGGGCAGGTACGGATAGGCCATCGCGAGCGCGAACAGCCATATCCCGGTGACGGCGAGCCGGCGTGCCGGTCGCACGGTGTCGGCATCGAGCCAGGTCAGCGCGCCGGGGGTGCGCGCGGCGCGGTCGAGGAAGGCGGCGAGCGCGCGCGCCGCCGCGGCCGCGATCGCGAAGATGATCAGCGCCACAGCGAGGCCGGGCAGCGCCGAGAGCACGCCGCTGCCGAGCGTGCCGAGCACGTCGAGCAGGAATCGATTGAGATGCTCGCCCCACGGCCGGGTGTACGCGAAGCGGCCGAGCACCACGCCCAGCCACTCGTAGGCGATCGCGAGCAGCACCAGCCAGCGCAGACCGACGAGGCTGCGGCGCACCGCGTCGAGCACGCGGTCGCGGCTCACGACCTCGGTGCCGCCCAGCCGCAGTCGTCCTGCGCCGGAGTCGGCCGCCCGGATCAGCCGCCGCCCGAGCGAGCGGAACACCGCACGCGAACCGAGGGCGAGCGCCGCGGCGACGACGGTCGCGGCCAGCGCCCCGAGCGCGCCGCGCAGCAGGCTCGACACGTCGCGGGCCTCGCGGGTGGCAGCGATCGCCTCGCGCAGCCGCGTCGTGGCCGCCCCGGCGGCCTGCTCGAGCGTCTCGCCACGGACCCGGTCGGCGTCCTCGGGCTGGACGACGAACGCGAAGCGGCCGTCGACCTTGATGACCACACCCTGCGGCACGGTCTCGGTCGTCACCTCTCCGGGGCCGCCGAGCGCGAGCGTCTCGTCGACCGCCGCGCGGGCGCGGCGCGCACGGTCGGCCGGCACGGTGCCGAACAGCGTCGCGCGCAGGGTCGCGACCGGGCGGTTGAAGACGCTGATGACCGCCTCGGGCGGCGCGGGGGCGCCCGGCGCGTCGGCGTCGGCCCGCGGGACGGTCGCGGCGGCTGCCGTGCCTTCGGCCCGCGGCGCATGGGCCTGGGGCGCGGCGGGCGACTCCCGGGGCAGCGCCGCAGGTGCGGCAGTCGGCGTCGCTGCTGATCCGGCCGCCGTGCAGGGCAGTGGCGCGAAGCAGGCCGCCATCATCGCCAGCGCCCCGAGCACAGCCCGGTACCGAGTGAACCTGCGTTCCATCGTCTGCCTCCCGCCGACCCGCGAACGGCGCGACTGTGCCACGAAAGCGTCGGCGCCTGCGTCGCGGCCCGCCCGTTCGGACCCGGGGCGCGTCGCCCCGGCGCCGCGGCGCCCGGCCGCGGCCGGGCTACCATGGCGCTCGCGCGCGGGCGGCGAGCCCGTGCCGACCGACAGGAGTGCCCCCGATGCGAATTCCGAAGTGGCTCGCCGCAGCGGCCGCCCAGCTCAGTGTCCTCGTCGCGATGGCCGCAGCGGCCGCCCCCGCCTGGGCGTGGCCCGACCGGCCGGTGCGCGTGGTCGTTCCGGCGCCCCCGGGCAGCTCGCTCGACGTGATCGTCCGCGCGCTCGCCGAGCCGCTGCGCGCCCGCTGGGGCCAGCCGGTGGTCGTCGAGAACAAGGCGGGTGCGGGCGGGATGATCGGCATGGACGCGGTGGCCAAGGCCGCGCCCGACGGACAGACCCTCGGCATCGGCTTCAACGGGCCGATCGCATTCGGGCCCTTCATGTACCGCAAGATGCCCTACGACCCGGCGAAGCAGCTGGTGCCGGTCGTGCTGACCACCTCGCAGCCGAACGTGCTCGCGGTGCCGGCGTCGGTGCCGGCGAGCACGCTGCCCGAGTTCGTCGCGTGGGCGAAGCAGCAGGGCGACCGGCTCAACTACGGCTCGGTCGGCGCGGGCAGTTCGTCGCACCTGACGATGGAGCTCTTCCGGCGCGCGGCCGGCTTCCAGGCGACGCACGTCGCCTACAACGGCTCGCCGCCGGCGGCCACCTCGCTCGCGGCCGGCGACACGCAGGCGCTGATGACGGTCGCGCCCGCGCTGCTGCCGATGATCCAGTCGGGCCGCGTGAAGCTCCTCGCGGCCACCAGCCTGAAGCGCACCGAGGTCCTGAAGGACCTGCCGACGGTCGCCGAGCAGGGGTTCGCGGGCTTCGAGGCGCTCGCGTGGAACGGGCTCTTCGCGCCCGCGGGCACGCCGGCCGACGTCGTCCGGAAGATCGCGACCGACGTCGACGCGGTGCTGAAGGACCCGGCCGTGCGCGAGGGCCTCGCGAAGCAGGGGCTGATCGCCGGCGGCGGCACGCCCGCCGAGTTCGCGTCCTTCATCGACGCCGAGGCGCGCAAGTGGGGCGCGATCATCCGCGAGGCGGGCATCACGCTCGAGTGACGCGGCCCGCCGCGGCGCGACGCCGCCCGGGTCAGCGCGGCGCGCGGTCCACGCTGCGCCGCGGCCGGTCGACGAACGCGCGGATGCCGGCCTTCGATTCGGGCGTGGCCGCGACGTTGCAGAAGTTCTCGACCGCGGTCGCCACGCCGTGACGGTAGCCGCCGCCGGCGTCGATCTCGCGCAGGAAGGCCTCGCGGGCCATCCGCAGTACGCGCGGCGGCTTGGCCGCGAGCACGCGCGCGAGCTCGTGCGCCGTCGCCAGCGCGGTGCCCGGCTCGGCGATCCGGCTCGCCAGCCCGAGCTCGTGCGCCTCCTGCGCGCCGAAGGTGCGGCCGGTGAAGAGCAGGTCGAACGCGCGGTGCTTGCCGACGATCCGCGGCAGGTGCGCGAAGTGGATCGCCGGGATCACGCCGACGTCGACCTCGGGGTAGCCCAGGTCCGCGTCGCGGTCGACGACGATCAGGTCGCACGAGATCGCGAGCGTCATGCCGCCGCCGCGCGCCGTGCCGGAGACCGCGGCGATCGAGGGCTTGCCGAGGCGGTGCTGGACGTCGGTGAAGCGCGTGTAGAGCCGCTCGAGCAGCGCCCGAACGCCGTCGCCGTCCTGCTCGGAGAAGGCCTTGAGGTCGAGGCCCGCGCAGAACCGCTTCGGCACCGTGCTGCCGAGCACGACCGCGCGGGCCGAGTCGTCGGCCGCGGCACGCTCGAACGCGGCGAGCAGCGCGTCGAGCATCGGTACGGTCAGCGCGTTGACCGGTGCGTGGTCGAGCAGGATCTCGGCGACGCCGTCGGCGACGCGGTAGCGGACGGGGGTGGTGCGGGGGGTGCTCATGCGGGGTCTCCTCGCGGTCGGGGTCGACGCGATGGTGACACGACGCGGGTCGCCGCCGTCAGTGCGGGGCGACCCGTGCCGCGAGGCCCCCTTGCCGCAGGGCCCCGGTCAACGCCCGGCGATCCTCAGCGGGCGGCGGCCTTCAGCTCCAGGCGTCGACGGTGCAGCACCGGCTCGGTGTAGCCCGAGGGCTGCTTCGTGCCCTCAAACACAAGGTCGCAGGCGGCCTCGAAGGCCACGCCGTCGAACGACGGCGCCATCGGCCGGTAGGCCGGATCGCCGGCGTTCTGGCGGTCGACGACCGCGGCCATCCGCTTCATCACGTCCATCACGCGCTCGCGGGTCACCACGCCGTGGTGCAGCCAGTTCGCGATGTGCTGCGAGGAGATGCGGCAGGTCGCGCGGTCCTCCATCAGGCCGACGTCGTTGATGTCGGGCACCTTCGAGCAGCCCACGCCCTGGTCGACCCAGCGCACCACGTAGCCGAGGATGCCCTGCGCGTTGTTCGCGAGCTCGGCGTCCTTGTCGGCCTCGCTCCACGACGGCGACGCGGCCACCGGGATGCGCAGGATGTCGTCGACCTTCGCGCGGCGGCCGCCGCGGGCGATCTCGACCTGGCGCGCGAGCACGTCGACCTGGTGGTAGTGGGTGGCGTGCAGCGTCGCCGCGGTGGGCGAGGGCACCCATGCGCAGTTCGCGCCGGCCTGCGGGTGGCCGATCTTCTGCTGCAGCATCGCGGCCATCAGGTCCGGCATCGCCCACATGCCCTTGCCGATCTGGGCGCGGCCGGCCAGGCCGCAGGCGAGGCCGACGTCGACGTTCCACAGCTCGTAGGCCTGGATCCAGGCCTGGGACTTCATGTCGGCCTTGCGGACCATCGGGCCCGCCTCCATCGACGTGTGGATCTCGTCGCCGGTGCGGTCCAGGAAGCCGGTGTTGATGAAGGCGACGCGGTGACGCGCGGCGCGGATGCATTCCTTGAGGTTGACCGTCGTGCGGCGCTCCTCGTCCATGATGCCGATCTTCACCGTGTACCGCGGCAGGCCGAGCGCGCGCTCGACGTGCGTGAAGATCTCGTCGGCGAAGCCGACCTCCTCGGGGCCGTGCATCTTCGGCTTGACCACGTAGACCGAGCCCTGCGTGGAGTTGCGCGCGCCCGCGGTCTTGCGCAGGTCGTGCATCGCGATCGCGACGGTGGCCATCGCGTCGATCAGGCCCTCGTGCGCCTCGCGGCCGTCGCGGTCGAGCACCGCCGGGTTCGTCATCAGGTGGCCGACGTTGCGGACCAGCATCAGCGAGCGGCCCTTGAGCGTCAGCGGCCGGCCGTCGGCGCCGGTGTACGTGCGGTCGCCGTTCAGCCTGCGCTCGAACGAGCCGCCGCCCTTGGCGACCGTCTCGACGAGGTCGCCCTTCATCAGGCCGAGCCAGTTGCGGTAGGCGAGCGCCTTGTCGTCGGCGTCGACCGCGGCGACCGAGTCCTCGCAGTCCATGATCGTGGTGATCGCGGCTTCCAGCAGCACGTCGGCGACGTGCGCGCGATCGGTCTTCCCGATCGAGTGCGACGCGTCGATGCGGATCTCGACGTGAAGGTGGTGGTGCTTCAGCAGCACCGCGGACGGCGCGTCGGCAGCGCCCGAGTGGCCGACGAAGGCCGCCGGGTCGGCGAGGCCGACCGCACCCGCTGCCGTGCGTGCCTGCAGCGCGCCGTTCGCGACCGAGTAGGCGGTGATGTCGGCGTGCTTCGCGCCGCCGGCGAGCGGGGCGACGCGGTCGAGGAAGTCCTTCGCCCACGCGATCACGCGCGCGCCGCGCGCCTCGTCGTAGCCGCCGGGCTGCGGCGCGTCGCCCATCGCGTCGGTGCCGTAGAGGGCGTCGTAGAGGCTGCCCCAGCGCGCGTTCGCCGCGTTCAGCGCGTAGCGCGCGTTCATCACCGGCACCACCAGCTGCGGGCCGGGGATGGTCGCGATCTCCGGGTCGACGTTCGCGGTGTCGACCGAGAAGTCGGGTCCGTCCGGCATCAGGTAGCCGATCTCCTTCAGGAACCCGGTGTACTCGGCGGCGTCGAGCGGCGCGCCGCGGCGGGCGGCGTGCCAGGCGTCGATCTTCGCCTGCAGGTCGTCGCGCTTCGCCAGCAGCGCGCGGTTCTTCGGGCCCAGCTCGTGGACCAGCCCGGACAGGCCTTTCCAGAAGGCGTCGGCCGTGATGCCGGTGCCCGGCAGGGCCTCGTTCACGATCATGTCGTGCAGCGGACGGGCGACCTTCAGGCCGTGGAGTTCGATGCGGTCGGTCATGGCGTTGCTCGCGGTTCGGAGGAAGGTGGAAAGGGGCCCGGGGGGCTCGGGGGGCTCAGGCCCGCCGCGCGGCGACCGCGACCACGTCGGTCAGCAGTCGCCCGACGTGGTCGGGCTCGGTGTCGAGCTGCTCGGGCGGCGCGCCCGTGCGGTTGATCCAGAAGGTCGTGTAGCCGTACCAGCGCGCGGCGATCGCGTCCCAGGCGTTCGACGAGACGAACAGGATCTGGCGCGCCTTCAGGCCGAAGGCGGCCGGTCCGAGGTCGTAGATCGCGGGCTGCGTCTTGAAGGTCGAGGCCTGGGTCGACGACAGCACGTGGTCGAAGAGGCCGTCCATCCCGGCGCTGCGGATCGACACCTCGATCATCTCGCGATCGCCGTTGGTGAGGATGCCGATCGGCAGGCCCGCGGCCTTCAGCGCGCGCAGCGCGTCGAGGTTCTCGGGGAAGGCCGACAGCGACGCGTACTGGTTCATCAGCCGCGTCTCTGCGGCGGCGTCGAGCGGCAGGCCGAGGCGCGCGGCGGTCTGGCGCAGCGCGTCGCGGGTCACGTCCCAGAACGGCTTGAAGCGGCCCGACATCGCGCGCAGCCAGGAGTACTCGAGCTGCTTGGCTCGCCAGGCCTGCGACAGCGCATCGCCGCGGCCCGGCCACAGCTGCTCGGCGAGGCTCGCGACCGAATGCACGTCGAAGAGCGTGCCGTAGGCGTCGAAGACGACCGCCCTGACGGGCGAGCGGGCGCCGGAGGAAGAGGAATCGGGCATGGGGCGCCATGGTAGTCGCCCGATTCATGATCAAAAAGACGGTAATCTGGAAATCAGACGAACCTTTTTTGCAAGACTGACGCGGAGTGAGGTCAGCGTGCGGGCGGGGTCGGGGCGACCTGGGCTGCCGGCGGGGCGAGTCGGGTCGCCACGAGGGCGACCGCCGCCGTGGCGATCAGCGCGACCGCGATCGGCAGGATCGCCTCCGGCGAGCCCAGCCGATCGGCGATCGCGCCAGCCGCCCGGGGCAGCACCGCCATGCCGGCGTAGTAGAGCGTGTAGAAGAGCCCCAGTCCGATCGCCCGTGCCGAGGGCGCGAGGAAGCGCGCGGGGGCGGCGACCATGACGCCGGCCGCGCTGCCCGACACGAAGCCGGCGATCATCAGCCAGGCGAGCGGGTCGCCGCCCGCGCGGAGCGCGAGCAGGCAGCCGGCCCAGGCGGCGAGGCCGGTGATCGAGACCGCGAGCGGGCGCCCGCTGCGGCCGACGACCCAACCGAAGAACGGGATCGAGATCATCATCGTCGCGGTCAGCGGCGCGACGAAGGCGCCGGCCTCGGCGATCGTCAGGCCGCGCGCGACGAACAGGACCGGCAGGAACGCGACCAGGAGCGCGAAGGCGACGTTGTAGGCGGTCCAGCCGGCCGCGGCGATCGCGAGGCGCGGCACGTCGCCGGCGGCGAGCGACGAGAGCCGCGGCCGTCCCGCTGCCGCCGCCCCCGGCGCCGGCTGGTAGAGGGCGGCCACGAGGACCCCGGACAGCGCGGCCAGCACCGCGGTCGCGCCGAAGGCGGCCGCCGGCGAGGCCGTCGCGGCGATCGGCGCGAGCGTCAGCAGGCCGAGTCCGATGCCGAGCGGCCAGGTACCGACGTAGATCGCCATCGCGGTGTCGATCTCCCGCCCGACGAACCAGTCCGCGACCATCTTCGTTCCCGTGACGTTGAAGAGCACGCCGCCGACGCCGCCGAGCAGACGACCGGCCTGCAGCACCGCGAGCGAGTCGGCCACGGCGCAGAGGGCGCCGCCCGCGGCCATCGCGGCCATGCCGGCGATCGCGATCCGCCGGTCGCCGAATCGGGCGCTCAGCATGCCGCCGGGCAGCGCGAGCACGACCCCGGGCAGCAGGTAGAGCCCGACGAGCCAGCCGAGGTCCGCGAGCGCGAGTCCGTAGTGCTCGCGCAGCAGCGGTGCGGTCGAGCCGACCGCCTGGAACTGGTAGCCCATCGCCACGCGCGCGGCCGACAGCACCCACAACGCCCGCCACCTCGTGTCCATCGCGGCCTCCCGTCGCCCGACGCGCGGCGCGCCCGGCCGCAGGTGCCACGGACGCTAGCGGTCCCGGCCCGTCGCGACAACGCCCGTCCTGGGGAGGCGGCCACCGTCGGGCGCAGGCGGACGCGGACGGCCCGCGCAGCCGCGGGTCTTGGTCCGATCCGACGGCGCGCTTCGCTATGATCGACGCGTCCCGCGCGAGCGCGCACGATCGGACCGTTCTCCACGCGCCCGCCCGATGTCCATCCCCCCGCTGCCGCCTCCGTTTCCCGCCACGCGCCGCGACCTCGACGGCCGGGCGGGGCGCACCGTGCTCTGGTCGGCGGGAGAGGGCCGACCGGTGCTGCTGGTCCACAGCGTGAACGCCGCCGCGTCGGCCTGCGAGGTGCGCCCGATCGTCGAGCGGCTCGCGGTCGACCACCGGGTCGTCGCGATCGACCTGCCGGGCTTCGGCGGCGCGCAACGCGGCGACCGGCGCTACGACATCGCGCTCTACGTCGCGGCGGTCGAGGACGCGATCGACGCGGTGGCGGCCGAGGCCGGTGGGCCGGTCGACCTGCTCGCGCTGTCGCTGTCGTCCGAGTTCGCGGCGCGCGCGGCGCTGTCGCGCTCCGCGCGGGTCCGGTCGCTGGCGATGGTCACCCCGACCGGGCTCGATCGGCGCTCCGGCGATCGCCGCGCGGCGCCGGGCACCGGCCGCGAGGTACCGGGCGTCCACCGGGTCCTGTCGGTGCCGCTCTGGAGCCAGCGGCTGTTCGACGCCCTGACCAGCCGGCGCAGCGTCGCCTATTTCCTGCGCCGCACCTTCGGCTCGCCCGCGGTGCCGCCGGAGCTGATCGACGACTGCTGGACGAGCGCGCGGCAGCCGGGCGCCCGCTTCGCGCCGCTGGCGTTCCTTTGCGGTCGGCTGTTCGGCGCGGACGTGCGCGCCGTCTACGAGCGACTCGAGCTCCCGGTCTGGGTGCCGCACGCGACGCGCGGCGACTTCACCGACTTCTCCGGCGCCGACTGGACCGCCGCGCGCGCGAACTGGCGGCTGCAGCCCTTCGAGGCCGGCGCGCTGCCGCACTTCGAGCACCCCGCGGCCTTCGACGCGTCGTACCGCGGGTTCCTCTCCGGCCGCTGAGCCGCCGCGGCTTGCGCCGCCGCGGACGGGCCCGGACAATCGCGATCCCTCCGCCCGACCCCCCCTGCCGCATGGCCGCCGCCGCGCCCTTCGCTCCACTGTCCGTCACCGAGGCCCGCGTGCTCGGCGTGCTCGTCGAGAAGCAGCACACCGTGCCGGACACCTACCCGCTGTCGCTGAACGCGCTGGTGGCCGGCTGCAACCAGAAGACCAGCCGCGACCCGGTGATGGAGCTGGCCGAGGCCGATGTCCACGCGGCGCTCGATGCGCTGCGCGCCCGCGCGCTGGTGATCGAGTCGAGCGGCGGCCGCGTGATGCGCTACGAGCACAATGCGAAGCGCGCGCTCGGCGTGCCGTCGGAGTCGGTCGCGCTGCTCGCGACCCTGGTGCTGCGCGGGCCGCAGACCGCCGCCGAGCTGCGCGCGAACTGCGAGCGGCTGCACCGATTCTCGGACCTGTCGGCCACCGAGGCCTACCTCGAGGAGCTCGCCGCGCGGTCGCCGCAACCCTTCGTCCGACGCCTCGCCCGGCAGCCCGGCGCGCGCGAGCAGCGCTGGGCGCACCTGCTGTGCGGCGAGCCGGACGAGCCGGCGGTCGAGGCCGCGGCACCCGCTGGCGCGCCGGCGCGCGCCGTGCGAGACGCCGCCGCGTTCGACGCGCTGGTCGAGCGGGTCGAACGGCTGGAGGCGGAGCTCGCCGCGCTGCGCGTGCGGCTGGGCGACGCCTGATCGGGAGCGCCGGGCACTGCCCGGTGCCGTCTCAGGCGCGGCAGGCGTTCGCGAGCCGCTGGCCCTCGCGCATGTCGAGCAGCATCGAGCGGTCGCGCAGCACGATCCACGCGAGCCCCGAGGCCGGGTCCTCGTAGCGCAGCGCGCCGCTGCGCGCGTCGACCGCACGCAGCGTGAACTCGTCCCGGCCCCAGCGCAGCACGGTCGTGCGCAGATCGGCCGACACCGTCCGCACCTGCACGCTGCGGCCGAGCTCGCACCGGTAGGCACCGGGCGAGTACGCGATGCCGTACGGGTTGAAGCCCGTGGGCACGCGCGCGTCCATCGCGCGCGGCGCCTCGGCGGTCGCAGCCTCGCGGCGGACGGCGACCGGCGCGTCCGAATAGACGAAGGTGGTGACGGTCGGACCGGCGGCGGACGGTCCGCCGCGGGACGACGACTCCGGGCGCGCGGGCGACGATGTGTCTCCGGCCCGTGACCGCGACGACGCGCGGGGCGCGGACTTCGTCGCGGGCGCCGGGACGGGCGTCGCGGCGGACGTCGGCGCGGAGGGCGCGGACGGCTCGGGGGCCGCGGCGACCGGCGGCTCGGACGGCCCGGGCGCCGCGGCAACCGGCGGCTCGGCGCGCGGCGCTTGCGCGGCGGCCGCGGCCGCGTCCGCGGCGATCGCGGCCGCCGTCGGCGCGGGGGCGAACGACGCGCAGCCGGCCGTCCCCGCGAGCAGCGCGGCGACGGCGAACGGGATCAGCGTGGCTCGGGTCATCGGATGCTCCGGCGGATGGGTCGCGATCGAGCCTGCGCCCGATCCGGATCGGCGGCAACCGACCCGGGACCGGCGGTCGTCATGCGGCGGTCGGTGGCGAGCGGGATCAGGGCTGCGGCCCGGCACCGGCGTCGGCGGGACCGTCGCGGCGCGGGCCCGGCCGGGCCTCCCGGTACTGGGTGGGCGAGACGCCGGCCCAGCGACGGAACGCGCGAGCGAAAGCGCTCTGCTGCGAGAAGCCGAGTTCGAAGGTGATCTCGCCGATCGAGCGGCGCGGGTCCTCGATCATCCGCATCGCGAGGTCGCGTCGCGTCGCGTCGAGCAGCTCCTGCCAGGTCGTGCCGGCGTCGGCGAGCTTGCGATGCAGGGTGCGGCGGCTCATCGCGAGGTCGCTCGCCACGCGCGTCGCGCTGACCTCGCCGCTGGCCAGGCGCCGGTGCATCTGCGCGCGGCAGCGGGCCACGACGTCGCTGCGGTCGAGCTTCGCGATCGATTCGTCGAGCAGCCGGTCGAGCATTCCGGCGAGCTGGCGGTTCGAGGTCGGCAGGGGCGCCTCGATCGCGTCGCGCGGCATGACCACGGCCCGCTCGGGGCTGCCGAAGCGGACCGGGCAGCCGTAGAACGCGTCGAACGGCGTCGTGTCCCCCGGCTCGGGGCGGATCAGCCGGACCTCCACCGGGTTGAACGCGCGGCCCGCGTTGACGCGGCACATGTCGAGCAGCACGGAGAAGTCCATGTCGGTGGTCACCGCGGCGACGACCGGGTCGCTGCGCGGGTTCTCGAGCACCACCGCCAGGCCGCCGGGCTCGTCGCGCAGGTGGATCGCCGTCCGCTGGCCGATCAGCTGCCAGTAGCGCTGCAGCCGCTCGAGGCCCCGGCGCAGCGTGGAGCTCGCGAGCCAGGCGTGGCCGAGCGCGCCGAGGTTCGACGGATGCCAGCACTCGGCGGCGAGCAGCCCGAACGCCGGATCGGGGACGTGCGCGGCGACCTCGCGGACCGCCGCATCGATCGCATCCTGCGGGAGCCGGGCGGACGGGTCCGACAGCAGCCCGGGATCGATGCCGTGGCGCCTGAACACCGGGCCGGGATCGATCCCGAAGCGGCGCATCAGCTTGTCGGTCACCTGCACGCTGGTGGCCAGCGTCGTGTCCAAGCGGGTCTCCGTGGGGCGCGGGTCGGAACGGCCGAGATTCTGGCACACGTGTCCGGCGCCGACGCCGCACCCGGATATCCGGTACGGCGGCGCGCAGCGCGGCGGGCGCGGTTTGCTAGTCTTCGAACGACGCGGGCACGCGGCCCGCGACCATGAAGGAGGACGACGGCATGGGACAGATGATCGAGTTCGCGCGACCCGACGGCGGGCATGCCCGCGGCTACCTGGCGAGTGCCGGCGCGGGCGCGCCCGGCGTGGTCGTGATCCAGGAGTGGTGGGGGCTGAACGACCAGATCTGCGGCGTCGCCGACCGCTTCGCGCGCGCCGGGTACACCGCGCTCGCACCGGACCTCTACAAGGGACGCGTGACGCAGGCGCCCGACGAGGCCAGCCACCTGATGACGGGGCTCGACTTCCCCGGTGCGACCCACCAGGACATCCGCGGCGCTGTGCGGCATCTCGCGCAGGGCGGCTCGAAGGTCGCGGTGATGGGGTTCTGCATGGGCGGCGCGCTGACGGTCGCGACCTGCGTTCACGTGCCCGAGGTGGCAGCGGGCGTCTGCTTCTACGGGATCCCGCCGAAGGACTTCGCCGATCCGGCGGCCATCGGCGTGCCGTTCCAGGCCCACTTCGCGAACCGCGACGACTGGTGCACGCCGGCGGCGGCCGACGCGCTCGAGGCCGCGATGAAGGGCGCCGGGCGCGCACCGGAGGTCTTCCGCTACGAGGCGGCGCACGGCTTCTTCAACGAGCGCCGCGGCGACGTCTACGACGCGGGCTGCGCGCAGCAGGCCTGGGAGCGCATGGCCGCGTTCCTGAAGCGCACGATCGGCTGAAGCGATGGCGGGCTTCGCCGACGCGGCCGCGCGCTGGAACGGGCGCTACGCGGCCGAAGGGTTCGTCTTCGGGACCGAGCCGAACGACACGCTCGCCGCGCAGGGCGCGCGCTTCGCGCCGGGTGACCGCGTGCTGTGCGTGGCCGACGGCGAGGGCCGCAACTCGACCTGGCTCGCCGCACGCGGCTGCCGCGTCGTGGCCTTCGACCTCGCCGAGGTCGGGCTGCGCAAGGCGGCGTCGCTCGCGGCCGAACGCGGCGTGGCCGTGGACTTCCGTCAGGCCTCGGTCGACGACTGGCGCTGGGACGATCCGGCGAGCGGTGCGCCGTTCGACGCCGTGGTGGCGGTCTTCGTGCAGTTCGCGACGCCCGAGCAGCGCGCGGCGATGTTCGAGGGCTTCGCGCGCGCGCTGCGGCCCGGTGGCATGCTGCTGCTCGTGGGCTACGGCCCGCGGCAGCTGGACTACGGGACCGGCGGGCCGGGCATCGCCTCGCACCTCTACGACGAGGCGATGCTGCGTGAGGCCTTCGCTGGCTGGACCCTCGAGCGGCTCGAGCGCGCGCAGCGCGTGCTGCACGAGGGCAGCGGTCACGACGGGATGTCGGACGTGATCGAACTGGTGGCGCGGCGCCGCTGACGCGGCCGCTTCGCGACGACGAGGAGAAGGGATGGCCGACGGAGAGCGTTCGGTCCGGCTGCGACAGCGGCAGGGCTTCGAACTGGAGATCACCTGGGATCCGGCGAAGCCGCCGGTCGTGGCCGACGAGCCGGTGCCGATGGGCGGCGGACAGGGGCCCAACCCCTCGCAGCTGCTGCTGGCGGCCGTTGCGAGCTGCATGACCGACTCGCTGCACTTCGCGCTGCGCAAGTTCGCGCTCGACGCGGGGCCGCTGTCGGCCGAGGCGATCGGCGAGGTCGGCCGCAACGCCGAGGGCCGGCAGCGCGTGCTGTCGATCGCGGTCCGGCTGTCGGTCGCCAAGGTGCCCGCGGACGCGGCGAAGTTCGCGCGCGTGCTCGCGCAGTTCGAGCAGTTCTGCACCGTCGGGCAGTCGGTCGCGCAGGGCATCGCCACGCGCGTCGCCGTGCTCGACCCGGACGGGCGCGTGCTGCACGGGGAGGTCGCGGCATGAGCCTCGCATTCGAGCCGGTCGAGCTGCCCGAGGGCGCGCGGGCGCTGCGCGAACGGGTCCGCGCGTTCCTGCGCGAGCAGCGCGCGGCCGGCGCCTACGTGCCCCGCTGCTCGGGCTGGACGATCTTCGATCCCGACTTCACCCGGGCCTGCGGGCGCGCGGGCCTGATCGGGCTGACGTGGCCGAAGCGCTGGGGCGGCCAGGAGCGCTCGACGCTCGAGCGCTACGTGGTCGTCGAGGAACTGCTCGCCGCGGGTGCACCGGTCGGCGCGCACTGGATCGCCGATCGGCAGAGCGGCCCGCAGATCCTGCGGCACGGCAGCGAGGCGCTGCAGGAGGCGGTGCTGCCGGGCATCGTCCGCGGCGAGCTCACCTTCGCGATCGGGATGAGCGAGCCCGATTCCGGCTCCGACCTGGCGAGCGTGCGCTCGAAGGGCGTGCGCGCGGACGGTGGCTGGCGGCTGTCGGGCCGGAAGGTCTGGACCACCGGCGGGCATCGGGCTGACTACATGATCGGCCTGTTCCGCACCGAACCGCTCGACACCGAGCGGCGGCACGCGGGCCTCACGCAGTTCGTCGTCGACCTGAAGGCGCCGGGCGTCGAGCGCCGTCCGATCCGCAATCTCTGCGGTCGAGACGACTTCAGCGAGATCACCTTCGACGACGTCTTCGTGCCCGACATCCACGTGCTGGGCCGCCCGGGCGACGGCTGGCGGCTGGTGACCGGCGAGCTCGCGTTCGAGCGCAGCGGGCCCGAGCGCTTCCTCAGCGTGTTCCCGCTGCTGGTCGAGCTGATCGCGGCCGGTCCGCGCGACGACACGCCGGCCGCGCGCATCGAGCTCGGCCGATCGGTCGCGCACCTCGCGGCGCTGCGCCGGATGGCGCTGTCGATCGCGGCGAAGCTCGATGCCGGCGCGGACCCCGCGACCGAGGCGGCGATCACCAAGGACCTCGGCAACGCGCTCGAGCGCGAGATCCCCGAGCGGCTGCGCGCGCTGCGGCTCGCCGAGCCGGGCTCGGCCGCGGCGCGCGCTTACCGCGCGATGCTCGACGACACGGTGGCCGACGCCACCTCCTACACGCTGCGCGGCGGCACCCCCGAGGTGCTGCGCGGCATGATCGCCCGCGGGCTGGGGCTGCGATGAGCACGGATACCTCGATGATCGCCGAGGCGGTCGAACGGATGCTGGCCGACGCGCCGCCGGCGCGCGGCTTCGACCCGGCGCTGTGGCACGCGCTCGCCGAGGCGGGGGTGCCCCGCCTGCTGCGGCCCGAGGCGCAGGGCGGCGCGGGCGAGGCCTGGTCGGACGCGGCGGCGGTCCTGCAGGCCGTGGGGCGCTTCGCGGCGGCCGTCCCGCTCGCCGACGCGCTGCTCGCGCATGCGCTGCTCGCGGCCGGCGGACACGACGCCGACGATCGGCCGATCAGGCTGTCGGTGGCGGCGCCCGACGGCGCGCCCGATCCCGCGGACGGCGATGCCGCCGCGGGAGAGGTCCACCGGCTCGAGGTCGATCCCTGGGGCAGCGTGGCGCGGTGCCGCTGGCACGAGGCGGGCGCCGCGGCGCCGCGCGCGTTCGAGCTCGTCGACGCGGCCGGCGTGCGGGCCCGGCTCGCGGTGGTCGCGGCCGCGATGCTGACCGGCGCGATGCGCTCGGCGATCGACCTGGGCGTCGAGTACGCGGGCGTGCGCAAGGCCTTCGGTCGACCGATCGGCCAGTTCCAGGCAGTGCAGCATCCGCTCGCGGTCGCGGCCGAGGAGGTCGCGGCGTCGCGGGCCGCGCTCGACTGGGCGGCCGCGTCGATCGAGGCGGGCGACGGGACGGTGGCGGCGATGGTCGCGAAGGCGCGCGCCGCCGAGGCCGCCGGCCGCGTGGCGGCGGTCGTCCACCAGGTCCACGGCGCGATCGGCTTCACCGCCGAGCACGCGCTGCACCGGTTCAGCACGCTGCTCTGGCGCTGGCGCGACCGTTGGGGCGACGAGTCCGACTGGCAGGCGCTGCTCGGCGCCGACGCCCTCGCGGCGGGGCCGGACGGGCTCTTCGACCTGGTCGACGGGCGACGGTCCGGGCCGGCCGGCGGCTGAACCGCGGCGCAGCGGAGCCGCAGGGCCACGGGGCCGCCGGGCCTCGGCCGTCCTGCGGGCGGGAACGCGGCTTGCCTCGTCGGTCCCGTCTCACGGCGGAGGACACGGCATGAGCGCGACCAGCATCCTCGATCCCGATGCGGGCCCCGGCGGCAGGCGCCCGGCGCCGGACCCCGGTACCGGAGCCGGCCCTTCACCGATCGACGACGACGGGCCGCCCGACGCGGGGCCGCCCGTCGAGCGTCGCCGGGTCGACTGGGGCGAGGATACCGAGCGTGAGGACGCGGGAGGCGTCGACCGGCCCGACGACGACGGCGAGGGCGGCGGGGACGACGACGATCCCGACGCGGTCGACGACGACGGCGCCGACGACGCCTGACCGAGGTTGCCCGGAACGCCGCCCGGCCCGGCGCTGCCGCGCGTCCCGGCTGGGGCGCGCGCGGCGGGCACGACACGGCAGGTCAGCGCAGGGCGATGTCGCGCTCGAAGCGCCGCTCGAGCAGGTCGGCCTCGTCGAAGTGCCGACGCCCGACGAAGGCCGTCGCGTGCCGGCCCCACTGACGCATCGCCCCGGGCTCGGCCACGCCCATCGGCCAGAAGAGCCAGCGCTCGCCGCGCTCGGTGCCGGGCACGAGGCCTCGGGCGTCGTAGAGGCTGCGGGTGCCGCCGCGCGGATGCGGCAGGGTCCGCAGCCCGTCGTCGTCGACGAGCCGGTAGCCGGCCGCCGTCGGCGGCACCGACGTCGCGACGTCCAGGCCCTCGACCGCATGCGTGCGCGCCGCGAGTCGCACGCGCACGCGAGCGCCCGGCGGGACCGCGTCCAGCCGCGCCGGCACGAGCGCCCACTCGTCGCCGGGCACCGGGGCCGGGCGCGTCCGCCACGGACCGACCGGCACGAACAGGTGCCAGCAGCCGCAGGCGTGGATCGAGTCGACCATCGCGACGCGGCCCGCCTCGTCGAGCGTCAGGCGCAGCAGCACGCCGTCGAGGTGGCCGGCGAGCGGATCGAGCACGCCTGCCGGAGCGCGCCGCGGGAACCAGGCGGCATAGACGAGCTGGACGCGGACGCGTCCCTCCCAGCGGGTGAAGGCGACGCGCGCGTGGACCACCGGACGCGCGACGTCGACCCGCGCGCGGCCGTCGTCGTCGAGGACCAGCGCGCCGAAGCGATCGTCGTCGCCGTCGCCCTCTAGTGCCCAGAGCGGCGCGTGTGCGGCGAGCAGCGCGGTCCGGGAGACGGGGTCGAGCCGCGGCACGTCGAGCGCGTCGCGGTCGGCGATCGATGGCGGGGGGCCGTCCCCGGCCGGCGCGGCGGCTCGTTGCGGCGCGAAGACCGTCGTGCCCTCGGCCACGCGGCCGGCATGACGGGCGAAGGCCGCGGAGGTGGCAGCCTCCTCGCGACGCACCCCGGCGCCGAAGGGCAGCACGGCGATCGGGTAGAGGCCGAGCGTGCGCTGCCAGGCGACGTAGTCGTCCGGCACGCGGACGGCCCTGCGCAGACGCTCGAGCGCGTCGGCGTCGCCGTCGATGGCGTCGATCTCCGCGCGGCCGCAGTGGGCGACGGCGGCGGCGACGGTGGCGGTGGCGGTGGCGGTGGCGGTGGGCGCTGAGGCGACGGCTGAGGCGTCGGCGGACGCCGCGTCGTCGGGCGCCGTCTGCGGCCGGGTCGGCGAGAGGAGCCCGACGGCCGCCAGCACGGCGCGCGCGGCTGGCGCCGCCGCGGCGCGCGCATCGGGGGGCAGGTTCGCCACCTCGACCCGACGCGCGCCGGCGTCGTGCTCGCGCAGCTGCTCGAGCCAGGCGCGTCGGGCATCGGGCGCGAGCGCCTCGTCGGCGAAGGACGCGGCGAACCGGTCGGTCCGCAGCCATCGGGCACCGGCGACGCGCGACGCCTGCGCGTCGCCGGTGCCGGCCCTGCGGACCGTGTCGTCGAGCGTCTCGGCGAAGGCATCGCAGCCGGGCGCGCCGAGGACGCCGGGCGCGGGCGCGGGTGCGGACGTGGACGTGGACGTGGACGTGGAACTGCCGGGCGCGGCGCAGCCGACGATCGCCGCCACGACCAGCGTGCCGACCGCCCGGCCCGCGGCGAGGGTCGCGGACCCGCGGCCCGCGACGCGAGCGGCCGACCGCGGGTGCGAGGCCGGGCGCGGGCAGCGCGGACCGGAGCGCGGCGACGGCGGATCGGGCAGGGGCATCGGGGCCGGCAGCCGCAATGCGGCGGGGTGGACGATCGGCGATCGTAGGCGTACCGCGCGGTCGCCGCCAGCCCGCCCGCGCCCGCGGAGGGCGACCTGCTAGAGTCACGGCCCGACGGCACACGGGGATCGGATCGCGGATGGACGGACTGGCGGCGAGCGCACGGCAGGCGCTCGGGCTGGTGCTCGACGGCAGCGGCGCGCTGTGGCCGATCGTCGGGCTGAGCCTGCAGGTGAGCGGCCTCGCGACGCTGCTGTCGGCGGCGGTCGCGCTGCCGCTGGCCGCCTGGCTCGCGCTGACCCCGTTCCCGGGACGCGGCGCGGTCGTCGCGGTGCTGAACGCGATGATGGGCCTGCCGGCCGTCGTCGTCGGCCTGCTGGTCTACCTGCTGCTGTCGCGCGCGGGCCCGCTCGGTCCGATGGGACTGCTGTTCACGCCGACCGCGATGGTGATCGCGCAGTCGCTGCTGGTCCTGCCGCTCGTCGCCGCGCTCGCGCGCCAGACGCTCGAGGATGCGCTCGTCGAATGCGGGCCCTACCTGCGCTCGCTCGGTGCGTCCCGCCTGCAGACCATCGGCACGCTGCTGCTCGAGGCGCGCTTCTCGCTGCTGACCGCGGTGCTCGCCGGCTTCGGGCGCGCGGCGGCCGAGGTCGGCGCGGTGATGATGGTCGGCGGCAACATCGACGGCGTGACCCGCGTGATGACGACCGCGATCGCGCTCGAGACCAGCAAGGGGGATCTGCCGCTCGCGCTGGGTCTCGGGCTGGTGCTGGTCGCGGTGGTGGTCGCGGTCAACGCGTGTGCGTTCGGCGTGCGGCAGTACGCGCTGCGGCGCTTCGGCTGACGTGGACCCGCGCGATTCCGGCCACGCGACGGGTCCGCGCCTGAGGGTGCACGGCCTGGGCCTGCGCATCGGAGCGCTCGACGTGCTCGCCGGCGTCGACCTCGAACTGCCGCTCGCCGGCCGCACCGTCGTCGTCGGTCCGAACGGGGCCGGCAAGAGCACGCTGCTGCAGGCGCTGCACGGGCTGCTGCCGCCGAGCGCGGGACGGGTCGAGGCGCTCGGTGGGGATGGCCGCCCGCGCCCCGCGCGGCTCGCGTTGGTGTTCCAGCGGCCGGTGATGCTCCGCCGGAGTGCACGGGCGAACGTCGAGCACGCGCTCGCGGTCGCCGGCTGGCCGGCGCGCGAGCGGGCGGCGCGCGCCGACGCCGCGCTCGCCGACGTCGGGCTCGCCTACGCGGCGGCGCGCCCCGCCCGGCGGCTGTCGGGCGGCGAGCAGCAGCGCCTGGCGATCGCCCGCGCGCAGGCGCTGGGTCCGGACTGCCTGCTGCTCGACGAACCGACCTCGAGCCTCGATCCGGCGGCCGGCGCGGCGATCGAGCGCCACCTGATGGCGCTGTCGACGCGCGGCATCGGCTGGGTGATGACGACGCACGACCTCGCCCAGGCGCGCCGCGTCGCCGAGGTCGTCGTGCTGCTGCATCGCGGCCGGGTCGTCGAGGCCGGTGACGCCGCCGCCTTCTTCGCCGCGCCGCGCACCGAGACCGCGCGCCGCTTCCTCGCCGGCGACTGGCTCGACTGACCGGCCACGCGCACGGTCGAGCCCGGGGGCGCATCGAGCGACCCGCGCCCGGCGTGCCGCGCGGGCTCAGGCGCCGGTGTGCACGACCCGCCGCAGCTTGCCGCTGCGCGGCTCGCGCGCCGGCGGCTGCGCCTCGTCGACGACGCGCACCGCCGCGAGCCCCTGTGCGTCGAGGAACGCGCGCAGCGCCCGGTGGCAGCGCTCGCGGCACGCGGGCGTCGCATCGGCGCCGCCGAGCCGCAGCCCGAGCGTGCGCGCGTCGCGGCCGACGAGCTGGAAATCGAACGCGCCGGCCTCGTCCTCGATCACGGTGACCAGCGCGAGCGGCAACAGCCGCCGCCGCCCGTCCGGAGCATCGAACGCGAGCACGTCGTCGCGTCGGCCCTCGACGCGCAGCGTCGGCATCGCGCTGCCGCAGCGGCACGGTGCCGGCATCAGGGTGATGCTGTCCCCGAGGTCGTGCCGCAGGATCGGCTGGACGCGATTGGCGAGGTTGGTGAGCAGCACCGTGTGCGAGGGCGTGCCCGGCGGCACCGGCCGCAGCGCCCGGTCCACCGGCTCGAGCACCACCCAGTCGCTGTTCAGGTGCAGCGCGCCGGCCGGGCACTCCCAGCCGATCGCCAGGCACTCCGACGCGCCGTAGCTCTGGCGCACCGGGCAGTCGAAGGCCTCGGCGATCGCGCGGCGCGCCGTCTCGGCGAGCTGCTCGCCGCCCAGCCAGAGCTCGCGCGGCCGGATCCGCAGCCGGCCCGCTCGACGCTCGGCCGCGAGCAGCTCGGCGGCGGTGGGATAGGTCGCGACGATCGTCGGCGCGAACGCGTCGAGCTCGGCGCAGACCTCGCCGATCGGCCGAAGGATCGAGACCGTGCACATCGCGTGCGCAGCCCAGGGCCAGAGCCGCCGCAGCCGCTCGACGCTCGCGTTGCCGGCGAAGTGACCGCCGGTCGCGCCCACCATCGCATAGCGGCCGCCGAACGCGGGCGACGCGAGCCAGCCGTCGAGCCAGCCCGCCGGGCGACCGGGTCGATCCAGGCCACCGGATCGCAAGGACTCGAGCGCGTCGTAGACCGCGAGCGCGCCGGAGTCGTGCACCCAGAGGCCCGGCGTCCCGGTCGTGCCGGAACTCGACCAGATCGCGTATCGGCCGAGGAAGGCATCGCCCAGGCGCGCCGGATCGTCGACGAACGCGCGGACCCCGGCGAGCGTGATCGCCCGGTCCGTGCAGGCCTCGTCGAAACGCGCCATCGTCGTCGCGCGGTCGATCGGCTCGATGGCCGCCAGCGGCAGGCCGGCGACGCGGCGTGCCGCCGCCCTCGACCGCAGCGGGTCGCCGAGCCCACCGCCCGCCGCCCGCCGCAGCCGCTCGGCGTGCAGCGGTGCGGCGCACGCCGCCTCCAGCAGTTCGCGCAGCCGCCACGCCGCGCGCCGCGCGAGTCCCGCGGCGTCGGCGCGGCCGCCGGACCAGACGTCGCAGCCCGCGTTGAACGCGCGCCACGGGTCGAAGGGTGCCGCGGCCGCGGCCAGCATGGCGCCGTGCCACGGCGTCGGGGCGGGGCGGGAAGAGGACGGCTCGGCGTGCATCGGGGCCTCGTCGTTCGGCCGATCGGCCGATCGGGGTCCATCGTAGGGCCGTCGGCACGGCGCGGGCCGCGCCGTGCTTGACGCAGGTCAACCGCCGCGCGCGGCGCGCGCGACGAGCGCCTACAATCCGGTCTCCATGGAGACCTCCCTCGGCGCGGCGCAGGCCGGCCCCACGCTGGATGCGGCGACCGCGCGCGCGGTGCTCGCGCGGCTCGGCCTGTGCGAGCCCGACGAACCGCTCGACTGCGTGCCGCTCGCCGGCGGCGTCTCCTCGGACATCGTCCGAGTGGACCTGCCCGGCCGAAGCGTCTGCCTGAAGCGCGCCCTCGAGCGGCTGAAGGTCGCGGCCGACTGGCGCGTGCCGGTCGCGCGCAGCGCCCACGAGGCCGACTGGCTGCGGGTCGCGGCGACCGTGCGACCCGGCGCGGCGCCGCACCTGCTCGGCTACGACGCAAGCGCCAACGCGCTCGCCATGGACTGGCTCGACCCCGTGCGGCACCCGGTCTGGAAGGGCGAACTGCGCGACGGCCGCATCGATCCCGCATTCGCGGCGCGCGTGGCCGAGTCGATCGGCTCGATCCACGCCGCGACCGCCGGCGACCGGGCGATCGCCGCACGCTTCGACACCACGCCGCTGTTCGTCGCGCTGCGGCTCGAGCCCTACCTGCTCGCGACCGCCGCCCGGCACCCGGCGCTCGCGTCGCGCCTGCACGCGCTCGCGCAGGCCACGGCCGAGACCCGCATCGCGCTGGTGCACGGTGACCTGAGCCCGAAGAACCTGCTGGTGGGCCCGGACGGACCGGTGATCCTCGATGCCGAGTGCGCGTGGTACGGCGATCCGGCCTTCGACGCGGCCTTCTGCCTGAATCACCTGCTGCTGAAGGCTGTCTGGGGCGCCGCGTCGCGGCCCGGCGCGCGCGCTGCGCTGCGCGCCGCGTTCGACGCGTTCGCCGCCGCCTGGTTCGAGGTCGCGCGCTTCGAGCCGCGCGAGACGCTGGCCGCCCGCGTGGCGGCGCTGCTGCCCGCGCTGATGCTGGCCCGCGTCGACGGCAAGTCCCCGGTCGAATACCTGACCGACGAGCGCGACCGCGATCGGGTGCGCACCGTGGCCGGCCGCTTCGTCGCCGCGCCGCCGCCCGAGCCTGCCGCGGTGGCCGATGCCTGGTACGCGGCACTCGCCGCCGCCTGAACCCGACCCCTCCTCCGGAGTCCGCCTTGACCGCCGTTCCCGTGCCCCCGTCCCGCCGCATCGCCGCCGTCCGCGCCCGCCGCGTCTGGGACTCCCGCGGTCGTCCGACGATCGAGGTCGACGTCGCCACCGCCACCGGCGCGACCGGTCGCGCGATCGCGCCGGCCGGCGCGTCGACCGGCAGCGGCGAGGCGGTCGACCTGCGCGACGGTGGCGCGGCCTTCGGCGGCCTCGACGTTCGCCGCGCGCTCGCCGGCGTCGAGGCCGAGATCGCGCCTGCGCTGGTGGGTCGAGACGTCTGCGAGCAGGCCGCGATCGATGCCGTGCTCGTCGAGCTCGACGGCACGCCGAATCGCGCACGCCTGGGCGGCAACGCGCTGGTGGCGACCTCGATGGCCGTCGCGCACGCGGCCGCGGCCGCGGCCGGCCGGCCGCTGTGGGCCTGGCTCGTCGGCGACCGGCCCGCGGTGCTGCCGCTGCCCGAGATCCAGGTGTTCGGTGGCGGTGCGCACGCCGGTGGCCGGCTCGACCTGCAGGACTTCATGGTGGTCGCCGTCGGCGCCGACGACTGGCGCACGGCGCTCGACCGGACCGCCGAGGTCTATCGGGCCGCGGGCCGGCTGCTCGCCGACGCCGGACGCCTGCAGGGCGTGGCCGACGAGGGCGGCTTCTGGCCGGCCTTCGACGACAACGAGCAGGCGCTCGAGATGCTGACCCGGGCCATCGAGGCCGCCGGCCTGCGCCCCGGCGAGGACGTCGCGATCTCGCTCGACGTCGCAGCGAGCAACTTCGGACGCAGCGGACGCTACCGGATGGCACGCGCGGGCGGGGCGCCGCGCGAGCTCGCGTCGGCCGAGCTCGCGGAGCTGCTGCTCGGCTGGTTGCGCCGCTGGCCGGTGGTGTCGATCGAGGATCCGCTGGCCGAGGACGATCCGGACGGACTCGCCGCCTTCACCGCGGCTGCCGGTCCCCGCGTGCAGGTCGTGCTCGACGACGCGGTGGTGACGAATGCCGGGCGGATCCGCGCGCACGCCGCGCTGGGTGCCGGCAACACCGCGCTGATCAAGCCGAACCAGGCGGGCACGCTGACCGAGACGCGCGAGGCGCTCGAGGCCGCGCGGGCGCTCGGCTGGGATGCGATCGTCTCGGCACGCTCGGGCGAGACCGAAGACACGACGATCGTCCATCTCGCCGTGGGCTGGGGCGCGAGGCAGCTGAAGGTCGGATCGTTCGCACGCTCCGAGCGGATGGCGAAGTGGAACGAGGGGCTGCGGATCGGCGAGTCGCTCGCCGGCGGCTTCGCGCTGCCGCCGCGCTCGGCGTTCCGCTGGGGGTGACGCGGCGCCGGGCCCGTCGCTGCGGGCTGCGGCGATTCGAGGTCCGCGGGCCGCCCGTCGCCCGGGCCGAGCGGCCCCGGCCCAGGGCGGTCAGTCGGCGCGCAGCCCGAGCCGGTTCGCGGCCAGCACCGCCTGGGTCCGGTTGCGCGCCCCGAGCGCACGCAGCACGGCGCTGACATGAACCTTCACCGTGCCTTCGGCGAGCTGCAGCTGCCGCCCGATCAGCTTGTTCGGCAGGCCCCGCATGATCAGCTTCAGCACGTCGGTCTGCCGGTCGGTGAGGCCGAGCCCGCGCGGGTCGGCGGCCGCGGGCCCGGCGGCCGGCACCCCCCAGCCGCGGGGCGGGCCCCCTTCGACATCGCGCGGCACGTAGATGCCGCCGCCCGTGATCGCGCGGACCGCCGTGCCGAGGCGCTCTCCCGAGGCGGACTTGGGCAGGAAGCCGCTCGCCCCCGCGCGCAGGCAGCGGTCGATCGTCGCCCTGTCGGCCGAGCCCGACAGCACCATCACCGGCACGCGCGGAAAGCGCTGGCGCAGCGTCTCGATTCCCGAGGTGCCGACGGTGTCCGGCAGGTTCAGGTCGAGCAGCACCAGGTCGACGCGCGACGCGGTCGTCAGCACCCGCAGTCCCTCGGCCAGGGTGTCCGCCTGCTCGATCGCCGGCGCGCCCCAGGTCTCTCGCAACTGGACGACGACGCCGCCGCGCATCAGTGGATGGTCGTCGACGATCAGGACTCGCATGTCTCCTCCGTCCCCGGGCTGCCCGCTTGTTTCCGACGACTATCGTCGCGAAGCGTCGGGCGCGTCAACGGGGGCCGAGGTCGCCAGCGCTAAGACTTTCGGTCGATCCGGGTACCATGGCGCCCGTCCGCGGCCGACCGGTCGGCCGCCCCGCGCACGGCGGCAGCGCCCGCCTTGCGGCACCGACCGCTTCCGATGTCCGACGACACCCCGACCGGGCGTGCGCCCGCGCGCGACGCCACCGACTGGCGCTTCTGCGTCGCCCCGATGATGGACTGGACGGACCGCCACTGTCGGTACTTCCACCGTCAGCTGTCCGGTCGCGCCCGGCTCTACACCGAGATGGTCACCACCGGCGCGGTGCTGCACGGCGACCTCGAGCGCCTGCTGGGCTTCGATCCGGCCGAGCAGCCGGTCGCGCTGCAGCTCGGCGGCAGCGAGCCCGACGCGCTCGCTGCGGCCGCGCGGACCGGCGAGCGCTACGGCTACGCGGAGATCAACCTGAACTGCGGTTGCCCGAGCGAGCGCGTCCAGCGTGGCGCGTTCGGCGCGTGCCTGATGGCCGAGCCCGCGCTGGTCGCCGATTGCGTGAAGGCGATGCGCGACGCGGTGTCGGTGCCCGTCACGGTGAAGCACCGGATCGGCCTCGGCCGCGACGAGTCCTACGGCGTCGTGCGCGACTTCGTCGGCACGCTCCACGAGGCCGGCTGCCGCGTGTTCGTCGTCCACGCGCGCAATGCCTGGCTCGACGGCCTGAGCCCGAAGGAGAACCGCGAGATCCCGCCGCTGCGCTACCCGGTCGCGCATCGGCTGAAGGCCGACTTTCCCGATGCGACCGTCGTGCTCAACGGCGGACTCGCGACGCTCGAGGCCGCGATCGATGCGGAGCGCGGGCTGGACGGCACGATGCTCGGGCGGGCCGCGTACCACGACCCGTGGCTGCTGGCCGAGGTCGACCGCCGGGTGTACGGCGAGGCCGGTCCCGCGCCGACGCGGGCCGAGGTCGTCGACCGGATGATCGCGTATGCCGGGCGGATGCGCGCGCGCGGCGTGTCGCTGCGCTCGATCGTGCGGCACCTGCTCGGCCTGTACCACGGGCGTCCGGGCGCACGGGCCTGGCGGCGCACGCTGTCGGATTCGACGCTGCTCGCAGGAGCCGACGAGCGGCTGCTGGCGAGGGCGCTCGAAGAGGTCGAAGGCGCCGCGCGCCGAGGCGCCTCGACCGAGGCGGCCTGAGCCCGCGACCCGGCGCGAGGCCGGTCAGCGAGCCGCCGCGCCCGCCGCCGTCGCCGACCGGCGCGCCGCGCGCACGGTCGCCAGGATCGCGGTCCACGCGATCGTCGCGAGCGCGCACTCGATCCAGCCGAGCGTGCGGCTCATCGTGCCGACGTCGGTCATCCCGCGGACCACGCCTTCGGCAAGGTAGGCCAGCACGCCCATCGACCACCACTGGAACGCGCGCACGCGGCCGCGCGCAAGCGCCGGCAGCGCCAGCACGAGCGGCACCGCCTTGAGCACCAGCAGCGAGCCGCCGGGCCGCAGCGGCGCGAGGACGGTCTCCCAGAGCACGGCGAGCACCGCGAGCGCCGCGAAGGCCGCGACGACGACGCGGCGGGGCAGGGCAGAGGGGTCCATCGCGCGAAGGTATCATGCGGCCGATGCGTGACACCGCCGCCCACCTGCGGCAGTTGCTGGCCGCGATGGTCCTCCAGGGCCGCGAGCTCAGGCTGCAGCAGACCGCCTCGAGCCTCACGCTGCTGACCCTGATGGCCGTCGTGCCGATGGCGGCAGTGGGGCTGCTGGTGCTCGCCGCATCGCCCGCATTCGGCCCGATGCGCGCGAACGTCCAGCGCTTCGTCGCCGAGAACCTGTTCCTGCCGTCGTTCAGCGAGACCGTCACCCGCTACATCGAGGCCTTCGTCGGATCGGCCGAGCAGCTGTCCGCGCTCGGCACCGTGATCTTCCTCGCGACCGCGCTGTCGGCGATGCTGACCATCGACGGCACGCTGAACGGCATCTGGCGCACGCCGCGATCGCGCCCGCTCGCGCAGCGGCTCGCGCTCTACTGGAGCGTGCTGACGCTCGGACCGGTGCTGCTCGGGCTCGCGCTCGGGCTGCAGCTGCGCGTCGCCGAGCGTTTCGGCGACTGGTCGATCCTCGTCGAGGCCATCGCGCGGATGCTGCCCTTCGCGCTCGGCGTGTTCGGTCTCACGCTGGTCTACCGGCTCGCACCCAACGCCCGCGTGCTGTGGCGGCACGCGCTGGTGGGCGCGCTGGTCACCTCGTCGCTGCTCGAGCTCCTCAAGCTCCTGCTCGGCGTGTACGTCGCGCGCTTCCCGAGCTATACCGTCGTCTACGGCGCGTTCGCCGCGCTGCCGCTGCTGCTGCTGTGGCTCTTCGCGCTGTGGATGAGCGTGCTGGTCGGCGCGCTCGTGGCCGCGAACCTCCGGTACTGGGGCGTGCCGCTGGGCCCGCCGCATGCGGCGACGCCCGCGGCCGAGTTCGATCGCGTCGTGCGGGTGCTCACCGAGATCGTCCGGTCCGCGCCCGACCGGGTGCCGAGCGCGCGGTTCCGTGCCGACTTCGACGGCGATCCGCTCGCCGCTGACCGGGTCGCGACGCTGCTCGCGTCGGCCGGCTACCTCGTCCGAGTCTGGCCGGTGCACGCCGATGGCGGCCCTGCAGGCGTCTGGGACGAGTGGTGGCTGCCGTCGACGGAACTGCCCACGCTCACGCTGCGGCCGGTCTTCGACCGCGTCTGGGGCGGATCGCCGGATCGGCGGGCGCGCCTGCGGGCCCTCAGGTCGGGCGCCGGCCCGACGGTCGATCCGGGTGGCGAGCTGCTGGCGCGCCCGATCGGCGAGGTGCTGGCGGCGCCGACCCAAGCGGCCGTGCCGGCCCGTTCCTAGGTCGCGGCCCGGGTCCCGTCGAGCACGGCCGTGCGCAGCCAGTGATCGAGGGCTTCGCGCAGCGCGTCGGGTGCCTCGGTCTGGATCGCATGGCCGCTGCCCGGCACGCGCACCACCGTCGACGCGGCGATGGCGGACGCGAGTCCGGCCGCGGCCTTGGGCGGGGTCATCATGTCGCGCTCGCCCAGCACCAGGAGCGCGGGGCAGGCGAGGGCCCGGGCGCGGTCGAGCCCCTTCGCGTAGGCATTGCAGGCGGCGAAGTCGTTCAGCAGCACGCCCTTCGGCTGCCGCTCCATCAGGCGCAGGTTCTGCACGAACACCGAGAAGCCGGGGCCGGGCGTGCCGGGCCGGTGGACGAGCCTGGCATGCGACCACTGGTTGATCATGTCGAACGCGGCCGGTTCGTCGTCGCGCGCGGCGTTCAGCAGCACGTCGGAGACCTTCATCGGGAAGGCAGTGCCCACCAGCGCGATGCCGCTGACCGTGTCGGGCGAGCGACCGGCGGCCTCGAGCGCGATCAGCGAGCCCATGCTGTGGCCGACGATCGTCGCGCGCGTCGCGCCCGCGGCCGCGATCGCGCGCAGGGTCCAGTCGGCCATCGACTCGACGTCGGCGAGCGGCGGACCCTCGCTGCGGCCGTGACCGGGCAGGTCGAGGGCCAGCACCGAGAACCCGTGGTGCGCGAGGTGCCGGGTCTGCAGGATCCAGACGCTGTGGTCGTGCTGCGCGCCGTGCACGAACGCGACCACCGGCCTGGCCGGATCGAAGGGGCGGCCGCCGGTGTACGCGTAGGCGCGCCGGCCGTCGAGATCGAACTGCATCGTGTCGCCTCCCTCAGCCCTTCGCCGCGGCCCGGAAGCCGCGCTTCAGGTCGTCGATCAGGTCGTCGACGTCCTCCAGCCCGATCGACAGCCGCAGCGTGGCCTCGCCGATGCCGGCCGCCGCGAGCGCCGCCGCGTCCATCCGGAAGTGCGTGGTCGAGGCCGGATGGATCACCAGCGAGCGCGCGTCGCCGACGTTGGCGAGGTGCGAGAACAGCGACAGGCTCTCGACGAAGCGCCGCCCGCCCGCGCGGTCGTGCTTCAGGTCGACGCTGAACACCGCGCCGCAGCCGCGCGGCAGCAGCCGCTTCGCGAGCGCGTGGTCGGGATGCGACTCGAGCTCGGGCCATGCCACGCGCGCGACCTGCGGATGGGCGACGAGGAACTCGACGACGCGCCGCGCGTTCGCGACGTGCCGGTCCATCCGCAGCCCGAGGGTCTCGACGCCCTGCAGGATCTGCCAGGCGTTCATCGGCGACAGGCAGGCGCCGAAGTCGCGCAGCCCCTCGCGTCGCGCCCGCAGCAGGAAGGGCGCGACCGTCGACTCCTCGGCGAAGACCATGCCGTGGAAGCCCTCGTAGGGCTCGGTGAGCTCGGGGAACTTGCCGGAGCCGACCCAGTCGAAGCGTCCCGAATCGACGAGCAGCCCGCCGATCACCGTGCCGTGCCCGCATAGGAACTTCGTCGCCGAGTGGTAGACGAGGTCGGCGCCGTGCTCGAACGGGCGGATGAGCCAGGGCGTGGTGAAGGTCGAGTCGACGAGCAGCGGCACCCGGTGCGCGTGTGCGACCTCGGCCACGCGCTCGATGTCGAGCACGTCCAGCCCCGGGTTGCCCAGGGTCTCGCCGAACAGCAGCCTCGTGTTGGGCCGCAGTGCCGCGCGCCAGGCGTCGAGGTCGCGCGGGTCGACGAAGCTGGTCTCGATGCCGAAGCGCGACATCGTGTAGTGCAGCAGGTTGTGCGAGCCGCCGTACAGCGCGCGGGACGCGACCACGTGCGAGCCGGCGCCGGCCAGCGTCGCGATCGCGAGGTGCAGTGCCGCCTGGCCGCTGGCGGTGCCGATCGCGCCCACGCCCTGCTCGAGCGCGGCGATCCGCTCCTCCAGCACCGCGACCGTCGGGTTGCTGATCCGAGAGTAGACGTGCCCCGAGCGCTCCATGTTGAACAGGCCCGCGGCCTGCTCGGAGTCGGGGAACACGTAGGCCGCGGTCAGGTGGATCGGCGTGGCCCGCGCGCCGCTGCCCGGGTCGGGCGCGGCGCCGGCATGCAGCGCCAGCGTGGACAGGCCGTGGGGATCGCGAGCGGTCATGGGGACGGCACCGGGGAGGCACTTCGCGGAGGGGCGGCCGATGCTATCACGCGGTCCGCGACGGTCCGGCGGCGCCCGATCTTGACCGGGTGCGGCGGGCCGATCCGCACCCGCGGCCGCCCGCGACGGGCGGGGAGCCGCCCATCGGCCGCATCGCCGGGGCCGTGGCGCGGCAGACACGAGCCTCGCGCCGGACCGCCGTGCGGGGTCCACAATGGGTCGCACGCGGCGCACGATCGCCGATCCTCCATGTCCGACAAGCCCTGCTTCTCCGTCGCGGTCGCCGGTCTCGATGCGCAGCACCTGCGCCTGATCGAGGTCGTGTTCCGGCACATCCAGTACAACCGGTTCGCCTACCGGCTGGCGGCTCCGTACGAGGAGGCCGCCTCCGACCTGCTCATCGCGGGCGTCGGTGATCCGGCCGGCCGCGAGGCGCTCGAGCGGGCGCGGGCGCGCGGCTGCCCGGCGGCGACCATCTCGGTCATCGGCCCGGAGGGCGGGGCGGCCGGTCGGCACGCGATCGAGATCGGACAGCTCGTCCGGCAGCTGCTGCCCATCCTCAATCGCGTGGTCGAGCTCGAGGGCCTCGACGGCGGTCCCCGTCGCAAGCGCGGCGCGCCACCGGCCGTCGGGTCGGCCGATCCGGTCGTGCCCGAGGTACGCGGCGAGCGCGCCCGGGTCCTCGTGATCGATCGCGACGAGACCGCCCGCGCGCGGACCTGGGCGGCGCTGGACCGGCTCGGCTTCGAGGCCGATGCCGCGGCGACCGCGGCCGAGGCGCTCGAGCGACTGGTCATCCGCCCGGCCGACGTCGCGCTGCTCGACCCGGCCCTGTCCGACGGCGACGGCCTGAAGCTGGTGCGCACGATCCACCGCGAGCCCGAATGGCAGGCGCTGCCGATCGTGGTGCTGAGCGAGCGCCGCTCGCCGCTCGACGTGATCCGCGGGGCCTTCGCCGGCTGCAGCGCCTACCTCGCGAAGCCGGTCGACGACGAGGACCTGCGGCGCACCCTCGTGCGCCAGCTCGGCGGCGCCGACACCGCGTCGCGGCGCGTCCGCCGCACGCGCCTCGTCGACGCGCCGGCCCCGGCCGCGCGCTGACCCGGCACCGGGGCCGCCGCCGGCGCTCGGCTTGCCAGCCCCGGGTCGAGTCGCTAGCATCGACCGGACCGGAACCGGGGGGGCGGGGCGATGGAAGTCAACGAGATCCTGAAGGTCAAGGGCACGACGCTCTTCACCGTGACCCCGGACACCATGCTCTCCGACGCGGTCATCGTGATGGCCGAGCACGACATCGGCTCGCTCGTGGTGATGGACCGCGGCCGACTGGCCGGCATGCTGACCTTCCGCGAGGTCATCCGGGTGCTGGCCCGCCGGCAGCAGGAGCACCGCACCGGCCCGACGCCGCCGGTGGCCGAGATCGTCGTCCGCGACGTGATGAACCCGTCCCCGACCCTCGCTTCGCCGTCGATGGACGTCAACGACCTGCGCCGGCTGATGCTCGAGAACCACCAGCGCTACCTGCCGGTGATGGATGGCGACGTGCTGCTCGGGGTCATCTCGTTCCACGATGTCGCGAAGGCGGTGCTCGAGGAGCAGAGCTTCGAGAACCGGATGCTGAAGGCCTACATCCGCGACTGGCCGGCCGAGGGCTGAGCCCGGGCCGGCCGGCGCGCTGCGGCATCGGCACCACGCCCGAGTCCGATGCATCCGCTCGGGCCCGACGGGCGCGCGTCCGCCGGTTGGTAGAATCGCCGGGATGCGCATCCTCATCAGCAACGACGACGGCTACTTCGCGCCGGGGCTCGCCGCGCTCGCCGAGGCGCTCCGGGACATGGCCGAGGTCGTGGTGGTCGCCCCCGAGCGCGACCGGTCCGGCGCCTCGAACTCCCTGACGCTCGACCGGCCGCTGATGGTGCGGACCGCGTCGTCCGGCTACCGATACCTCAACGGCACGCCCACCGACTGCGTCCACGTCGCGGTCACCGGCCTGCTCGATGCACGGCCGGATCTCGTCGTCTCCGGGATCAACGACGGTGCGAACATGGGCGACGACACGATCTATTCGGGCACGGTCGCCGCTGCGATGGAGGGTTTCCTGCTCGGCATCCCGGCGATCGCGTTCTCGCTGGTTCACAAGGGCCACGCCCATCTCGACAGTGCGGCGCGCGTCGCGCGCGACGTGGTCGAGCGATTCGTCTCGCGACCGTTCCCGTCCGCCGGGCCGGTGCTGCTGAACGTCAACATCCCGAACCTGCCGTACGACCGGATCGGCGGTGTGGTCGGCACGCGCCTCGGCAAGCGCCACCACGCCGAGGAGGTGGTCCGCGCGAAGAACCCGCGCGGCGAGACGGTCTACTGGATCGGGCCCGCCGGCTCGGCGAAGGACGCCGGGCCGGGTACCGACTTCCATGCGACCGCGTCGGGACGCGTGTCGGTGACGCCGCTGCACATCGACCTGACGGCCGCCGGCCTCGCCGACGCGACGCACGAATGGCTGACCGACTAGTCCGTGCCGCCGGCTCCGGGCTGACCTCGGAGCGGGCGCGCGACCGGATGGTCCAGGGGCTGCGGGCGCTCGGCATCCGGCACGAGGGCGTGCTGGCGGCGATGGGCGGCGTGCCGCGGCACGCGTTCGTCGACCAGGGCCTGGCGAGTCGCGCCTACGAGGACGTCGCGCTGCCGATCGGCCAGGGGCAGACGATCAGCAAGCCGAGCACGGTCGCGAGGATGATCGAGCTCGCCGTCCGCGACCGCGACGCCGCGACGCTGAAGGCGGCCAAGGTCCTCGAGGTGGGCACCGGCTGCGGCTACCAGGCGGCGGTGCTCGCGGCGGTCTTCGGCGAGGTGGTGTCGGTCGAGCGCCTGCGGTGGCTGCACGAGACCGCGCGCACGAACATCCGGCCGATGCGGCTGCCGAACCTGAGGCTGGTGTTCGGCGACGGCCGGCAGGGCGTCGAGGCGGCCGCGCCCTATGACGCGGTGGTGGTCGCGGCGGCGGGCGAGGGCATTCCCGATCCGCTGCTGATGCAGATGAAGGTCGGCGGCACGCTGGTCGCGCCGGTCGCCGCGGTCGACGGCTCGGGACAGTCGCTGCACCTCGTCGAGCGACGCGGCCGCGACGACTGGACCCTGACCGTGCTCGACGCGGTACGATTCGTCCCGCTTCGCCGCGGCACCAGCTGAGTGCCCGGCCCATCCGCCTCCGACATGCCCGACCGCACGATCCGTCCGCCCGTTCGCCGTCGCGCCTGCGTCGCCGCGCTCGTGTCCGCGCTGCTGCTCGCGGCCTGCGCGAGCCCGACGCCTGCGCCGATCGTCGCGCGCACGACGCCCGGCGCGCGACCCGCAGCGCCCGCGCCCGCGGCACCGCCGGTCGCCGCCCCGGCCCCGGCGCCGGCGCCGGCGCCGGACCCCACGGTGCAGACCGCGCCGATCCGCAGCGGCGCGATCGAGTCGCGCGGCATCGAGTCGCGTCCGCTCGATCCCCGTGC
>JBJOKE010000026.1:0-3018 GCA_046046245.1 Pseudomonadota bacterium | reverse complement strand
AACGAGGCCGGCGAGATCCGCGCGGCGCTGTCCGCGCGCGGCGTGCGCAGCGTCTACCTGTCCGAGAGCGAATCGGTGTTCGACACCGACGAGGCGATCGATCTCGGACGCTGGCTCGCGGCCTGCGCCGAACCCGACGATGGACGTCTGCTGCGCGCCGCGCTGGCGACCCCGACGCTCGCGCTCGACCTCGCCGAACTCGACCGGCTGAACCATGACGAGCGCGCGTGGGAGGCGCGGGTGCTGCAGTTCCGCGGGTACCGCGAGTGCTGGCGGCGCCAGGGCGTGCTGCCGATGGTGCGACGCCTGCTGCACGACTTCCAGGTGCCGGAGCGCCTGCTGGCGGGCAACGGCCCGAACGCCCTGCCCGAGGCGGCGGGCGGCCGGGCGGTTCTCCCGGCGCCGGCCCTGTCCCGCGCGCCGGTCAACGGCGAGCGCGTGCTGACCAACCTGCTGCACCTGGCCGAGCTGCTGCAGCAGGCGAGCGTGCTGATCGACGGCGAGCACGGGCTGATCCGCCATCTGGCCGAACAGCGCGGCGCCGGCGAGGGGCGCAGCGACGTGCGTCAGGTCCGGCTCGAGAGCGATGCCAACCTGGTCCAGGTGGTCACCGTGCACAAGTCCAAGGGCCTCGAGTATCCGCTGGTGTTCCTGCCGTTCGCCTGCGCGTACCGTGAGACCAAGCCCGACGACCTGCCGCTGAAATGGCACGACGACGCGGGTCGGTTGCAGCTGGCCCTCGAGCCGAACGAGCTCGCGCTGCAGCGGGCCGACCGCGAGCGCCTGGCCGAGGATCTGCGCAAGCTCTATGTCGCGCTGACCCGCGCCCGGCATGCGACCTGGGTCGGCGTCGCGCCGGTCGACGGATTGGAGCGCAGCGCGCTCGGCTACCTGATGACCGGCGGTGCGGCCGCCACCGGTGACGCCGTCGAACCGCTGCTGCAGTCCTTGCGCGGCGACTGTCCCCATGTCCTGGTCGAGCAGGCGCCCGAGGCGCGTGACGAGGCCTTCGATGCGCGAGCATCGACGACGCTCCGGCTCGAGGCGCGCACCCCGGTGCGCAGCCCCCATCGACCCTGGTGGATCGCCAGTTACTCCGCGATCGCTCACGGCGGCGCCCGGCAGGTCGGTGCCGAGCCCGCCGCCGAGCCCGCGGCCGAGACCCCGAAAGAGGACACCTTCCGCGAATCGCACGAGGTCGTGCCCCCACCGTCGGCACGTCCGTCGACGCCGCGCCGAAGCCCGCTCGCGGAGGCCCCCGGCCTGCACGATTTCCCCCGCGGCGCGGACGCCGGCACCTTCCTGCACGACCTGCTCGAATGGGCCGCGACACAGGGCTTCGACACCGTCGTGTCCGATCCCGGTCCGCTGCGCGACACCATCGCGCGACGCTGTGCGCTGCGCGGGTGGTCGCAGTGGATCGACCCGCTGACCGCGTGGGTGCGGCGCTTCCTCGCGATCCCGTTCACGCCCGCCCCGATCGACGGCGTGCCGCAGGCGCCGTTTCGGCTCCAGCGCATCGGCGCGGCGATCCCCGAGATGGAGTTCTGGATCTCGGCCAGCGAGGTCGACCTCGCGCTGCTCGACCGAGAGATCCGGGCCGGCACGCTCGGGGGCGCGTCGCGTCCGCCGATCGACGCGGGCCGGATCAACGGCATGCTGAAGGGCTTCATCGACCTGGTCTTCGAACACGACGGCCGCTACTACGTCGCCGACTACAAGTCGAACCGGCTCGGCGACGACGACGCGGCGTACACCCCCGACGCGATGGCCGCGTCGGTGCTGCAGGAACGCTACGACCTGCAGTACGTGCTGTACCTGCTCGCGCTTCACCGGCTGTTGCGCGCGAGACTGCCCGACTACGACTACGACCGCCATGTCGGCGGCGCGGTCTATCTCTACCTGCGCGGGGCCGACGCGCCGGGCCACGGCGTGCACGCCGAGCGCCCGCCGAAGGCGCTGATCGAGGCGCTCGACCGCCTGTTCGCCCGCGCGTCCGCGAAGGAGGCCGCATGAGCGCGCCCGTCCCCGATTCCCGTGCTCCGGCCGTCGGGAGCCTGGCCCCGCTCGCCCCGGCCTCGCGCGATTTCGCCCCTTCCGGCTCGTCCCTGCTGAGCGACGCCACCGCCACGCTCGACCTGCTCGAACGCTGGGTCGACCGGGGGTGGCTGCGGGCGCTCGACGAGGCCTTCGCCCGTTTCCTGGTGCGCGAGGTGCCCGATGCGCCGCCGTTGCTCGTGCTGGCCGCGGCGCTGGCCAGCCACCAGCTCGGCCGCGGCCACGTCTGCCTCGACCTGGACGCGACGCTGCGCGACCCCGCGTTCGCGCTGTCGCTGCCGCCCGAGGGGGTGAAGGAAGCTTGGGACGGCCCGGCGCTTCCTTCGGTGGTCCTGGGCGGTCTGGATCTGGCGACCTGGCGGGCCGCGATCGCGCATCCCCGCCTCGTCGGCGAGGGGCCGGGCGACACCCCGCTGGTGAGGACGGGCGATCGCCTGTACCTGCGGCGCTACTGGCAATACGAGCAGGACGTCCGCGCCGGCATCGGTGAGCGGATCGCGCGGCCCGTCGCCGGCAATGCCCGCTCCGCATCCCTGCGCCCGGTGCTCGACGCGCTGTTCCCGGAGTCGACGCCCGGCCGTGCCGACTGGCAGAAGATCGCGTGCGCGCTCGCCGCGCGCAGCGCCTTCGGCATCGTGACCGGCGGCCCCGGCACCGGCAAGACGACGACCGTGGTGCGGCTGCTCGCGCTGTTGCAGGCGCTCGCGCTCGGGGAGGGCAATGCTGGCGCGGGCGATGACGGCGCACGCGGTGATGGCGCACCCGGTGACGGCGCGCGCGGTGACGGCGCGCGCGCGCTGCGCATCCGCCTCGCGGCCCCGACCGGCAAGGCGGCGAGTCGCCTGGTCGGTTCGATCACGAAGGCCATCGACGGCCTTCCGCTGGCCGGCCTGCCCGCCGGCGAGGCGATCCGCGCCGCGATCCCGTCGCAGGTCACCACGCTGCATCGCCTGCTGGGCA
>JBJOKE010000078.1:0-3563 GCA_046046245.1 Pseudomonadota bacterium | reverse complement strand
CGACTTGCATCTACGTCGCCAGTGCTTTCAGCTCCGCGTACAGGTCGGCCTTGCCTTCGAAGCCGATGCCGGGCAGCTCGGGCAGCGTGACGTAGCCGTTCTCGACATACACGCCGTCGGGGAAGCCGCCATAGGGCTGAAACAGGTCGGGGTAGCTCTCGTTGCCGCCCAGGCCCAGGCCGGCGGCGATGGCCAGCGACATCTGGTGCCCGCCATGCGGCACGCAGCGCCTCGGGCTCCAGCCGTGCTCGCGCAACATGTCCAGCGTGCGCAGGTACTCCACCAGGCCGTAGCTGAGCGCGCAGTCGAACTGCAGCCAGTCGCGGTCGGGCCGCATGCCGCCGTAGCGGATCAGGTTGCGCGCGTCCTGCATCGAGAACAGGTTCTCGCCGGTGGCCATCGGGTTGCGGTAGCAGCCGCGCAGCGTCGCCTGCAGCTCGAAGTCGAGCGGATCGCCCGCCTCCTCGTACCAGAAGAGGTCGTAGCGCGACAGCGCCTTCGCGTACGCCATCGCGGTGTCGAGGTCGAATCGGCCGTTGGCGTCGACGCACAGCCGCTGCCCGTCCTGCAGCACCTCCATCACCGCGTCGATGCGGCGCAGGTCCTCGTCGAGGCTCGCGCCGCCGATCTTCTTCTTCACCACGGTGTAGCCGCGGTCGAGGTAGCTGCGCATCTCGTCCTGCAGCGTCCGGTGGTCCTGCCCGGGGTAGTAGTAGCCACCCGCCGCGTACACGAAGACCCTGCGGTTCGGCACGCCGTCGCCGTAGCGGTCGGCGAGCAGCCGGTAGAGCGGCACGCCCGCGATCTTCGCGACCGCATCCCAGACCGCCATGTCGATCGTGCCGATCGCCACCGAGCGCTCGCCGTGGCCGCCGGGCTTCTCGTTGGTGTACATCGCCTGCCAGATGCGATGCGGATCGAGGTTGGTGCCGGCGTCGTCGACGAGCGAGGCGGGATCGGCCTCCAGGACGCGCGGGATGAAGCGCTCGCGCATCAGCATCCCCTGCCCGTAGCGCCCGTTCGAGTTGAAGCCGTAGCCGATCACCGGCCGGCCGTCCCGGATCACGTCGGTGACGACCGCGACGAGGCTCAGCGTCATCTTCGAGAAGTCGATGTACGCGTTGCGGATCGAGGAGCTGATGGGCAGGGTCTTCTCGCGGATCTCGAGGATTCTCATGGCGTGGCCGGGGTGTGGAGGGATGGCTCGGGATGTTCGCCGTTCCGAGCGCCGGGCGCCAATGCCCGTTCTGTGCCACGTCGTGGTCGACGGGGTCGGGACCGAGGACGGCGCGCGGCGAGCAGTGCTCCGACAGCCGACGCCTCCCGATCCCGGGCATCCGCGGCTTCGACTGGGAGCCGGGCCGGCCGGAATCGGGGCCGCAGGACCGGTCGCGACGCCCGAGGGCGGATAATGGCGGGATGATCCGCCCGCACATCGAGCTCCTCTCCCCCGCCCGCGACGCCGACATCGGCATCGAGGCCGTCAATCACGGGGCCGACGCCGTCTACATCGGCGGCCCGGGCTTCGGCGCGCGCGACAAGGCGTCGAACTCGGTCGGCGAGATCGAGCGGCTGGCGCGGCACGCGCACCGCTTCCACGCGCGGATCTTCGTCACGCTGAACACCATCCTGCGCGACGACGAGCTCGAGCCCGCGCGCCGGCTCGCCTGGCAGCTGCACGAGGCCGGCGCCGACGCGCTGATCGTGCAGGACATGGGCCTGCTCGAACTCGACCTGCCGCCGATCCAGCTGCACGCGAGCACGCAGACCGACATCCGCACCCCCGAGAAGGCGCGCTTCCTGCAGGACGTCGGCTTCTCGCAGATGGTGCTCGCGCGCGAGCTCGACCTGCGGCAGATCCGCGCGGTGTCGGCGCAGGTTCAGGACGCGGTGCTGGAGTTCTTCGTGCACGGCGCGCTCTGCGTCGCCTACAGCGGCCAGTGCTTCATCAGCCACGCGCACACCGGCCGCAGTGCGAACCGCGGCAACTGCTCGCAGGAATGCCGGCTGCCGTACACCGTGCTCGACACCGCGGGCCGCATCGTGGCCCACGACAAGCACGTGCTGAGCCTGAAGGACAACGATCAGAGCGCGAACCTCGAGGCGCTGGTCGACGCGGGCATCCGCTCGTTCAAGATCGAGGGCCGCTACAAGGACATGGCGACCGTCAAGAACGTGACGGCGCACTACCGCCGGCTGGTCGACGCACTCCTCGAGCGCCGCCCCGAGCTCGCACGCGCGAGCAGCGGCCGCAGCACCTACACCTTCGAGCCGCAGCCCGAGCAGGGCTTCAACCGCGGCGGCACCGACTACTTCGTCAACGGCCGCAAGGACGACATCGGCGCGTTCGACACGCCCAAGCATGCGGGCCTGCCGGTGGGCCACGTGACCGCGGTCAACGTCGCGAGCTTCGACGTCGACACCGGCGACGCGGCGATCCGGCTCGCCAACGGCGACGCGCTCACCTGGTACGACCTGCAGGGCGAGCTGCACGGCGTGCAGGCGAACGTCGCCGAGCCGCTCGGCGGCACGCTCTGGCGCGTAGTGCCGAACCTGGAGCCCGAGCCCGGCACGCGGTCGGGCGGTGCGCCGCGCGACACCCGCATGCTGAAGGACCTGCGCCGCGGCACCGCGGTCTCGCGCAACCGCGACATGGCCTGGGAGCGGCTGCTGTCGAAGCCCTCGGCCGAGCGGCGGATCGCGGTCGACCTGACGCTGTCCACCTGGCGCCGCGACGGCGAGCCGGTGGGCCTGGAACTCGGGCTGAAGGACGAGGACGGCGTCGTCGCGCGCGCCCGCGTCGAGCTCGCGCTGCAGGCCGCACACGACCCGCAGCGTGCCGAGGCCACGCTGCGCGAGCAGCTCGCCAAGCTCGGCGCCACCGACTATGCCGCGCGCCGCGTGCGGCTCGCCACCGGCGAGGCCTGGTTCGTGCCGGTCTCGGCGCTGAACGCGCTGCGGCGCGAGGCCTGCACCGCGCTCGACGCGGCCCGCCTCGCCGCGCTCGCGCCGCTGCCTCGCGCGAGGCCGGTCGAGCCGCCGGTGCCCTACCCCGAGGACACGCTCAGCTACCTGGCCAACGTCTACAACCAGCAGGCCGCGGCCTTCTACGCGAAACACGGCGTGAAGGTGATCGGCGCCGCCTACGAAAGCCACGAAGAGCTGGGCGACGTGAGCCTGATGATCACCAAGCATTGCGTTCGCTACTCGCTGAGCCTGTGCCCCAAGCAGGCCAAGGGCGTGATCGGCGTGCAGGGCACGGTGCGCGCCGAGCCGATGACGCTGGTCAACGGCAACGACCGGCTGACGCTGCGATTCGACTGCAAGCCCTGCGAGATGCACGTGGTGGGCAAGATCCGCAAGAACGTGGTGAAGCAGGCCGCCGCGGTGCCCATGCAGTTCTACCGCACGCGGCCCGCGGTGCGCGGCTGAGCGCCGGCGGCGGGCAGCCGATGGCTTCGCTGCCCTTGTTCGACGGCGACGCCGGCATCGAGCCGATGGTGCCGTCGGCCGAGGTGGCTGCACTCGGCGCCGCGCTGGCTGCCCGCTGGGGTGGACGCTGC
>JBJOKE010000029.1:0-145353 GCA_046046245.1 Pseudomonadota bacterium | reverse complement strand
CGTCGCGAGGCGGCAGGTCCGGCGCGGCCGCGGCGTCGGGTGAGGCGTTCTCGGCGGTCGCGGCGTTCGCGGCCGGCACGGCCGCCACGGCGGTCCGCGCCTCGGCCGGCGCGTCGACCGCGCTCGCGGCCCACGCGCCCGCCGGCAGCGCGGCGGCCAGCATCGCCGCGGCCAGCAGCCGCCCCGTCGTCGACGGCATCCTCATCGTGCACCCTCCGTGCCGCCCGCATCGGGCCGCCCCGCGGCGCCGCGCCCGTTCCCCGGCGCGCCGAAGCGCCGGTAGAGCAGCGGCAGGATCAGCAGCGTCAGCGGCGTCGCGCTCGCGAGGCCACCGACCACGACGATCGCCAGCGGCCGCTGGATCTCCGAACCCGGCCCGGTCGCGGCGAGCAGCGGCACCAGGCCGAGCGCCGCGATGCCCGCGGTCATCAGCACCGGCCGCAGGCGGCGCATCGCACCGTCGCGGACCACGCGCTCGAGCGGCAGCCCCGCCGCGCGCAGCTGGTTGAAGGTCGACACCATCACCACCCCGTTGAGCACCGCGATGCCGAGCAGCGCGATGAAGCCGACCGAGGCCGGCACCGACAGGTATTCGCCCGAGGCGCCGAGCGCGAGCACCCCGCCCACCAGCGCGAACGGGATGTTGACGAACACCAGCACTGCCTGCCGCAGCGAGCCGAAGGTCACGTACAGCAGCGCGAGGATGCCGCCGAGCGCCACCGGCACCATCGTGGCGAGCCGCGCGGCCGCACGCTGCTGGTTCTCGAACTGCCCGCCCCAGGCCATCCTGTAGCCGGCGGGCAGCGGCGCCGCCGCGGCCACCGCGCGGCGCGCCTCGTCGACGAAGCCGACGAGGTCCCGGTCGCGGACATTGCCCTGCACGAGCACGAAGCGCTGCGCGTTCTCGCGATCCACCTTCACCGGACCGTCGACGCGCTCGAGCCGCGCGAGGGCCGACAGCGGCACCGGCGTGCCGTCGGGCGCGGCCAGCGTCAGCGCCTCGAAGCGCGCCGGCGACGCGCGCAGCGACGCGTCGCCGCGGACCAGCAGCGGCGTACGCCGGTCGCCCTCGCGGACCACGCCGACCGGCGTACCCTCGAGCTGCTGGCGCAGTGCGGCCGACAGCGTCGCCGCGTCGAAGCCCAGCCGGCCGGCGGCGAGCCGGTCGACGACCACGCGCAGGTACTGCACGCCCTCGTTGCGCAGGGTCACGACGTCCTCGGCGCCGGGCACCTCGCGGACCGCCGCAGCGGTCCGCTCGGCGAGCCGCGCGAGCGTCGCGAGATCGGGTCCGAAGATCTTGATCGCGACGTCGCCGCGCGCGCCGGTCAGCATCTCCGAGACGCGCATGTCGATCGGCTGCGTGAAGGTCACCGCGATGCCGGGGAAGTCGTGCGCCACCTCGCGCAGCGCGTCGACGATCCGCGCCTTGTCCGGATGGCGCCAGCGCTCCGGCGGCGCGAGCACGAGGAAGGTGTCGGTCTGGTTCAGCCCCATGGGGTCGAGGCCGAGCTCGTCCGAGCCGGTGCGGGCGACGATCCGCTCGACCTCGGGCACGCGCTCGAGCACCGCGCGCTGCAGCCTCAGGTCAGCCTCGACCGAGGGCTCGAGCCCGATCGACGGCAGCTTCTCGAGCTGCATGATCAGGTCGCCCTCGTCCATCGTCGGCATGAAGGTCTTGCCGAGCCCTGCGTAGACGATGCCGGTGAACGCGAGCGCCGCGACCGCCGCCGCGGCGACCCGCCCCGGATGCGCGAACGTGGCCTCGAGCGCGGGCGCATAGAGGCGCGCCGCCTGCCGCGCGAGCCAGGGCTCGCGGTGCGCGCCCGGCGGCAGCAGCCACGACGCGAGCACCGGCACCACCGTCAGCGACAGCACCAGCGACGCGGCGAGCGCGAAGACGATGGTCATCGCCACGGGAACGAAGAGCTTGCCCTCCAGGCCCTGCAGCGTGAGCAGCGGCAGGAACACCAGGATGATGATCGCGACGCCCGAGACCACCGGCGCCGACACCTCCTCGACCGCGCTCGCGACGCGCGCCACGCTGCGGCCCGGCGGTCCGTCGTCGCGCGGCGGGTCGTGCGCGCCGTGTGCGACGACGTTCTCGACGACCACCACCGACGCGTCGACCAGCATGCCGATCGCGATCGCGAGGCCGCCGAGCGACATCAGGTTCGCGCTCATCCCGGCCCAGTGCATGGCGATGAAGGTCGCGAGCGCCGACAGCGGCAGGTTGACCGCGACGACGAGCGCCGCGCGCGCATCGCCAAGGAAGAGCACGAGCAGCACGACCACCAGCACGATCGCCTCGACGAGCGCGCGGCTCACCGTGCCCACCGCGCGGCCGACGAGCGCGCCGCGGTCGTAGAAGACCCGCATGCTCACGCCCTCGGGCAGCGCGGGCGCGATCTCGTCGAGCCGCGTGCGCACCGCCTCGACCAGCCGGCCCGCATCGGCGCCGCGCAGCCCGAGCACCAGCCCCTGGACCGCCTCGCCGCGGCCGTCCTCGGTGACCGCGCCGTACCGCGTGAGCTCGCCGATCCGCACCTGCGCGACCTCGGCCACGCGGACCGGCCGGCCGTCGCGGCGGTCGACGACGATCGAGCGCAGGTCGTCGAGGCCGCGGACCGCGCCCTCGGTGCGGACCAGCAGCACCTCCTCGCCGGCGGCGAGCCGGCCCGCGCCGTCGTTGACCGTGTTGTCGCGCAGCGCCTGCTGCAGCCGCGCGACGTCGACGCCGCGGGCGGCCATCGCCTGCGGGTCGGGCACCACCTCGAGCGTGCGGACCTCGCCGCCCAGCGCATTGACGTCGGCCACGCCGGGAACCGTGCGCAGCGCGGGCCGGATCACCCAGTCGAGCAGCCCGCGCCGCTCGGCGAGCGACAGCGGCCCGTCGACGGTGAACATCACCATCTCGCCCAGCGGCGTGGTGACCGGCGCGAGGCCGCCGCTGGTGCCGGGCGGCAGCTCGCGCGCGACGTCGGCGAGGCGCTCCGACACCTGCTGGCGCGCCCACCAGAGGTCGGTGCCCTCCTCGAAGTCGAGCGTGACGTCGGCGATCGCGTACTTCGAGGTCGATCGCAGCACGCGCTTCCTCGGGATGCCGAGCAGCTCGAGTTCGAGCGGCACGACGATCCGCGCCTCGACCTCCTCGGGCGTCATCCCCGGCGCCTTGACGATGACCTTGACCTGGGTCGACGAGACGTCGGGGAAGGCGTCGATCGGCAGATCGCGCCACGCGAGCGCGCCGGCCACCACCAGCCCGATCGCGAGCGCCATCACCACCACGCGCTGCGCGAGCGCGAGCCGGACGAGTCGTGCCGACATCACTCGCCCCCGATGCCGGCGAGCTTCGCCTTCAGCGCGGCCGTGCCGCGGACCACGACGCGATCGCCCGCGGCGAGCGGACCGTCGACGAGCGCGCCGCCGTCGCCTTCGTCTAGCAGCCGGACGGTCACCGCGTCGAAGCCGTCGGGCGCCTGCACGAACACCAGCACGCGGCCCTCGTGGCGCGCGACCGCGGCCGCGGGAACGCGCCAGCCGCCCGCGCCCTTGGCGGCGGGCCGCACGCGCACCTCGAGCGCCTGCCCCGGCACCAGCGCCGAGGTGCCCGCCGAGACCTCGGCACGGACCGCGACGAACTGGCCGGCACCGGCACCGCGACCGATCGAGGTCACGCGGCCGCGGGCGGCGGTGCCCGGTACCTCGACCGCATCGCCGACCGCGACGCGGTCGAGCCGGTCGACGGGCACCTGCAGCTCGAGCCACAGCGGCGCGAGCCGCGCGACGCGGAACAGCGCGGTGGCCGCCTCGACGCGGCTGCCCACCGCCACCGACTGCTCGAGCACCACGCCGTCGATCGGCGCGACCAGGTCGACGCCCGGCTCGGCCGCGCGTCCGGCCTCGATCCGCGCGACCGTCGCGTCCGGCAGCCCGGCGAGGCGCAGCGCCTGGCGCCGCTCGGCCAGCGCCGCGGCTGCCTCGAGCCGCGCGGACTCGCTCGCGCGCAGCCGCGACTCGGCGACCAGCCCCTCGTCGAACAGCCTGCGGTCGCGCGCGGAGACGTCGTCGGCGAGACGGGCCTGCACCGCCGCCTGCACGACGCCGCGCTGCAGCTCGGCGAGTGCCGGGCTCATCAGCCGCGCGATCGGCTGGCCCGCCTTCACCGGATCGTTGACCGCGACCGTCACGCGCTCGAGCAGCCCGGCCACCGGGGCGGCGACGATGCGCTGCTGCGCGGGCGGCACGACGACGGTGGCGGCGAGGCCGGCGAGCGCGAGCGGCTCGCGATCGCCGAGCGGCGCGGTGGCGATGCCGAGCGCGGCGGCCTGCGGCGCGGCGAGGACGAGGCGGCTGCGCACGGGGGCGACCGGCGAGGGGGGCGCCGACCTTCCGGCGGGCGTGGGTGCGGCCGACGTGGGTGCGGTGGATGGGGACGCGGCGGACGGCGCCGGCGTTCCAGCTGCGGCCCTCGTCGGCGACGGGGAGAAGACGAGGGGCAGGACCGCGAGCGCGGCGACGACGAGCGGGTGGGCGAAGCGGGACATGCGCGGCTCCGGAGCCGCGGCAACGCGGCCCGAACGGTCTGCGGGTCCGCCCCCTTCGGCGCCGCGGCGATGCGGGCCGGACGCGGGACGGGGCGGGCGGGGCCGGCGGGCGGGCCGGCGACCGTTCAGGCGCTGGGCGGGCCCTGCGGGGCCGGCCGCAGGTGGGCGGGCGCGGACGCGGCGACGACCGCCGGTGGCGGCTGTGCGGCCCGCCCTTCGCGCGGCAGGAGGGGGGGCGGCGTCGGGGCCCGGGCCGGGCCGGCAGCGACCGGCACGAGCGTGCCACGGTCCTCGATGCCGGCGACCGTGGTGACCACGGCTGCCCCGTCGGCTCGGACCGCCAGGGGCGCGTGCGTCGAGGCCGGGACGGACGCGGCCTCGGCCGCCGGCCCGTGCACGACCGCGGCCAGCCCCGGCAGGTGCAGCCCGCCCGCGAACGCGACCGCATCGCGGTGCGCGTGCAGCAGCGGACCGAGCGCCTGCAGCACGGTCAGCAGCAACAGCAGCGGCAGGAGAAGGAGCTGGCGTCGTCGCATCGTCGGAGGTCCCGGCGTCGAGTATACGGGGCGCTCCGGACGAGCCCGGTGACCGCCGCACCGCGCCTTGACCGCCGTCAAGCGGCTCGATCGCTCGCGCAGCGGCGCATCACCGGCCGCCCGGCCCGCGCGGCGCTCGCGATCGGGTCTGCGGCCGGCACCGCGTGCGGGTGCGCCGGTCCGAAAGTCGTGTCGTTCCGCGTGGACGACCGGCCGTTCCGGGCGAAGATCGCGGCGGAGGCCGCGAGCCGCACGCTCGCGCTGCCGCCGACCCACGGCATCCGGCCCTGAACGACAGCGCGCGGCCGGACGCGCGACGGAGGAGACGGACGATGGACACCTGCCTGGTCAAGGGACGCGCGATCCCGCCGACGCTGCTCGGCGAACTGGTCGACAGCGCGCCGCTGCTCGCCGACCCGCCCGCGCTGCGCGCCCGCCTCGCCGACGACGGCCACCTCTTCCTGCGCGGCGTGCTCGACCGCGATGCGGTCCGCGCGGCGCGTCGCGAGGTCTTCGAGCGGCTGCACGCGGTGGGCGAGGTGAAGGCGCCGCCCGAGGACGGGATCTTCACCGGCCAGAGCCGACGCGCCGAGCTCGAGCCCGATCGCGGCCGCTTCTGGCGCTCGGTCTCCACCGGCGCGAAGCTGCGCGCGATGTCGCACACCGGCCCGATCGCCGCGGTGATGGACGCGGTATTCGGCGAACGCGCGCGGCCGCAGGACTACCTGTTCCTGCGCGCCGGCGTACGCGGCCGCGCGACCGACCTGCACTACGACTATCCGTTCTTCACCCGCGCGCACGACCGCGTCTGCACGGTCTGGACCCCGATCGGCGACGTCCCGGTCAGCGACGGCCCGCTGGTGGTGGTCGAGGGCTCGCACCGCTACCGCGACCTGATCGACCCGATGATCGGGCACGACATCTCGGTGAACCCCGAGCGCCGCGCGGCCTTCGGCAGCGACGCGATCGACTTCGCGAGCTCGCGCGGCACGCGGCTGCTGACCGCCGACTTCGCCGCCGGCGACGTCATCGTCTTCGGGATGTACATCGCGCACGGCTCGCTCGACAACGACTCGCCGATCGACCGCGTGCGCCTGTCCTGCGACGTGCGCTGGCAGCCCGCCTCGCTGCCGATCGACGCGCGCTACTTCGGCGACGATCCGCCGGGCACCACCGGCGCGGGCTACGCGGAGCTCAACGGCGCGAAGCCGCTGACGCAGAACTGGCACGTGCGTTGAGCAGCGACGGTCCGTCTCAGGCGGACGCCGGCTCACCCCGCTGCCCGTGCGGGAAGGGCCCCGGCGACCGCGGCGCACGCGGCTCGGGCTCACGAGGATTGATCGAGACCAGCCCGATCGCGATCACGTTGCACAGCAGGTAGACCGCGAGCAGCAGCACGGCGGTGGTCGTCGAGACGGGCATCCTGAAGGGTCCGGTCGGGCGGCGGATGAGCCCCGGCAAGGGGCGCCGCCGAGGGAACAAGGCTCCGATGATCCGCGCGGCGCACGCGCCCGACCAGCCGTGGCGGACCCGAGGGCAGCGTGCGCCGCCACGGCGCCGGAGATGGGGTGGACCCTGGGCCGGGCCCGCGACGGGTCAGCGGTCGTCGTCCGATTCGTCGCGGTTGATCGCGACGATCGCGACCGCGAGCAGGCTGCCCAGCAGCTGCAGCGCGACCAGCAGGGCGACGGAGACGGGCGAGACGTTCACGGCGGGGCTCGGGGACGGCGAGGCGATCGGCTCGCGCGGTCACCCGATGGTGTCAGGGTGTCCGCCCAGGCTCCACTAGGTGGATACCTAGGGTGCCCGCCCAGCCGTGCCGCTCAGCGCCCGCCGGACACGTCGAGGATGGCGCCGTGCACGTACGACGCGGCCGGCGACAGCAGCCAGGCCGCGGCCTCGCCGATCTCGGACGGCTGCCCGGCCCGCCCCATCGGGATCGAGGGCGCGACCTGGGCGACGAAGGCCGCGCCACCCGCATGGGCCAGGATGTCGGTCTCGACGATCCCGGGCCGGATCGCGTTGACCCGGACGCCGTCGCGGCCGAGCTCCTTCGCGAGCCCCACGGTGAGCGAGTCGACGGCGCCCTTGCTCGCGGCGTAGGCCGCCATCCCGGGCAGTCCGCCGAGTCGCGCGGCCGCCGACGAGATCAGGACGATCGCGCCGCCGGGACCGCCGCGGCGGGTCGACATCCGCTTCGCGGCCTCGCCGGCGCAGTACATCGCGCCCCAGACGTTGGTCGCGAACAGCGGCGCGAGCGTCGCCTCGGTCTGCTCGGCGATCGGCGCGATGGTGCCGCCGATGCCGGCATTCGCGACCAGCCCGGTGACCGGCCCCAGCCGCCGCTCGGTCTCGTCGAAGAGCCGGACCACCTCGTGCTGCCGCGAGACGTCGGCCTCGATCGCGACGGCGGTGCCGCCATGCCGCTCGATCTCGGCGACCACCGCGAGCGCGGCCTCCCGGCTTCGCGCCCAGTTCACCGCGACCTTCCAGCCGGCCGCCGCAAGCGCCTTCGCGCAGGCCGCGCCGATGCCGCGTCCCGCGCCCGTGACGATCGCCGTGCCACTCATCGCCCGCCTCCTGCGGTCCGGGTCACTGCAGCATCCGCGGCAGCCAGAGCACCAGGTCGGGCACGTAGGCCACCAGCAGCACGATCGCCGTCCACGCCAGGATGTAGGGCGTCAGCATGCCGATCGTGGAGGCGTAGCTGACGCCGGCGATCTTGGAGGCGACCATCGCGAGCACGCCCACCGGCGGCGTCACCGACCCCACCACCAGCAGCATGATCACGACGATGCCGAAGTGCACCGGGTCGTAGCCGAGGTGCTTGATCATCGGCCCCATGATCGGCACGACGATGATCAGCGCCGGCACCGGCTCGAGGAAGGTCCCGAGCAGGAAGAAGAAGACGATCAGCACCAGCATCGCGAGCTTCGGGTCGCTGGTGAGCGACAGCATGCCCTGCAGCGCGAGCTGCCCGACGCCGGCGCGGCTCAGCACCCAGCTGAAGAGCGCCGCACCGCCCAGCGTCACCAGCGCGCCGGCGGTGGTGAGCGCCGCGGCCGCGAAGTTGTCGTAGAGGCTGCGCGCGGAGTGCCGGCGGGCGAGCAGCCCGAACAGCAGCGCATAGAGCGCGGCGATCGAGCCGGCCTCGGTCGGCGTGAAGGCGCCGGACAGGATCCCGCCGATGATGATCGCCGGCATCGCCATCGCCGGCAGCGCGCCACGCGCCGCCCGGCCCCGCTCGCCCCAGGTCGCCTTGGCCGACACGCCGGCACCGGCACGCGGCGCGAGCCACCAGGTGATGATCATCATCGCGATGCCGGCCAGCACGCCGGGGATCACGCCGCCCAGGAACAGCGCGCCGATCGACACGCCGGTGACCGAGCCGTAGATCACCGCGATGATGCTGGGCGGGATGATCGGCGCCATCATCGCCGCGCACGACGTGACCGCGACCGCGAAGGCCGGCTTGTAGCCCTCCCTCTTCATCGCCGGGATCATCATCGAGCCGATCGCGGCGAGGTCCGCGAGCGCGGAGCCCGAGATCGCCGCCATGAACATGTTGGTGACGATGTTGGCCTGGGCCAGGCCGCCGCGCAGGTGGCCCATCAGCGCGCGCGAGAACGCCACCAGCCGCTCGGTGATGCCGGCCACGCTCATCAGCTCGCCGGCCAGCACGAACAGCGGCACCGCCAGAAGCGAGAAGTTGTCGAGCGCGTCGTAGAACTGCTGGGCGAGCAGCAGCACGGGCAACTGCCCGTCCCAGAGGATCGTGAGGATCGCCGCCAGGCCCATGCAGTAGGCGATCGGCACGCCCAGCAGCATGAACACGAAGAACAGCACCAGCATCAGGGCGATGCTCATAGCGTGCCGTCCGTCGGGGCGTCGTGGCGGATGTCGTTGCCGCGCCAGGTCAGCAGCATCAGCAGCGCCTCGAGGACGGCGCCGACCGGGATCGCGACGTAGACCCACCACTTCGGGATGTCGAGCATCGGCGATCGCTGGAACCAGGTGCGTTCGACCAGCTCGACGCCGGCCCACGCGAGGATCAGGCAGAAGCCGAGCGACAGCGCGTTCGCGACGAACACCACGACGCGGCGGCCGGCCGGCGGCAGCCAGTCCTCGAGCAGTTCGACACGGATGTGCGCGCGCTGCGCGGCGACCAGCCCGGTGGCGATCATCACGCCCCAGATCATCGTCGAACGGACGAACTCCTCGGCCCAGAAGATCGAGTCGTTCAATACGTAGCGGTAGAAGACCTGCAACAGCACCGCGACGAAGTAGGCGGCGAGCAGCAGGACCGACAGCGCGGTGAGCACGCGGCGCAGGCCGAGGACCACCGGGTGCCCGAGCGGGGCGGACGGAGCGTTCATGAGCGCGTGGACGCGGGCGGCGGCGAGGCCGGCGCGGCGTGCGCGCCGGCCTCGTCGCGCCTCGGGATCAGGCCTTGGCGGCCGCCTGGCAGGCCTCGACCCAGGCCTTGCCCTTCGCGCCGCCGCGCTTGGCGAAGCTGTCGTAGACCGGGGCCATCTTCGAGCGGAACGACGACACGTCGGGCGTCGGGTTGGCCTTCACACGCTTGGCCAGTTCGTCCCACGCGGACTGCTGCTCCTTGATGTTCACGTTCCACATCACGTTCGAGACCTCGTCGGCGGCGACCTCGCGGATCAGCTTCTGCACGTTCGGCGGCAGCGTGGCCATCTTCTTGGCGCTCGCCATCATCGAGACCTCGGTGAAGATGTGGTAGGTCTTGGTCGCGAAGCCCGCCACCTCGAAGAGCTTCGAGGTCACGATGTAGTCCGCCGGCAGCTCGACCGCGTCGACCACGCCGGTCTGCAGCGCCGTGTACATCTCGCCGGCCGGGATCGGCGACGGGTTCGCGCCGAGCGCGCGCGCCATCTCGACCCAGGTCGGGATCTCGGGCACGCGAAGCTTGATGCCCCTGGCGTCGTCGGCGACGTTGATCGCCTTCTTGCCGAGGAACACGCGGAAGCCCGAGGCGCCGAGCGACAGGACCTCGACGTTGAGCGTGTCCTTCGCATCCTTGACCACCTGCTGGCCGATCGGGCCGTACATCACGCGCTTGACGTGGTCGAAGTCGTTGAAGAGGAACGGCATCGAGATGAAGCCGAACTGCGGCTGCCAGTTGGCGAGCGTGCCGAGATCGGTCCAGCACATGTCCAGCGTGCCGAGCTGGAGCGCCTCGGCCGAGGTCCGCAGGTTGAACAGCTGCGAGGCCGGCTTGATGTCGACGGTGACCGCGCCGTTCGTGCCCTTGGCGATCCGGTCGGCGAGTCGCTCGGCGGCGGCATGCCCGATGTGAGTGGTGGGAAGGTGGTGCGAGAACACCAGCTTCGTGGTCTGCGCACGGCCGATCATCGGCACGGCGTAGAGGCCGGCCGCCGCGGACGCAGCGGCCATCAGGTTGCGTCGGGTGATGCCCATGATGTCTCCTCGTGCGGCGATCGGGCGCCGTCGTTGCGTTCGGTTCGGCGAAGCCGCCTCCAGACGGGGCTGGCGCGACGACGCTGCACGCAGTCTCGCCCGGACAGGCGAGGTCCGCAAAGTTGTTCGCTATAGAACAACCGCGTTGCCAGGAGTGGAACGTTCCGGATCCTGTCCGCCATGCCGTGCCGCCCGCCGTTCAGCGCTCCTCGGGCGGCAACCAGTAGGGATCGCGGACCCGCCGGCCGACGGTCCGCGCCGCGGCGAGCAGCTCGGCGACCGCCCGCCGGTGGCGCGGCCGGGTCATGTCGCGCGCCATCCAGCTGAGCGCGATGCCGATCGTCCGGCCCTGCGGCGCGCCGATCGCGACCGCGGCCGCGCCGATGCCGCGGTCGGCCCGGTCGTCGAGCTCGGTCCAGCCACGTTCGCGCGCCTCGTTCAGCTCGCGCAGCAGCGCGGCTCGGGTCGTCGACACCGACAGCGGTCGGTGCACGAGGCGCTCGGGCAGCAGCGCGAGCAGCTGCTGCGAATCGAGCCGCGTCAGCAGCGCCTTCCCGATCGCGGTGACGAAGGCCGGCAGCCGCGTGCCCTCCGAGATCACGTACCTGACCGGCGTCGGGCTCTCGCGGACACGGACGATGATCGTCTCCAGGCCGTCGAGGTAGGCGAGGTAGCCGGTGGCCGGGTGGCGGGCGACCAGGTCGCGCAGCGCCTCGTCGGCCATCTCGGTCACCGCGTCGCCGGCACGGTACATCCTTCCGAGCCGCTGCAGCTCGAAGCCGGCCTCGAAGCCGGCATGGCGGGCGCCGCGCTCCAGGAACCCGTGGCGATCCAGCGTGGCGAGCAGCCGCGAGGCCGAGCTCTTCGGGATCGCGAGCGCCTCGGCGACCTCCGAGACGCGCAGTCTCGGCCGGTCGGGCGACATCAGCGCGAGCGCGCGCAGCCCCTTCTCGAGCGAGCTCATCGGAGGGGGGCGGCGCCGCGGCGGGCCGCGCGCGTCGTCTCGATTTGTTCCATGGGTGGCAACGTCGTTGTTCGATATCGAACAACATTGTCCGCCAGCCGGGCGCGGGTTACAACGTCGCCGGGCGCCGCGGCCCCGCCGCCAGACCTGGCGCGCCCCGGACAGCCGAACGAACACGAGACGGAGGAGACAGCGTGTCGCGCATCACCGAAGTGCGGGTGGTCCCGTTCACCTTCGAGGTCCCGGACCTCGGCCTGGGGGCGCACGCCGCGATGGGCGTGAGCAACCTGCAGTACCAGAAGGGCGCGTCGCTCAAGGTCATGCGCTACGCGGTACGGCTGCGCACCGACGACGGCCTCGCCGGCGAATACGTGACCCACTGGGTCGGCACCCACAGCGCGCTCGGCCAGACGAACATGATCGCGCCGCACCTGCTGGGCCGCGACCCGGAGGACCGCGAAGGGATCTACGACGACCTCAAGCGCGAGCTGCGCGCGTACGACGGCATGGGTCACGGCCCGCTCGACATCGCGCTCTGGGACCTGGTCGGCCGCAAGTACGGCATGTCGGTCTCGACGATGCTGGGCGGCTACCGCAAGCGGCTGCCGGTCTACGCGAGCACCCACCACGGCCAGGACGAGCCCGGCGGGCTCGACTCGCCGCAGGCCTTCGCCGACTACGCCCGCGCCTGCGCGGACCGCGGCTTCGCCGGCTTCAAGATCCACGGCTGGCACGACGGCGACGTGCGGCGCGAGGCCGCGACGCTGCGCGCGGTCCGCGCGGCGGTCGGCGACCGGATCGAGGTCATGTACGACCCGGGCTGCGAGATCCGCACCCACCTCGAGGCGCTGAAGCTCGGTCATGTCTGCGACGAGATCGGCGCGCTCTGGTACGAGGATCCGTACCGCGACTCCGGCGTGTCGATGACCGGCTCGCAGATCCTGCGCCAGAAGATCAGGACGCCGCTGATGGTCACCGAGCACGCGCGCGGGCCCGAGCGCAAGGCGGCCTACGCGATCGCCGGCGCCTGCGACCTGTTCCACATCGATCCGGAATACGACCTCGGCATCACCGGCGCGATGAAGTGCGCGCACCTCGCCGAGGCGCTGGGCATCGACGTCCAGGTCCACGCGCCCGGCCCGGCGCACCGCGCCTGCGTGTCGGCGATCCGGAATACGCACATGTACGAGCTGGCGCTGGTCGGCCCCGGCATGCCGAACCTGATCCCGCCGGTCTACGCCTGCGGCTACAGCGACCAGGAATCGGCGCTGGGCGACGACGGCCGCGTGCCGGTGCCGACCGGCCCGGGGCTGGGCGTCACCTACGACTGGGACTTCATCGAGCATCACGCGTTCGACGCGAGGACGTACCGGGCGTGAGCGCGCCCGCCGACTGGTCCCGGCCGTTCGCCGACCTCGCCGGCCGGCGCGTGCTGGTCAGCGGCTCGAGCCGCGGCATCGGCGCGGCCGCGGCGCGCGGCTTCGCGCAGTGCGGCGCGCGGGTGGCGATCCACCACTCGCGCAGCGAGGCCGACGCGCGGGCGCTGCTCGCCGGGCTAGGCGGCGAGGCCGCCGGCCACGCGCTGGTGCGCGCCGACCTCTCGGTGCCCGGCGAGGCCGCGCGGATGGTCGAGGCGGCCGCGTCGGCGCTCGGCGGCCTCGACGTGCTGGTCAACAACGCGGGCGCGCCCTACGGCCGGCTGCCGGTCGCGTCGATCCGGGAGGACCAGCGCCGCGGCATCGTCCAGCTGAACCTCGACGCGGTGATCGAGGCGATCCAGGCGGCGATCCCGCTGCTCGCCGCGAGCGGCGACGGCTGCATCGTCAACGTGACCTCGATCGCCGCGCGCTCGGGCGGCGGCGGCGGTGTCGCCGTCTACGCGGCGGCCAAGGGCGGCGTGGAATCGCTGACCCGCGGCCTGGCCAAGGAGCTCGCCCCGCAGGGCATCCGCGTCAACTGCGTGCAGCCGGGCTACGTCGACACCGCGATCCACGACGGCTTCACCACCGCGACCGAGACCGCGGCCTACCTGGCGGTCACGCCGGCCAGGCGGGTCGGCACGCCCGAGGAGTGCGTCGGCGCGTTCCTGTTCCTCGCCAGCCGGGCCACCGGGGGCTTCGTCACCGGGCAGGTGATCGCGGTCAACGGCGGCGCGGCGATGTTCTGATACGCCCGGGGGGCGTGGCGCACGCCCCGGGACGGCCCGTGCGGCTACGATACGCGGCGCGCCCCCGAGACACCGCCCAGGGAGGCGGTCGAGAGACTTTCCAACGAGGAGACACCCGATGAGACCCCTGACCCCGATGGTCCGCCTGGCCGTGGCCGCGGCGCTCGCCGCCGCAGCGTTCGGCGCCTCCGCCCAGACGACGCTGCGGATGGGCCACGCGAACAACCCCGGCGAGGTCGCGTTCGACCTGTACCAGGAGTTCGCCGACAACGTCACGAAGAAGTCGAACGGCCAGCTGACGATCCGGGTCTTCCCGTCGGAGCAGCTCGGCAAGGAAGTCGACCTGCTGCAGCAGGCGAAGTCCGGCGCGCTCGACATCACCACGCCGTCGATGCCGACGCTGAACAGCCTGGTGCCGGCGTTCGAGATGCCCAGCGCGCCGTTCCTGTGGCGCGACTGGAAGGAGGCCGAGACGATCATCACCGGCCCGGCGCTGCAGCCGATCTGGGACGAGCTGCGCGACAAGCACAACATCGTGCCGCTGACCAAGATCTGGTACTGGGGCTGGCGCAACTTCACCTTCGCGACGAAGGAGGTGCGCAAGCCCGAGGACATGGCCGGCCTGAAGGTGCGCGTGCCCGAGTCGCCGATCTGGGTGGAGATGGTGCGCGGCTTCGGCGCGGCCCCCACGCCGATCCCGTTCGGCGAGGTCTACACCGCGCTGCAGCAGAAGACCGTCGACGGCCAGGAGAACCCGATCCCGACGATCTTCTCGCGCAAGTTCTACGAGGTGCAGGGCGTGCTGACGATGAGCCGGCACATGCTGCAGAACAACACGATCCTGATCAACAAGGCGAGCTTCGACAAGCTCAAGCCCGAGCTGCAGAAGCTGCTGCTCGACGAGGCCGCCGCCGCCTCGGCGAAGAACACCGTGGCGCAGCAGGGCCGCGAGGTGTCGATGCTCGAGGAGATCCGCAAGTCGCCGAAGATCAGGATCATCGACAACCCCGACCGCGACGCGTTCGCCGCGAAGATGAACGCGGTCTATCCGCGCCTCGAGGCCCGCTGGGGCGCCGAGAACTGGAAGCGCATGCGCGCCGAGATCGACAAGCTGCGCGGCGGCAAGTGAGCCCGCGGGCCGGGCGCGTCGTCCGACGCGTCCGGCCCGCCGTCCGTCCTCTCTCCCAGACTTCCGGACCCTCCGATGATCCAGGCCCTGAGAGGCCTCGACCGCGCGCTCGCGTGGGTCGAGGACACCGTCGTGACGACGATCGTGGCCGCGATGAGCGTGCTGCTGTTCGCGGGCGTGATCCTGCGCTACGTGTTCAACGACCCGCTGACCTGGTCGGAGGAGTTCGTCGTCACGATCTTCGTCTGGTCGGTCATGCTGGGCGTGCCGTCGGCGCTGCGTGCGCGGATGCACATCCGGATCGACGCGCTGATCCTGCGGCTCGGCCGCACCGGCCGCCGCGTCTGCGGCACGCTGGCCTGCGCGGCCGCGCTCGCGATCTTCGTCGCCGCGATCTACGCGGGCTGGTCGCACACCTCGAACGTCGCCTCGAGCGCCACGCCGATGCTCGGCTACTCGGTCGGCTGGATCTTCGTGTCCCTGCCGATCGGCTTCGCGCTCACGCTGTTCCACGCAGCGATGATCCTCGTCGACGAGGGGCCGGACGCCGTCTTCCGCAACGCGACCGAGTCGGTGATCGACTCGGCCGAGGCCTGAGGAGGCGCGGCGATGCTCACGATCCTGCTGTGCGTCTTCGTCCTGCTGCTGGTGGTCGGCGTGCCGATCGGCTTCGCGATGCTCGGCGCCGCGATGCTGGTGATCGGCCTCGACGGGATTCCGGTCTCGGTGGTCGCGCAGCGCGTGGCCACCAGCGTGCAGTCGTTTCCGCTGCTGGCGGTGCCGCTGTTCACCCTCGCCGGCGCGCTGATGAACGAGTCGGGCATCAGCGAGCGGCTGTTCGCGTTCACCCGCGCGTTCGTCGGCCACATCCGCGGCGGCCTCGCGCAGACCGCGATCGTCGGCAACGTCTTCCTGTCGGGCATCTCCGGCTCGTCGGTCGCCGACTGCGCGGCGACCTCGCGCGTGTTCGTGCCGCTGCTCACCGACGCCGGCTACGGCCGGGGCTTCGCGGCCGCGGTCTGCGCGGCCGCGGCCACGCTCGGGCCGATCATCCCGCCGTCGATCCTGATGGTGATCTACGCGTGGCAGGCGAACGTGTCGCTGGGCGACCTGTTCATCGCCGGCCTGATCCCGGGCGTGGTGATGGCCGGCGCGATGATGCTGGTGATCGACCGCACCGCGCGCAGGCGCGGCTTCCCGAAGGACGCGTCCTTCAGCGGCGCGCGGCTCGGCAAGGCCTTCCGCGACGCGCTGTGGGCGCTCGCGATGCCGGTGCTGATCCTGGTCGGCTTCCGGATGGGCGTGTTCACCGCCACCGAGATCGCCGCGGTCGCCTGCGCCTATTCGCTGATCGTCGGGCTCTTCGTCTACCGGACGCTCACCTGGAAGGGCCTGCCGGCGATCCTGCTGGCCACCGGCCGCGAGACGGCCGCGATCCTGGTGATCGCCGCCGGCGCCGCGCCCTTCGGCTGGATCCTCGGCGTCGAGCAGGCGCCGCAGAAGGTCGCCGCGCTGCTGACGGCAGTCTCGTCCGAACCCTGGGTGATCCTGCTGATCCTGAACCTCGCGCTGCTGGTGGCGGGCATGTTCATGGAGACGCTCGCGATCATGATCATCCTGGTGCCGATCCTGATCCCGCTCCTGAACACGGTCGGCATCGACCTGCTGCACTTCGGCATCGTGCTGCTGGTCAACCTGGTGATCGGCCAGATCACGCCGCCGGTCGGCGTGCTGATGTTCGTCGCCAGCTCGGTCTCGCGCACCCACCTGGGCCTGATCGTCAGGGAGATCGGGCCGTTCGTGCTCGCGCTGATCGCCGCGCTCGGCATCCTGACCTACGTGCCGGCGCTGTCGACCTGGCTGCCGCGCGCGCTCAACCACTAGCCCGGCCCCGGCCCGCCGTTCACGCGATAATTCCCGACCCGGACCGAACACCCCGCAGCCGAGAGACACCATGTCCGCCACGATCAGCGTCATCAAGAAGCCCGTCCTGCGCCTGAACCCGACCGACGACGTGGTGATCGCCGCGCGGCCGCTGCAGGCCGGCACCCGCATCGCCGAGGAGGACCTCGTCTGCGTCGACGCCGTGCCGCCCGGCCACAAGCTCGCGACGAAGGCGGTCGCGAAGGGCCGGCCGGTGCGCCGCTACGGCCAGATCATCGGCTTCGCGACGCAGGACATCGCCCCCGGCCAGCACGTGCACACGCACAACCTCGCGTTCGAGACCTTCGAGCGCGACTACGCGGTGGGCGTCGACGCGAAGCCGCTCGCGCCCGCGGCCGAGCCCGCGACCTTCATGGGCTACGTGCGCCCCGACGGCCGGGTCGCCACCCGCAACTACATCGGCGTGCTGTCCACGGTGAACTGCTCGGCGAGCGTCTCGAAGTTCGTCGCCCAGCACTTCACGCCCGAGCGGCTGGCCGCGTTCCCGAACGTCGACGGCGTGGTGCCGATCACCCACAGCGTCGGCTGCGGGATGGATTCGAACGGCAAGGGCATGGACGTGCTGCGGCGGACCATCGCCGGCTACGTGCGCCACGCGAACTTCGCCGGCATCGTGATCATCGGGCTGGGCTGCGAGGGCAACCAGATGGACGCCCTCTTCGCCGCGCAGCACCTCGAGGAGTCGCCGCTGCTGAAGCCGCTCGTCATCCAGGACAGCGGCGGCACGAAGAAGACCGTCGCGGCCGCGATCGCCGCGGTCGAGTCGATGCTGCCCAAGGCGAACGAGCTGAAGCGCTCGCGCGTGCCCGCGAGCCACATCACCATCGGACTGCAGTGCGGCGGCTCGGACGGCTACTCGGGCATCACCGCGAACCCGGCGCTCGGCGCCGCCTGCGACCTGCTCGTCGCGCACGGGGGCACGGTGATCCTGTCGGAGACGCCCGAGATCTACGGCGCCGAGCACCTGCTGACCCGCCGCGCGGTGTCGCAGGAGGTCGCCGACAAGCTGATCCGCCGGATCAAGTGGTGGGAGGGCTACTGCGAGCGCAACGAGGGCTCGATGGACAACAACCCGTCGCCCGGCAACAAGGCGGGCGGGCTGACCACGATCCTCGAGAAGTCGCTGGGCGCGGTCGCCAAGTGCGGCACGACCAATCTCGTCGACGTCTTCGAATACGCCGAGCCCGTGAGCTCGAAGGGCTTCGTGTTCATGGACACCCCCGGCTACGACCCGGTGTCGGCCACCGGCCAGGTCGCCGGCGGCGCGAACATGATCTGCTTCACCACCGGCCGCGGCTCGGTCTACGGCTGCAAGCCGAGCCCGTCGATCAAGCTCGCGACCAACACGCCGCTCTACGAGCGGATGACCGACGACATGGACGTGAACTGCGGCGAGATCGTCGACGGCACGACGACGGTCCAGCAGAAGGGCCGCGAGATCTTCGAGCTGGTGCTGCGCGTGGCCTCCGGCGAGCCGTCGAAGTCCGAGGCGCTGGGCATCGGCCAGGAGGAGTTCGTGCCCTGGTACCTGGGCGCGGTGATGTGACGGTCGGGGGGCGCCGGGCGGCCCCCCACCCTCAGGCCGCGACCGGCCGCCGCGCGGGCTCCGCCACGGTGCCTGCACCGGTCGGCGACGCCACAGGCAGCACGATCGACACCCGCGTGCCGCGCCCGTCGGGTCCGTCCTCGATCGACACCTCGCCGTGGTGGCCGCGGACGATCTCGGCGACGATCGCGAGTCCCAGCCCGGAGCCGGCCTGCGCGTCCGCGGTGTCGCCGGCGCCGCGGGCGCCGCGATGGAAGCGTTCCATGACCCGCCCGCGGTCGGCGGGCGCGATCCCCGGCCCGTCGTCGTCGACGACGATCCGCGCGCGGTCCCCGTCGCGGGCCACGCCCACGGTGACCCGCGCGCCGCGCCCGGCGTACTTCAGCGCGTTGTCGACCAGGTTGTGGACGGCCTCGGCGAGCAGTCCGGGGTCACCCGCGACCTCGATCGGCGGATCGCCGTCGTCCGGACCGCCGGCGATGCCGAGGTCGATGCCGGCGGCCAGCGCCGTCGGCACCCACCGGCCCGCCGCCTCGAACACCAGCGTGCGCAGCTCGGCGCGGCACGGCTCGCCGACCCGCGCGCTCGGCTCGGCGCGCGCCAGCGTCAGCAGCTGGTTCGACAGGCGGACCGCGCGGTCGGCCGCGCGCTGCAGCTCGGCCACCACCGGCGCCAGCCGGCGAGGGTCGGTCTCGCGGGCGGCCTCGTCGGCGTGCAGCTTCAGCGCGGTGAGCGGCGTGCGCAGCTGGTGGGCGGCGTCGGCGATGAAGTGGCGCTGCGCGGCGAGCGCGCCGCGCAGCCGCAGCAGCAGGTCGTTCATCGCATGCGTGAGCGGCACCACCTCGGCCGGCAGCGCACGATCGTCGACCGGCTCGAGCGAGTGGTGCGTCTGCGCCCCGACCGCGCGCGCCACCGAGCCGATCGGCGCGAGCAGCTGGTCGAGCGTCAGCCAGATCACCCCCCCGGCCACGACCAGCAGCGAGAGCTGCGGCAGCAGCACCGACAGCAGCAGTTCGGCGGCCAGCGACTGCCGCTTGCGCAGCGTCTCCGCGACCCGGACCTCGACCTCCTCGCCCGCACCGGCAAGCGGCACGCTGGCGATCCGCACGTGCGCGCCGGAGATCCAGCCGTCGTAGAGCACCGCCTGGCGCAGACGCTCGAGCGGCGCGCGCGGCGCCGGCCCGGGCACCCCCGGATGGCCGGCGATGTGGCCCGAGACCTCGCCGCGGACCTGGAACCAGGTGGTGTCGGCCGAGTCCCACTGCAGGATCTTGCGCGCCGCCTCGGGCAGGTCGACCGAGGGCTGGCCGCGTGCGAAGGTCACCTGCTGGGCGAGGGCCTCGGCGGTGTCGACCAGCCAGCGGTCGTGGACCTCGTTCGCATGGTAGCGGGCGCCGAGGTAGGACAGCGTGCCCGAGACCGCGAACAGCAGCAGCAGCGGCGGCAGCAGCCGAACCAGCAGGCGGCTGCGCAGGCTGCGCGGCGGGCGCGCGCGGGCGACGGGCTCAGCCATCGCGCTCGCGCAGCACGTAGCCGAAGCCGCGCATCGTCTGGATCCCGACGCCGCTGCCCTCGAGCTTGCGTCGCAGCCGGTGGACCATCACCTCGACCGCCGCGTCGGACAGGTCCATCGCCGACGGGTCGGTCGCGGCCAGTTCCTGCAGCACCAGCGGCTTGCCGACGACGCGTCCGGCCCGGCGCAGCAGGACGGCGAGCACGCCGGCCTCGCGCGGCGACAGCTCGAGCGGCACGTCGTCGAGCCGCGGGACAGTCTCGTCGGCACGCAGGCACAGGCGCCCGAGCCGCGGCAGCGGCGGCTGCGCGGGTCGGCCCCGACGCAGCAGCGCCCGCACGCGGGCCTCGAGCTCGACCATGTCGAACGGCTTGACCAGGTAGTCGTCCGCCCCGGCGTCGAGCCCCGTGACCCGGTCGGTGACCTCGTCGCGGGCGGTCAGCAGCAGCACCGGCAAGGGGTCGCCGCGACCGCGGAGCCGACGCAGCACCTCGAGCCCGTCGCGGCCCGGCAGGCCGATGTCGAGGACCGCGGCGTCGAAGCCGCCCGCCACGAGCGCCTCGTCGGCCGCGTCGCCGCGCGTCACCCGGTCGGCCGCCAGGCCGGCGCGCTCGAAGGCGCGCAGCACCGGCGCGGCGATCTGGTCGTCGTCCTCGACGAGGAGCAGCTTCATCGGATCGTGAGCGCCGCGGGCTGGGTCCGCGGCGACGCTGCAAGCGATTTGAAAGGCACGGCGGGGATCATCGCGGGTCCCGACCGAGTCTAGACGGTTCCGGATGAAGACGACACCCTCGCATCGCCGCGGGTCGGGTGGGGCGACGCTGCTCGCGGCCCTGCTCGCGGCCCTGCTCGCAGCCCCGCCGGCATCGGCGCAGCCTGCGCCGCCCGCGGCGGGCGCCGCGCGGCCGGCGGCATTCGGCGCGGACGTGGCCGAGCCCGAGGCCGCCTGTGCCGCGCAGCCGGCCGCGGCGCCGCTGTCGTTCGCGGCCGCGCAGGCGCGGCTCGCGCGCTGCAACCGCGAGCTGCGCGGCGCCGTCCGTGCGCTCGCCGCCCCGCGCGCCGACCTCGTCACCGCCGGCCAGCGGCCGAATCCCACCTTCAGCGGCGGCATCGGCAACGTCAACCCGCAGCTCGGCGTGGGTTCGGGCAACCCGCTGGACCTGCAGGTCGACTACGTCGTGCGGCTCGACCAGACCTTCGAGCGCGGCGACAAGCGCGCGCTGCGCCAGGAGGCGGCCACCCGGGGGCTCGAGGCCGCACGGCTGAACGCGGCCGAGGTGCTGCGTCAGCAGCAGTTCGCGCTCGCGCAGGCCTGGGTGGACCTGTGGGGCGCGCAGCAGCGCGTGGCGCTGCAGACCGAGCTGATCGGGCTGGTACGGCGCACGCTCGAGGGCGCGCAGCGGCGGCTGAAGGCGGGCGACGTGGCCGCCGCCGACGTCGCGCGCATCGAGCTCGACGTGCAGCGCGCCGAGGCCGAGCGGCTCGCCGCCGAGGGCGAGCGCGTGCGCGCACGCGCGGTGCTCGCGCTGCTGCTGGCGCTCGAGGCGCAGGCAGGGCAGCTGGAGGCGGCCGAGCCCTGGCCGGCGCTCGGCGGCGAGCCGGGCGAGACGCTGTCGGCGGCGGAGTCGGCGCGGCCGGACCTGGCGGCCGCACGCGCGCAGCAGCGGCAGGCCGAGGCGCAGAGCCGGCTGGCGCAGGCGCTGCGCACGCGCGACGTGGGCGTGGGCGTGCAGGCCGAGCGCTACGCCCCGCCGGCGGGCAACGGCTGGCTGCTGGGCGCGTTCGTGACGGTGCCGCTGTTCGTGAACCATCGCTTCGAGGGCGAGATCGCGCGCGCCGAGGCCGACCGCGAGATCGCCGCCGAGACGCGGGCGCGGCTGGAGCGGGTGGCGCGCGCCGAGCAGCAGCGGCTGGCCGCGGCACTGGTGGCGGCGCGCGCGCGCCGCGAGCGGCTCGAGCGCGACGCGCTGCCGCTGGCCGAGCGGGTGGCGGCCAACGCCGAACTCGCCTGGCGCAAGGGCGCGGGCACGGTGCTCGAGCTGCTCGACGCGCTGCGCCAGCAGCGGGCGCTGCAGCTCGAGGCGCTGCAGGCGCGCCTGGACGCCGACCGCGCCGACGCCGCCGTGCGCGCCCAGCTGATGACCGCCGCCGCCGCGACCGATCCGGTCTTCGGCGACGCGCTGCGGTGGACCCCCGATCCCGCGAGTGCCCGATGACCGACGCCGTGCCGCCCCGCCCCGCCACCGCCGCACGCCGACTCGCGATCGCCGCCTTCGCCGCGGCCGCCGCGGCCTGCACCGCCGAGCCGCCGCCGCTCGCGCCCGACCCGGGTCCGTCGATCGCCGGCACCACCGTGCGGTTCCCGAAACGGGTCGAGGGCATCCGCACCGAGGCGGTCCAGGACGCCGGCACCACGACGCTGTCGCTGCCCGGCCGGCTCGCCTGGGACGAGGACCGGACCGTCCGCGTGTTCTCGCCCCTCGGCGGCCGGGTCGTCCGGCCGATCGTGCGGGTCGGCGATGCGGTGAAGGCCGGCGAGCCGCTCGCCGAACTGGCCGCACCCGAATTCGGCCAGGCGACCGCCGACGCGCGCCGCGCGGAGACCGACCAGGCGCTCGCCGAGGAGACGCTGACGCGCCAGCGCGAGCTGAACGACGCGGGCCTCGTGCCCGCCAAGGACGTCCGCGAGGCCGAGGCGGCGCTCGCCCGTGCCCGCATCGAGCGCCAGCGTACCCAGGCCCGGCTCGCGCAGCTCGGCGCCGCGGCCGGCGGCCCGAACTACATGCTGCGCGCGCCGCTCGCCGGCGTCGTCGTCGAGCGTGCGATCAACCCGGGCCAGGAGGTCCGCGCCGACGGCGGCGACAGGCCGCTCTACGTGATCACCGATCCGACCCGCCTGTGGGCCTGGCTCGACGCGCCGGAGAGCGCGCTGCCCGCGCTCGCCGCGTTGCCGGCGGGTGCGCCGCTCGCGCTGCACAGCGGCGCCTGGGGCGCCCGCGAGTTCGCCGCCCGGCTGATCCGCAGCGAGGACGCGATCGACCCGACCACGCGCACCTTCCGGCTGCGAGCGTCGGTCGCGAACCCCGAACGGCTGCTCAAGAGCGAGATGTTCGTCACCGCGACCTTCCCGCTGCCCGCTGGCGAGACCGACCGGCCGATCGAGCACATCCCCACGGCCGCGGTGCTGCTGATCGACGGTCGGCAGCACGTGTTCGTCGCCGACACCGACGGCGGCTTCACGCGCACCGAGGTGCAGGTGGTCCGGGAGCTGCCCGGCCGCGTCGCGGTGCTCGGCCTGCAGACGGGCCAGCGCGTCGTGGTGGAAGGCAACCTGTTCCTGCAGCAGATCATCGCGCGCGGCGCGAGCCCGAAGCCCGCCGGCGAGGGCCGCAAGTGATCCGCCGGATCGTCGACTTCGCGCTGCACCAGCCGCTGCTGGTGGTGTTCGCGCTGGCCGTCTTCATCGGCGGCGGCACGGTCGCGTTCAACAACCTGCCGATCGAGGCCTTCCCCGACGTCTCCGACACCCAGGTCACGGTGATCGCCCTGCATCCGGGACGCGCGGCCGAGGAGGTCGAGCGGCAGGTGACGCTGCCGATCGAGGTCGCGCTCTCGGGCCTGCCCGACTCGGTGCGGCTGTTCTCGCACACGCAGTTCGGACTGTCGTTCACCGTCGTCACCTTCAACGACAGGCCGACCGACCAGCTCGCCCGGCAGCGGGTCAACGAGCGGCTGCAGGGCCTGGGCCTGCCCGAGGGCGTCGAGGTCCGGATCCAGCCGCCGCAGACCGCGATCGGCGAGATCTTCCGCTTCCGGCTGCGCGGCGACGGCTACACCCCGCAGCAGCTGCGCGAGATGCAGGACTGGGTCGTCGAGAAGCAGCTGCGCAAGGTCCCCGGCGTCGCGGACCTGGTGACCATGGGGGGCATGATCAAGCAGTACGAGGTCAACCCCGACATGGCACGGCTGCGCGACCACGGGCTGTCGCTCGTGCAGCTGTTCGAGGCCCTCGCGAGGGCCAACTCGAACGCCGGCGGCGGCGCGGTCGCGCACGGCAACCAGCAGTTCCTCATCCGCTCGATCGGCGAGCTTCGCAGCTCGGCCGACATCGGCAACGTGATGGTCTCGGTCAGCCGCGGCGTGCCGGTGCTGGTCAAGGACGTGGCGGAGATCCGCGTCGGCGGCGCGCCCGCACAGGGGCTGGTCGGCCAGACCCTCGAAGGCCGGGACGACGACGACATCGTCAACGGCATCGTCGTGATGAGGAAGGGGGAGAACCCGTCGCGCGTGCTCGACGGCATCAAGACGAAGATCGCCGAGATCAATCGCTCGCACCTGCCGAAGGGCGTCGAGATCGTCCCGTACTACGACCGCTCGTGGCTGATCGGCAAGACGCTGCACACGGTCTTCAGGAACCTGCTCGAGGGCGCGGTGCTGGTGTGCCTGGTGCTGGTGCTGTTCCTGACCAACGTGCGCGCGGCGCTGATCGTGGCCGCGGTGATCCCGCTGTCGCTGCTCGCCACCTTCCTCGGCCTGACCTTCGTCGGCATCCCGGCCAACCTGCTGTCGCTGGGCGCGATGGACTTCGGGATCATCGTCGACGGCGCGGTGATCGTCGTCGAGAACATCTTCCGCCGGCTCGGCCAGCTGAAGGACGAGCAGATCCACGATCCGGCGGCGCGCCGCGAGGCGGTGCTCGAGGCAGCCGTCGAGGTCGGTCGGCCGACGCTGTTCTCGATGCTGATCATCATCGTCGCGCACGTGCCGATCTTCACGCTGCAGCGGCACGAGGGCCGGATCTTCTCGCCGATGGCCTGGACGGTGAGCTCGGCGCTGGTGGGCTCGCTGATCCTGTCGCTGACCGTCGTGCCGCTCGCCTGCGCGTGGTTCCTGCGTCGCGTGCCGCACGAGGACAACGCGCTGGTGCGCACGGCCAAGCGCGTCTACGCACGGCTGCTCGACTGGGCGCTCGACCGGCGCGGCACCGTCGTCGCGATCGCGGTCGCGGCACTGGTGGCCGCCGCCGGAGTGGCCACGCGGCTCGGCAGCGAGTTCCTGCCCGAGCTCAACGAGGGCTCGATCTGGGTCAACGTCACGCTGTCGCCGTCGGTGGCGCCCGCCGAGGCGCAACGCGCCGCGCGCTCGATCCGGCAGGCGCTGACCTCGGTGCCCGAGGTGGCCTCGGTGATCTCCAAGGTCGGCCGCCCCGACGACGGCACCGATCCGAAGATCTTCAACAGCGCCGAATTCTTCGTCGAGATGCGACCGGAGGACACCTGGCGGCAAGGCCGCACCAAGGCCTCGCTGATCCGCGAGATGGACGAGGCGATCGGTCGGCTGCCCGGGCTCGAGCCGACCTTCTCGCAGCCGATCCGAGACAACGTGCTCGAGAGCATCTCGCAGATCGACGGACAGATCGTCATCAAGGTCCAGGGCGACGACTTCGACACCATCAAGGAGCTCGCGCGCCAGATCCGCCGCCTGATCGCCGGCGTGCAGGGGGTGTCGCGCAGCTTCGTCGACCGCGACGGCCGCCTGCCGCAGTTCCGCATCGACATCGACCGCGCGACCGCCGCCCGCTATGGCGTCAACGTCGCCGACCTGCAGCAGGTCGTCGAGTCGGCGCTCGCCGGCAAGGCGACCAGCGAGCTCTGGGAAGGCGAGCGGCACTTCAGCGTCGTGGTCCGTCTCAAGCCCGAGCAGCGCGAGCTGCCCCGGCTGCCCGACGTGCTGGTGGGCAGCGCGAGCGGACCGCCGGTGCCGCTGTCGCAGCTGGTGAGCTTCAAGGTGACCGAGGGCGCGATGAACATCTCGCGCGAGAACGGCCAGCGGGTCGCGGCGATCGGCGTGTTCATCCGCGACCGCGACATGGGCAGCGTGGTGGCCGACATGAAGCGGCTGGTCGAGGCCGAGGTCAAGCTGCCGCTCGGCTACGGCATCGTCTGGTCGGGGGAGTTCGAGAACCAGCAGCGCGCGATGGCCCGGCTCTCCTGGGTCGTGCCGCTGTCGATCCTGCTGATCTTCCTGCTGCTGTTCGACGCCTTCGGCTCGCTCGCGAGCGCGGCGCTGATCATCGCGAACATTCCGCTCGCGATGATCGGCGGCATCGTCGCGCTGTGGCTGACGGGCATCCCGCTGTCGGTGTCGGCGGCGATCGGCTTCATCGCGCTGTTCGGCCAGGCGGTGCTCAACGGGGTGGTCATGGTCTCGGACTTCAACGCGCGCGCCGCCGGCAAGGTCGCCGTCGAGGACATCCGCGCGGCGATCCGCGAGGGCGCACTGGTGCGGCTGCGCACGGTGATGATGACCGCGCTGCTCGCGATGCTCGGGCTGCTGCCGATGGCGCTGTCGCACGGCATCGGCGCCGAGACGCAGCGGCCGCTCGCGATCGTGGTGATCGGCGGACTGGTCAGCGCGACGCTGCTGACGCTGCTCGCGCTGCCGTCGCTCTACCTGATGGTCGCGCGGCGCTGGCCGAGCTCGCTCGCGTCGGGCGACGCGCTGCCGATGCACTGACGCGCTGCGGACACGGGACCGACGCCGCCCGGGGGCCGCGCCGGTCGGCGCATCGCCGGCGTCGGCAGCCGCGCGTCACTTGCGTGGCTCGCTCCACTTCGCGCCCGCGGCGTTCGCCATGTAGACGACCGCGCGGCTGACCTCGACGTCGGCGAGATCCGGGCGCCCGCCCTTCGCGGGCATGCCGCGGATGCCCTTGAGCGCCGTGCGGAACAGCGACGAGGGACCTTCGGCGATCAGCGGCTTCCAGGCCTTGCGGTCGCCGAGCCTGGGCGCGCCGCCGGCGCCGCCCTCGTGGCAGTTCCGGCAGACGAGCTCGTAGATCTCGGCGCCGCCTCGCGGCTCGACCGCGTGCCCCGCGCGCGGGGCGAGGGCGACGAGGACCGGCAGGCCGAGCACCAGGGCAGCGGCGAGGCGGAACGGAACGGCTCGAGCGTCGCGCATCGTCGGATCGGGCGGAGACCGGAACGGGGCCGGAGTTTAGCGGATGACCGCCTCGCGTCCGCGGGAGACACTTCACGGCGATGTCCGACTCCGAGCGCGCCGACGCGCCGCTGCTGCGCGATCCCGACTTCCGCCGGCTCTGGGCGGCGGGACTGATCACCTACTTCGTGCGCTGGCTCGAGGTGCTGGTGTTCGGCGTGTTCACCTACGAGCGTACCGGATCGGCCTTCGCCGTCGCCGCGATGCTGATGCTGCGGATGGCGCCGCTCGGGCTGCTCGGCCTGCCCTTCGGCGCCTGGGCCGCGCGCGTGCCGGGCCGCACCGGCGTCGCGGCGATGCTGGCCACGCTGGCCACCACCTCGACCGCGCTGCTGGCGGCGGTCGCCGCCGACGCGATCGAGGTCTGGCACGTCGCGCTCGCGAGCGCCGTCGGCGGCGTGGTCTGGGCCGCCGACAACCCGCTGCGGCGCGCGATGGTCGGCGAGCTCGCCGGCACGCACCGGATGGCGCGCGCGATGGCGCTCGACGTCGGCTCGAGCAACGCGTGCAAGCTCGCGGGCCCCGGCGTCGGCGGCGTCCTGCTCGCCCACGGCGGCATGGCCGGCGCGCTCGGGCCGATGCTGCTGCTCTACCTGCTGGCGATCGTGCTGGTGCTGCGGATCCGGCCGCGCCCGCGGCCCGCGCCGCCGCCGGCCGCGGGCGTGCTCGCGACGCTGACCGACGGCGTCCGGCTGGTGCGTGCGCTGCCGCGGCTCGCCGGCGCCCTCTGGGTCACGGTGCTGTTCAACCTGTTCGGCTGGCCGGTGCTCAGCATGGTGCCGGTCATCGGCCGCGATCGGATGGGGCTCGGGCCGGACGGGGTCGGCCTGCTCGCGAGCAGCGACGGCCTGGGCACGCTGCTCGGCGCGCTCGCGCTCGCCGCGCTCCCGCGGCCGCCGCCGCAGGGCCGCACCTACGTCGTCGGCTTCGTCGCGTTCTTCGTCGCGGTGGGCGCCTTCTCGGCCTGCACGCAGCCGGCCGCGGCCGCGGTGCTGCTCTTCCTGTCCGGGCTCGGTCAGGCCGGTTTCGCGGTGATGCAGGCGACGCTGGCGATCGGCGCGGTGCCGCCCGAGCGCCGCGCCCAGGCCATGGGGCTGCTGACGGTCGCGATCGGCACCGCGCCGATCGGCTTCCTCGGGCTCGGTGCGCTCGCCGAGCGGATCGGCGCGCCGCTCGCGGCGGGCGTGTCCTGCGCGGCCGGGCTGGTCGCGCTCGCGGCGACGCGGCGGCTCTGGCGGATCTGCTGGGACGGGGGCTGATCGGCCGCCCGCGCGGCGCAGCGGGCCCTCGACCCGTCCATGCGTCAGCGCATCGTCACGAACTCCTCGGCCGCGGTCGGATGGATCGCCACGGTCGCGTCGAACTGGGCCTTCGTCAGCCCGGCCTTCACCGCGATCGCGATGCCCTGCATGATCTCCGGCGCATCCGGCCCCACCATGTGCGCGCCGAGCACGCGCTGCGTGTCGGCGTCCACGACGAGCTTCATCAGGGTCTTCTGCTCGCGGCCCGACAGCGTGGCCTTCAGCGGCCGGAAGGTCGCCTTGAACACGGTGACCGCGTCCGAGCGCGCGCGCGCCTGCTGTTCGGTCAGGCCCACCGCGCCGACCGGCGGATCCGAGAACACCGCGTGCGGCACGTCGGCGTGGTCGACCGGCGTCGGCCGGCCGCCGAACAGCGTGGCCGCGACCGCGGCGCCCTCGCGGATCGCGACCGGCGTGAGCGCGATCCGATGGGTCACGTCGCCCACCGCGTGGATGCTCGGCACGCGGGTCGCGCCGTAGGCGTCGACGACCACGCCGCCGTGCCCGTCGAGCTCGACGCCCGCCTCGGCGAGGCCGAGCCCGCGCGTGGCCGGCGCGCGGCCGGTGGCGAGCATCACCGCGTCGACGACGTGCGCCTCCACGCCGGAGGCCGTGCGCAGCAGCGCGCGCAGCGTGCCGTCGGCCAGCGGCTCGACCGACTCGGGCACGGCATGCGGCCGCAGGTCGATGCCGTGCCGGACGAGCTCGGTCGCGAGGTGCGAGCGGACGTCGTCGTCGAAGCCGCGCAGCACCTGGTCGCCGCGGCAGGCGAGCGTGACCGCCGCGCCGAGCCCGCGGAAGATCCCCGAGAACTCGACCGCGATGTAGCCGCCGCCCACCACCAGCACGCGGCGCGGCAGTTCGGCGAGCTCGAAGGCCTCGTTCGACGTGATGCACAGCTCGGCGCCCGGGAACGCCGGGCGCAGCGGCGCGCCGCCGGTCGCGACCAGCAGGTGCCGCGCGGTGATCCGCCTGCCGGCCACCTCGACGGTGTGCGGATCGACGACGACCGCGCGGCCGTCGACCTCGTCGACGCCCGAGCCCTTCAGCAGGCTCCGGTAGACGCCCTCGAGCCGCGCGATCTCCCGGTCCTTCGCGGCCTTCAGCGCGGGCCACGAGAACTCGGGCCGGCCGACGGTCCAGCCGTAGCCGGCCGCATCCTCGAAGTCCTGCGAGAAGTGCGCCGCGTAGGTCAGCAGCTTCTTGGGCACGCAGCCGCGGATCACGCAGGTGCCGCCGACCCGGTGGGCCTCCGCGACCGCCACGCGCGCCCCGTGCCCGGCCGCGACGCGGCTCGCGCGCACGCCGCCGCTGCCGGCGCCGAGGGTGAACAGGTCGTAGTCGAACTCGGGCATCGCGGGGCTCCGGCGGGGTCGTGTGAACGGGGGGCCTCCATGCTGCGGGCTGGGCCGTCGTCGCGGCAAGCGCGCCGCGCGCGGAATCGGCGCTCCGCCGCGGACCGCCGCCACGGACGCGGGCGGTTCGGCTGCCGGGTCGGCGCGGGGCCTTGAATCGAGGCCGATCCGCCCCGATCTCCCGGACACGACCGGAGTCCCATCGTGATCGACACCCATGCCTCCCGTTCCCCGGCGGCAGCCGCGCAGGCGATGCGCATGGCGCTGGCCCTGAATCCGGCGCTCGACGCCGTCCGTGCCGACTACGTCCGCACGCTGCTCGCCCTGGGCGACACCGCCCGCGCGCGGCCGGCCTTCGAGCCGCTGCGGGCGCGCGCCCGCTCCGACCTGCGGCTCGCCGCGCTCGCCTGGGCGCTCGACGCCGCCGAGGCCACCGTCGGCCTCGACGACGAGGCGCCGCTGCGCGCGGCGGCCGAGGCCGATCCGGCCGATCCGGCCGCGCGCCTGCGGCTCGCGCAGTGGCGTCTCGCGCACGGCCGCTGGCAGGCGGCGATGGAGGCGCTCCTCGAGCTGGTCCGGATCGACCGCGCGTGGGGCGACGAGGCCGGCCGGCGCGGACTGCTCGCCGCCTTCGAGCTCTGCGGCGACGCGGCGCTGGTGCGCGCCTACCGCCGGCGGCTGTCGGCCGGGTTGCACTGACCGCGAGGCCGAGGCCGCTGCGCTCCGCGCGATCGGTGTCCCTAGAATGCGGGATGGACCGACCCGCCACCCCGCGCCTGAACCGCTTCGACCCGTCGTCCGAGTTCGACATCGCCGAGCGCTGCGCGATCGTCGAGCTGTCGAACGACGCCGACGACCCCGCCGTCTCGATCGCCCGGGCGCGCGTCGCGCCCGGTGTCGTCACCGCCTGGCATCGGCTGCGCGCCACGGTCGAGCGCTACGTGATCCTCGAGGGCCGCGGCCGCGTCGAGGTCGGCGAACTGCCGCCCGCCGAGGTCGGTCCGGGCGACACCGTCCTGATCCCGGCGCTGTGCCGGCAGCGGATCGCGAACCTCGGCGACGAGGACCTGGTGTTCCTCGCGATCTGCTCGCCGCGCTTCGTCCCGGCCTGCTACGAATCTCTGGAGTGAGCGCGCACTAGCGCTCGTCCGACCGCCCGCGCAGCGACTTCACCTCCGAGCGTCGCGACTTCTCGTCGAGGCGGCGTCGCTTCGACGCGAGCGTCGGCCGGGTCGGGCGGCGGACCGCGGGCACCGCGCTCGCCGCGTCGACCAGCACGCGCAGCCGGGCGATCGCGTCGTCCCGGTTCTTCTCGAGGCTGCGGAAGCGCTGGGCCTTGATGACCACCACGCCGTCGTCGCTGATCCGCGCGTCGCGCGTCTCGAGCAGCCGCGCCTTGACCGGCTCGGGCAGCGACGAGGCGCGCACGTCGAAGCGCAGGTGGACCGCGTTCGAGACCTTGTTGACGTTCTGGCCGCCCGCGCCCTGCGCGCGGATCGCGGTCAGCTCGACCTCGTCGTCGCGCGGCGTCCAGCCGCTCACGGCGTGCGTCCCGCGGCGCGCGCCGACGCGGCCTCGCGCAGCCGGCGGCCCCGCGGGGTCTCCTCGACCGGCGGCGCCGGCGGCGAGTCGGAGTCGGGGTCGGGGCCGAGCACCACCTCGGCGCGGAACAGCTCGTCGGCGACACGGGCGACCCGCTCGGTGTCCCACCATGCGTAGGCCGCGACCGCCGCCGCGCCGAGCCCCGGCACCCAGCGGCTCGCGGTCTTCGCGAGCAGCTGGCTCGACAGCTGGAGCCCGAGCTTCGAGGCGATCGACGCGAGCGCCGACACGGTGAGCCGATGGACGACCGCCCGCTCGCCGGCCCGCACGACGACGTCGCGCAGCACCAGCGCGGCCGCGTGCCGGAACAGGCAGTAGAGCATCTGCTCGCGCGTGAGCGTGCCGGACTGCCCGCGCACCCCGGCGACGTCGGCGACCAGCTGCGCCTGGATCCGCCAGATCGCCATCAGGTCGGGCACCAGGGTCAGCACGCCGAGCGGGCCGGGCGGCAGCGCGAGGCTGCCGGAGATCACGGCCGCGCGGCGAGCCGCCTGCCGCGCGAGCTCGCGCACGCGCGCCTCGGGGTCGGCGACCGGCGTCTCGCGGGTCTGCGGCACGCGCGAGATCACCGCGACGATCGCGTCGCCGATCGCGGTACCGGCATGCCGGCCGTCGTCGCGCTCAGCCATGGTTCGCAGCGGCGACGGGCGCCGTCCGGTCAGGCTCGAAGTCCATCGATCCGTCCTCGTTTAGGCCGGGCCGGGCCGCGTAAGGCGGCCGTCAGGCGGCCGGCGCAGACTGTTCCCGAATCGTAGTCGAAGACCAGGCCGAATCAGGGAGAGCCGGGATGAGAGAAGTCGTCGTCGTCAGCGCGGTCCGCACCGCGATCGGGACCTTCGGGGGCAGCCTGAAGGACGTGCCGCCCACCCAGCTGGGTGCGCTGGTGGTCCGCGAGGCCGTGAAGCGCGCCGGCGTGGCGCCCGCGCGGGTCGGCGCCGTGGTCTTCGGCCACGTGATCAACACCGAACCGAAGGACATGTACCTGTCGCGCGTCGCCGCCATCGACGGCGGACTGTCGCAGGACGTGCCCGCGATGAACGTGAACCGCCTGTGCGGCTCGGGCCTGCAGGCGATCGTCTCGGCCGCGCAGAGCGTGATGCTCGGCGACGCCGACGTCGCGATCGGCGCCGGCGCCGAGTCGATGAGCCGCGGCCCGTACATCGTGCCGAGCGCGCGCTGGGGCGCACGGATGGGCGACTTCAAGACGCTGGACATGATGACCGGCGCGCTGCACGACCCGTTCGACGTGATCCACATGGGCGTGACCGCCGAGAACGTCGCGGCGAAGTTCGGCATCACCCGCGGCGACCAGGATGCGCTGGCCCTCGAGAGCCATCGCCGCGCGTCGGCCGCGAGCAAGGCCGGGTACTTCAAGGACCAGATCGTCCCGGTCGAGCTGAAGTCGAGGAAGGGCACGGTGCTGTTCGATGCCGACGAGCACATCCGCCACGACGCGACGCTCGACGACCTCGCCAAGCTGAAGCCGGTCTTCCTGAAGGAGAACGGCACGGTCACCGCCGGCAATGCGTCGGGCATCAACGACGCGGCCGCCGCGGTCGTGCTGATGGAGCGCCAGGCCGCCGAGCGCGCAGGCCTGAAGCCGCTGGCGAGGCTGGTGTCCTACGGCCACGCGGGCGTCGATCCGAAGATCATGGGCATCGGCCCGGTGCCGGCCTCGCGCAGCGCGCTCGAGCGCGCCGGCCTGAAGGGCGAGCAGCTCGACGTGATCGAGTCGAACGAGGCCTTCGCCGCGCAGGCCTGCGCGGTGACCCGCGAGCTCGGCCTCGACCCGAAGAAGGTCAACCCGAACGGCTCCGGCATCTCGCTCGGTCACCCGATCGGGGCGACCGGCGCGATCATCACCACGAAGGCGATCCACGAGCTGCACCGCATCGGCGGTCGCTACGCGCTGGTGACGATGTGCATCGGCGGCGGCCAGGGCATCGCCGCGATCTTCGAGAAGCTCTGATCACGACCCCCCGGCCCCGCTCGACCGAACCGGCGGCCGCCCGCCCCGGCGGGCGGGTCCGGCGCGGTCCCGCGGTGCGATGATCGGCGGCCCGCCACGGTCCGCCCGGTCATGCCCGACACGCCCGCCTCCGTCCCGCCCCGTCCCGATCCGCACCGCGCCTGGGTCGCCGACGCGATCGCCGCGATCCGCGCCGAGTTCGCGCGCTCGGCCGACACCCACCTGCTGAAGCTGCCGCTGCCGGCGCTGCCGGGCATCGACCTGTACCTGAAGGACGAGTCGACGCATCCCACCGGCAGCCTCAAGCACCGGCTGGCACGCTCGCTGTTCCTCTACGGGCTGGTCAACGGCACGCTGCGCGAGGGCACGCCGGTCGTCGAGGCCTCGTCGGGCAGCACCGCGATCTCCGAGGCCTATTTCGCGCGGCTGCTCGGCCTGCCCTTCGTCGCGGTGGTGCCCGAGACCACCGCCTCGCGCAAGCTCGAGCAGATCGCGCTGCTCGGCGGCGAGTGCGTGCGCGTGCCGGCCACCGACCTGTACGGCGCAGCCGCGCGGATCGCCCGCGAGCGCGGCGGCCACTACATGGACCAGTTCACCTACGCCGAGCGCGTCACCGACTGGCGGGGCAACAACAACATCGCCGAGAGCCTGTTCGAGCAGATGGCGCACGAGCGGCACCCGGTGCCCGCCTGGGTCGTCGTGGGCGCGGGCACCGGCGGCACCTCGGCCACGCTCGGTCGCTGGGTCCGCTACCGGCCGCGCTACGCGGCGACTCGGATCGCGGTGGCCGACCCGGAGTTCTCGGTCTTCCACGCCTACCACCGCGACGGCGACGCGTCGATCACCAGCCCGCGCGGCTCCCGGATCGAGGGCATCGGGCGACCGCGCGTCGAGCCCTCGTTCGTGCGCGACCTGGTGGACGACGTGATCCCGGTACCCGATGCCGCCAGCCTCGGTTCGATCCGCTGGCTCGAGCGCGTGATCGGCCGGCGCGCGGGCGGCTCGACCGGCACGAACCTGTGGGCGGCGATCGGACTCGCGAGGCGGATGCACGCGGCGGGCGAAACGGGCTCGATCGTCACGCTGCTGTGCGACGGGGGCGAGCGCTACGCGGACACGGTGTGGAACGACGCGTGGCTGGCGCGCGAGCGGCTCGATCCCTCGCCGCACGAGTCGGCGATGCGGGAGACGACGGGCATCGGCTGACCGGACGCCGCGACGACGGGCTGCCCCGATCAGAGCGTCGAGACCGTCTCCCCGATCGCCTTCAGCAGGTACCACGGCGTGTGCGTCGGGATCGTGCAGCCCGGCGACAGGATGAAGCGCGTGCGCCCCGCCCGCGCGACCGCGTCGCGCACCTGCGCGCGCACCTCGGGCAGCGACATCTCGGTCACCGAGGACTCGTCGAGGCCGCCCATCAGGCAGCGGTCGGTCATGCCGCGCAACTGCACGAGCGTGGGATCGCCCTCGAGTCGGTCCGACACGCTCGGCACCTCGAACGGATCGTCGAGCACGCGCTCGATCGTCAGCGACGATCCGTGCACGTGCAGCACTCGGACCCTGCCGGCCATCGCCCCGGCCATCCGGAGCTCGTGGGGCTGCACGAAGGTCCGGCAGGTCGCGACGTCGATGCCGCGCTGGGCAGGCGGCGTGATCGCGCCGTCTCCAGCCCCCGGCCCCGCCGCGCCGGGTCAGGCGAACGGCGGCTCGATGCCCTCGTCGGCCATCACGCGCCGCAGCGCGGGACGCTCGAGCATCCGTGCGAGGAACGCGCCCAGCGCCGGCCGCGCACGCGCCGGATGCGCGAACGTGCGGGTCCACCGGCACAGCGTGAACGCATAGGGGTCGACGATCGAGAACGCGTCGCCGAGCATCCACGGCGCGCGGTGCGCGGCCAGGTGCGCGTCGAGCTGGTCGAGCATCGGACCCACCTTCGCCTCGGCGTGTCGCCGCACCTGCTCGACGCACGAGGCGTTGCCCGCGTCGACCCAGCGGTCCGGATAGAAGCGCGCGAGCAGCGCGGGCTGCAACGTCGCCGACAGCCATGCCACCCACTTGTAGGCGTGGGCGCGCGCCGCGCTGCCGACCGGCGGCGCGAGGCCGGCTTCGGGAAACGCGTCGGCGAGGTGCCAGACGATCGCGGCGGTCTCGTAGAGCACGATCTCCTCGGCGCCGCGCGCGTCGATCAGCACCGGGATCAGGCCGTTGGGATTGAGCCGCAGGTAGTCGGGCGCCTTGTGCCGGTCGCGGTCGCGATCGACGTGCACCCAGTCGAAGGGCACGTCCAGCTCGCGAAGCACGAGGTGGGGGATCATGCTCGCCGTGGCCGGGTGACCGAACAGGCGCAGCCCGCCGTGCCCGTCGCGCGGATCGCTCACCGGGTCCTCGCGCGGATCCAGTCGCAGGCGCGCGCCACCGCGCGGTCCGCGCCGTCGAGCACGCCGCCCCAGTTGAAGAAGCCGTGGTGCATGCCGGCGCAGCGCTCGGCCTCGACCGGCACGCCGGCCCCGCGCAGCCGCGCGGCGAAGGCCTCGCCCTCGTCGCGCAGCACGTCGTACTCGGCGGTGAGCACCAGCGCCGCAGGCAGGCCCGTCAGGTCGGCCGCGCGCAGCGGCACGGCCTGGGGCGACAGGCGCGCGGCGGCGGCGGCATCGAGCGGACCGCCGAGGTAGTGATCCCAGAACCAGGCCATGACCGAGCTGGTGAGGCCGTAGCCCTCGGCGCATTCGGCGTAGGACGCGAAACCGGCCGTGTGGTGGTCCGTCACCGGATAGATCAGCAGCTGGCCGACCGCGCGCGGCCCGTCCTCGTCGCGCAGCCGCAGCGCGACCGCGGCCGCGAGGTTGCCGCCGGCGCTGTCGCCGGCGAGCACGCCGCGCGCCGGATCGGCGCCGAGCACGGCGGCGTTCGCGAACGCCCAGCGGGTGGCCGCCGCGCAGTCGTCGGGGGCCGCGGGGAAGCGGTGCTCGGGCGCGAGCCGGTAGTCCACCGAGACCACCACCGCGTCGCTGCCCAGCGCGAGCCGGCGGCAGACCGCGTCGTGCGTGTCGAGGTCGCAGACCACCCAGCCGCCGCCGTGGTAGTAGACGACCAGCGGCCGCGGGCCGGTCGCCGGCGCGTCGGGGACGTAGACGCGGACCCGGATCGGGCCCGCGGGCCCGTCGATCGCGCGGTCGTCGGTGCGCACCGAGCCCGTGGGCCTGGGGATCAGCTTCGCCGAGGACTCGGCGTAGGCGCGGCGGCCGACGTCGACCGGCAGCGTGTTCAGCGCGGGGCGGCCGACGACGAGCTGGTCGAGCAGCGCGCGCACCTGGGGATCGAGCGGCATGGCGAGGTCACTCCACCTTTCCGATGCGCCGGACCACGTCCGACAGCACCTCGTTCTCGTGATCGTAGAAACGCGCGAACTCCGGCGCGTCCAGGTACTGCAGCGGCGTGCCGAGGGTCTCGAAACGCTGCAGCAGCTGGGCATCCGACAGGATCGCCTTGGAGGCCGCGCGCAGGCGCGCCACGACCGGTTCGGGGGTGCCGGCGGGCACGAAGAGTCCGGCCCACTGCGAGAACTCGACGTCGAAGCCCAGCTCCCTCAGCGTCGGCACCTCGGGCAGCGCGGCGAGCCGCGCGGCGCCCCAGCTGCCGAGCACGCGCACCTTGCCGCCCTTGACGTGCTGGACGATCGACGACGGCCCGGTGGCGAGCGCATCGACCTGCCCGCCCAGCAGGCCCACCACCGCGGGCCCCGCGCCGGTGTAGGGCACGTGCAGCAGCTTCACGCCCGCGCGGCCGGCGAGCATCTCCATCGGCACGTGCATCGTGCCGTAGTTGCCCGAGGAGCCGTACGGGATCTGCCCGGGGCGACGCTTCGCATCGGCGACCAGCTCGGCCAGCGTCTTCCAGGGCGCGTCGGCGCGGACCGCGAGCACCACCGGGTCGGCCGTGAAGCGCGCCACCGGCACGAGGTCGCGGAACGCGTACATCGGCGGCCGGCCGAGCACGCGGTCGGCCTCGGGCAGGATCGAGATCGACGACAGCGCCATCAGCACGGTGTGGCCGTCGGGCTTCGCGCGCGCCACCTGCTGCATGCCGAGCCCGCCGCCGGCACCCGCCTTGTTCTCGACCACCACCGGCTGGCCGAGCTGCTTCTCGAGCGCGGCGGCCACCGGGCGGCCGACGAGGTCGGCGACGCCGCCCGGCGGGAACGGCACGACCATCGTGACCGGGCGGGACGGGTACGGCGCATCCTGCGCGCGCGCGGCGTCCGGCGACACGCCGGCGAGCGCGGCGCCGGCCGCGGCGAGCACCACGCGTCGCCGCGCGGGAGAGGCCGGCACGGGCCGGCACCGCTCGGACGAGGCCGCGATCGCGCGGCCCCGCGCATACGAGGCGGTCATCGCATCGCCCTCAGGGCTGCAGCACCACGCGACCGACGACGCGCCCGGCCGCGAGGTCCTCGAGCGACGCGTTGACCTGGTCGAGCGGCCGCAGGGTGAGCGGGATCTGCGGCAGCGCCACGCGCTGCGCGAGCGCCATCAGCTCGCGCAGTTCGTTGAGCCCCGCGACGTACGAGCCCTGCACCGCCATCGACTTCAGCGGGAACATCGGCACCGGCACGCGGAACTCGCCGCCGAACAGGCCCACGATCACCACGGTGCCGCCGCGGCGCACGATCGCCACGCCCATCGCCGAGCTCGACTCGCCGCCCACGAAGTCGACGACGCCGAGGACGTTGTTGCCGGTCGCCTTCACGATCGTGCGGGTCGCGTCGGGCGAGGCCGGGTCGACGACCAGCGCGGCGCCGTAGCGCTGGGCCGTCTCGCGCTTCGCCGGGTCGGGGTCGATCGCGACCACCTTGGCCTTCGACAGCGCCGACAGCAGCGCGACCGCGGTCATCCCGACACCGCCGCAGCCGATCACCGCGATCCAGTCGTCCGCGGTCGACTCGGGCAGCTTGCGGATCGCGCCGTAGGCGGTGATGCCCGCGCAGGCGAAGGTGGCCGCGCGCGCCGGGTCCAGCGTGCCCACCGGCACCAGGTAGCGGTCGTGCGGGACCCGGACCAGGTCCGAGTAGCCGCCGGGCAGCTGGATGCCGAGGTTGCGCGCGCCGCGGTTGCACAGGTGATCGTTGCCGGACAGGCAGGTCGGGCACTCGCCGCAGCCGAGCCACGGATAGACGACCACGCGGTCGCCGAGCTTCACGTCCGTCACGTCGGGGCCGATCTCGACGACCTCGCCGCCGATCTCGTGCCCCATCGTCACCGGCAGCTTCGTGCCGGCGCGCTCGAGCGACGACAGCTTGCCGCCGCCCATGTCGAAGCCTCCCTGCTGGATGTGCAGGTCGGAGTGGCAGATGCCGCAGTGGGTGACCCGCACCGTGACCTCTCGGCCGACGGGTGCCTCCAGGCGCTCCTCGATCCGCTCGAGCGCGGCGCCCCACTTCGGGAACGCCCAGCGGTGTGCGCAGCGGTAGTCCATCGCGTCTCCTCGGGTGGCCGGCGCCGGCGGGAACGCCGGCGCGGGACCGCGATCATGCACCGGCGGCGCGCGCTTGGCGACCCGCGGCGGGCGGCGCGCGGAACCGGCTCAGGCCGCGATCGTCGCCGCCTCGCGAGGCAGGCGCACGACGAAGCAGGCGCCCCGGCCGGGACCGTCGCTGTGCGCGGTCACGCGGCCGCCGTGCATCGCCACCAGTTGCCGCACCAGCGACAGCCCGATGCCGAGGCCGCCCTGCGTGCGGTCGCTGCCGGCGTCGACCTGCGTGAAGAGCTCGAAGACGCGCTCGAGCTGCTCGGGCGGCAGCCCGATGCCGGTGTCGCGGACACGGATCGCGACCTCGTCGTCGGCGGCCTCGACCTCGACGTCGATCGCGCCGCCCGGGTCGGTGTACTTCGACGCGTTCGACAGCAGGTTCTCGAGCACCTGCGCGAGCCGCAGCGGGTCGGCACGCACCGTCGGCGACTCGGGCGGCAGCCGCAGCGAGAGCCGTTGCCCGCGCTGCTCGACGACCGGCCGGATCGCCTCGACCGCTTCGGCGACCACGGCGCAGACCGCGAGCTGCTCGCGGTGCAGCGTGATCTTGCCCTGCGTGATCCGCGAGACGTCGAGCAGGTCGTCGACCAGGCGCGTGAGCTGCCGCACCTGCCGGTCGGCCATCTCGAGCGACTGTCGCTGGGCCGTGCCCGGCCCGAGCGTGCGCGAGAGCAGCGCGATCGCGTTGCGCAGCGGCGCGAGCGGATTGCGCAGCTCGTGCGCGAGCATCGCTAGGAACTCGTCCTTGCGCCGGTCGGCCTCCCGCAGCGCGGCGACCGCCTGCTCGCGCGCGCGCTCCTTGTCGCGCTGCAGTCGGCTCGCCTCGCGCAGCGACGCGTACAGCGCGTCGATCTGCCGGATCGAGGAGCGGGCCGCGGGCTCGATCGGCTCGCCGGCGGCGAGCGCCCGCGCATCGCACCCCACCGACTCGACCACGCCGGTGATCGCGCCCGCGAGCAGCCGACTGACGACGACGCCGGCGGCGAGCACCGCGAGCCCGAAGCCGAGCAGCACGCCGATCGAGCGACGCAGCGGCGCGTCGAAGACATCGACCGGCACGCCGATCGTCATCGTCCAGCCCGAGGGCATCCGCTGCCAGGCGGCGAGCACGCGGGCGCCGTCGAGCGTGGTCAGCCGGAGGATGCCGCGCTCGGGCGAGGCGAGCAGCGCCGTCCGCAGGTCCTCGGTGATCGGATGCCCGAAGAAGCGCTCGCCGTCGCGGTTGCGCGCGACGATCTGCAGCTGGCGGTCGATCGCCGCCGCGACCGCGCCGTCGCGGTAGAGCTGCTCGCCGACGAATCGCGACAGCTGCGGCGAGCTCAGCCGCGCGCTCAGGACCCATCGGACCGCGCCGTCGCGCATCACCGGCACCGACACCGCGATCGCGCGATCGCCGGTGCGCGGGCTCCGGTAGACGTCGGACACCGCCGGCAGGCCGCGGGCCAGCACCTCGCGCAGGTGCGGCTGGTCGGCGTGCAGCGAGCCGCCGCCGGGGGCTGCCATCGCCGCGCTCATCGCCACCCGGCCGTCGGGCTCGGTCAGCGCGATGTTCTCCCACCCGTCGTTGCGCGCGACGAGATGGCGCGCGTGGGCGTGGAAGCGGACGAAGCCGTCGTCCTCGATCGACGGGTACTCGGCCAGCCGCTGCAGCTCGCGGACCGAGCCGGCGATCTCGCGGTCGAGCGCCACCGCCAGCGTCGCGGCCATCTGCTGCAGGTCGCGTCGCGCCTCCTGCTGCCCGTTCTGCCAGACGACCTGCAGCAGCCACAGCGCGAAGGCGAGCACCGGCAGCGTCGCCAGCGCGGTCAGCGCGACGAGCAGCATCCGGAGGGTCACCGTTCGGGACGGGCGGCCGGTCATCGCGCCTCCTCGTGGATCGAACCGGGAGTGTACCGAGCGCCCACGGCCACGCTGGCCCGGCGAGGTCCCTGCCGGGAGACGACCCGACTCAGTGCTGCCAGACCGCGTAGCCCTCGGCGCGCAGCGCCCGGGCGAGCTCCAGCTCCATCTCGCGCGCGGCCGCGTAGGGCATGGGGTTCGCGTAGGCGTAGAGCTCGGGCATGAGCGCAAGCCCGTGTTCGCGCACGTACCGGTTCGCCTTCACGCCGGCCTTGTGCCGCGCCAGGCGCAGCTCGGGCGTGAGGCCGGTCATCCCGACGTAGACACAGGGCCGCGTCGGGTCGCGGTCGGGGTTGGCCTCGCGAAAGCGCCGGTCGTTCAGCACCCGGTCGTCGAGACGGACCACGTAGACGTGGTGCCGGTGGCGGACGGACGACGACGCCATCGGGCGGCCCGCGTCGGCGCCGGATCGGGCCCCGAACGGCGTGTCAGCGCAGCGGCTTGTAGCGCAGGCGGTGCGGCCGCGCGGCCTCCTCGCCGAGGCGACGCTTCTTGTCGGCCTCGTATTCCTGGTAGTTGCCGTTGAAGAACGTCCACTGCGAGTCGCCCTCGGCGGCCAGGATGTGCGTCGCGATCCGGTCGAGGAACCAGCGGTCGTGCGAGATCACCATGATGCAGCCGGCGAACTCGAGGAGCGCGTCTTCCAGCGCGCGCAGGGTCTCGACGTCGAGGTCGTTCGACGGCTCGTCGAGCAGCAGCACGTTGCCGCCCTGCAGCAGCGTCTTGGCGAGGTGCAGCCGGCCGCGTTCGCCACCCGACAGCTGGCCGACCAGCTTCTGCTGGTCCTGGCCCTTGAAGTTGAAGCGGCCGATGTAGGCGCGCGACTGCACCTCGAAGCGACCGACGGTGAGGATGTCGGCACCGCCCGAGACCGCCTCCCAGACGTTCTTGTTCGCCTCGAGCGCGTCGCGCGACTGGTCGACGTAGGCGAGCTGCACCGTCGAGCCGATCTTGACCTCGCCCGAGTCCGGCTGCTCCAGCCCGTTGATCATGCGGAAGATCGTCGACTTGCCGGCGCCGTTCGGGCCGATGATGCCGACGATCGCGCCCGCGGGCACCTTGAAGCTCAGGTTGTCGATCAGCAGCCGGTCGCCGAAGGCCTTGCTGACGTTGACGAACTCGATGACCTCGTTGCCCAGCCGTTCGCCGACCGGGATGAAGATCTCGGCGGTCTCGTTGCGCTTCTGGTATTCGTGCGAGGACAGTTCCTCGAAGCGCGCCAGGCGCGCCTTCGACTTGGCCTGCCGTCCCTTCGGATTCTGGCGGACCCACTCGAGCTCCTTCTTCAGCGCCTTCTGGCGAGCCGACTCGGTGGCCTCCTCGCCCTTCAGCCGGTTCTGCTTCTGCTCGAGCCACGAGCTGTAGTTGCCCTTCCACGGGATGCCGGCGCCGCGGTCGAGCTCCAGGATCCACTCCGCGGCGTTGTCGAGGAAGTAGCGGTCGTGGGTGACGCCCACCACCGTGCCGGGGAAGCGGTGCAGGAACTGCTCGAGCCAGTCCACCGACTCGGCGTCCAGGTGGTTGGTCGGCTCGTCGAGCAGCAGCATGTCGGGCTTCGACAGCAGCAGCTTGCACAGCGCGACGCGACGCTTCTCGCCGCCCGACAGCGGGCCGATCTTCGCGTCCCAGGGCGGCAGGCGCAGCGCGTCGGCCGCGATCTCGAGCTGGGCGTCGGTGTTCTCGCCGCCCGAGGTCGAGATCAGCGCCTCGAGCTCGGCCTGCTCGGTGGCCAGCGCGTCGAAGTCGGCATCCGGCTCGGCGTAGGCCGCGTAGACCTCGTCGAGGCGCTTCTTCGCGGCGGTGATGTCGCCGAGCGCGGTCTCGACCTCCTCGCGGACGGTCTTCTCGTTGTCGAGCTTCGGCTCCTGCTCGAGGTAGCCGATCTTGATGCCGGGCATCGGCGTGGCCTCGCCCTCGATGTCGCGGTCGACGCCGGCCATGATCTTCAGCAGCGTGGACTTGCCCGAGCCGTTCAGGCCGAGCACGCCGATCTTGGCGCCGGGGAAGAAGGACAGCGAGATGTCCTTCAGGATCTGGCGCTTGGGCGGGACGATCTTGCCCACGCGGTTCATCGTGTAGACGTACTGGGCCATGGCGGTCGCTTTCGGGTCCGGGGTGACGGCGGTGCAGCGGTGGGCCGCGGGCGTCCGCGGACGCGGAGCGGGCCCGCCGGGGCGGGCTCGGGCGCGGCGCGGGCCGCGGCGGGCGCGGCGATGCGGCGAGAGTCCGCATTGTACCGGGTCGGTCCGCCCACCGAGTCGAGGGCCGGTTAGGATCGCGGACACCCGACCAGGAGGAGACCATGACGACCGCCACCGACCGGCCGGCTCCGGCCGCCGACACCCCGATGCGCTTCTCGGTCAGCCACGCGGCGACGAGCCCCTTCGTCGCCGACGGGCTGCGCCCGTACTTCGAGTACCGCGACCTCGGCGTCAAGGCGTCCACCGGGGGCCGCGCGGTGATGCACGTGATCCGCGCCCGCGGCGGCCACCAGGCGACCGGCGAGTGGCACCGCCACGCGCTCGAGCTGCAGCTCGTCTACGTGCTGAAGGGCTGGGTGCGCTTCGAGTACGAGGGCGTGGGCGAGGTGCTGCTCGAGGCCGGCAGCTGCGTCCACCAGCCGCCCGGGATCCGCCACCGCGAGATCGAGCACTCGGCCGACCTCGAGCTGATCGAGCTCGTCGCGCCCGGCGACTTCGCGACCACCCCGGCCTGAGGGGCGCCGCCATGGACTGCGTGAGCATCGAACGCCGCGGCCGGATCGCGATCGTGCGCCTGGACCGCGGCGACGGCCGCAACCCGCTGTCGCTCGAGGCCTGCCGGCAGCTGACCGCCGCGGCGCGCTCGTTCGAGAACGACCCCGACGTGTCGGCCGTGGTGCTGACCGGCACGCCGACGGTCTTCAGCGTCGGCGCGGACCTGAAGGACGCCGAGCTCGCGGCCGCGCGCCGCGCACGGCTCGCCGAGCGGCGGATCGCGATGCAGACCGGCGGCCGGATGTGCCGCGCCTGGGCCGAGATCGAGGCGATGACGATCGTCGCGATCGAGGGCTGGTGCATCGGCGGCGGCGCCGCGCTCGCGGTGTCCTGCGACCTGCGGGTGGCGGGCGCCGGCGCCACCTTCTACGTGCCCGAGATCGAGCGCGGGATGAACCTGTCGTGGAACGCGGTGCCGCGGATCGCGCACCTGGTGGGGCCGGCGCGCGCCAAGCGGATCGCGGTGCTCGCCGAGAAGCTCGACGCGGCCGGCGCGCTCGACTGGGGTCTGGTCGACCGCGTGGCCGAGCCCGGGCGTGCGCTCGAGGCGGCGCTCGAGTTCGCCGAGCGCGCGGCGAGCCTGCCGCCGGTGCAGCTGCGGATGATCAAGCAGGCGGTCGACGCCAGCGTGACCGCGCTCGACCACGCGACGAGCCACGCCGACTTCGACCAGTTCGCGCTCGCCGCGCAGTCGGACGACTTCGCGGAGGGGAACCGCTCGTTCATGGAGCGGCGGCCGCCGCGGTACACCGGGTCCTGAGGGCGGCCCGTCCGCGGCGCGGCGCGGACGGGCCGGGCCCGGTCAGTCCAGCGTGATCCCCAGCTGCCTCGCCAGGTCGATCCAGATCGCCGACTCCTCCTTCCACCGCCGGCGCGACTCCTCGAGCCCGGCCGGCTTGTTCGGGATCGCGAAGGTCTCGCGCAGCTGGGCGGCCCGCTGCGTCTCGCCCCAGTCGACCGCGACCTCGGCCGCGCGCGACAGGATCGGCTCGGGCGTGGCCGACGGCGCGATCAGGATCAGCCAGCCGTCGAGCTTCACCAGCGCGTCGTTCATGCCGGCCTCGGTGAGGGTGGGCACGTCGGGCAGCCGCGGCGAGCGGAAGCGCCCGGTCACGCCGAGCGGCCGCACGAGACCCTTCGAGGCGACCGCGTTGTAAGCCTGGAAGCTGCCGATCGCGACCTGCACCTGGTTGGACGCGGCGTCGATCCACATCGGCGCCTCGCCCTTGTAGTGGATCGACTCGATCTTCGTGCCGTGGGCGCGGTTGATCGTGTCGGCCACCATGTGGGGGTACGAGGCGGGCGCATAGGTGCCCATCGACACGGTGTTCCGCTTCGACCACTCGATGAACTCGGAGACGGTCTTCGGCGGCAGGTTCGCGTTGATGCCGAAGACGAGCGGGCCGCTCGGGAAGAAGGCCACGGGCGCGAAGTCGCGGTCGGCGTCGTAGGGCAGCTTGCGGTAGAGCACGCGGTTCTGCCAGACGGTGCCGCTGGTGGTCACCGCGAAGGTGGTGCCGTCGCCGGGGCTCTTCGACAGCGCCTCGAGCGCGATCATCGCGCCCGCGCCCGGCCGGTTCTCGACGGTGACGGTCTGGCCGGTGCGCTGCTGCAGGTGCTCCGCCCACTGGCGCGCGTAGGCATCGGTGAGGCCGCCGGGCGGGAAGCCCACCAGCACGCGGATCGGCCTGCTCGGCCAGGCGGCCTGCGCGGCGGCCGGGCGCGGCAGCGCCGCGGCGAGCGGCGCGAGGCCGAGGGCGGCGGCGATCCGCCGGCGGGTGTCGTCGGTACGATCCATCGTCTCCTCCTGCGCGCCGGCGCGCGGCGCGTCGATCTGCGGTCCGAGCCCCGGCGGGGCCGCGACGTTCCGCATCCGGGAACGCGGGCGCAGTCTGCCGGCGCGGCCGCGGACACGGGCCGATGGGCCTGCGGCGCGCGGGGATTCGACGCGCCGCGTCCGAGCGCGGGCGCGCTGCGGCGGTCGGGCAGCGCGACGGCGGGCAGCGCGGCCGGTTGCCGATCGCGATGCTCCACGGACTGGGACGCCGGCCCGGATGGGCCGTCGCGCGGACGCTCCGGAACCGACGCGGCGTCGGTGCGCGCGCCGCGGGCCGCGTGCTAGGCTGTCCGCGATGGGTGGTGCAGCGGCCTCGGCACGAAGGCGGCGCCCCCCGGACGGCCCGATCCGCGCCTCCCCGGCGCGCGGCGGGCGCCCCACGAGGAGACACTCATGCAACGCCGACGCTTCATCGGTTCGATGGCCGCCGCCGCGGCCGTCCAGGCCCCCTTCGTCCACACCGCGCGCGCGCAGACCGCGATCACGCTGAACGGCGCCTCCCAGTTCAACGACGACCACGCCTTCACGAAGTGCATGGTCCGGTTCGAGGAGCTGGTGAAGAAGTACTACGCCAAGCCGATCAACTTCGTGCTCCACAAGAACAGTTCGCTGGGTCTCGAGAAGCAGTACTTCGAGTACATGGCGCAGGGCAAGGCCGTGGACTTCGCGATCGTCTCGCCGGCCCACATGTCGACCTTCTCGAAGGCCGCGCCCTTCGTCGACGCGCCCTTCCTGTTCCGCGACCTCGCCCACTGGAACAAGGTGCTCGACGCCGACCTGTTCAAGGGCGTGGCCGACGAGGTCGAGCAGAAGGCCGAGGTCTCGCTGATCGGCTACGCCGGCGGCGGGGTGCGCAACATCTTCTCGAACAAGCCGGCCCGCACGGTCGCCGAGCTCAAGGGGCTGAAGGTCCGCGTCCAGGGCGCGCCGATCTGGAGCAAGACCTTCGCCGCGATCGGCATGTCGCCGACGGTGATCGCCTACAACGAGGTCTACAACGCGATCCAGAACGGCGTGATCGCCGCCGGCGAGAACGAGGCCGCCGGCGTCGAGCAGATGAAGTTCTTCGAGGTCGGCCCGAACCTGATCATGACGCAGCATGCGATCACGATCCGGCCGCTGTGCTTCTCGCAGAAGACCTTCAAGCGGCTGCCGCCCGACCTGCAGCAGGCCATCGTCCGCGCGGGCAAGGAAGCCGCCGCCTACGGCCGCCAGATCGAGTCGAGCGAGGACGGCCAGAAGGTCGACGCGCTCGAGAAGGCCGGCAAGCTGAAGAAGATCGAGTTCACCGAGCGCGCGCAGATGAAGAAGCTCGTCGACCCGGTGATGGCGCAGTACGCGAAGGAGATCGGCGCCGACGGGATCTACGACAAGATCAACGCGCTGACCTGACCCCGATCGCCGCGCCGGGTCCGGACGCGGGCCCGGTGCGGCACCGCCCGCGTCCGCGGGCCGCCGGATCGACGCCGGCGCAGGCCGACCGGCCCCGTCCCCCTCCGCTCCCGAGACCATGTCCCCCGCATCCTCCGCCCCGCCGGGCGCATGGCGCCGGTTCACCGCCGCCTACGCGACCTTCCTCACCTGGCTGCTGGCCGCCTCGGTCGCGGTCCTCGTGTTCCCCGTGTCGCTGCAGATCTTCTCGCGCTTCACCGCGCTGCTGCCGCACTACATCTGGACGGAGGAGATGGCGCGCTTCTGCCTGGTGTGGATGATCATGCTGGGCTCGATGATCGGCGTGCGGGAAGGCACGCACTTCATCGTCGACGTCTTCCCTTCGGCCACCGGGCGCTTCGGCGCGCTGCTGAACCTGTTCGCATCGCTCGCGGTGCTGGTGTTCGCGCTGATCTTCACCTGGTTCGGCATCGAGTTCACCCGCTTCGCGGTGAACCGCACGTCCGAGCTCGCCGAGCTGCCGCTGTGGATGATCCACATCGCGTGGCCCCTCACCGGCATCACCTGGCTGGTCTTCCTGGGCGAGCACGTCGCCGCGCAGTGGCGCGCCCTGGTCGGGAGGACCGCATGAACCCCTCGCTGACCTCGGTCGCTCCCGGCAGCGCCGCCTGGATCCTGTTCGGCCTGTTCTTCCTGCTGATGTTCCTGCGGGTGCCGGTGGCGATCGCGCTCGGCCTCGCCTGCCTGCCGCTGCTGGTGCTCGAGCCGAACCTGTCGCCGATGACGCTGGTGCAGGAGACCTTCAACTCCTACAACTCGTTCATCCTGCTCGCGGTCCCGTTCTTCCTGCTGACCGCGAACCTGATGAACATCGGCGGCATCACCGACCGGCTCGTCAAGCTGTCGCGGACGATGGTCGGGCACCTGCCGGGCAGCCTCGCGCAGATCAACGTCGTGCTGTCGATCTTCTTCGCGGGCATCTCGGGCTCGTCGACGGCGGACGCGGCGAGCCAGTCGAAGATCTTCATCGACGCGCAGCGCAAGGAGGGCTACGACGACAGCTTCTCGGTGGCGATCACCGCGGTGTCGGCGGTGCTCGCGGTCATCATCCCGCCGTCGATCCTGATGATCGTCTGGGGCGGCGTGCTGTCGGTGTCGATCGGCGCGCTGTTCCTCGCCGGCGTGATCCCGGGCCTGCTGATCGGCCTGGTGCAGATGGCGACCGTCCACGTCTACGCGAAGCGGCGCGGCTACCCCACCTACGGCCGCTCGACGTTCCGCGAGTTCGCGAGCTCGCTGCTGGTCTCGGTGCCGGCGCTGATGACGCCGGTCATCATCATCGGCGGCAAGGTCTTCGGCTGGTTCACCGCCACCGAATCGGCCTGCATCGCGGTGCTCTACGCGGGCGTGCTGTCGATGATCGTCTACCGCGAGATGGACCTGAAGGGCCTGTACCTCGCGCTCACCGACACCGGCAAGCTCGCGGCGATCGCGCTCTTCTGCGTCGGCACCGCGAGCGCGTTCGGCTGGCTGCTCGCCTACTACCAGATCCCGAAGGCGATCCTGGAAGGCGTGTCGGCCTGGGGGATGGGCCTCAACGCCACCGGCTTCTTCATCGCCGCGGTGTTCCTCGTGGTCGGCTGCTTCCTCGACGCGATCCCGGCGATCATCATCGTCGGCACCATCCTGCAGCCGCTCGCGCAGGCGGTGGGCATGCATCCGGTGCACTTCGCGATGATCGGCATCGTGTCGCTCGCCTTCGGCCTGGTCACGCCGCCCTACGGGCTGTGCCTGATGATCGCCTGCTCGGTGGCCGGCGTGAGGATGGTCGACACGCTGAAGGACACCTTCATCATGCTGCTGCCGATGCTCGGCGTGCTGATGCTGGTGATCCTCTGGCCCGACGTCTCGCTGATCCTGCCGAAGGTCCTCTCGCCCGACATGGTGAAGTGATGCAGGGGCGCGCGCCGGCCCGCGGCGGCCTGCGGGTGATCCGGAACCAGCGGCTCGCGCCGGCGCGGTTCCACGCGTTCGCGACGCGCGTGGGCCGGCCCGAGCCGCACGTGATCGACCCGTTCCATCACCCGGAGCCGACCGACCTTCCGATCCTGTCGAACGTGCGGCGCGACGGCCGTCCGATCGGCCTGCTGGCCTGACGACCATGGGGGACAGCCCGGCCGCGCCCGGTGCGGCGCCCGCGTCGGGCGAGTCGGCGCGCGCCGACGCCGGGGCCTCGCATCGCCCGGTCGCCCTCGTCACGGGCACGAACCGCGGCATCGGGCGCGGCATCGCGTTCGCACTCGCCGAGGCCGGTTTCGACCTCGCCTGCGGCGACCTCGCCGACGGTGACGACGCGCGCATCACCGCCGACGGCCTCGCCGCGCGCGGGGCCCGCGCGGTCTTCCACGCGCTCGACGTCGCCGACCTCGACGCGCACGCCGCGCTCCTCGCCGCCGCACGCGGCCTGTCGGGTCGGATCGACTGCCTGGTCAACAACGCGGGCGTGCCCTCGCCGCGCCGCGGCGACCTGCTCGACGTGAGGCCGCAGGACCTCGACCGCGTGCTCGCGGTGAACCTGCGCGCGCCGTTCTTCCTCGCGCAGGCGGTGGCCCGCGCGATGCTCGCCGACGGGCCGGGCGCGACGCCGCGCTCGATCGTCACCGTATCGTCGATCAGCGCCACGCACGCGTCGCCCGAACGTGCCGAGTACTGCCTGTCGAAGAGCGCGCTGCCGATGATGACGCGGCTGCTCGCGCTGCGGCTCGCGGCCGACGGCATCGCCGTCTGGGAGCTGCGGCCGGGCATCGTCCGCACGCCGATGACCGCGCCGGTGGCGGCCCGCTACGACGGACTGATCGACGCGGGCGGCGTGCCGCAGCGGCGCTGGGGCGAGCCCGACGACGTCGGCCGCACGGTGGCCGCGCTCGCGACCGGCGCGTTGCCCTTCGCGACCGGCGAGGCGCTGCATGTCGACGGGGGCCTGCACGTCGCGCGGCTCTGAGCGGCCCGACGCCGCTCGCCCGGCACGGGCGCCGCCCCGGCCGGCGACCCGCCCACGACCGCAGGCGGCGCGTCCGCCGCCTGCATGCGTCCGTCAGCGCGGCACGATCCGCGCGCCGGTCAGCTGCTCCTGCGCCTCGACCAGCGAGGGCACGAACTTGCGGCCGTGGCCGAGCGCGCTCGCGAGCGCGAGCGACTGGTGGACCGCCTCGCCCACCACCGTCGGGATCGACAGGTTCTCGGCCAGGTGCGTGTAGTAGCGGATGTCCTTGCGAGCATTGTCGAGCTCGAACTTCAGGCCCGCGATGTCGCCGGTCAGCGTCTTGGCCATCGCCTGGAACATGCCCGAGTTCACCGCGCCGGCCGACACCAGCTCGACCAGCTTGCGCGGGTCGATGCCGGCGCGCTGGCCGACCGCGAAGGCCTCGGCGGTGGCCGTGCAGATCGCCTGCCCGATGAAGTTGTTCAGCAGCTTCACGATGTGGCCCGCGCCCGGGCCGCCGACGTGGAAGACGTTCTCGGCGAACGTGCGGATCACCGGCTCGAGCCGCGCGAAGCTCGCATCGTCGGCGCCGATCATCACGTTCAGCCGGCCCTGCTCGGCCTCCACGGGAGTGCGCGCGAGCGGTGCGTCGACGAAGTGCGCGCCGGCGTCGGCCGCGAGCGTGCGCAGCTTCGCGGTGGAGTCGGGCTCGCTGGTCGAGCAGTCGACGATCGTCAGGCCCGGGCGCTTCGTCGACAGCAGTCCGTCGGCCCCCGCGACCACGGCCTCGACCTGCGGCGAGCCGGTCACGCAGATGAAGACGATCGGGCATTGCGCGGCGAGCGCCGCGGGGCTCGGCACCTCGGTCGCGCCGGCGGCGAGCAGGTCGGCGACGCGCTCGCGGTTGCGGTGGACGGTGATCGCGAGCGGGTGGCCCTTGGCCTGCAGGTTCTTGGCCATGCCGTGGCCCATCAGGCCCGATGCGCCGATGAATCCGATCCGTTCCATGCGGGGGGTCTCCTCGTGGTCGATGCCGGGAGCCTAGCGCGATGCGGTCCCCGCCTCGCGCCGCAGCGTCGCCAGCAGTTTCATTCCCGCGCGTCCATCCTGCGGCGCGCCGAGCCGCGCCTGCTCGTCGCGGATCGCACGGCGAGTGACGCTGCCGATCAGCCCGTCGGCCTCGCCGATCGCGTGGCCGCGGCCGAGCAGCAGCGTCTGCAGCTCGCGTCGCTCGGCGCGCGACAGTCCGGGGTCGTCGGTGGGCCAGGGCGCGGCGAACGGTCCGCCGCCACGCAGCCGGTCGGCGAGGTGGGCGATCGCGAGCGCGTAGCTCTCGGCCGCGTTGTAGGCGTGGATCGCGTCGAAATTGCGCAGCACCACGAAGGCCGGACCGGACGGGCCCGCGGGCAGCAGCACGGCGGCCGGCGACGGCGAGCGCTCGAGGGGATGGCCGTCCACCCGCTTCACGCCGCGCGCCGCCCAGTCGGCGAGCGGCCGTCGCTTCGTGCGGCCGGCGAGCGAGGCGTCGAAGCCCTCGGGCAGCCGCACCTCCCAGCCCCAGGGCTCGCCGCTGCGCCAGCCGGCACGCTTCAGGTAGTTCGCGGTGGAGGCGAGCGCGTCGGGGACGGTGTCGACGACATCGCGACGGCCGTCGCCGTCGTGGTCCACCGCCGATTCGAGGAACGTGGTCGGCATGAACTGCGTCTGGCCGAAGGCGCCGGCCCAGGACCCGGTGAAACGCTCGGGCGCGACGTGGCCGTCGGCGAGGATCCGCAGCGCCGCGATCAGCTGGTCCCTGAAGAACGCCTGCCGGCGGCCCTCGCACGACAGCGTGGCCAGCGAGCGGACGATCGGCTTGCGGCCGATCGAGCGGCCGAAGTCGCTCTCCACGCCCCAGACCGCGACCACGGTCGCGCGGTCCACGCCGTGACGGGCCTCGACGCTGCCGAGCACCTCGGCCCAACGCTCGAGCATCGCGCGGCCGTCGTCGACGCGCTGGGTGTCGACGAGCGCGGCGAGGTAGTCCCAGATCGGCGTGCGGAACTCGGGCTGGAAGTCGAGCGACTCGAGCACCGAGGGATCGCGCTCGAGCCCGGCCAGGTGCCGCTCGGCGACCGCGCGCGGGATGCCGCGCGCGATCGCGTCGGCCCGCAGGCGGACAAGGCAGTTCTCGAAGGCCGGGGACGGCGCGACGGGCGCGGCGGCGGGACCGGTCGCGGGCGCCGTGGCGGCCGGGGACGGCGCTCCGGCCTGGGCCGCCGCGGGCGAGGGGCCGGCCACGCATGCGACGAACGCGACGAACGCGGCCGAGGTGACGGGGCGCGAGGGACGGCACATCGTTCCGGGGTCCTCCAAAGACGAAGGGGAGCTCCCGCTCCCCTTCGTTCGTGCTCGTGATGACCGGATCAGGACGACTGGGCCGGTTTCGACTGCTGCGGGACCGGCCGGTCGGCCTTGGCGTCCTTCATCGAGCTGGCTCCCGGGCAGGCGACCGCGACGGTCGTGCCGAGGCACAGCAGGGCGAGCACGACGGACAGGTTCTTCACGGATCACCTCCTTTCGATGGTTGGGGCAGCAGGCCGACCTTACCACCGCGGACGCGATCGCGCCTACCGTGGGCGTGCCGCCGGAGGGGCCGTCTGCACGCCGTCAGCCGCGCACATCGGCCGGTACCAGCCGGTAGCCGAAGCCGTAGACCGACTGCAGCGTCCAGCCGCAGCTGCCGTCGAGCTTCAGCTTGCGCCGCACGCGGCTCGCGTGCGTGTCGACGGTCCGGGTGTCGACATCGGCGCCGATCGACCAGACCGCCTCCAGAAGCCGCGCCCGCGTGACCAGCGTGCCCGGGTTCTGGAACAGGTGCGCGGCGAGGTCGAACTCCTTCAGCGTCAGGAGGATCTCCTTGCCGTCGAGCATCACGGCGCGACGCGCGGTGTCGATCTCGTAGCGGCCGGCGCGGATCGGTACGCCGCGGCCGGCGCGGGTGCGGCGCGCGAGCGCCTCGATCCGGGCGAGCAGTTCCAGGCCCTTGGCCGGCTTCACGATGTAGTCGTCGGCGCCCTGCCGCAGCGCGCCGACCACGTCGACCTCGCCGTCGCGTGCGGTGACCACGATCACCGGCAGCTCCGGGCCCGGTCGCCTGCGCAGCTCGCCGAGCACCCGGTCACCCGACATCTCGGGCATCACCCAGTCGAGCAGGAGCAGGTCGAACGACCGGCGGCTCGCCGCGTCGAGGAATTCGTCGCCATGAGCGAACCCGGTCACATGGTGCCCGCCGGTCTCGACCAGCATCGAGAGCAGTTGCCGCTGGTAGGGGTCGTCGTCGAGAACGGCGACGTTCATGGGATAGGACGATGGGAGGCGATCCGTGCCCTGCGAGCCCTGGGATTCCGCGCCCTGCGGCGGTTTCGGTTCGTCCACGTTGCTGTTTCCCACCACGTCCCCCGACAGGCACCCACTTCGGAACGACGTCGTCCGGCGTGGGACCGGACGACGTCGACAGCCGAGCCACTTCGCGACGCGGGGTCGTGTCGCCGCGCGAGCACGACGTCGCCGGGACGCCGTCTCCCCGGCTCGCGGCGGACCGGTCCGGACCGACGGTCCGATGTCCGGGCCATGTCGAAGTGTTTCGGAATGTCCCGGACAAGGTAGCACGGGCGGGCGCGATCGGCAGAACTGAGCACTGCCAGGCAGGGGCCAAGGTCGCTGCCGGCGCACGGCCCACGGGCCGACCGCGGCCCGCCCGCGAGGGGCCTCGCTCAGCGCAGAACCAGATTGTCGCGATGGATGAGCTCGGGCTCCTCGACGAAGCCCAGCACCGCCTCGATCTCCGAGGACGGGCGACGCGCGATGCGACGCGCGTCGGACGACGCATAGTTGACCAGCCCGCGCGCGAGCTCGTGGCCCTCGGCGTCGAGCACCGCGACGACCTCGCCGCGCTCGAACTCGCCGCTCACCTCGACCACGCCGATCGGCAGCAGACTCTTGCCGTCGTCGCGCAGCGCGCGCACCGCGCCGGCGTCCACGCGCAGCGCACCGCGCAGCTGCAGGTGGTCGGCGAGCCACTGCTTGCGTGCGGCGAGCCGCGGCGTCCCGGCCGCGAACTCGGTGCCCACCGCCTCGCCGGCGGCCAGCCGCACCAGCACATCGGGCTCGCGGCCCGAGCAGACGACGGTCGACGCGCCACCGTGCGCGGCGCGCCTGGCCGCCAGCACCTTGGTGATCATCCCGCCCTTGCCGATCGACGAGCCCGCGCCGCCCGCCATGCCCTCGAGCGACGGGTCGCCGGCGACCACGCGCGCGAGCAGCGTCGCGGCCGGATCCTTGCGCGGGTCGGCGGTGTAGAGGCCCGACTGGTCGGTGAGGATCACCAGCGCGTCGGCGTCGATCAGGTTGGTCACCAGCGCGCCCAGCGTGTCGTTGTCGCCGACCTTGATCTCGTCGGTGACCACCGTGTCGTTCTCGTTGATGATCGGCACCACGCCCAGCCGCAGCAGCGTGAGCAGCGTCGAGCGCGCGTTCAGGTAGCGGCGCCGGTCGGCGAGGTCCTCGTGGGTCAGCAGGACCTGCGCGGTCTGCAGTCCATGGGCCCGGAAACACGACTCGTAGACCTGCGCGAGGCCCATCTGGCCGACCGCGGCCGCCGCCTGCAGCTCGTGGATCTCGCGCGGGCGGCGCGGCCAGCCCAGGCGCTTGACGCCCTCGGCGATCGCACCCGACGAGACCATCACCACCTCCTTGCCCAGCGCGCGCAGCCGCGCGAGCTGCGCGCCCCAGCGATCGATCGCCTCGGGATCGAGGCCGCGTCCCTCGTTGGTGACCAGCGCCGAGCCGACCTTGACGACGAGGCGGCGGGCGTCGCGGATGCAGGAGGTGTCGGTCATGGTCGGGCGGATCGCAGGCGCGGGGCGTCGGGGTCGGGTCGGGACGGTGCGCGGGTCGTCCAGGGCGTCGGGATCGTCGGGGCGGAGCAGCGGCGGGCCGGCGGGCTCAGCCGAGCGGGCGGAACCGCGGGTCGTCGGGATCGGCTGGCGGCGCCACGGGCGCGGCGGCGGCGGCGTCGGCCGCGTCCGGCGCCGCGATCGCCGAAGCCCGGACCTCGGCGTCGGCCTCGGCAGGCTCCTCGGCCGGCGGCACGCTCGGGCGCGTCGCCTCCAGGTGCTCCCAGATCGCGCGGCACAGCTCGGCGCAGCCCTCGCCGGTCAGGCCGGAGATCTCGAAGACCGGCCCCTTCCAGCGCAGCCGCCGCTTGAACTCCGAGACCGCCTTCGAGCGCGGCGTGCCCTTCGAGCCCGGCTGGCCCTCGAGCGTGTCGAGCTTGTTCAGCACCAGCCAGCGCGGCTTCCCGAAGAGCTCGGCGTCGTACTTGCGCAGTTCCTCGACGATCGCACGCGCCTCGGCCACCGGATCGCGGTCGGCGTCGAACGGCGACAGGTCGATCATGTGGAGCAGCAGCCGCGTGCGCTGCAGGTGCCGCAGGAACTGGTGTCCGAGCCCGGCGCCCTCGGCCGCGCCCTCGATCAGGCCGGGCACGTCGGCGACCACGAAGCTCTTCTCGTCGGCGACGCGGACCACGCCGAGGTTCGGATGCAGCGTGGTGAACGGATAGTCGGCGATCTTCGGTCGCGCGTTCGAGACCTGCGAGATCAAGGTCGACTTGCCGGCGTTCGGCATGCCGAGCAGGCCGACGTCGGCCAGCACCTTCAGCTCCAGGCGCAGCTTGCGCGCCTCGCCGGGGGTGCCCGGCGTCGACTGGCGGGGCGCTCGGTTCGTGCTCGACTTGAAGTGCAGGTTGCCGAGACCCCCATCGCCCCCCTTGGCGAGCAGGGCACGCTCGCCGTGGCGGGTCAGGTCGAACAGCAGCTCGCCGCTCTCCTCGTCGAAGACCTGCGTGCCCACCGGCATCCGCAGCACGATGTCGTCGGAGCCGCGTCCGTAGCGGTCGGACCCCTGGCCGCCCTCGCCGTTGCGGGCGCGATGCAGTCGTGCGTAGCGGTAGTCGATCAGCGTGTTGACGTTGGCGTCGGCCACCGCCCAGATCGAGCCGCCGCGACCGCCGTCGCCGCCGCTCGGGCCGCCCTTCGGGATGTACTTCTCGCGCCTGAAGGCGACCGCGCCCTTGCCGCCGTCGCCGGCGATGACCTCGATGCGCGCTTCGTCGACGAACTTCATGGCGTGTCCGGTGGGGCGGGGATCAGAACAGGCGGCCGACGTTCAGCAGCGCGGCGATGCCGAGCAGCGCGAACACCGCGGCGGCGACCCGGTGGACGACGGGGATCGGCACGAGCTTCGTGATCCGGTCTCCGAGCAGCACGGCCGGCACGTTGGCCAGCATCATGCCGAAGGTGGTGCCGGTCACGACCGCCACCAGCGCATCGTAGCGCGCGGCGAGCGCGACCGTGGCCACCTGCGTCTTGTCGCCCATCTCCGCGAGGAAGAAGGCGATCAGCGTGGTGCCGAAGACGCCGAAGCGCTCGGCGGCACGCGCGTCGTCCTCGTCGATCTCGTCGGGCACCAGCATCCAGGCCGCCATCGCGAGGAAGGACAGGCCGAGGATCCAGCGCAGCACGTCGGGGCCGAGCGCCGACTGCACCCAGGCGCCGATCGCGCCGGCGAACGCGTGGTTCGCCAGCGTGGCCACCAGGATGCCGAGGACGATCGGCCAGGGCCGGCGGAAGCGGGCGGCGAGCAGCAGCGACAGCAGCTGCGTCTTGTCGCCCATCTCGGCGAGCGCGACGATGCCGGTCGAGACGAGGAACGGTTCCATCGAGGTCACGCGTTGGGTCGCAAGAAAACGAAAGGCCCCGCCGAGGCGGGGCCTTCGGTGCCGGCGCGGCGGGCCGGCTTACTGCAGCGGCTCGACGCTGACCGTGTGCCGGCGCATCGGGCCCTTGACGGCGAACTTCACCGTGCCGTCGACCAGCGCGTACAGCGTGTGGTCCTTGCCCATGCCGACGTTCGGACCGGCGTGGAACCGGGTGCCGCGCTGGCGGACGATGATCGAGCCGGCGTGGATGGCTTCGCTGCCGTAGGCCTTGACGCCCAGCCGTTTCGCTTCGGAATCGCGGCCGTTCCGGGTGGAACCGCCGCCTTTCTTCTGTGCCATGGTTCAGTTGCTCCGATCAGGCCTGGGCGGGGGCTTCGACGGTGCCGAGGTCCGACGCGATCTTCGCGATGAACAGCTCGGTGTAGTTCTGCCGGTGACCCTGGCGCTTCTGGTAGTGCTTGCGGCGGCGCATCTTGAAGATGCGGACCTTGTCGTGACGACCGTGGGACAGGATCTTCGCCGAAACCGTAGCACCCGACACCAGCGGCGCGCCGACCGAGAGCTGTTCGCCCTCGCCGACCGCGAGCACCTGGTCGATCACGATCTCGGTTCCGACGTCCGCAGGTATCTGTTCTACTTTGAGTTTTTCGCCGGCGGAAACCTTGTACTGCTTTCCACCGGTTTTTATGACCGCGTACATGGGGAACCTCGAGTGGGATGACGTCTCCCCGCCTGGGGCGCGGCGAGCATGCGAGCACGCTCCGCCCGGACGGCAGGGAACCGGAGATTCTACGAAATGGGGACAGACCGGTCAACCGGCGGGCCGCGGCCGCCCGCCGTCGCTATAATCCAACGTTTCGCCGACCCACCTCCTTCCCACCCGCCCCGCCCCCGAGCCGCGTCGTGCCGACCCCTCTCCTGCCTCCCGCCGTCGTCGCCGACCTGACCGAGATGGACCGCCTGATCGGCGCGCGGCTGCGCTCGGAGGTCGTGCTGGTCAACACGGTGGCCGACTACATCGTCGGAGCGGGCGGCAAGCGGCTGCGGCCGGTGATGCTGCTGCTGTCGGCGCGAGCGCTCGGGTACGGCAGCCGGCCGGAGCACGCGGCGGCGCACCACGTGCTGCTGGCCACCGTGGTCGAGTTCATCCACACCGCGACCCTGCTGCACGACGACGTGGTCGACGAGTCGGAGCTGCGCCGCGGCCGGCAGACGGCCAACGCCGCATTCGGCAACGCCGCGTCGGTGCTGGTCGGCGACTTCCTCTACTCGCGCGCCTTCCAGATGATGGTCGAGGTCGACCGGATGCAGGTGATGCGCATCCTGGCCGACGCGACCAACACCATCGCCGAGGGCGAGGTCCTGCAGCTGATGAACTGCAACGACCCCGACGTCGACGAGCAGCGCTACCTGCAGGTGATCCGCTACAAGACCGCGCGGCTGTTCGAGGCCGCCAGCCGGCTCGGCGCGGTGCTGTGCGACGCGTCGCCGGCGGTCGAGGAGGCCGCCGCCGAGTTCGGCCGCCGGATCGGCACCGCGTTCCAGCTGATCGACGACGTGCTCGACTACTCGGGCGTGACCGCCGACATCGGCAAGAACGTCGGCGACGACCTGCGCGAGGGCAAGCCGACGCTGCCGCTGATCCACGTGATGAAGCACGGCGACGCGCAGGCTCGCGAGCTGGTCCGCGCCGCGATCCGCGAGGGACACACCGACCGCTTCGACACCATCATGGCGGCGATCCACGCCACCGGCGCGCTCGATTACACGCGTCGCCGCGCCCGCGAGGAAGTCGACGCGGGTCGCGCGGCGCTGCAGTGCTTCCCGGACTCCGAGCACCGGCGCACGCTGATCGCGCTCGCCGAGCACGCGGTCGACCGCGACCGCTGAGCGCGGCGCAGGCGGGGATCGACGCTCAGCGCTCCGGCACGACGAACGGAGCCCTGGCGGGGCAGGCGGTGCCGCGGGCCGCGGGGGCGCGCTCCCACCAGCGGCCGCGCCGCACGTCGGTCGCCCGAGGCTCGTACTCCTCGGCGAGCCAGCCCTCGATCCGTGCGAGGACCTCCGGGTAGCGGCGCTCGAGATGATCGCGCTGGTCGGCGTCCATGAAGACGAGGTCCGGCCTCGCGGCGCGCAGCTCGTCCGGCAGCCGGGCGAGCTGCGAGGGCAGGTAGGCCCCCCAGAACACCGCGTTCGTCGACATCGCCCGCTTCATGCCGGTCATCGACTGCAGCCCGTTCTGGTCGCCGATCGCGACCGACGTGCCGCAGACGACGGTCGCGCGGCCCGCGACCTCGCGGGCCGTTTCCATCACCGCCCGATCGATGTCGAGATACGGCCAGTCGGTACCGCGGGTCCACTTCAGCGCGACATGTCCCGCATACAGCGCGATGCCGGCCGCGCAGACGAGCTGCGCTGCGCGCGGCAGCAGACGCGCGATGCCCGGACCGCGCCAGACGGTGGCGCACCCGACGGCCGCCAGCAACCCCATCGGCCACACCAGAAGCATCATGTGGTAGGACCACCAGGAGAACTTCTGGGCGATGATCATCGCCAGCCCCGCACACCACCATGCGAGCGCGCCGAGCACGATCCGCGCGAGGGTCGAGCGGGGTGCCCGCCACGCAGCCGCCAGCGCCAGGACGATCGCGGGCCACAGCGGGAGGGTCGACTTCGCGAGCCATCCGAGCGAGGCGACGAGCCGCCTAAGCGGCGCGCGCTCGGTCGCCAGGACGGCGAGCCGCGGATAGTCGAAGGTCGTCCACCAGAACACGTCCCAGGTGCCCGCAGCCGCGAACCACCCCAGCATCGGCACCCAGACGAGCGCAACGCCTGCCGTCGCGCAGGCGAGCGCCACCAGCAGGTGACGCACGGGGAGCCGGTCCGTCACCATCCGCGCCGCGAACACGGCAGCCGCGATCGCCACGGGCACCGGTGCGAGGACGAGCTTCAGGACCGAGACCATGCCGGCGAGCACGCCGATGGCGACCCAGCGCAGACGGGCCGGTCTGCCGGGAACCTCGGTGCGGAGCGCGAGGAGCAGGATCCCGCACAGCGGCAGCGCGACCCATTCCTCGATCTGCGCGACCTGTCCGGGGTTGGACCGCAGCCACGTGATGCCGAGCGTGAGCGGAACGGCGAGCAGCCAGGCGGCACCGGAAGCGGGAGCGGCGATCCGCACCACCAGGGCGGTCGTGGCGGCTGCCGCACCCATCCACGCCGCGTAGCCGACCAGCACCTTGGTCCATCCGACGCCGAGCAGCGCCTGGATCGCGGCGTAGAGCCAGAAGATGCCCGGCTGCTTGTTGTCCCAGACGTCGACGTAGAGGGTCGCGCCGGACAGGAGTTCGGCAGCGTAGTCGCGGAACAGCGTCTGGTCGGTACCCGGACGCAGCTGCAGCGCGATCGGCAGGAGCGGCAGCGAGAGCAGGAAGGCGAGGAGCCAGCGGCGCGCGTCGCCGTCTCGTGCGACGCGCGTCCCACCGGCCCGGCGATCGGGCTCAGCGGCCACGCCGTCCCCAGGTGTAGAACGACGAGGTGGTGTAGTTCCACACCGCCCCGACCACGATCCCGGCGAGCGCCGAGACGATCCAGCCCTGACGGTGCTCGGCGAACAGCCACTCGGCCACGCCCACGTTCGCGATGGCACCGAGACTGCACACCAGCATGAAGACCAGCAGGCCGCGGACGAGGGCGCCGCCGCGGAGCTTGGCGTCGCGATAGGTCAGCGAGTTGTTCAGGAAGAAGTTGAAGACCATGGCGACCGCACTGGCCGCGGCCTGCCCCATCGCGAATCCGACGAGGCCGCTCTTGAAGAGCCCGGCGAGCACGGCCATGTGCACGAAGACACCGAGGCCGCCGATCATGGCGAACGACAGGAACCGGACGGGCACCCACTGGCCGACCATCTTGTCGAGCAGCAGCATCCCGAAGTCCCAGGCGACCCGGCTGTCGAGCTTGCTCTCGCCGGCGTGGCGCTCCCGGAAACGGTAGGGCACCTCGACGAACTTCAGGGGCCGGGGGCTCGACGCGAACAGATCCACCAGGATCTTGAAGCCGAGCGACGAGAGTCCGCGCACCGCGCCCATGAAGGCGTCGCGGCGGACGACGAAGAAGCCGCTCATCGGATCCTGGAGTCCCTCGGGCACCACCACGCGGCTGACCCGCGTCGCGAAGCGGCTGATGCGCGCCCGCCCCTCGTCCCACTGCCCGATGCCGCCGCCCGACACGTAGCGACTGCCGACCACGACGTCGACGCCCTGCTCGCGGATCGCGCGGACCATCTGCGGGAGGATCGTCTCGTCGTGCTGGAGGTCGGCGTCCATCACGGCGACGAGTTCGGCCGACGTCGCGAGCACACCCTCGACGCACGCGGAAGACAGCCCCCGGCGGCCGATCCGATGCAGGCAGCGGACGCGCGGATCGCGACGCCCGATCTCGCGCACCGTGTCCGCCGTGCCGTCGGGCGAGTCGTCGTCCACGAAGACGACCTCCCACGGGATGTCGCGGAGCGTCAGGTCCAGCCGACGCACGAGCTCCGCGACGTTATCGCGCTCACGGAACGTCGGAACGACGACCGCGAGCACCGGCGCCCGCCCCTGCCCGTGTGCCGACGCGGCCGCGGACGGCCCGACCTCCGCGGGCGCCGGCGGCGCGGCAGGCTGCGGCGGAAGGAGCGTATCGGCATGTTGCATTGCAAACCTCGGGACGAAAGGAGGGGATCCGGACACGTCTGTGGCGGGCGGCCTCGCCGCGGCGGACCGGCGCCTGCCGCCCCTCCGGCGACGCGCCCGGAGCGGGCTGCCGCGAATCCTGACGGTACGACGGGCCGGCGCGAAGGGAAAAGTCCACTGTTGTGGACACGCCCCCACGTTCGAGCGCTGGCGCTGACGCAATCGGCATGCCTGCCGCCGCGCTGCGGCCCTCGCGCTGCGGCGCCCCGTCCGGCTCCGCCGACGCGGGCCGGGCCCGTCGCCGCCCGGTTGGCGGGCCGACGCCGAGCCTGCTATACTCGACGACTCTCTCGCGGCGGCGACGCCTCGAAGACTCGGGGTGTAGCTTAGCCTGGTAGAGCGCTACGTTCGGGACGTAGAGGCCGGAGGTTCGAATCCTCTCACCCCGACCAGATTCGTCAGACGACAAGCCCGCTGATGTCCCGACGTCGGCGGGCTTCGTCGTTTCAGGGTCCGCTCGCCGGGCCGCGGACCCCGCGCCCGACCGGATTCCGCGTCCACTGCGGCGTTGCCGCAGTGCCCCGGTCGGTGCACGGTCAGCCGCGCTGTGCCTGGCGCACCAGCAGGGTGGCGGCGGCCAGCATCTCCACCGGCAGGCCCGACGAAGCGAACAGGGTGACGTCGTGGCGGCTCAGCCGGCCCGTCACGCCACCGGTGACCAGCGCCCCCAGATCGCCCAGCAGGTGCTCACGCCCGATCGCCCCCTCGGCCAGCGGGATCAGCAGGTCCCCTTTTTCGGCGAGGCTCACGGCGAGGTCGTCGACGAACACGCGCGAGCGCCTGACCGTCTCGGTATCGATCTCGCGCACCCTGGGGTAGTGCATGCCGATGGCGTTCACATGGGTGCCCGGCTGGATCAGCCGCCCGTCGAACACCGGCTGCTGGGCGGTGGTGACCGTCGTGAGGATGTCGACCCCTCGCACCGCTGCCCCGGCCTCCTCGACGGCCCGAACCGAGACACCCGGCAGCATCGCCGCCAACCGGTCGACGAAGGCCTGGCGGCGGATCGCGTCCCGGCTGAAGCACCGGATCTCCTGCAGGGGCCTCACCTGTGCGATGAACACCGCCTGCTCGAGCGCGTAGGTGCCGGTGCCGATGAGACCCATGACCCGGGCATCCTCGCGCGCCAGGCGCTTCGTCGCCGCGGCGGTGACCGCGCCGGTCGACCAGTGCGTGATCGACTCGCCCTCCACCAGGGCGAGGAGCCGCCCGGTCTCGCCCGAGCAGACCTGGATACGCAGGTCGAGGGGCCGCCCGTAGCCCGCCGGGTAGGTCAGCGACCCGATGACGCCCAATTGCTGCAGCACCGCCGCGTAGAGCTTGAAGGAGCGCGGGCGAGGTGCCTGCGGATCGGCATCGGTCACCAGGCTCAGGCGCTCGGCCATCCGGCCGGTCCCCCGCGCCATCTCGGCGAAGGCGGACTCGATCGCGGCGATGTGAGCGGCGCGCGAGGCCTCGGGCCGCTCGCGCAGCGACAGCACCTCGGCATCCCGGAGAACGAGCATCGACCCCCCCTGGCGACGAATCGGGCCCTCGCCCGGAGCACTCGTCCGGTCCAGTCTGAATGGTCAGGGGACCGGCGGCAAGGCGGGGCCGGGCCACGCGCGTTCCAGTAGCCGGACGCGAGGCCGCCGGGCCGCGACGGCGGGGCACGAGGCCGCACGATATCCCGACTGCGGGCCTGATAGACTCGCGGGTTCTTCGGGGTGTAGCTTAGCCTGGTAGAGCGCTACGTTCGGGACGTAGAGGCCGGAGGTTCGAATCCTCTCACCCCGACCAGAATTCGGTTGAAAGAAACCAGGACCTGCTGGCACCGCTACCAGCGGGTCCTGTTTTCTTGGCCTGTTCGCGCCTCTTCAAGACGTCTTCGATCCGAATGTCGGACACCGTCACGGTGCCGGCGGCCTTCGTCGGCTACGACTCTTCCCCGAGTGGCTGTGACGCAAGCTCGATGGCGGCCTGCACTTCGGACTCCGCGAGGTGCCGCTGCAGGTCTCGCCACAACGCGGCCCCCAGTTCGTTCCCTTGCTGGGCCGAACGCAGTGCGCAGTGCCCAGCCTGAACTCTGTCCCGCGAAACGCCGGCACCGACATCGTAGGCACCGGCCAGCAGCGCCTGCGCTCCCGGGTGTCCGTGTATCGATGCACGTCGCGGCCAGAAGGCCACGTCGGACGCCGACCGTTCCACACCGAAGCCCTCGTGAAACAGTTGGCCAAGGCGTGCTTCCGCATCAACGACACCGGAGTCAGCCGCTCGACTCGCGAGTCGGAAGCAAGTCTCGGCCGCCTGCTGGGACTGCGCCCGACAGATCGCCGCAGCCAGGTAGTACGCGCAGAGGTCATCCCCAGCACTGGACGCCTTGTTGAACCATTGAAGCGCCGCCAGGTGATCGTCATCAGCCTGCAAGCGCGTAGCGTCCGTTCTCGACGCGCCCCGGTGCGGCACCCATCCACACGATGAGCGCGATGACGTGCTGTCGGCCTATCCCGTGCTCGGCCACGGCAGGGGCGACCTCGCCCCGGAGACGGTCAAGATGGCGATGGCCGTCTGGGGCGCGAACCGCCAATCCAGGTGGCGCGACATGCGCCGCTCGCACTTCGAGCAGCCCCCCCCAGGACTGCGGGTCGGGCGGCGCGGTCAACGCGCTCATCGACGAGCGCGTCGAGCGCACGCCGGCCGTCATCGCTCAGGTTGCTGCAGCGCTTCCCAGCGGCTTTCCGGATACGGTCAGCGCTCCCATCCTGGACGGCCTGGACCAAGCCGCCCGGCGCTTGGGACCTTGCGCCTAGCCCCCCCGACGGCCCCTGCATCGCAAGCGAAGCCGATGCAGGGGACTCCCCGAAAGCGCCGGTTTCGAGCTTCCAGACACGGACGCCCCCAAGCTCGGAAGGCCCGTGACCGTCCGGCCCCGGGTGAGCGCACCCGCCCCCTGCGTTGCGCCACCGCCGGCCGCGGGGCAGTCGGCACCGTCCGCTCGACCCCGATCCCTGCCCGCCCGCCGGGCCACCGTGCGACGGTCGATCCCCGTCGTTCCCGCCCTCGCCCCGCCCGAGATGCCCGAGCACGTCCCGACCCCGCCCTCGCCCGCCGCGGCCGGGTTGGCCGCAGGCGCCGCGGTCGGACCCGTGGCGCCGCGCGCTGCGGACAGGGGTCGCGAGCACGAGCACGGGCGCGAGCACGGGCGCGAGGCCGCGACCGGCGCCTGGCGCGCCGACGTCGACGGCCTGCGCGCGGTCGCCGTCATGCTGGTGATCGCCTTCCACGTGCTGCCCGACCGGGTCGCCGGCGGCTTCGTCGGCGTCGACGTGTTCTTCGTGATCTCGGGCTTCCTGATCACGTCGATCCTGCTGCGCGACCTGCGCGACGGCACCTTCTCGCTCGCCGGCTTCTATGCGCGCCGGGTGCGCCGGATCGTGCCGGCGCTCGCGGTGGTCTGCGCGGCCGCGCTCGGGATCGGCTGGGCGGTGATGCTGCCCGACGAGTTCGAGCGGCTCGGCCTGCACCTGGCCGGCGGCGCCGGCTTCGCGTCGAACCTGCTGCTGTGGGCGCAGACCGGCTACTTCGACGCCGAGGCCGACACGAAGCCGCTGCTGCACCTGTGGAGCCTGGCGATCGAGGAGCAGTTCTACCTCGCCTGGCCGCTGCTGCTCGCCTGGGCGTGGCGCCGCGGGCTCGGCGTGGGGCGCACGATCGCCGCGCTCGCCGTCGCGTCGTTCGTCGCCGGCCTCGTGCTGGCCCGGCTCGCACCGGACGCGGGCTTCTACCTGCCGGTCTCGCGCGGCTGGGAACTGCTGGCCGGCGCGGCCCTGGCATGGTCCGCCGCCACGCGCCCCGACGTGCCGGCACGCGCCGCGACCGCACGCGCCTGGCTCGGCGCGGCGCTGCTCGTCGCCGCGGTCGCGACGATCCGGCCGACCCACGCCTTCCCCGGCGCCTGGGCGCTGCTGCCGGTGGCCGGCACGGCGCTGCTGCTGTCGGCCGGCCCGGCAGCATGGCCCAACCGCGTGCTGCTGTCGAACCGGCTCGCCGTGGGATTCGGCCGGATCAGCTATCCGCTCTACCTGTGGCACTGGCTGCTGCTGTCGATGCTCGCGATCACCGAGCAGGGCGCGGTCTCGCTGCGGCTGCGGGCAGCGGCGGTGCTCGCGTCGGTGGCCGCCGCGTGGCTCACCTGGCGGCTCGTCGAGCGTCCGGTCCGCGAGCGGCCCGATCCCGGCCGTACCGCCGTCGCGCTGGTCGCCGCGCTGGCGGTGCTCGCCCTCGCCGGGGCGCTCGCCTGGCGCGGCACGCTGCCACCGCTCGCACGGCCGGCGCCCGACATCGAGCGGCGGCTCGCCGCCTTCGCGTGGACCGAGGACGACCATCGCGACGCGGCCTGCGTGCGGCGCCATCCGGGCCATCGTCTCTGCCGGATCGCCGAGGACGCGCAGCCGACGGCGGCGCTGGTCGGCGACAGCCATTCGAACCACTTCTTCCCCGGCCTCGCGACGGCGCTGCGCGCTCGCGGCGAGAACCTGCTGCTGCTCGGCCGGCCGCACTGCCCGCCGCTGCTCGACATCGTCAGCGGCCACGCCGGCGTGCCCGACTGGTGCGAAGGCGAGGTCTCGCGCGCGCTGCGGACCGTCGCGGCCGACCCGGCCATCCGCACCGTCTACCTCGCGGCGAACTGGCACCTCTACGTGGTCGGGACCCGCTTCCACCGTCACCACCGGTTCTCGCCGCGCTGGCGGATCGCGCCGATCGGCGCGCCGCGCGACCCGGCGCCGGACGGTGCGGCGGTGCTCGCCGACCGGCTGGGCGCGGCGATCGACCTGCTCGAGGCCGCGGGCAAGCGCGTGGTCGTGATCCGGCAGGTGCCGGAGCTCTCGTTCGATCCGAAGCACTGCGTGGTGCCGCGCCCCGTCTCGTTCAGCGCGCTCGACGCGCGGGCCTGCGACGGCGTGCCGCGGCAGGACGCGCTGCGCTACCTCGGCGGCTACACGCCGGCGATGGATGCGGCGCTGCGCGCGCATCCGAGCGTCGAGGACTGGGACCCCGCGCAGGTGCTCTGCGACGGACCGCACTGCCGCTATGTCGAGGACGGCCTGACGCTCTACGCCGACGACTACCACCTGTCGCGGCACGGCTCGGCCTGGGTGGCCGAAGCGCTGCTGCGGCGCTGACCGCGCGCGTCGCCGTCCTTCAGACCGCGCCCTCGGACCGCAGGGCAGCGATGGCGTCGGCGTCGTAGCCGAGTTCGGCCAGCACGTCGTCGGTATCCGAGCCCTTGGGTCCGAGCGCACGCTCGAGCCGCCCCGGCGTGCGCGACAGCGTCGCGGTCGGCGCCAGCACGCGGATCGGACCGCGCGTGGGGTGCTCGACGGTCGCGGCCATCCGCTGCTGGACGACCTGCGGATCGGAGAAGACGCGGTCGACGGTGTAGATCGGCCCGCAGGGCACGCCCGCCGCGTTCAGGCGCCCGATCCACGCGTCGGTCGTCGCGCCGCGGAACACCTCGGCGAGCGTCGCGTTCAGCGCGGCACGGTTCGACGCGCGCAGTGCGTCGGTCGCGAAGCGCGGATCCGCGGCGAGCCCGGGGCGTTCGGCGGCGAGCGACTCGCACAGCCGTGCCCAGATCGAATCGCCGCCGGCACCCAGGTTCAGCCAGCCGTCCGCGGTCGCGTAGGCCGAGGTCGGCATGCTGGTGGGGTGGTCGTTGCCGACCTGTGCCGGCACCTGCCCGTCGACGAGGAAGCGCGCGGCCTGGAAGTCCATCAGCCCGAGTGCGGACTGCAGCAGCGAGGCCTGCACCCACTGGCCGCGTCCGCTGCGGAGACGCTCGTGGAGCGCGGCCATCACGCCGATCGCCGCATACAGGCCGGTGGCCACGTCGGCCACCGCCGCGCCGACCCGCATCGGCCCCTCGCCCGGCTGGCCGGTGACCGACATCATCCCGCTCATCCCCTGCGCGATCTGGTCGAAGCCCGGCCGGTCGCGGTACGGACCGTCCTGGCCGAAGCCCGAGATGCTCGCCAGGATGATCCGCGGATTGATCTCGGCCAGCGTGTCGTAGTCCAGGCCCAGCCGGGCCTTCACGTCGGGCCGGTAGTTCTCGACGACGACGTCGGCCGTGCGCACGAGGCGGTGCAGCACCTCGCGGCCGCGCGGCGCCTTCAGGTCGAGCGTGAGCAGGCGCTTGTTGCGGTGGAGGTTCTGCATGTCGGCACCGTCGCGCGGACCGGTCATCAGGTCGGCGCGACCCGAGGACGGCGGCGACTCGATGCGGATCACGTCGGCGCCGTAGTCGGCGAACTGCTTGACGCAGGTGGGGCCGGAGCGGACCTGCGCGAGGTCGATGACGCGCAGCCCCTCGAAGGCACCACCGGGCGAGGCCTTGAACATGGCGGTCTCAGCTCTCCAGGGTGATGTTGGCGCGGCGGATCACCTCGCCCCACTTCGCGAGGTCTGCGCGCATCATCTCGGCGAGCCGGTCGACCGGATGCGCGCCGACCTGCTCGAGGCCCGCGCGGCGCAGCGCGGCGACGACCTCGGCGTCGTCGTAGGCGGTGCGGAACGCGCCGCGCCAGCGCTCGACGACGTCGGCGGGCGTGGCGGCCGGCGCGACGAAGCAGTTCCACGGCTTCTCGTCGAAGCCGGCGTACCCCTGCTCGGCGATCGTCGGCACGTCGGGCAAGGCCGACGCACGGGTGGCGGTCGAGACGCCGAACGCGCGGATGCGACCCGCCTGGATGTGCTGCAGCGCCGGCCCGATCGTCGAGACCGCGAGGTCGACCTGGCCGCCGACGAGGTCGGCGACGTACTGCGCGGCCCCCTTGTACGGCACGTGGTTGAGCCGGACGCCCGCGCGCTGCTGGAGGATCTCGCCGATCAGGTGGTGCGGCGAGCCCACGCCCGCGCTCGCGACCGACAGTCGGCCCGGATTCGCCTTCGCGAAGGCGACGAGCTCGGCGAGGCTCCTCGCCGGCACCGACGGGTGCGCGACCAGCACGAACGGCGCATCGCCGAGGAAGGCCAGCGGCACGAAGGACTTCAGCGGGTCGTAGGCGACGCGGCGCATGTTCGGCACGTAGGCGAACGCGGTGCTGTCGTACTGGTGGATCGTGTAGCCGTCGGCGGGTGCGCGGGCGGCAGCCTCGGCGCCGATGGTCGTGCTCGCGCCGGGGCGGTAGTCGAACACGAAGGGCTGGCCGAGCACCTTCTCGAGCTTGCCGGCGACGATCCGCGCCCACTGGTCGGCACCGCCGCCCGCGGGGTAGGGCACGATCAGCTTCGGCGGGCGATCGGGGAATCCTGCGGCCCGCGCCCCGGGCACGAGCGTGGCGGCGGCCGCGGCACCCGCGGCGCGCAGCACGGTCCGTCTGGTGTGCATCCTCGTCTCCTCCATCGGTCGGGCCGTGCGTCGCGGCCCGGATCGCGGCGCTCAGCGGCCGCGGAACACCGGCGCGCGCTTCTCCATGAACGCGCGCCGCCCTTCGGCGTAGTCCTCGCTCGCGAACACGCGCCGCGTGGCCGCGTCCATCCGCTCCGCGTCGAGGTGCGGCGAGGCACTCGCGATCTCGTCGATCGCGAGCTTCACCGCGGCCATCGTCAGCGGCGCGTTCGCCGCGAGCCGCGCGCAGTCGTCGCGGACCGCGGCCTCGAGCGTACCGCGCGGCACCACCCGGCCGACGAAGCCCATCCGCAGCGCGTCGCCGGCATCGAAACGGCGCGCGGTCAGGAAGATCTCGCGGGCGTTCGGCGCGCCCACGGTATCGACCAGCTTCTTCACGCCGCGCCAGCGGTAGCCGATGCCGAGCCGCGCGGCCGGGATGCCGAAGCGCAGCGACTCGTCGGCGATCCGCAGGTCGCAGGCGAGCGCGATCGCGACGCCGCCACCCAGACACCAGCCCTGCAGCATCGCGACCGTGGGCTTCGTGCAGGCGGCGAGGCGCGCCATGCCCGCGTCGCCGAGCGCCTCGTAGCGCTCGTTGGCCTCGACCGAGTCGCGGACCTGCTCGAACTGCGAGATGTCGGCGCCCGACACGAAGGCCGCGTCACCCGCGCCGCGCAGCACGACCGCCCGCACCCCGGGGTCGGCCTCGAGCGCGTCGACGGCCGCCGGCAGCGCCTCCCACATCGAGACCGCCATCGCGTTGTGGCGGCCGGGATTGCTGAACTCGATCCAGCCGATCGCGCCGTCGCGGCGAACGTCGACTCGGGGACTGCGGTCGGTCATGGGGCGCTTCGCGTGAGGGGACGGGGATCGATGATGCGCGCCGCCCCCGACCGGCGCGAGCACGGCGCTCACCGCGCGTTCCGCAATCGGCGACCGGTCGGCGCGGACCGCGACGCGGCCGCCGCCGCCGCCGCGGCGGACCCGCCGGGGTCGCGAGCCCGGCCGCCCGCTCAGCTGCCGATCGGCCGACCGTCGACGCGCCGGATCGCGACCGTGGCCGAGCGCGGCCGCGGGCCGCCGTCGGGCCAGCTCGAGAAGCGGGTCGGCTGCGCGGGATCGCTGCGGTCGCTCGGTGTCTCGCCCGGGTGCTGGATGTTGACGAACATCGTGGCGAGGTCCGGCGCGAGCGTCGCGCCCGTCACCTCGCAGTTCGTCGGGCCGGTCAGGAAACGGCGGATCTCGCCGGTGCGCAGGTCGCAGGCGAGCATCTGGTTGTTGCCGATGTTGCGGAACTCGCCCCGGTACATCTGGCTCGCATGCGCGTCGGTCTGGATCCAGAGGATGCCGCGCGGGTCGAACAGCAGGCCGTCGGGGCAGCCGAAGACGTCGCCGCGGACGTCGCCGCGCGCCTCGGCACGCTCGTTGGACGGATCGCCGGCGAGCACGAGGTGACTCCAGCGGAACGTCGTCGCGTCGAAGTCGACGTCCTCGGTCCAGCGGATCACGCCGCCCATCGTGTTGTTCGCGCGCGGGTTCGCCGCGTCGACGCCGGGCTGCCCGGGCTGGCCGCGCGCGCTGTTGTTCGTCAGCGTGCAGAACACCTCGCGCCGCTCGGGATCGATCGCGAGCCACTCGGGCCGGTCCATCTTCGTGCCGCCCAGCGCGTCGCTCGCCTGGCGCGCCCGGATCACCACCTCGCCCGGGTCGGCGAAGCCGCGCTCGACGGTCAGCGGGCCCTGGCCGTGGACCAGCGGCAGCCAGCGGCCGCTGCCGTCGGCGTCGAAGCGGGCGACGTACAGCGTGCCGTGGTCGAGCAGCTCGCGGTTGGCCTTCGCGCCGCCGGGCGCGATGCGGTCGCGGCTCACGAACTTGTAGAGGTACTCGAAGCGCGCGTCCTCGCCGGAGTAGACCACCGCGCGGCCGTCGCGGGTCACCGCGACCCATGCGCCCTCGTGCGCGGCCCGGCCGAGCGCGGTGCGCTTCACCGGCGTCGACGTCGGATCGAGCGGATCGATCTCGACCACCCAGCCGAAGCGGTTGGGTTCGTTCGGATGCCGGCGCGCGTCGAAGCGCTCGTCGTGCTCGGCCCACCGGTAGCCGCTCTTCGCGGGCAGGCCCCAGCGCCGCTGGTGCGCGTCGCGCTGCTCGCCGGCATCGAAGTACACCGCCCAGTTCTCCTCGCCCGACAGGTAGGTGCCCCAGGGCGTGGTGCCGCTCGCGCAGTTGTTCAGCGTGCCCAGCACGGTCCGGCCCGACGGGTCCGCCGCGGTGCGCATCATCGGGTGGCCGGCGGCCGGGCCGCCGACCGAGAACGGAGTGGCCGCGGTGAGGCGACGCGCGTACGCGCTCGGGCGCACCATCGACCAGCGGCCCTCGCGGCGCTCGACCTCGATCACCGAGATCCCGTGCGCGGCCTGCGCCTTGCGGACCTTCTCGGCCGACCAGGTCCGCACGCCGTCGGGGTGCAGCAGCCCGTCGTCGACGTACTCGTGGTTCATCGCGAGCAGGCCGCGGCGACCGCCGTCGAGCGGGTAGTAGTGGATGCCATCGTGATGCATCCCCATCTGCACCGCCTGGTCGTCGGCGGAGTTCGACGCGTCGGATCGCCACGCGGGCATGCGGCCCGCCACGCCCACCGGCTCGCCCCAGGGCGCGAGCGGCTCGGCGACGTAGCCTTCGGGCACGACGAGCGCATCGCCCAGGCCCACCGGCACGCCCCGGAAGCCCAGCACCGGCGCCGCGCCGCGACCGGGGGTCGCGCAGCCGGCCAGCGGCCCGAAGGCCGCGGCCACCGCGGCACCGAGCCCGCCGCGCAGCATCACGCGTCGCGCGGGGTCCGAGACCGCATGGATGTCGTCGTTGTCCGACCGATTGCTGTCTTCCATCTCGTCGAATCGCTTGGGCATCGCCCGCTCCTCCCCGGGTCCGGTCGGCGACGATACGGCGCGGCCGCGGATCGACGCAAGGCGCGCGACCTCGACCGCGAACCGCCCATCGCCGTCGGACGGTCACCCCGACCCGGGCACCGACACCGGCCCGCGCGGCTTCGCCCGGCGTTCCGAACGGGCGCGGCGGGGTACGATGCGCCGGACCGCCACCCACCGGCCCGCCCCATCCATGGCCTCCGATCCGCACCCTCCGGGCACGGCCCCGACCGCACATCCGCACGCCGACCCCGCGCATCCTCACGATCACGACCCGGCCCCCGCGGCGCCTGCCGGCATCGGCATCGCGCGGCGCGACGCGTTCGACGCCGTCGCCTTCGAGCGCGCCGTCGGCGACCTGCTGCGCGCCTGCGGCCTCGCGCCGGACGCGGCGCACATCGGCCGCACGCCGCAGCGCGTGCGCGAGCTCTGGCAGCGCCGGCTGCTCGGCGGCTACGACCTCGACCCGGCCGCCGCGCTCGGCGACGGCTTCGACGATCCGCGCGACGACCTCGTCGTGATCCGCGGCATCGCGGTCCACGGCGTCTGCCCGCACCACCTCGTGCCCTTCCGCGGCGTCGCGCACGTCGGCTACCTGCCGGGCGGCCGGCTGCACGGCTTCGGCCGGATCGCGCGGATGGTCGACGCGATCGGCCACCGCTTCACCTACCAGGAGTGGATGACCCGCGACATCGCCGAGGCGCTGGTCGCCCACGGCCATGCGCGCGGCGCGGCCTGCGTGATCGAGGCCGAACAGCTGTGCCTGCTGCTCGGCGAGGACCGGCGCGGCGACGAGCGGGTCGTGACCCAGGCGTTCGCCGGCGCGTTCCGCGACTCGGCCCGCGACCGCGACGAATTCCTGCGGGCGATCGAGGCCCGCGGACGCTGAGCGCGCGCGGCACGGACCGCGCCCGGCGCGGCCGCGCCGGTCAGTCGCCGGCGCGGATCGAGTGGTCCTTCACCACCTTCGCCCACTTCGCCGTCTGGTCGTCGACGAACTTCGCGAAGGCCTCGGGCGAGGACGCGACGATGTTCATGCCCTGCCCCTCCAGCCGCTCGCGGATCGCGGGGTCGCGCAGCACCTTCGCGAGCTCCTCGTTCATCCGCGCGACGATCGCCGGCGGCGTCTTCGCGGGCGCGAGGATGCCCCACCAGGCGGTCGCCTCGAAGCCGGCGACGCCGGACTCCGCGACCGTCGGCACGTTCGGCAGCACCGGATCGCGCTGCGCGGTGGTGACCGCGAGCGGCGTCAGCGTGCCCGCCTTGATGTGCGGCGCGAACAGCGCCACCGATCCGATCGCGATCGGCACGTGGCCGGCGACCGCATCCGTCGCGAGCGGCCCGCCGCCCTTGTAGGGCACGTGCGTGCCGCTGAAGCCGGACTGCGCGCCCATCTGCGTCATCGCGAGGTGGGCGAGGCTGCCCGAGCCGATCGTCCCGAACTGCGGCAGCCCGGGCCTGGACCGGGCCTGCGCGAGCAGCTCGGCGAATGACCTGACCGGCTGCGACTGGTGCGCGGTGATCACCATCGCGCCGGTGGCGATCAGCATCACCGGCGCGAGATCGGCTCTCGTGTCGAAGGGCAGGTTCGGGATCAGGCTGGGGTTGACCGCGTGGGTGTCGAAGACCACCACGAAGGTCGAGCCGTCGGGCGCGGACTTCGCGACCTGGCCGGTACCGATCGAGCCGCTGCCGCCGGCGCGGTTCTCGACGATCACCTGCTGGCCGAGCGCCTGCGACAGGCCCGGCGCGACCGCGCGGGCGACGAGGTCGACGGTGCCGCCGGGCGGGAAGGGGGCGATCAGGCGGACCGGCCGGGTGGGCCAGGCGGTCTGCGCGCCGGCCGCCAGCGGCAGGACCAGCGCGAGGGCGGCGAGGCCGCGTCGCATCATCGGGATCACGGGATCTCCTCCGTCGTCGCGACCGCGGTGCGGCCGGCGGGGCGCCAGTGTAGCGGCGCACCGCGCCCGCCCGGGCATCTCCCGGTCAGGCCGTGGGGCATGCCGCGCCGCGCGCGACGGTGCGCCCGACCCGGTCTCAGCCGCGCGCGCGCCGTGCCGACACCGCGTCGGCCAGGCCCTCGAGCGCGGCCTCGGTGTCCTCCCAGCCCAGGCAGGCGTCGGTGATGCTCTGGCCGCGGCGCAGCGCGGTCGGGTCGTCGCGGCCCGGCACGAAGGGCTGCGCGCCGGCCTCGAGGTGGCTCTCGATCATCACGCCGAACACGTGCCGGCTGCCGCCCGCGACCTGCGCGGCGAGTTCGGCCGCGACCGCGCGCTGCCGCTCGTGCCGCTTGGCGCTGTTCGCATGCGAGCAGTCGACCATCAGCGACGCGCCGAGCCCCGCGGCCGCGAGGGCCTCGCAGGCCGCGGTCACGCTCGCCGCGTCGTAGTTCGGCACGAGGCCGCCGCGCAGGATCGCGTGGCAGTCGGGGTTGCCGCGGGTGCGGACCATCGCGACGCCGCCGTTCTTGTGGACGCCGAGGAAGTGGTGCGGCCGCATCGCCGCCTGGATCGCGTCGATCGCGACCTTCACGTTGCCGTCGGTGCCGTTCTTGAAGCCGATCGGTGCGGAGGCGCCCGACGCGAGCTCGCGGTGGACCTGCGACTCGGTCGTCCGCGCACCGATCGCGCCCCAGGCGACCAGGTCGCCGATGTACTGGGGCGAGACGGTGTCGAGCAGCTCGCTGCCCGCCGGCACGCCGAGCCGCGCGATGTCGATCAGCAGCTGCCTCGCGATCCGCAGGCCCTCGTTGATCCGGAAGCTGCCGTCGAGATAGGGGTCGTTGATCAGCCCCTTCCAGCCGACGGTGGTCCGCGGCTTCTCGAAGTAGACCCGCATCACCACCTCGAGCCGGTCGGCCAGCCGCGAACGGACATCGGCGAGCCGGCGCGCGTAGTCGAGCGCCGACGACGGGTCGTGGATCGAGCAGGGGCCGACCACCGTCAGCAGCCGGTCGTCGCGGCCCTGCAGGATCGCGCGGATCCGCTCGCGGCTCTCGGCCACCAGCGCCTCGACCGGCGTGCCCTGGATCGGGAAGAAGCGGATCAGGTGCTCGGGCGGCGGCAGCAGCTGGACCTGCTCGACGCGGGCGTCGTCGGTCAGCGAGGTGCGGTCGGAGGGCGCTGCGGCCGGATCGGGGACGGACATGGCGGGCTCGTTCGGACGGAGCCGCGAGTCTACGGGACGCGGGTCGGACATCGCCGATCCCGCGCGCGCCTCGGGCGCGGCGGCTGCAACCTTCCGGCCGCGGCCGCGTCGCTCAGCAGGTCCGCCTCCTTCCGTCCCGCCACGCACCGTGCTGCGCATCGTCTGGTTCAAGCGCGACCTGCGCGTCGTCGACCACGCGCCGCTCGGCCGCGCCGCCGCGAGCGGCGATCCGGTGCTGCCGCTGTGGATCGCCGAGCCCGCGCTGCTGCGCGAGCCCGACGCGTCGGCGCGGCACCTCGGCTTCGCGCGCGAGTGCCTCGTCGAGCTCGACGCCGCGCTCGCCGCGCTGGGCTCGCGGCTGTGGACGGCCCGCGGCGACGCCTGCGCGGTGCTCGCCGCACTGCACGCGCGCTTCGGCGGCTTCGAGCTGCTGTCGCACGAGGAGACCGGCAACGCCGCGAGCTTCGCGCGCGACCGCGCGGTCGGCCGCTGGATGCGCGAACGCGGGCTGCGATGGACCGAAGCCCCGTCGAACGGCGTGGTGCGCCGCCTCGCGGACCGCGACCGCTGGAGCGCGCTCTGGATGGCCCGGATGCAGGACGAGCCGCTGCCCGCGCCGGCGCGGCTCGTGCCGCCACCGACGTCCGCGCGCCCGGACGTCGGCCTGCCACCGCGCCCGCTCGCCAGCCCGGCACGCCCCGGCACCGATCCGCTGGCGCCCCGACCCGCCGCGCCGGGCCTCGATGCCGTCCCCGACCCCGCCGTCGTCTATCCCCACGAGCGCGACGCACCGCTGCGCCAGCGGGGAGGCCGCACCGAGGCGATCGCCTGCCTCGAGCGCTTCCTCGGCGACCCGCTCGCCCGCTATCGCGCCGGCATGGCCTCGCCGCTGACCGCGCCCGACGACTGCTCGCGCCTGTCCCCGCACCTCGCCTGGGGCACGGTCTCGGTCCGCGAGCTGGTCCGCACGACCTGGGCCGTGCGCCGCGGCGAGACCGACCGCGACCGGCGCGCCGGCCTGAAGTCCTTCGAGTCGCGACTGCACTGGCACTGCCACTTCGTGCAGAAGCTCGAATCGGAACCGGCGATCGAGCACCGCAACCCGCACCGCGGCTTCGACGGACTGCGCAACGAGGGCCCGCTCGACACCGCCGAGCACGCGCGCCTCGCGGCGTGGCGCGACGGCCTGACCGGCTGGCCGATCGTCGACGCCTGCACGCGGATGCTCGAGGCGACCGGCTGGCTGAACTTCCGGATGCGCGCGATGCTGGTCTCGGTGGCGGCCTACCCGCTGTGGCTGCACTGGCGCGAGCCCGGCCTCGTGCTCGCGCGCCGCTTCGTCGACTACGAGCCCGGCATCCACTGGCCGCAGCTGCACATGCAGTCGGGCGTGACCGGCATCAACGCCACGCGCGTCTACAGCCCGGCGCGCCAGCAGCACGACCAGGACCCCGAGGGCCGATTCGTCCGAGCATGGCTGCCCGAGCTCGGCAACGGCGACTATCCGCCGCCGATCGTGGACTGGGACACCGCAGCCCGCGAGGCGCGCGAGCGGGTCTGGGCGGTGCGTCGCGACCCCGAGGCCGCGCGGCTGTCGCGGCAGGTGTGGACCACACACGGCAGCCGCCATCCGCAGCGCGAAGGCGCACGCCGGCCGCGCGCGGCCGGCCGCCCCGACGCGGCCGACACGATGCAGCTGTCGCTCGGCTTCGGCGACGACTGACCCGGCGCGGGGGCCGCGGTCGCTTGACCGTCCCTGCCCCGTCGCGAACAATCGGCCGCACCGGACCCCGGCCGTCGCCCGTCGCGACCCACCGCGGCCGCCACACGGAGACAGCCCCATGCTCACCGTCGAACCGAGCGGCGCCGCCTGCGGCGCCATCGTCCGCGGCGTCGATCTCACCGCCCCGCTCGACGAGGCGACCCTCGCCGAGGTCCGCGCCGCGTGGCTCGCGCACGGCGTCGTCGCCTTCCCCGGGCAGCCGATGTCGATCGAGGACCTCGAGCGCTTCACGCTGGCCCTGGGGCCGCGCGGCGACGATCCGTTCATCGCGCCGATCCCCGGCCACGCGCACGTCGTCGAGATCCGCCGCGAGGCCGACGAGCAGGCGCCGATCTTCGCCGAGACCTGGCATTCCGACTGGAGCTTCCTGCCGGTCCCGCCGGCCGGCACCGCGCTGCTCGCCGCGATCGTGCCGCCGGTGGGCGGCGACACGCTGTTCGCCTGCGGCGAGGCCGCCTGGGAGGCGCTGCCCGCAGCCGACCGCGACGCGCTGCGCGGCCGGCTCGGCGTCCACTCGGCGCGCCGCGGCTACGCACGCGACGGGATGTACGGCGAGCGCGACCGCGCGCGCGGCCGCTCGATGGCGATCCGCTTCGGCGACGACGCGCTCGCCACGCGGCTGCATCCGATCGCCCGCACGCATCCCGAGACCGGCCGCACCGCGCTCTTCGTGAGCCCCGGCTACACGATCGGCATCGACGGCATGGACGAGGCCGAGTCCGCCGACGTCCTGCGCGGCCTCTTCGAGCACCAGAAGAAGCCCGAGTTCGTCCATCGGCACCGCTGGGCGCCCGACATGCTGCTGCTCTGGGACAACCGCCGGCTGGTGCACGCCGCCACCGGCGGCTACGAGGGCCACCGGCGGCTGCTGCGCCGGGTCACCATCGCCGAGCGCACGCCGCTCGCTCCCGCGCCCGCCGGGCGCCCGCACTGAGCGGGGCCGCGCCATGTCCGACGCGTACGTGATCGGCGTCTCGTGCACCGCGTTCGGCCGCCGGCCCGACGCGTCGTTCAAGGACCTCACCCGCGAGGCCTACGAGGCCGTGCTCGCCGACGCCGGCCTCGAGGACGGCGGCCGCATCGAGTCGGCCTGGTTCGGCAACTGCGGGATGGACCGCTGGGGCCAGTCGAACATCCGCGGCCAGGTCTGCTTCGTGCCGCTGGTGCGCGATCGCCGCTTCCCGGAGCGGGTGCCGGTGACCAACGTCGAGGGCGGCTGCGCGACCGCGTCGATGGCCTTCCAGGGCGCCTGGAAGGACGTCCTGTCGGGCCAGGCCGGGATGTCGCTCGCGATCGGCGTGGAAAAGACCTTTTTCCCAGACGACCCGGCGCGGACCCGCGCGCTCTTCGAGGGCGGCATCGACCGGCTCGACCCGGACGACTGGGAGACCTACTACCGACGCGCCGGCGAGGTCGCCGGCAAGCCCTTCGATCCGGGCGCGGGCGGTGGCACGCTGTTCATGGACACCTACGCGACGCAGGCCGCCTGGCACATGCGCCGCTGGGGCACGACCGCCGCGCAGATCGCCGCCGGCGCGTCGAAGAACCACGCGATGGGCGCGCTGAACCCGCTCGCGCAGTACCGCTTCGAGCTCACGCCCGGGCAGGTGCTCGCCGACCGCGTGGTGAGCGCGCCGCTGACCCGCTCGATGTGCGCGCCGATCGGCGACGGCGCGGCCGCGGCGCTCGTCATCTCCTCGGCCGTGCTGGCCACGCTGCCCGCGCGGGTGCGCGACCGCGCGGTCCGGATCCGTGCGGCCGCGCTGTCGGGCGGCAAGTACCGCGCGCTCGACGAGCCCGGCCTGTCGCGCGCCGCCGCACGGCGCGCCTACGCGGCCGCCGGCCTCGGCCCGGCCGACGTCGACGTCGCCGAGGTCCACGACGCGACCTCGTTCAGCGAGCTCTACCAGTGCGAGATGCTCGGCTTCTGCGACGACGGGGCGGGCGGCGCCTACGTCGCGTCGGGCGCCACCGCGCTCGACGGCGAGCGGCCGGTCAACCTGTCGGGCGGCCTCGTCTCGAAGGGCCATCCGGTCGGCGCCACCGGCCTGTCGATGATCCACGAGCTCGCGCTGCAGCTGCGCCGCGAGGCCGGCCCGCGACAGGCGCGCCGGGCCGACATCGGCCTCGCCGAGAACGGCGGCGGCGTGATCGGTTTCGACGAGGCCGCCTGCTCGGTCATCCTGCTGCAGGCGCCGTCGCGGGGGACGGTCGCGGGCGGCGTGTAGCATCTCGGGGCCGGCGCCGACGCCGGCCTCGGGAGCGACGATGACGAAGGACAGGACGATCCACCCGGCGGGCGCCGCCGCGACCGGCCTTGCCGGCGTGCTGGCCGCCGCGCTGCTGGCCGGCTGCATGGCCGCGCCGATCAACGGCACCGCGCCCGCGCAGCCGTCCGACGGCGGGCCGCGGGCCTACGACCTGCGCACCGCGCGGATCGACGCGCGGCCGGGCGAGACCTTCGAGCTGCGACTGCCTTCGAACCCGTCGACCGGCTACCGCTGGGAGCTGGTCGACCCCGTGCCCGACGCGGTGCGCCCGATCGGCGTCTCGCGCCTCGAGTCGCAGCGCGGCAACCTCGTCGGCGCGCCGGGCCAGGAGGTCTGGACCTTCGAGGCCGTGCGCGCGGGCGCGGGCATGATCGGCTTCACGTACCGGCGGCCCAGCGATCCGCGGGACGTCGCGCCGGCGCAGCGCGCGACCTTCCGCATCGAGGTGCGCTGAGCCGGGCGTCGCGGTCGTGCCCGGGCCCCTCGCCGCGTCCGACGCGGTCGACGCGGTCGACGCGCTGCTGTTCGACCTCGGCGGCGTCGTCCTCGGCATCGACTTCCACCGCATCTTCGCAGCCTGGGCGCGCGCCGCCGGCCGCGATCCGGCCGAGGTCGCCGCGGCCTTCGCCTTCGACGAGGCCTTCCACCGCCACGAGCGCGGCGAGCTCGACGACGCCGCCTGGTTCGCGCACGTCGACCGGCGGCTCGGCCTGGGCCTCGGCCCGGATGCGATCGCCGCCGGCTGGGCCGAGATCTTCACCGGTCCGGTGCCGGGCATGCACGCGCTGCTCGAGCGCGCGCGCCGCAGCCGACCCACCTACCTGTTCTCGAACACCAACCCGGCGCACCACCGGCAGTTCTGCGTCGAGTACGCCGCGCAGCTCGCGCCCTTCGAGCGCTGCTTCATGTCGTTCGAGCTCGGCGCGCGCAAGCCGGAGGCCCGCGCCTTCGAGGCCGTGGCCCGCACGATCGGCGTGCCGCCCGGGCGCATCCTGTTCGTCGACGACACCGATGCCAACGTCGCCGGCGCGCGCGCGGCCGGTCTGCGCGCCGAGCGCGTGCGCTCGGCCGACGACGCGCACGCCGCGCTCGCCCGCCACGAGGTCCGGATCGACGGCGCCGCCGCCGACTCGACCGACCGCTGAGTCGACCCCTTTCGGCGCAAGCGCCGCGGGCCCGCGGCGGTGTACGCGCGAGGCCTGGGGTCCGCACGCAACGGGCCCCCGTACGGCCGTCGGGTCCCGCAGTCCGATCGCGGGGTCCGATGCCACCGGCCGCCGCGTCCACCGGACACCATCGGACACCCTCTCGCTTCCGGTGCCCCCGATGTCGACGCTTCGGATCCCGGCCTTCCTCGAGCTGACGCCCATCGACTGGCTCGCTGCCACGGGGCGGGTCGCACCGACGCCGGCCGCCGACCGGGCGACGGCGCCTTGGCCGGGGTCCCGTGCCGCCGGGTCCGAGACCCGTCGTCCGGACCGGGCGAGCCCAGGTACGACGACCGCGAACGCGGTGCCTGCGCCGATGCCCTCCGGCGCGACGATCGAGTCGCCCCGGCGGGACGATCCGGCGCGCCCCGCGACCGAACCGGACGCGGCCCATGACGGCGCCCCGGACGCATCGCCGGTCCTGCAGCTGCGCAGGCTGCACGACGGCCGCCTCGCCTTCGCGCTGCACTCCAAGGTCGGGGCCGTGCTGGTCAGCGGCGAATCCGCGGGGGCATGCCCCGACGTGCAGGCCTTCGCTCGCCGCGTGCTGGACGCCTGCGCTGGCCCCGCGCGCACGGTCGACTCGCCGCAGGGGTCGAGACTCGAGTTCGGCGGCGAGGCCGCCGGACTGCGCGCCCACAGCCGCCCCGCGACGGGCGTCGCACACGCGCACGCGCTGCAGCGACTGATCGCGGTCCAGGCGGCGGGGGCCTCGATCAGGATCGACGGCGCCTGACCCGCGCCGCGCACGCGCGGCGCCGCGTCGCGCGCCGGGTCAGAGCGTGCGACCCGCCTTCGCCCAGTACGGCGCCCTCAGGTCCTTCTTCAGCACCTTGCCCAGCGCGTTGCGAGGGAAGTCGTCGCGGAACTCGACGGCACCCAGCCGCTGGTGCTTGCCCAGCCGCCCGTTGGCCCAGGCGAGCAGCTCGTCCTCGGTGACCGTCGCCCCCGGCACGCGGATCACCAGCGCGAGCGGCGTCTCGCCCCAGCGCTCGTGCGGGATGCCGATCACCGTCACGTCGCGGACCGCCGGGTGCTGCGCCACCACCTGCTCGAGATCGCTCGGGAACACGTTGAACCCGCCGCTGATGATCATGTCCTTCTTGCGGTCGAGGATCGAGAGGAAGCCATCGGCGTCGAGCCGGCCGACGTCGCCCGAGCGGATGAACGTGCGACCGCGCTCGTCGCGCCAGACGAGCTTCGCGGTCTCCTCCGGGCGGCCGTGGTAGCCGGCCATCATCCCGCCGCCGTAGCCCGCGATCTCGCCGGTCTCGCCGCGCGGCAGCTCGCGGCCCGCGTCGTCGAGGATCCGGATCTCGAAGCCGATCACCGGCGTGCCCACGGTCTCGAACTTCTCGGCCGGATGCCAGGGCTTGAGCATCGTCGCGAAGCCCTCGGAGAAGCCGTAGAGCTCGGTGAGCTTCGGGCCGAAGCGCTCGATCACCTGCCGCTTGGTGTCCGGCCGCAGCGGCGAGCCGGCGCACAGGATCGACTGCAGCGACGCGGTGTCCGCGCCGTCGAGCGTGGGGTCCGCGAGCACCGCGATGAACTGCGCGGGGACCATGAAGGTATGCGTGATGCGCTCGTCGCGGACGAGCTCGAGGAAACGCCTCGGATCGAAGGCCGGCATCACCACCAGCGTGCCGCCGCACCAGAGCACCGGCAGCATCGTGAGCCAGGTGCCGTTCGAGTAGAGCGAGGTGGTGGTGAGGCCGCGGCTGGTGTCGCGCACGCCGAGCTCGAGCGCGTTCGACCAGGCCCAGTGCTGGCGCGCGCGGTGCGTCTGCACGATGCCCTTCGGCAGGCCGGTGGTGCCCGACGAGTAGATGATGTTGAACGGGTCGTCCATCCGGCAGGTCACCGGCGGGACGGTCGAGGGCATGCCGTCGACGAAGGCGGCGAGCGACCGCCACGGCGCCGCGGCCCCCTCGTCGGCCGCCACGAGCAGGTCCGCGCGCAGGCAGGCGGGCCGCTCGGGCAGCGCGTCGAGCTTCGCGCGGAAGTCGGCGGTGGTGAACGCGCCGATCGCCCCCGAGTCGGCGACGAGCCCCGCGAGCTGCGCGCCGGTCAGCAGCCCCGAGAGCGGCACCGCACAGCCGCCGGCGCGCACGATGCCGAACACCGCCTCGAGCATCTCGACCCGGTTGCCCATCATCACCGCGACGCGGTCGCCCCGTGCCACGCCGGCGGCGAGCAGCGCGTGCGCGATGCGGCTGACGTTCGCGTCGAAGTCGCCCCAGCTGCGGCGCACGTCGCCGCAGACCACGGCCTCCTTGCGCGGCTGGAAGCGCGCGTGGTTGGCGATCACGTCGGGGATGAAGACCTGCGGGTCGTCGAGCACGTCGGTCATGGCGTCTGGCGGCGGTGGTAGGCAATGAAAAGAAACGGGCCCGCGCGCGCAAAGCGGGCGGGCCCGACCGGGTCGCGGCCCGGACCGGTTCAGGATCGACGGATCACCGACCCATCACCTTGCCGAAGAGCACCCAGGTCTTGCCGTCCCAGCGCGCCAGCTGCTCGCGCTCGATCGGGAAGAAGTCGTCCGCGGCGGTCTTGATGTTCACGCCGGGCAGCAGCATCGGCAGCGTCATGTCGAGGCTTGCGGCCTGCTTCATGATGTTCTCGCGGGTCAGGTTGTCCCCGGCCTGCTTGAGCACCTGCACCAGCGTCTGCGCGACGGTGTAGCCGAACACGTTCAGGTTGTCCTTCAGGTCGCCGCCCGCGTAGTACTTCTGCATCCACGCGAGCCAGTCCTTGTACTCCTGGCTGTTCTGCCACTGCGGATCGGTCGGGTCCTTCAGGTAGAAGGCCGAGATCACGCCGATGCCGTTCTCGGCACCCGCGGTGTTCATCACCGTACCGGCCGCGTTCGACACCGAGTTCAGGTAGTGCACGGGCTTCCAGCCGATCTCGGCCGCCTTCTTGATCGCCTGCGCCGCGAACTTCGGCGTGGTGATGTTGAAGAAGGTGTCCGCGCCCGAGGCCTTCAGCTCGACCATCTGCGAGTCGACGGTCGGATCGGTGACCTCGTAGGTCACCTGCTTGACGACCATCGACTTGGCCTTGTCGCCCAGCCCGTCGAGGAAGCCCTTGAGGTAGTCGCGACCGTAGTCGTCGTTCTGCATCAGGATGCCGATCTTCGCGTTCGGCTTGGTGTCGAGGATGTGCTGCGCGTAGATCTTGCCCTCGCCCTGGTAGTTCGGCTGCCAGCCCATCGTCCAGGGGAAGTTCTTCGGATCACCCCAGAGCGTGGCGCCGGTCGCGACGAACAGCTGCGGCACCTTCTTCTGGTTCATGTACTTGTGGATCGCCGTGTTCGGCGGCGTGCCCAGCGTGTTGAACAGCAGGAGCACCTCTTCCTGCTCGACCAGCTTGCGGGCCTGCTCGACCGTCCGCGCCGGGTTGTAGCCGTCGTCGAGCGAGACGAACTTCACCTGGCGGCCGTTGATGCCGCCCTCGGCGTTGACCTTCTTGAAGTACGCGTCGATCGCCTTGCCGATCGAGCCGTACGCGGAGGCCGGGCCCGAATAGGGGCTGATGCCACCGATCTTGATCTCCTTGTCGGTCGCGCCCGGGTCGTACTTCTTCTGGGCGACGGCGGGCGAGCCGACGAGCGCGAACGCGGCGCCGGCGAGCGCAGTGGCGAGGAAGCGACGTTTCATCTGTGAGGTCTCCTGCTCAACGGTGGGACGACGCCGGCGACGCCACGGGAGTCGTGGGCGCGCCGGAGGGGGTGCCCGGCGCGGGGCGGCGCAGCCGCCCCGCGATCCGGTCGATCAGACCCGCGACGCCGGTCGGCATCACGTACATCAGGACGATCAGGAACACGCCGTAGATCGCCCACGGCGCCGACTTGGAGATGTCCTCGGCCCAGTGGGGCACGAACTGGATGAAGATCGCGCCGAAGATCGCGCCGTGGATGGTGGCGAGGCCGCCGACCACCACGCCGACCAGCAGCGTGATCGACAGGAACACGGTGAAGCTGTCGGGCGACACGAAGGCGACCGCGACCGCGCCGAGCGCGCCGGCCACGCCGGTGAACGCCGCCGACACGCCGAAGGTGAGCGACTTGAACACCGGCAGGTTGATGCCCATCGCCGCGGCGGCGATCGGATGGTCGCGGATCGCGATCAGCGCGCGGCCGACCCGGCCGCGCAGCAGCCGCCACGCGATCAGGAACATCAGCAGCATCGTCGCGAGGATCACGTAGTACAGCCAGCGGTCCTGGGACAGCGGCTGGCCGAACATCGAGAACTCGATCGGAGGCTCGGGCTTCGTCAGCACGATCCCCATCACGCCGCCGGTCCAGCCCTCGATCGCCTTGTACTTGAGCAGCTGCGGCACCGCGAGCGCGAGCGCGAAGGTGGCGAGCGCGAGGTAATGGCCGCCCAGCCTGAGCGCAGGGAAGCCCATCAGGTAGCCGAAGACGAAGCAGACGAGCGCCGCGACCGGCAGCGTCAGCCAGAACGGCCAGTTCCCGTAGGCCATCAGCATGGCGGCCACGTACGCACCGATCGCGTAGAACGCGCCGTGCCCGAGCGAGATCTGCCCGTTGTAGCCGGTCAGGATGTTCAGGCCCAGCACGGCGATCGCGTAGATCATCACCATGTTGAACTGGAACACCCTGAAGTTCTTGAACAGGAAGGGCAGGACCAGCAGACCAGCGAGCAGCACGATGCCGCCGACCCACATCCACGTGCGGTTCGAGGAGTTCATACGCGGGTCACCACGGCCTTGCCGAACAGGCCGTTCGGCTTGAGGGTCAGGGTCACGACGATCAGCACCAGCGCGACCGACAGCTTGAGCTCGGTGCCGATCACGTAGGCGCCGAGGATGTTCTCGAGCACGCCGACGATGAAGCCGCCGATCACCGCGCCCCAGGGATTGTCGATGCCGCCGAGCAGCGCGGCGGCGAAGCCGTAGAGCAGGATGCCGGAGAACATGTTCGGCTCGAGGAACACCACCGGCGCGATCATCATGCCGGCCACCGCGCCGATCGCCGCAGCCAGCCCCCAGCCGATGCCGAGCATCCAGGACACCCGGATGCCGACCAGCCGGGCCGACTCGGGGTTCTGCGCGGCTGCCCGCATCGCCAGGCCGACCGGGGTGAAGCGCAGGAACGCGAACAGCACGGCCAGCACGCAGAGCATCACGACGATCGTCCCGATCTCGTGCGCGCTGAAGTACTTGGTCTCGATGAACGAGCCCTTCGGGAACGGCGAGGGGAACGGCTTGACGGTGTGGTCGAACACCCAGCCTGCCACCGAGTTGAAGATCACCAGCAGGCCGATGAAGACGATCACGTTCGTCAGCACCGGCGCCTTCTCGACCGGCTTGAGGATGGTGCGCTGGATCACCAGCCCGCCGGTGAACGAGATCGCGACGGTGAGGAAGAAGGCCACCCAGTAGGGCAGGCCCTGCTGGATCAGCCACCAGGCGATGAACGTGCTGAACATCGCCATCTCGCCCTGGGCGAAATTGATGTGGTGGGTCGACTGGTAGATCATCACCAGCGCGAGCGCCACCGACGCGTAGATGCCGCCGGAGGCGATGCCGGCGAAGACCTGGTGCAGGAAGGCTTCCATGGCGGTCGGGTCTCAGTAGCCGAGGTAGACGCGACGGATGGTCTCGTCGTGCTTGATCTGCTGGCTCGGTCCGCTGATCGCGATCCGGCCGGTCTCGAGCAGGTAGGCGTGGTGCGCGACGTCGAGCGCGATGTTCGCGTTCTGCTCGACCAGCAGCATGCTCACCTTCTCCTCCTCGTTGATCTTCTTCATGATCCGGAAGATCTCGGCCACGATCAGCGGAGCAAGGCCGAACGAGGGCTCGTCGAGCAGCAGCAGGCGCGGCCGCAGCATCAGCGCGCGACTGATCGCCAGCATCTGCTGCTCGCCGCCCGAGAGCGTGCCCGCCTGCTGGTGGCGGCGCTCCTTCAGCCGCGGGAAGCGCGCGTAGGCCTTCTCGATGTCCTCGGCGATGCCTGCGCGGTCCTTGCGGACGTAGGCGCCGAGCTTCAGGTTGTCCTCGACCGACAGCGCGGTGAACGTGCCGCGCCCGTCGGGCACCTGCGCCACGCCCATCCGCACCACCGACTCGGTCGACTTGCCGACGAGCTGCTGGCCGTCGAACAGCACGCTGCCCGAGGTCTTCACCGCCTGGCAGATCGCGCGCAGCGTGGTGGTCTTGCCCGCGCCGTTGGCACCCAGGATCGCGGTGATCCGGCCCTGGGCGAGCGAGAAGTCGAGGTCGAACAGGACCTGGGTCGCACCGTACGAGGCCTTCAGCCCCTTCACTTCGAGCAGTTCAGGCATCGGCCGGGGCTCCGAGGTAGGCCGCGATGACATCGGGGTGCTGCTGGATCTCGGCCGGCGTGCCTTCGGCGATCCTGCGACCGAAGTTGAGCGCGACCACCTTGTCGGACACGCTCATCACCAGGCTCATGTGGTGCTCGACCAGCAGCACCGTGATGCCGAGCCGGTCGCGGATGTCGCGGATCAGGTCGCCGAGCGCCGAGAGCTCCTCGTGGTTGAGGCCGGCCGCCGGCTCGTCGAGCAGCAGCAGCTTCGGGTCCGCGGCGAGCGCGCGGCCGAGCTCGACGCGCTTCTGGATGCCGAACGGCAGATCGGCGACCAGCCTGTCGCGGTGCGGCGTCAGATTCAGGTAGTCCATGATCTGCGCGGCGCGCTCGCGCAGCGCGACCTCCTCGACGTCGACCGCGCCGAGCCCGAGCGCGCTCGCGGCGAAGCCCGCCTTGGAACGGCTGTGCGCGCCGATCATCACGTTCCGCTCGACCGACAGCGTGCGGAACATCGCGAGGTTCTGGAACGTGCGGCCGATGCCGAGCCGCGAGATGTCGTGCACCGGGGTGCGCGTGACCGAGTTGCCCTCGAAGAGGATGTCCCCTTCCTGGTACTGGTAGAGCCGGCTCAGGCAGTTGAACAGCGTCGTCTTGCCCGCGCCGTTCGGCCCGATCAGCCCGCACACGCCGCCTCGCGGCACGTCGAAGCTCACGGCATCTAGTGCGACGATGCCACCGAACTTCACCGTCACGCCCCGCACGCTGAGGAGTGCGTCGTCCCCGCCTCTGCTCATCTGTCTCCGTCCGCGTTCGTGCGCCCGTCGTACGCGGGCACTTTCGAAGAGCGGCTAGCTTATACGCTGCAACCGTCCCGCATGGCAAGCAGACCTTTGGATAGCGGGGCGATCCGCGTGGAACGCCGCTGCCGCGCGCCGCGCATCTGCGGCACCATGACACGGACGACACGCGCCATCCGATCCCATGCGCCCTCCCCTTCGCCTGGGCATCGACCTGGGCGGCACGAAGACCGAGATCGCCGCGCTCGATGCACGCGGCGCGCTGCGGCTGCGCCGCCGGGTGCCCTCGCCGCGCGGTGACTATGCGGCCACCGTGACCACCATCGTCGCGCTCGTCGCCGACGCCGAACGCGAACTGGGTCGGCGCGGCACGGTGGGCGTCGGCATCCCCGGCACGATCTCGGCGCTGACCGGCCGCGTGAAGAACGCGAACTCGACCTGGCTGAACGGCCGCCCGCTGCGCGAGGACCTCGAGGCCGCGCTCGGCCGGCCGGTGCGGATCCAGAACGACGCGAACTGCCTCGCCGTGTCCGAGGCGGTCGACGGTGCCGCGGCCGGCGCGCACGTGGTGTTCGCCGCGATCCTGGGCACCGGCGTGGGCGCGGGCATCGCGATCGACGGCCGCGCGCTCGCGGGGGCGAACGGCATCGCCGGCGAATGGGGCCACGTGCCGCTGCCGGCACCGCGCGACGACGAGCGTCCCGGGCCGCGTTGCTGGTGCGGTCGCGACGGCTGCCTCGAGACCTGGCTGTCGGGCCCGGGCCTCGCGGCCGACCATCGGCGCGCAGGCGGCGACGCCATCGATGCGGCGACGATCGCGACGCGCGCCCGCGCGGGGGACGCGGCCTGCGCGGCGAGCCTCGATCGCTGGCTCGACCGGCTCGCGCGCGGCCTCGCGATGATCGTCGACGTGCTCGACCCCGACGCGATCGTGCTGGGCGGCGGCCTGTCGAACGTCGACGAGACCTGCGCGGCGCTGCCGGCACGGCTCGCGCCGCGGGTGTTCTCGGATGCGGTGGTCACGCGGATCGTCCGCAGCGCGCACGGCGACTCGTCCGGCGTGCGCGGCGCCGCGTGGCTCTGGGGTCCCGGCGAGGACGACCGAGATGGCGGGGCGCGCCGCTAGCGCACGAGCCAGGCGTCGCCCGGCCCGAGCAGCGCGCGCGGCCCGCCGCCGTCGAGCCAGGCGAGCGCCGCCGGGTCGCCTGAAAGCGTCGCGAACCAGAAGGCGAGCGTGACAGCGGCCGTCACGCGCTGCACGCGACGGTCGTCGCCCGGCGCCTCGGGCGGCCCGGGTCGCGGCGGGCCGCCGTTGAAGACCATGTGGTCCGCCCCCTCGAGCCAAAGCAGCCTGCGCACCGCCGGCGGCAGCGCGTCGTGGACCGCGCGCCGCACCTCGGGCGTGGCCCCGGTCCCCGCGACGTCGCCGTCCCGGCTGCCGGTCACCGACAGGAAGGGTACGTCGAGCTCGGCGAACGCGTCGCGCCCCATCGGTCCGTCCCGCAGCGACGGACTGAACGCCACCGCGGCGACGACACGCGGCTCGCGCCCCCAGGGCGCCGCGCCGGCCCCGGGCCGCGGCAGCCGCTGTCCGGCGATCGCCTGCGTGGTGAGGGCACCGAACGAGTGACCCGACATGCCCACCCGCGACACGTCGATGCAGGCGAGCGAGGGCGTGGTCGCGACCCGGGCGTCGAGCGCATCGAGCACCGCGGGCACGTCGCGCAGCCGGTCGACGTAGCGCTCGGCGCCCATGCCCTCGCGCAGCGCCCCGGACCGCGAGCCAACGGGCCGGTCCCGCCACAGCGACTCGTCCGAGCCCGGATGCTGCAGGTGCGCGACCGCGAAGCCGTGCGACGCCCAGTGCTCGCCCCAGGCCGCTCCGCCCGCGCGCGAGCCGCCCAGCCCGTGCGAGAAGAGCACCAGCGATCGCCGGGTGTCCGCCGCGCAGGGCTGCGGCACGCGCAGCCGCAGCGGCAGGGTGCGCGCACGGGTCTCGTCGCGCAGCTCGAGGTCGAGCACCGCGACGCGCAGCGGCCCGCGCGCGACGAGTGCGGCGACGTCCGCCGACGGGCCGGCCGGGCCGCCGGACGCCGCCGCGGCGGGCTGCGCGAGGCCTGCGGCGAGCGCCGAGAGCGCCGCGACCGAAGCGAGCACCGAGGCCGCGCGCGCCGGAACGATTCCGGGCCGCCGGCGCATCGCGCGACTCAGTGGTTGTCGCGCGGCAGGCCCCTGGTCGTCGAGATCCGCTGGTACCTGATCGCGAAGTCCAGGCAGGCGCCGCTCGAGAGCTGGCCGACGTGCCGGCGCTGCAGTTCCTGCCAGGGCGTCTGGCTCTCGAGGTCCGGCGCCTTCCACGCCGCCTTGCGCGCCGCGTATTCCTCGGCCGGGATGAGGATGTCCGCGGTGCGCCTGCCGAGGTCGATGCGGACCCGGTCGCCGGTCCTCAGCAGCGCGAGCCCGCCGCCCACCGCCGCCTCGGGCGACGCGTTCAGGATCGACGGACTGCCCGATGTGCCGGACTGCCGGCCGTCGCCGATGCAGGGCAGCATCGTGATGCCCTGCTTCACCAGCGCGTCGGGCGGCAGCATGTTGACCACCTCGGCCGCCCCCGGATAGCCGATCGGGCCCACCCCGCGGATGAACAGCATGCAGTCGGCGTCGATGGCCAGCGACGGGTCGTTGATCCGCTCGTGGTAGTCCTCCGGCCCCTCGAAGACGATCGCACGCCCCTCGAAGGCGTCCGGATCCTTCGGGTCCTCGAGGTAGCGCTTGCGGAATTCGGGCGAGATCACCGAGGTCTTCATCACCGCGGCGTCGAACAGGTTGCCCGACAGCACGGCGAAGCCGGCCTCCTTCTGCATCGGTGCGTCGTAGGGCTTGATCACGCGACGGTCGGTGACCGGCGTGTCGCGGTAGTTCTCGCCGACGGTCCGGCCCGACACGGTCATCGCGTCGGCATGCAGCCTGCCCGCCTTCAGCAGCTCGTTCATCACGCCGGGCACGCCGCCGGCGCGGTAGAACTCCTCGCCGAGGTATTCGCCCGCGGGCATCAGGTTGGTGAGCAGCGGGATCGCGTAGCCGACCCGGTCCCAGTCGCGGACCTCGAGATCCACGCCCATGTGCCGCGCGATCGCGGTCACGTGCGGCGGGCAGTTGGTCGACGCGCCGAGCGCGCTCGCGGCGACGATCGCGTTCTCGAAGGCCTTGCGCGTCATGATCCTCGACGGACGCAGGTCCTCGTGGATCATCTCGACGATCCGCCGGCCGGTCCAGTAGGCCATCTCGTAGCGGTCGCGGTGCGGCGCAGGAATGGCGGCGCAGCCGGGCAGCGACATGCCGAGCGCCTCGGCCACGCTGTTCATCGACAGCGCCGTGCCCATCGTGTTGCAGTGGCCCGCCGACGGCGCGCCCGAGGCGACCATCTTCAGGAAGCCGTCGTAGTCGATCCGGCCCGCGGCGAGCTCCTGCCGCGCGAACCAGACGATCGTGCCCGAGCCCGACAGGCCGCCCGCGTGGTAGCCGTTGATCATCGGGCCGCCCGACAGCACGATCGACGGGAGGTCGACCGTGGCCGCGCCCATCAGCATCGCCGGGGTGGTCTTGTCGCAGCCGGTGGTCAGCACCACCCCGTCCATCGGATAGCCGTAGAGGACCTCGACCAGCGACAGGTACTGCAGGTTGCGGTCGAGCGCCGCGGTGGGCCGCTTGCCGGTCTCCTGGATCGGGTGGACCGGGAACTCGAGCGGGATGCCGCCGCCGTCGCGGATGCCGTCGCGCACGCGCTGCGCGAGCTCGACGTGGTGGCGGTTGCAGGGCGACAGGTCGCTGCCCGTCTGGGCGATGCCGACGATCGGCTTGCCGCTGTTCTTCAGCTCCTCCAGCGACAGTCCGAAGTTCATGTAGCGCTCGAGGTAGAGCGCGGTCATGCCCATGTTGTCGGGGTTGTTGAACCAGGCGCGCGAGCGCAGGCCCTTCGGCGCGTTGCCACTGCTCATGGTGTGCTCCTCCATCGGCGACGGCGCAGTGTAGCAAGGGGGCCGCGACGGGCCGAGACCGCGTTCCGTCGGCCGTCGGCCGTCGGCCGGCGCGATGCACGAGGCCCGGCACGCGCGCCGCGGCGCGGCGTCTCCGCGATGGCGGCGCCGCGCGCGTGGCGGACCGCCGACGCGGACGCCGCCGTCCGTAGCCCGCTGCGGGCCGTCCGTCCCCGGCACGGCACCGTCTCGTACCCGTCGCGTCGCCCCGGCTGCACACTCCTACCCGTGGAATTCCGCAATCCCCCACGGGTGAACCCATGAGCACTGCCGGCACCGCCTCCGACGCCGTGGTGCTGTCCGGACTCGCGCGCGCGCTGGTGCAGAACCAGCTGATCCGCGCCGACCAGGCCGCCGCGCTGACGAAGAAGGTCGAGGCCGCGCAGGGCAAGTTCATCGACGAGCTGGTCTCCAGCGGCCAGCTGCCCGCGATCAAGCTCGCGCGCTTCGCGTCGGACACCTTCGGCCTGCCGCTGCTGGACATGGCCGCGCTCGACACCCAGGCACTGCCGTCGAACCTGATCGACCGCAAGCTGATCGCCGAGAGCCGGATCGTGCCGCTGTTCAAGCGCGGCAACCGGCTCACCGTGCTGCTGTCCGACCCGACCGACCTGCAGGCGATCGACCGGGTCAAGTTCCAGGCTCAGGCGACGGTCGACCCGATCGTCGTCGAGCACGACAAGCTGCTGAAGGTCGTCGAGCGGCTCGGCCAGTCGGCCAGCGACCAGATGGCGGCGATGGTGGGCGGGGAACTCGCCGACATCCAGTTCGACGAGGCCGACGAGGCGCAGCAGGCGCCCCCCGAGGACACCTCCGACATCGACGACGCGCCGATCGTCAAGTACCTGCAGAAGGTGCTGATGGACGCGATCAACGGCGGCGCGTCGGACATCCACTTCGAGCCCTACGAGAAGTACTACCGGATCCGCTACCGGGTCGACGGCGAGCTGCGCGAGATCTCCCAGCCGCCGCTCGCGATCAAGGAGAAGCTCGCATCGCGGATCAAGGTGATCTCGAAGCTCGACATCTCCGAGAAGCGGATCCCGCAGGACGGGCGGATGAAGCTCGTGCTGTCGCCGCAGCGCGCGATCGACTTCCGGGTCTCGACGCTGCCCACGCTGTTCGGCGAGAAGATCGTCATGCGGATCCTGGATCCGTCGTCGGCGAAGCTCGGCATCGAGGCGCTCGGCTACGACCCCGAGCAGAAGGAGGCGCTGCTCTCCGCGGTGCAGCGCCCCTACGGCATGGTGCTGGTGACCGGCCCGACCGGCTCGGGCAAGACGGTGTCGCTCTACACCTGCCTGAACATCCTGAACAAGCCCGGCATCAACATCTCGACCGCCGAGGACCCGGCGGAGATCAACCTGCCCGGCATCAACCAGGTCAACGTCAACGACAAGGCCGGGCTGACCTTCTCGGCCGCGCTCAAGTCCTTCCTGCGGCAGGACCCGGACGTGATCATGGTCGGCGAGATCCGAGACCTCGAGACCGCCGACATCGCGATCAAGGCCGCGCAGACCGGCCACATGGTGCTGTCCACGCTGCACACCAACGATGCGCCGACGACGCTGACGCGGATGATGAACATGGGCATCGCGCCGTTCAACATCGCGTCGTCGGTGATCCTGATCACCGCGCAGCGGCTCGGCCGCCGACTGTGCACCTGCAAGGCCGAGGCCGAGGTCGACGAGGACGCGCTGCTGCAGGCGGGCTTCAAGGAGTCCGATCTCGACGGCACCTGGCGCCCGTTCCGGCCGGTCGGCTGCGAGCGCTGCAGCGGCGGCGGCTACAAGGGTCGGGTCGGCATCTACCAGGTGATGCCGATCACCGACGAGATCCAGCGGCTGATCCTCGCCGGCGGCAACGCGATGGAGATCGCTGCGCAGGCCAAGCGAGAGGGCGTGTCGGACCTGCGCGAGTCGGGTCTGCGCAAGGTCAGGCAGGGCCTCACCTCGATCGAGGAAGTGCTGGGTGTGACGAACGAATGAACCGGAGTGCCCGATGTCCAGCAAGGCCGTGACCAAACCGGCGTCCCGCGGGATGCCCGTCAAGGACGAGACGTTCTCCTGGGAGGGTCGCGACCGCGGCGGCAAGACCGTGCGCGGCGAGATGCGTGCCGGCGGCACGGCGGTCGTCGCGAGCTCGCTGCGCCGCCAGGGCATCGTCGTCACCAAGGTCAAGAAGCAGCGCTACAAGAAGGGCAAGAAGATCCTCGAGAAGGACATCACGCTCTTCACCCGACAGCTCGCGACGATGATGAAGGCCGGCGTGCCGCTGCTCCAGGCCTTCGACATCGTCGCCAAGGGCACCGACAACCAGTCGGTGGCCAAGCTCTTCATGGACATCAAGGGCGACGTCGAGACCGGCACCGCGCTCTCGCAGGCCTTCCGCAAGTATCCGATCTACTTCGACGCGCTCTTCTGCAACCTCGTGGACGCGGGCGAGCAGGCCGGTATCCTCGACGACCTGCTCGACCGGCTCGCGCTCTACAAGGAGAAGATGCTGGCCATCAAGGGCAAGATCAAGTCGGCCCTCTTCTATCCGACGGCCGTGCTCGGCGTCGCCGCGATCGTCGTCGTGATCATCATGCTGTTCGTGATCCCGGCGTTCAAGAGCGTGTTCTCGAGCTTCGGCGCCGACCTGCCCGCCCCGACGCTGATGGTCATGGCGATGTCCGACTTCATGGTCGCGTACTGGTACATCGTCTTCGGGATCCTGTTCGGCGTGTTCTACTTCGTCAGACAGGCGTGGCGGCGATCGCCGGCGATGCAGATGGCGATGGACCGGGCGCTGCTGCAGGCGCCGGTGTTCGGCGAGGTGATCCGCAAGGCCACGATCGCGCGCTGGCTGCGCACGCTGTCGACGATGTTCGCGGCCGGCGTGCCGCTGGTCGAGGCGCTCGACTCGGTGGGCGGCGCCTCGGGCAACATCGTCTACCTCGAGGCGACGAAGAAGATCCAGCAGGAGGTCTCCACCGGCACCAGCCTCACGGTGTCGATGCAGAACGCGAAGGTCTTCCCCAACATGGTGCTGCAGATGGCCTCGATCGGCGAGGAATCGGGCTCGCTCGACTCGATGCTCGGCAAGTCGGCCGACATCTTCGAGCGCGAGGTCGACCAGGCGGTCGAGAGCCTGTCCTCGCTGATGGAGCCGCTGATCATGGCCGTGCTGGGCGTCGTCATCGGCGGTCTGGTGATCGCGATGTACCTGCCGATCTTCAAGATGGGCCAGGTGGTCTGACGCACGGCGCGCGTCGTCGCGCCGCGGCCGGTCGCGGTCAGCGACGCTCGCGCACCCGCGCCGCCAGTTGCCGCGCCGCCGGATCCGCGGGGGCGAGCGCGACCAGCGCGTCGGCCCAGCGGCGCGCGTCGTCCCAGCGGCCGTCCTGCGCGTAGAGGACCGCGAGCGCATACGGCGTCTGCGCGTCGGCCGGGTCCAGCCGCTGCGCGGCGAGCAGCGAGGCCTCGGCCTCGCGGCGCCGGCCGGCCCGCTGCTGGGCGAGGCCGAGGTTGTAGCGGACCTTCGCGCGCTCGGGCATCAGCGCGGCTGCGCGCGCGAGCGCCGCGACCGCGTCGCCGAAGCGCTCCTCCTCGGCGAGCAGCAGGCCGAGCGAGTACTGCAGCTCGCCGATCCCGGGCTGTCGCGAGAGGCCCTCGCGCAGCACCCGCTCGGCGTCGGCGTTGCGGCCGAGCGCGTTGTACAGGCGCGCGAGGTTCGCACGCGCCGGCGTGAAGTCGGGGTCGAGCCGCAGCGCGGCCAGGTAGTGCGACGCAGCCTCGTCGCTGCGGCCGCGGTGCTGCGCGAGCACGGCGAGGTTGAGTCGGGCGCCCGGCATGTCGAGCGAGACCGACTGCGCTGTGACGTATTCGTCGAGCGCGAGATCGAGCGCGGGGCGGACCGCCGGGTCGACGCGCTCGCGCGGCAGCGACGCGAACGCGCGCGCGGCCGCGATCCGGACCGCGCGCACCGGGTCGGAGAGCAGCGGCGCGAGGCCGGAGGCGCGTGCCACGGGCGGCAGCGGCTCGAGGCTGTCGGCCGCGGCCGCACGGACCTCGGGGTCGGGATCACGGGTCGCCTCCACGCGGATCGCGTCGCCGGTGCGCGGATCGGCGCGCAGCAGGTCGAGCGCGGTGGCGCGGACGATGGCCGGCTGCGCGCGGTCTGCGGCGATCCGCGCGACGGCGTCGGCCGCGCCGGGCCGACCGGCGCGCGCCGCGGCGAACGCCTCGCCCCAGTGCGGCTCCTGCCGGCGCTGCCGGCCGTACCACTGCGCCACGCGCTCGGCCGCCCAGCGCGCATCGCGATCGGTGTGGCACTGCGTGCAGGCGTCGGGCGTGCCGAGCTTCGCCGACACGTCGGGACGCGGCACGCGGATCGAGTGGTCGGGCCGCGCCTGGATCCCCATGTAGGTCGTGCTCGGCATGTGGCAGGACACGCAGCGCGCGCCCTCCGAGCCCTCGCGGTGGAAGTGGTGCGAGCGCGCGTCGAAGCGGCCCGCGGCCTTCGGGAACGCGGGATTCGGCGTCGGCGCGTGGCACTGGGTGCACAGCGCGTCGCCCTGCAGCGTCGTGCGGCCGTCGTGCGCATCGTGGCAGTGCGTGCAGGTCACGCCGGCCTGGTACATGCGCGTCTGGCGGTACGACCCGTCGACGAACACCTCCTCGCGCTGCTGGCCGTCGACGTGGTAGGCCGGCGGCGAGAGCAGCATCGGCAGGAAGTGGTCGAGCCGCGGCGCGCCGGGCGGCGCCGACGCCGTCAGCTCGGTGCGGCGCGAATGGCATGCCGAGCAGGCCTCGACCTGACCGCGCGGTCCGGCGGCCGCGAAGTCGACGACGAGGCCGAAGCGCTCGCCCGGCGTGGCCGGCGGCGGGCGTCCCTCGGTCTTCGCGCGCGCCCAGTCGACGTGCCGCCCGCCTGGGCCGTGGCAGGCCTGGCAGCCGACGTTCGGCGCACGCCAGGTCGACGCGAAGGTGTCGGCCTGCGCGTCGTAGCGCTTCTCCCAGCCGGTCACGTGGCACGACAGGCACATGGTGTTGGCGTTCTGGTAGCGGCCGGTCCAGTGGAGCACGTCGCCGGGCGGCGCGCGCTCGTCGGCGCGCAGGTGGTACCAGCGCCGCCGCGGCTCGTCCCAGGCGACCTGCAGGGCCTGCAGCCGGCCGCCGGGCATCGCGATCAGGTACTGCTGCAGCGGCGACCAGCCGAAGGTCCAGGCCACCTCGAAGTCGGCGGGGCGGCCGTCGGGTCCGTCGGTGCGCACCCCGTACCGTCCGTCGCGCAGCGAGAAGCGCGTCTCGACGCCGCGGTGCCGGAAGCGCGTGCCGCGGAAGTCGCCCTTGACGGTCTCGGCCGCGGGCGCGGCCATCGCGTGTGCATGATGCGAGCGTCGCCAGGCCTGCGCGGCCGACGCGTGGCAGGACGCGCAGCCGGCGTCGTCGACCCAGGCGGCCGGCTCGCGCGGGGCGGCCGGCGCGGACGCGGCCACGGCGGCGGGTGCGGACGCGACGGCAGGCGGCTCGACCGGCACCGGCGGCGTGCGCGGCACGAGCACCACGGCGACGACGGCCGCCAGCACCGCGGCCAGGACCGCGGCGGCCACGGCGATGCGCCGCCGGGTCGGCGCGGCGGGATCGCCCGGGGCGCGGTCCGTCGAGGCCGGCGGCACGGCGGCGGCGGCACGACGGGACGACGACTCGGACGACGGTGACGGCGGACGGCGGGGCACGGGGCGGCAGGGTTCGGAGGACGGCGGCGCGGCACGGCGGGCGTCGCCGCGTCCGGGCGTGCAGTGTGCGGCATCGCGCCCTCGGCGGCCAGCCGGGTACCCGGACCGTCTGCCCCGCGGGGCAGCGCAGGCCGCGCACGACGGTCGCAGGCGGGCCGCGCTGCGCCATCCGTTACCATCGGCGTGCGCCCCGCCGGCGCATCCCGAGGCCCCCCGATGCGTCCGCCGCTTCCGTCGCTCGCTGCCGCTGCGCTGTGTGCCGCATCCGTCGCCGTGCCCGCGACCGCGGCCCGCGACCCGGCGGCTGCGACGGTCACCGCGGCCGCGGCCGCCTCGGACACGACGGCCTCCGGCCCTCCCACCTCCGCCCGCCCGCCCTGGCGGATCGCGCTGCTGCTGGGCAGCGATCCCGGCCTGCTGGCCATGCAGCAGACCGACGCCGCACTGCGCGCGACGCTGCTGGCCGCCGCGCCCGACGGCGTGGTCTTCGTCACCGACACGCTCGACACCTACCGGTTCGACTACCGTGTGCTCGCGCCCGAGTTCCTCGCGCTGCAGCGGCGCAAGTACGCGAACCAGCCGGTGGACCTGCTGATCGGCCTCGGCGAACGGGCGGTCGACGCGGTCCGCGCGCAGCGCGAGGGGCTGTGGCCGGGCGTGCCGGTGGTGCTCGCCGGCATCGACGAGGCGGGCGCCGAACGCGGCCGACCGCCCGACGGGGCGGTGCAGGCGTTCTGGCGGCCCGACGTGGACGGCACGCTGGCGCTGATCGAGCGGCTGCAGCCGCGCGCACGCCGGCTGATCGTGGCCGGCGGCGCCGCGCCGATCGACGCCGAGCTCGCCGACCGCGTCGTCGCGCTGGCGCGCCAGCGCGGCGGCTGGGCGGTCGAGCGCTGGACCGACCTGCCCCTCGATGCGCTCAGGCGGCGGCTCGAGGACACCGGCCCGGACGACGCGGTGTTCCTCACCTCGATGAACCGCGATGCGGCCGGCCGCCCCGTGTTCACCGCCGAGGCGATGCGCGCGCTCGCCGACGCGTCGCGCGCGCCGGTCTACGGCATGTTCGGCACCCTCGTCGGCCGCGGCCTCGCGGCCGGCAGCGTGATCGACTTCGAGGCGCTCGGCCGGCACGCGGGCGAACTCGCCGCGGCGCTGCTGCGCGGCGAGCCGGTGCCGACCGGCACCGACGCGACGCGCTCGGCGATCCGTTGCGTCGCCGACCTGGGCCTGCTCGCGCGCCACGGCCTCTCGGCCGATGCCCTGCCCGAGGGCTGCCGGACGATCAACCCGCCGCGCTCGCTGTGGACCGAATACCGCGGCTTCGTGCTGACCGCCGGCGGCGTCGTGGCGGCGCAGGCGCTGACCATCGGCGGCCTGCTCGTGCAGCGCCGCCGCCGCCGGCGTGCCGAGGCCGACGCCGGGCAGCGGCGGCTCGAGCTCGCGCGCGCGATGCGCTTCGCGGCGATGGGCGAGCTGACCGCCTCGATCGCCCACGAGATCAACCAGCCGCTCGGCGCGATCCTCGCGAACGCCGACGCGGCCGAGCTGATGCTGCGCGGCGGCTGCGCGACGCCGGAGGCGCTGCGCGAGATCCTCGCCGACATCCGCCGCGACGACCTGCGCGCACACGAGGTGATCCGCCGGCTGCGCGGCCTGCTCGAGAACCAGCAGGTCGCGCACGAGCCGGTCGGCCTGCACGCGGCGCTGCGCGAGGCCTTGGCGATCGTCGAGCCCGAGGCGCGGCGCCGCGGCGTGACGCTCGAGACCGCGCTCGAGGCCGGCGACGATGCGCTGCTCGGCGACCCGGTCCAGCTCCAGCAGGTGCTGATCAACCTCGCGATCAACGCGATGGACGCGATGGACGACACGCCGGCCGCGGCACGCCGGCTGTCGGTCGCGACCTCGGCCGACGCCGCCGGTCTCGTGCTGACGGTGGCCGATCGCGGCACGGGCGTCGACCCGGCGCGCTGCGAGTCGGCCTTCGAGTCGTTCTGGACCACCAAGCCGCGCGGCCTGGGCCTCGGGCTGCCGATCGTGCGGGCGATCGTCGACGCCCACGGCGGCGCGGTGTCGCTCGCGCCGCGCGAGGGCGGCGGCACGGTCGCGACGGTACGGCTGCCGCGCCGGGTATCGCCGCGCACCGTGCGCGCCGCGCACGCGCCCGATCGGAGGACGCCACCATGACCGAAAACGGCCTGCCGACGACCATCCATGTCGTCGACGACGACGAGGCGATGCGCACCGCGCTGCTGCGGCTGCTGACCGCCTCGGGCTACGCGGCGCGCGGCTACGCGTCCGCCGGCGAGTTCCTGATCGGCGCCACCGTCGAGCCCTGCGGCTGCCTGCTGCTCGACCTCAACATGCCGGGGCCGGACGGACTCGCGCTGCACGACGCGCTGCGCGCACGCGGCTGGGACCTGCCTACGGTCTTCCTCACCGGTCGCGGCGACATCGCGAGCAGCGTGCGCGCGCTGAAGAGCGGCGCGTCCGACTTCCTCACGAAGCCGGTCCGCAGCGAGGTGCTGCTCGAGGCGATCCGCGCGGCCCTCGACGCGGGCGCGGCGCGGCGCGCCGAGCGGGCGCGCCGCCACGACGCCGAAGCGCGCTTCGGGACGCTCGACGCCCGCGAGCGCCGGGTGCTCGAGCGCGTGCTCGAGGGCGCGCTCACCAAGCAGATCGCCTGGGAGCTCGGCGTGAGCGAGCGGACGGTGAAATCTAGCCGCGCGTCGCTGATGCGCAAGATGGGCGCGACCACGCTGCCCGAGCTCGTGCGGCGCTGCGACGCGCTGGCCGGGCGGACCGACGGCGCGACCGTGCGCTGAGGACGCCCGGTCCTGCGGCACGTGCCTCGGCGAAGCGGTGCCATCGGCGGCCGGGTCGACGCGCGGACAGGCGTTCACGCCGGACGGCGGGCCTGCGGCGCGACCGCCTCGGATACCATCTTCGGCATGATGCCCAGCGCGACCCTGTCCCTCCTCGCGACGCTGCCCCCGACCGCGGTGGTCGGCCTGGCGATGCTGTTCGGCCTGCTCGTCGGCAGCTTCCTGAACGTGGTGATCCACCGGCTTCCGAAGATGATGGAGGCGGACTGGCAGGCGCAGGCGGCCGAGATGCGCGGCGAGACCGTCGCCGATCGGCCCCGCTACAACCTCGTCGTGCCGCGCTCGGCCTGCCCGCACTGCGGCACGCCGATCGCCGCCTGGCAGAACGTGCCGGTGCTCTCGTGGCTGCTGCTGCGCGGCCGCTGCGCGAACTGCGGCACCGCGATCCCGATGCGCTATCCGCTCGTCGAGGCGCTCACCGGCGTGCTCGCCGGCTGCGCGGTCGCCGCCTACGGCGCGACCGCGGCCGGTCTCGGCGCGATGCTGCTGGTCTTCTTCCTGGTCGCGCTCGCGTTCATCGACCTCGACACGCAACTGCTGCCCGACGACCTCACGCTGCCGCTGCTGTGGCTCGGCCTCGCGTTCAACCTGGCCGGCACCTACGTGCCGATCGCCGACGCGGTCGTCGGCGCGATGGCCGGCTATGGCATCCTCTGGACCATCTACTGGGTGTTCAAGCTCGTCACCGGCAAGGAAGGCATGGGCTACGGCGACTTCAAGCTGCTCGGCGCGCTCGGCGCGTGGTTCGGCTGGCAGGCGCTCCCGTCGATCATCCTGCTCGCCTCCGTGGTGGGCGCGGTGGTGGGCGTGTCCATGATCGTGTTCGCGAAGCACAGGCGCGACGTGCCGATTCCCTTCGGCCCCTACCTCGCGGGCGCGGGCCTGCTCGCGCTGTTCTTCGCGCGGCCGCTCGGCGCGCTCTTCGGCCTTGCCTGAGACCGTGGCGCGTCGCGCGCCGGTGATCGGCCTCACCGGCGGGATCGGCAGCGGCAAGAGCACCGTCGCCGACCGGCTCGTCGCGAAGGGGGCGGCCCTCGTCGACACCGACGCGATCGCGCACCGGCTCACCGAGCCCGGCGGCGACGCGATCGCGCCGATCCGCGCGGCCTTCGGTGACGGCGTCATCGCCGCCGACGGCCGGATGGACCGCGCCGCGATGCGTGCGATCGCGTTCTCCGACCCCACGGCGCGCAAGCGGCTCGAGGGCATCCTGCACCCGATGATCCGCGCGCGAACGCAGGCCGGCATCGACGACGCGATCCGCGCGGGCGCACCCTACGTGATCGTCGCGGTGCCGCTGCTCGTCGAATCCGGCGACTGGCGCGGCCGCTACGACCGCGTGCTCGTCGTCGACTGCCCGCCCGAGGTCCAGGTCGCTCGCGTGATGACGCGCAGCGGCCTCGCACGGGCGCAGGTCGAGGCGATCCTCGCCGCTCAGGCGACGCGCGCGCAGCGCCTGGCCGCGGCCGACGACGTGGTCGACAACAGCGGCACGCCCGACGCGCTCGCCGCCAGGCTGGAGGCCCTTCACGCCACCTACGCCGGTTTGTCAAGGTCAGACGAATGATTCAAAATGGGTCGACCGCCTCGTCCGACCGGCCCAGGACCGTTTCCGCGTTGACCCTCTACGAATACCCGCTCAACGAACGGATCCGGACGCTTCTGAGGCTCGAGGACCTGTTCACGCGATTCGATCACTTCGCGACGCAGGCCGGGCCGCTCGAGCATCACGTCGCGCTGACCACGCTCTTCGAGATCCTCGAGGTGGCATCGCGCGCGGACCTGAAGTCGGACCTGATGCAGGAGCTCGAGCGGCAGCGCCAGACGCTGATCGCGTTCCGCGACAACCCGAACGTCTCCGTCGCGGCGCTCGAGGCGGTGCTCGCCGACATCGACGGCGCGTCGCAGCAGCTGAACTCGGCCGCCGGCAAGACGGGCCAGCACCTGCGCGACAACGAGTGGCTGATGAGCATCCGCAGCCGCGCGATCATCGCCGGCGGCACCTGCGAGTTCGACCTGCCCTCCTACCATGCGTGGCTCAACCGGCCGAGCGAGGCACGGCTGCGCGACATCGCCACCTGGTCGGCGCCGTTCCGCGCGCTGCGCGACGCGCTGGTCATCGTGCTGCGGCTGCTGCGCGAGTCGGCTCACGGCTCGGTGGTCACCACCCACCAGGGCAGCTTCCAGCAGACCCTCGGCGGCAAGGTCTACCAGATGCTGCAGATCCGCGTCGACCCCGCGAGCGGCGCGATCCCCGAGATCTCCGCGAACAAGTACATGCTCTGGATCCGCTTCACGTCGCAGGACGGCGACCTGCGTCCCAAGCCCTTCGAGGGCAACGTGGAGTTCGAGCTCGCGCTCTGCAACCTCTGATCGATGACCGCGATCGTCGACTGCCCCGTCTGCAGCCGCCGGACCGAGTTCTCGCCGGCCAACCGCTGGCGGCCGTTCTGCTCGGAGCGCTGCAAGCTGATCGACCTCGGCCAGTGGGCCACCGACGGCTACGTGATCCCGGGCGACGCCCCGGACCCCGAGGACCCGGCCGGCACGGCCGCCGTACCGCCACCGCGGCGGGACTGAGCCGCACCTGGCGACGGTCGCCTGCGACCGGTCGATCCCGCCCCGTTCAGCGCCAGGCGGCGCGCATCGACGCGACGCCGTGCGCGCCGGCGGCCTCGGCCGTGGCCAGGTCGTCCGCGTCCAGTCCGCCGAGCGCGTAGACCGGCAGCGGCGTCGCCGCGATCGCCGCGGCCAGCCCGTCGAAGCCGATGCCCGGCGCGCCCGGATGGCTCGCCGTCGGCCGGACCGGGCCGAGGACCGCGAAGTCGCAGCCGAGCGCGTCGGCCGCGGCCAGCTCGTCCGCCGCGTGGCACGACGCGCCGACCCAGCGCACGCGCGGCCGATCGCGCGCGGCGGCGAGGTCGCGCGCGGTCAGGTGCACGCCGTCGGCCGCGTGCGCGAACGACGCGGGATGGCGGCTGCTGACGATCACGCGCAGCGGCCGCGTCTCGCGGCGCGCGCGCAGCCGCCCGAACAGGCGCTCGAACTCGGCCGCCGGCAGTGCGGGCTCGCGCAGCTGCAGCAGCAGCGGCGTGCGCGCACCGGTGTCGAGGAGCGCCTCGAGGGCGGCATCGAGCGCGCGCTCGAAGGGCGCGACGCCCATCTCGGCCGCGCAGGAGATGCGGTAGAGCGGCGGCAGCCGCAGCCAGCCGATCGGTGCGATCGACGCCGGCAGCAGCGGCGCCACGTCGATCGCCTCCAGCTGGCGCCATGCCAGCGCCTGCCCCTCGCGCGGCCTCGGCTCGCCGCGCCAGCGGCGCACGCGCCGGAACCAGAGCCGGACGGTCGCATGCGGATAGGCGTGGCCGCGGACCACCCAGGGGCTCGACTCGAGCACGTCCAGGCCGAGCTCCTCGTGCAGCTCGCGCGCCAGTGCGTCGGCCACCGACTCGCCCGCCTCGAGCTTGCCGCCCGGGAACTCCCACCAGCCGGCGTAGGGCTTGCCGGCGGGACGCTGGCCGATCAGCACGTGACCGTCGTCGCGGAGCACGACGCCGACCGCGACGTCGACGATCTTCGTCGGGGTGCCCATCGTCGAACCGGCTCCGTGCGTCCGCGCGGCGCGGCGCGCTCAGCGCGAGCGCGGGGTCCCGCGGGCCGGCGTCGCCGCAGCGCCGCGTGCGGACCGCGTGGCCTTCGCGTTCGCGGCGCCTGCCTTGCGCGGCACCGCACCGCCCTTCGCGATCCGCGTCGACCGCGGTGCGCCGCCGCCCTTCGTCGTCCTCGGCGCACCGCCCGAGCGGGCCTCGGGATGGCCACCCGCCCAGTCGCGCGCGAACTGCCACGCGACCCGGCCGGAGCGCGAACCGCGCTCCAGCGCCCAGCGCAGCGCGTCGCCGCGCGCGGCCTCGATCTCGGCCTCGCGGCAGCCGAAGTGGCGCAGCCAGTGGGCGACCACGGCCAGGTAGTCGTCCTGGCGGAACGGATAGAACTGCACCCACAAGCCGAAGCGCTCGGACAGCGAGATCTTCTCCTCCGAGGTCTCGCCCGGGTGGATCTCGCCGTCCTCGGTGTGCTTGGCCTCGAGGTTCTCGCTCATCCGCTCCGGCATCAGGTGCCGGCGATTGCTGGTCGCGTAGATCAGCACGTTGTCGGACGCGGCGGCCACCGAGCCGTCGAGCGCGGTCTTCAGCGCCTTGTAGCCGGGCTCGCCCTCCTCGAACGACAGGTCGTCGCAGTACACGATGAACTTCTCGGGCCGGTCGCCCACCAGCTCGACGATGTCGGGCAGGTCGACCATGTCGGCCTTGTCGACCTCGATCAGCCGCAGGCCGTGGGCGGACAGCTCGTTCAGGCAGGCCTTGATCAGCGAGGACTTGCCGGTGCCGCGGGAGCCGGTCAGCAGCACGTTGTTGGCCGGCAGCCCCTGGACGAAGCGCCGCGTGTTGCGCTCGATCAGGCGCTTGGGCTCGTCGATGTTCTGCAGGTCCGCGAGCGAGATCGACGAGCGGTGGCGGACCGGCTGCAGCCACGACTGCCAGCCGAACGCGGTGGGGCGGCGGCGCCAGCGGAAGGCGACCGACGCGTCCCAGTCGGGCTCGGCCTGCCTCGGCAGCAGCGACTCGACGCGGGCGAGGACGGTCTCGGCGCGCTCGGCGAGGCGCTGCAGGGTCTTGGTGTCGAAGAGCATCGGGAGGGCTTGGGGGATCAGGAGCGGTAGTCGGCGTTGATCGACACGTAGTCGTGCGACAGGTCGCAGGTCCAGACGGTGGTGGACGCGACGCCGCGGTCGAGCGACACGCGGACCGCGATCTCGGCCTGCTTCATCACGCGCGCGCCGTCCTCCTCGCGGTAGCCGGGATGACGGCCGCCGCGGGTCGCGACGTGGACCTCGTCGAGCCACAGGTCGATGCGGGTCGGATCGAGGTCATCGATGCCGGCGTAGCCGATCGCGGCGAGGATGCGGCCGAGGTTCGGATCGGACGCGAAGAACGCGGTCTTCACCAGCGGCGAGTGCGCGATCGCGTAGGCGACCGCGGCGGCCTCCGCGTCGCCGCCGGCGCGCTCGACGGTGATCGCGATGAACTTGGTCGCGCCCTCGCCGTCGCGGACGATGGCCTGCGCGAGCTCGCGCGCGACCTCGACGATCGCGGCCTTCAGCGGCGCGGCCGCGGCGTCGGACGCGTCGGCCACCTTCACGTCGCCGGCACCGGTGGCGATCAGCACGAACGAGTCGTTGGTGGAGGTGTCGCCGTCGATCGTGATCCGGTTGAAGCTCGCGTCGGCGGCCTCGCGGACCCACTGCTGCAGCAGCGGCTGCGGCACGGCCGCGTCGGTCGCCACGAAGCCGAGCATCGTCGCCATGTTCGGGCGGATCATGCCCGCGCCCTTCGAGATGCCGGTGACCGTCGCGGTGCGCCCGCCGATCGTCACGCGGCGCGACGCGGCCTTCGGCACCGTGTCGGTCGTCATGATCGCCTCGGCGGCGGCCGCCCAGTTGTCCGCCTTCAGATCGTCGCGCGCGGCCGGCAGGCCGGCGACCAGGCGGTCGACCGGCAGCGGCTCGAGGATCACGCCGGTGGAGAAGGGCAGCACCTGCGTGGCCCCGCAACCGAGCAGCGCGGCCACCGCCGCGCAGGTCTCGCGCGCGGCCGCGAGGCCGGGCTCCCCGGTGCCCGCGTTCGCGTTGCCGGTGTTCACCACGAGCGCGCGCACGCCGGCGCCGCCCGCGAGGTGCTCGCGGCAGACGGTGACCGGTGCCGCGCAGAAGCGGTTGCGCGTGAAGACGCCCGCCGCGCTCGCGCCGGCCACGACGCGCGCGAGCAGCACGTCGCGGCGGTTCGGCTTGCGGATCGCCGCGCGCGCGGTGCCGAGCTCCAGGCCGGCGACCGGGAACAGGCGGGCGGGATCGGGGGGAGCGAGGTTCACGGGCATCGCGGCGGGCTCGGTGGGACGCGCGGGCGGCGCGCGGAGCCCGGATTGTACTGCCCGTGCCCGGCCCGTCCCGACGCGACGCGGCGGCCCGCAGACGCCGCCTCGACCACCCGGGACTTGCGCTGCCGGTCCGCGCTCGACGATGCTTGGCGGCCCGCCCGCCGCCGTGTCGTCCGTTGAGCTTCCGTCCGACCCCTCGCCTCGTCGCGCTCGTCGCGATCGCCTCGGTCTGCGCGGGTGCGATCGCCGGCGCGGCGTTCGTCGCGCTCAAGCCGTTCCCGTACCGATGGCTGGTGTCGCAGTGGTCCGACCTGCGGGGAGAACCCGATCGCTGGCGCGCCGAGCGCGACGCGCGCCTGGCGATGCTGCGGGCACTCCCGACGCGAGCCGCGGTGGTGATGCTGGGTGACTCGCTGACCGCCGCGGGCGAGTGGCGAGAACTGCTCGACGGCGCGGACGTGGTCAATCGCGGCATCGACGGCGATCGGACCGACGATGCCCTGGCCCGGCTCGACACCGTGACGGCGTCGAACCCGCGAGCCGTGTTCGTGATGCTCGGCACGAACGACCTCGCATCCGGCCGGCCGCTCGACGCCGTGCTCGCGGATTACCGGCGGATCGTCGGGTCGCTGCACGCGGCCGGCATCGCCGTCGTGATCCAGTCGACGCTGGAGTGCTCGCGGCGCGTCTGCGGCGCGCGCCTCGAGGCGATCCGGGCGCTGAACGAGGGCCTGCGCGAACTGGCCGGTCGCAGCGGGTCGGCGTGGATCGACCTCAACGCGACGCTGGCCACGCCGAGTCAGGGGCTGAGAGCGGAGCACACCTGGGACGGCGTGCACCTGACCGCGAGCGGCTACGCCGCGTGGGCCGGACTCGTCGCCCAGCGGCTGCGCCAGCCCTGAGGCCGGGCCCTGCGGCCCGCCCTCAGGCGAGCCGCCCGTGGCACTGCTTGTACTTCTTCCCGCTGCCGCAGGGGCAGGGGTCGTTGCGGCCGACCTTGGTGCCGAACCGCTGGAACGGCTGGGCCTTGTCGTCGTCGGCTGCCGCCGGCGCCTCCTGCACCGCGAGCGCGACCGTCTCGGGGTCGGCGTCCGGCGCGGCGGCGAACTCGGCATGGGTGTACGCGGCCTGCCCGAACGAGGCCTCGGCGCGCTGCTCGACCTGCTCCTCGACCTGCTGCGCCTCCTCGGCGCTCTGGATCCGGACGTTCATCAGGATCTTCACGACCTCGCTGCGGATCGTCTGCAGCATCGACTCGAACAGCTCGAAGGCCTCGCGCTTGTACTCCTGCTTCGGGTTCTTCTGCGCGTAGCCGCGAAGGTGGATGCCCTGGCGCAGGTGGTCGAGCGCCGACAGGTGCTCGCGCCAGCGCTGGTCGATCGACTGCAGCATGATCGAGCGCTCGAAACCGGCGAAGCCCTCGCGGCCCACCAGCGCCACCTTCTCGGCGTAGCGCTCGTCGGCGGTCTTCAGCACCGCGGCGAGCAGGTCCTCGTCGGTGGCCTCGCCCTGGACCATCGCGGCGAGCGGCACCTCCAGGCCCCAGTCGTCGCGCAGCTCGGCCTCGAGCCCGGGGATGTCCCACTGCTCCTCCACCGACTCGGCCGGCACGCGCGCGCGGAACAGGTCGGTGAACACGCCCTGCCGCAGCCCGGTGATGAACGCCTCGGTGTCGACGCTCTCGAGCAGCTCGTTGCGCTGCTGGTAGATGACCTTGCGCTGGTCGTTCGCGACGTCGTCGTATTCGAGCAGCTGCTTGCGGATGTCGAAGTTGCGCGCCTCGACCTTGCGCTGGGCGCTCTCGATCGAGCGCGTGACCATGCCCGCCTCGATCGCCTCGCCCTCGGGCAGCTTCAGGCGATCCATGATCGCCTTCAGCCGATCGCCCGCGAAGATCTTGAGCAGCGGGTCGTCCATCGACAGGTAGAAGCGCGACGAGCCCGCGTCGCCCTGCCGGCCCGAGCGGCCGCGCAGCTGGTTGTCGATCCGGCGCGACTCGTGGCGCTCGGTGCCGATGATGTGCAGGCCGCCGGCGGCGAGCACCTGGTCGTGCAGCGCCTGCCAGCCGGCACGCAGCTCCGCGGCCTTCGCCTGCCTCGCGGCCTCGTCGAGGTCCTCGCGCGCCGCCAGCTGGTCGATCTGCTTGGCCGCGTTGCCGCCCAGCACGATGTCGGTGCCGCGGCCCGCCATGTTGGTGGCGATGGTGATCGTGTGAGGCCGGCCGGCCTCGGCGACGATCTGCGCCTCCTGCGCATGCTGCTTCGCGTTCAGCACGTTGTGCGGCAGCTTCGCCTGCCCGAGCAGGCCCGAGAGCAGCTCGGAGTTCTCGATCGAGGTCGTGCCCACCAGCACCGGCTGGCCGCGCTCGTGGCAGTCCTGGATGTCGGCGAGGATCGCGTCGTACTTCTCCTTCGCCGTCCGGAAGACCTGGTCCTGCCGGTCCTGCCGGATCATCGGGCGGTGGGTCGGGATGATCACCGTCTCCAGCCCGTAGATCTCCTGGAACTCGTAGGCCTCGGTGTCGGCCGTGCCGGTCATGCCCGACAGCTTCCCGTACATCCGGAAGTAGTTCTGGAAGGTGATCGAGGCGAGCGTCTGGTTCTCGCTCTGGATCCGCACGCCCTCCTTCGCCTCGACCGCCTGGTGCAGGCCGTCGGACCAGCGGCGCCCGGCCATCAGGCGGCCGGTGAACTCGTCGACGATGATCACCTCGTCGTTCTGCACGACGTACTGCTGGTCGCGGAAGAACAGCGTGTGCGCGCGCAGCGCCACCATCAGGTGGTGCATCGACAGGATGTTCGCCGCGTCGTAGAGGCTCGCGCCCTCGGGCAGGATGCCCAGCTGGGTGAGGATCGCCTCGGCCTTCTCGTGGCCGGCCTCGGACAGGTGGACCTGGTGGCCCTTGCGGTCGACCCAGTAGTCGCCCTCGGGCTCGGGCTCGTTCGGCTTGGGCTCGCCCTCCATCGGGGCGAGGAGCGGCGGAACCTGGTTCATCCGCACGTACAGCTCGGTGTGGTCCTCCGCCTGGCCCGAGATGATCAGCGGCGTGCGCGCCTCGTCGATCAGGATCGAGTCCACCTCGTCGACGATCGCGAACGACAGGCCCCGCTGCACGCGGTCCTTGGCGTCGTAGACCATGTTGTCGCGCAGGTAGTCGAAGCCGTACTCGTTGTTCGTCCCGTAGGTGATGTCGGCCGCGTACGCCTCCTTCTTCAGCGCGTGCGGCATCTGCGACAGGTTCACGCCCACCGTCAGGCCGAGGAAGTTGTAGAGCTTCCCCATCCACTCGGCATCGCGCTGGGCCAGGTAGTCGTTGACCGTGACCACGTGCACACCCTTGCCCGCGAGCGCGTTCAGGTACGCCGGCAGCGTGGCCATCAGCGTCTTGCCCTCGCCGGTCCGCATCTCGGCGATCTTGCCGTTGTGCAGCGTCATGCCGCCGATCAGCTGGACGTCGAAGTGGCGCATGCCCAGCACGCGCTTGGACGCCTCGCGGCAGGTCGCGAAGGCGTCGGGCAGGATCGCGTCGAGCGACTCGCCGGCGGCCACCCGGGCCTTCATCTCGGCGGTCTTCGCGGTCAGCTGCTCGTCGGTGAGGGCCGAGACCGAGGGCTCGAGCGCGTTGATCCGCTCGACGACCTTCCGGTACTCCTTCAGCAGGCGTTCGTTGCGGCTGCCGAAGATGCGGGTCAGCAGTTTCTGGATCATGGGGGAGCGGCCTCCGTCGCCGGGGGCACCCGCCTGCGCGACGGGCGCGGCGAGCCCGGCTCGGAACTCGTGGGCAATCGTCGAGTCTAGCATGCGACCCCCGAGCGCCCCGGGGCCCGAAGCGGCCTCCCGTCGGCGCGCGCGGGAAGACCGGCGGCGGCGGCGGCGGCCCGCGCGGCGCGGTCCGGCCGCGCCGCGCCGATCGGCTACAGTGCCCGCCGGAGCCCCGCCGATGAAGCCCTTCCCCCGTTCCCGACACGCGATGGCCTGGCTCAGGAGCGAGCCGGTCCTCGCCGCGCTCGGCGAGCAGGCGTCGCGACTCGCCGCGCTGCAGGCCGACCTCGAGCGCTGCGCGCCGGGGCTGGGCCTCGCGGTGGTGGCGCTCGAGCGCGACACGCTGGTGGTGGGCGCGGCGCACGCGGCGGTCGCCGCGAAGGTCCGGCAGGTCGGGCCGACGCTGGTCGCCGGCCTGGTGCGCGCGGGCTGGCGGGTCGAGCGGATCCGCTTCAAGCCGCAATGGCGACCGCCGGTCGCGGTCGCACCGCGCCGGCCCAAGCAGCCGCCCGGCGAGCGGGCCGTGGCCGAGATCGCCGCGCTGTCGGACCGGGTCGAGGATCCGCGACTGAAGGCCGCGCTCCGGCGGCTCGCGGCCCGGCACGCGCCGCGGTCGATGTGAGGACTCGCTCAGCCCGCAGCGAGCCGCTTGCTGAGCGCGCAGGCCTCGACGAAGCCGCGCAGCCGGTCCAGCGGCAGCGGCTCGCCGTAGCGGACCACCCCGGGCGGCAGACCGCCTCGCGCCTCGATCGCGTCATCGTCGAGCGCGGTGGTGACCACGATGGCCATCGTCCGGTACTCCGGCACGGTGCGCAGCCGCCGGACGAACTCCAGCCCGTCGATCGGCGCGGCGCGCAGCCCGGTGACCAGCACGTCGGGCCGATGGCGCTCGACGGCCACCAGCGCGTCGAAGGCATCGTCGGCCCAGCGGGTGCGCACCGGTACCGGCCAGCCAGCGACCGCGGCGGCGATCCGCGCGCGGCCGGCGGGGTCGTCGTCGACCACCAGCAGCGAGACCGTCGGCGTGGCCTCGCCGACGCGGGCAGCACCGCTGCGTGCCGCGCGCAGCGCGTCGATCGACGCGCGGGCGATCCGCCGGTGGCCGCCGCGGGTCTTCCAGGCCTGCAGCTCGCCGCGCTCGACCATCCCCTGCACCGTGGTCGCCGACACGCCGAGCAGCCGCGCGGCCTCGGAGGTCGTGCAGACGCCGAGCGCCGCGCCGGGGTCCGGCGGGGCGCCGGACGGCCCCGGCGGGAGGGTCGGCGACGTGTTCATCGGGTCGGGTCGGGCGGCGCGGGGCGGCCCGCAGCGCGGGCCCGGATCAGGCGATGCGCTCGAGCAGCAGCACGCCGAAGAAGACGAGCCCGATGATCACCCCGAGCTTCACGAGGCGCAACGACCAGTCGAGCCAGCGCCGCTGGCCGGTCAGCACCCAGGCGGCCGCCGACACCGCGACCGACAGGCCGAGCAGTACCGCGATCGTGCGCAGCAGCAGCATGCCCGCGGGCCCTCAGGCGGCGACCCAGTCGCGCGCGAACATCCGCGGCGCGTCCCTGCGCTGCGGGAAGCTGACCGTCTCCCAGGCGTCGGCGTCGGCGAGCAGCGCGCGCAGCAGCGCGTTGTTCATCGCGTGGCCGGACTTGCGCGCGGTGTAGGCGGCGAGCAGCGGATGCCCGACGAGGTAGAGATCGCCGATCGCGTCGAGGATCTTGTGCTTCACGAACTCGTCGTGCGAGCGCAGGCCGTCGGCGTTCAGCACCCGGTACTCGTCCATCACGATCGCGTTGCCGAGGCTGCCGCCCTGCGCGAGCCCGTGCGAGCGCAGCATCTCCACGTCGTGCATGAAGCCGAAGGTGCGGGCGCGCGCGATCTCGTCGACGTACGAGTGCGCGGCGAAGTCCACCTCCACCTCCTGCACCGTCGCGTCGATCGCGGGATGGCCGAAGTCGATCGAGAAGTGCAGCTTGAAGCCGAAGTGCGGCTCGAGCCGCGCCCACTTGTCGCCGTCGCGGACCTCGATCGGGCGCTTGACGCGGATGAAGCGCTTGGGCGCGGCCTGCTCGACCACGCCCACCGACTGCAGCAGGAAGACGAAGGAGCCGGCCGATCCGTCGAGGATCGGGATCTCGGGGGCGGTCACGTCGACGTAGAGATTGTCGATGCCCAGGCCCGCGAGCGCGGACATCAGGTGCTCGACCGTGGCGACCCGGACGCCGGGATCGGACTCGGCGGTGAGCGTCGATGCCATCCGCGTGTCGTTGACCCGCGCGGCATCCGCGCGGATCTCGACCGGGACCGGCAGGTCGGTGCGGCGGAAGACGATGCCGGTGTCGGGCGCGGCCGGGCGCAGCACGAGCTCCACGCCCTGCCCCGAATGCAGGCCGACGCCGGTGGTCCTCACCAGCGCCTTGACCGTCCTTTGCCTGAGCACCGCGCCGTCCCTCGCCGCGCGCGCGTCAGAGCTGCTTGAGCAGCGTGGCGGCGTCGCTGACCTCGAACTTGCCCGGCTGCTCGCGGTTCAGCTGCCTGACCACGCCGTCGACGACCAGCATCGAGTAGCGGTCCGAGCGCACGCCCATGCCGCGGGCGGTCAGGTCGAGGGTAAGGCCCGTGGCCTTCGAGAACTCGGCGCTGCCGTCGCCCATCATCCGGATCTTGCCGCCGGACTTCTGGTCGCGGCCCCAGGCGCCCATCACGAAGGCGTCGTTGACCGACACGCACCAGATCTCGTCGACGCCCTTGGCCTTCAGCGCGTCGTACTGCTGCAGGTAGCTCGGCACGTGCTTGGCCGAGCAGGTGGGCGTGAAGGCGCCCGGCAGGCCGAAGATCGCGATGGTCCTGCCCTTGACCAGGTCCGACACCTTGAAGGCGTTCGGGCCGACGACGCAACCGTTGCCTTCGACCTCGACGAACTCGGTCAGCGTGGCTTCGGGCAGGCGGTCACCGATCTGGATGGTCATGGTCAGGGCTCCTCGGGATGTGGGGATGGGGGAACTTCAGTGGGGGCGCACGCTGGGCTGCGGTGCCGCGCGAGCCCGGGGATTGTAGCCCGGCGCGGCGAGCGGACCCGGAGGTGGCCGGACCCGCTCGTCGCGTCGCGCGATGCCCCTGCCGCCGTCAGGGTGAGGGGCGATGCGAGGCGGCCGGACCGCGGGAGGCCCCGCGCGGTCCGGCCGTTCGTCGTCACGTCCCGTGGGGGGCGTTCAGTCCGCGCAAGCGGCCCGAACGACGGAGCCAACCATCGTTCAGTCCGCTTGCTTTCGCAGGAACGCCGGGATGTCGAGCCGGTCGACGCCCTTCTCCTCCAGCGCCGCGACCTGCGCCGACGCGCTGCCGCGGGCGTTGCGCCAGACGGCCGGGGTGTCGAGCTGGCCGTAGCCATGGCCCTGCGGCTCGTGCGAGACCGCGTCGTGCGTGCCGGTCGCGCGGAACGACTGCGGCACCAGCTGCGGCTTCTTCGCGGTCTTGCCGATGCCGGTGGCCACGACCGTCACCCGCAGCGCGTCGGTCATGTCCTCCTCGTAGACCGTGCCGTGGATGATCGTCGCGTCCTCGGCGCAGAACTGCTTGATCGTGTTGATCACCTCGTTGGTCTCGCGCAGCTTCAGCGAACGGCTCGCGGTGATGTTGACGATCACGCCGCGCGCGCCCTGCAGGTCGACGCCGTCGAGCAGCGGCGAGGCCACCGCCTGCTCGGCCGCGAGCCGCGCCCGGTCGAGGCCCGAGGCCTCGCCGATGCCCATCATCGCCTTGCCCTGCTCGCCCATGATCGTCTGCACGTCGGCGAAGTCGACGTTCACCAGGCCGGGCACGTTGATGATCTCGGCGATGCCGGCGACCGCGTTGTGCAGGACGTCGTCGGCGCGGCGGAACGCGTCCTCGAGGCTCGCGTCCTCGTCCATCACGTCGAACAGCTTCTGGTTCAGCACGACGATCAGCGAGTCGACGTGCTCGACCAGCTGCTCGATGCCGTCGTCGGCGATCCGCATCTTGCGGTTGCCCTCGAAGTCGAACGGCTTGGTGACGACGCCCACCGTCAGGATGCCCATCTCCTTGGCGACGGCGGCCACCACCGGCGACGCGCCGGTGCCGGTGCCCTTGCCCATGCCGGCGGTGATGAACACCATGTTCGCGCCGGAGAGCGCGGCCTTGACCTGCTCGCGCTCGGCCTCGCAGGCGGCCTTGCCGGCCGACGGGTTCGCGCCGGCGCCGAGGCCGGCGTCGCCGAGCTGGATGATCGAGGGGGCCAGCGAGCGCTTGAGCGCCTGCCGGTCGGTGTTCACGGCGATGAACTCCACGCCCTGGACGCCGCGGTTGATCATGTGGTTGACCGCGTTGCCGCCGGCACCGCCGACCCCGACGACCTTGATGACGGCGCCGTCGGCTTCGGACTCGATCATTTCGAAATTGGACATTGTGTGGGCCTCCAACGAGTTGTGACTGCTGCGCTGTGTGACGAGTGACGAACGAACCAGAACCAGAACCAGAACCAGGAACGGGCCAGGAAGACCAGGAGACCTGGGAACCCGGAGAGACGCGAGACACCGGAACCACGGACCCCCGGGGGATCAGAAGTTCCCCAGGAACCACTCCTTCATGCGGCGCAGCGTCTCCTTGAACGAGCCCGACTGCTCCGCGACCTTGCGACCGCGCAGGCGCTGCAGGCGGGCCTCCTCGAGGAGCCCGAGCGCCGTCGCGAACCTCGGCGTCCTGACCACGTCGGCCAGTCCGCCCGCGTACTCCGGCACGCCGATGCGCACCGGCTTGAGGAAGATGTCCTCGCCGAGCTCGGCCATGCCCGGCAGCATGCTGGTACCGCCGGTGATGACCACGCCCGAGGAGAGCAGCTCCTCGTAGCCCGACTCGCGGATCACCTGCTGGACCAGCGAGAAGAGTTCCTCCACGCGCGGCTCGATCACCGCGGCGAGGGCCTGGCGCGACAGCGAGCGCGGCCCGCGGTCGCCGATGCCGGGCACCTCGATCTTGTCGGCCGGATTCGCGAGCACCTGCTTGGCGATCCCGTGGCGCAGCTTGATCTCCTCGGCGTCGGGCGTCGGCGTGCGCAGCGCCATCGCGACGTCGTTGGTGATCTGGTCGCCGGCGATCGGGATCACCGCGGTGTGGCGGATGCTGCCGCCGGTGAAGATCGCGATGTCGGTGGTGCCGCCGCCGATGTCGACCAGCGCCACGCCCAGTTCCTTCTCGTCCTGCGTGAGGACGGCGGTGCTCGAGGCGAGCGGCTGCAGGATCAGGTCCTGCACCTCGAGCCCGCAGCGGCGCACGCACTTGATGATGTTCTGCGCGGCCGAGACCGCGCCGGTCACGATGTGGACCTTGACGTCGAGGCGCACGCCGCTCATGCCGATCGGCTCGCGGATGTCCTCCTGGCCGTCGATGATGAACTCCTGCGGCAGCACGTGCAGGATCTGCTGGTCGGTCGGGATGTTGACCGCCTTGGCGGTCTCGATCACCCGCGCCACGTCGGCGTCGGTGACCTCCTTGTCCTTGATCGCGACCATGCCGATCGAGTTGAACGAGCGGATGTGGCTGCCGGCGATCCCGGTGTAGACCGTGCGGATCTTGCAGTCGGCCATCAGCTCGGCCTCCTCGAGCGCGCGCTGGATCGAGGCGACCGTGGTCTCGATGTTGACCACGACGCCCTTCTTCAGCCCCTTCGACTCGTGCTGGCCCAGCCCCACGATCTCGTAGCGTCCGTCGGGGTGCATCTCGGCCACCACCGCCACCACCTTGGAGGTGCCGATGTCGAGGCCGACGATGAGGTCCTTGCTGTCTCGGGTCATTGCGAACGCTTCGAGGGTGACGACGGACGGTCCTGCGGGGAGGCCGTCCTCGGAGACGGCGCCGCGGGCTTCGCCGGGGCGCCCGCCGCGCGTGCGGCGCCCGCGGGCGCCCTGTCGAGCGCGCCCGGCGCGCGCATCGCGAATCCGTTCGGGTAGCGCAGGTCGACCGACGCGATCTCGCGGTTCAGCCGGGTCTGCACCGTGGGCTGCACCGAGACCCAGCGCGCGACGCGCTCGGCGATCGGCATGCCCTGCTCGCGGCCGAGCAGCAGCACCGTGCCGTTGTCGAGCCGCGCCGACCACGCCCAGCGCGACGACAGCGTCACCGCCTCGGGCACGACCGAGAGCGGCGCGAGCTGCTCGCGCAGCGCCTGCCAGCGGCGCGTGACCTCGGCCTCGCTGCCGGGCGGGCCGGAGAACTCGAGCAGCGCGCCCTCGGCCTCGGCCTCGGCGACGTTCGCGGTGAAGAGCTCGCCCTGGCGGTTGACCAGCCGGCCGTCGTGCCAGACGGCGAGCGGCTGGTGCTCCTCGAGCGCGATGCGCAGCGTGTTCGGCCAGACCCGCCGCACCTGCGCGTGCCGGACCCAGGGCACCTGCTCGAACGAGTCGCGCACCGCGCCGAGGTCCACGGTGAAGAAGTTGCCGTGCAGCCGCGCCGCGCCGGCCGACTTCAGCGACGCGCGGTTCACGTGCTGCAGCGGCTGCACGGTCGACGCCGGCTCGACGACGACCGCCTGCAGCGCGAACGCCGGGCGCTGGACGACCCAGGCGACGCCCGCCGCGACGAGCGCCGTCGCCGCCACGGCCGTGAGGCCGTTGGCGGTGGCGTTCAGCAGGCGGACGTCGTGCCAGGGATTCACCGCGCCGTGCCTCCGGCCTTCAGCCGCGCGGTCGCGAGGATCCGCACGCACAGGTCCTCGTACGAGATGCCCTCGGCCTTCGCGGCCATCGGCACGAGCGAGTGGCCGGTCATGCCCGGCGAGGTGTTGATCTCCAGCAGGAACGGCGCGTCGTCCGAGCGACGCAGCATCACGTCGGCGCGCGCCCAGCCCTCGCAGCCCAGCGCGAGGAACGACTGCAGCGCGATCTCGCGGATGCGGTCTGCGAGCGGCCGCGGCAGGTCCGCCGGACAGACGTACCGGGTGTCGTCCCGGAAGTACTTGTTCTGGTAGTCGTAGTTGCCGGCGGGCGCGACGATCTCGACGATCGGCAGCGCGCGCGCGTCGGCGCCGGTGCCCAGCACCGCGATCGTGAGCTCGCGGCCGTCGACGAACTGCTCGCAGAGCACGTCGTCGTCGTGGCGCGCCGCGATCGCATACGCCGCGTCGCACTGGTCCTCGGAGACCACCTTGGTGAAGCCGATCGTCGAGCCCTCGCGCGAGGGCTTGACCGCGAGCGGCAGGCCGAAGCGGCGCGCGGCCTCGCGCACGTCCGCCCCGCAGCGTGCGATCGCGAAGCCGGGCGTGGGCAGTCCGTGGGTCGTCCAGATCCGCTTCGTGTAGACCTTGTCCATCGCGATCGCCGAGGCCATCACGCCGGAGCCGGTGTAGGGGATGCCGAGCAGCTCGAGCGCGCCCTGCACCGTGCCGTCCTCGCCGAAGCGGCCGTGCAGCGCGATGAAGGCCCTCGCGAAGCCTTCGCGCTTCAGCTCGTCGAGCGGCCGCTCGGCCGGATCGAACGCGTGGGCGTCGATGCCGCGGGCTCGCAGCGCGGCGAGCACGCCGCTGCCGGACATCAGCGAGACCTCGCGCTCCGCCGAACGCCCGCCGTACAGCACCGCGACCCTGCCGAAGTCAGCCACGAGCGAGCTCCTGCGTGCGGGCGGGGACGGCGCCGATCGAACCCGCGCCCATGGTGATCACGACGTCGCCGTCCCGGACGGCGTCGAGCAGCGTCTCCGGCATCGTGCCCACGTCCTCGACGAAGACCGGCTCGACCTTGCCGGCGATCCGGACGGCGCGCGCGAGCGTGCGGCCGTCGGCGGCGACGATCGGCGACTCGCCGGCGGCGTAGACCTCGGCGAGCAGCAGCGCGTCGACCGAGCTCAGCACCTTGACGAAGTCCTCGAACAGGTCGCGCGTGCGGGTGTAGCGGTGCGGCTGGAAGGCGAGCACGAGCCGCCGGCCGGGGAACGCGCCGCGCGCGGCGGCGATCGTCGCCGCCATCTCGGCCGGGTGGTGGCCGTAGTCGTCGACGAGCGCGAAGTGGCCGCCGCCGTGGGCCGCCGGCACCGCGAGGTCGCCCCAGCGCTGGAAGCGGCGGCCCACGCCGCGGAACTCGGCGAGCGCCGAGACGATCGCCGCGTCGGACACCCCCAGCTCGTCGGCGACCGCGATCGCGGCGAGCGCGTTCTGCACGTTGTGCATGCCGGGCAGGTTGACCGTGACCTCGAGCGGAGGACGGATCGTGCCGTTGACCCGCTGCAGCGTGAAGCGCATCGCGCCGCCCTCGGGCCGCGGGTCGACCGCACGGAACTGCGCCTCGGGCGCGAAGCCGTAGGTGATCACCGGCTTGGAGACGAAGGGCATGATCTCGCGCACGTGCGGATCGTCGACGCACAGCACCGCCGCGCCGTAGAACGGCAGCCGCTGCGTGAACTCGACGAAGGCCTGCCGCAGTCGCGCGAAGTCGTGACCGTAGGTCTCCATGTGGTCGGCGTCGATGTTCGTGATCACCGCGATCATCGGCACCAGGTTCAGGAACGAGCCGTCCGACTCGTCGGCCTCGACCACGATGTAGTCGCCGCTGCCCAGCTGCGCGTTCGCGCCCGCGCTGTTCAGCCGGCCGCCGATCACGAAGGTGGGGTCCAGCCCGCCGGCGGCGAGGATCGACGCGACCAGGCTGGTGGTGGTGGTCTTGCCATGGGTGCCGGCGATCGCGATGCCCTGCTTGAGCTTCATCAGCTCGGCGAGCATCAGCGCGCGCGGCACGACCGGGATCCGCTTCGCCCGGGCCGCGGTGACCTCGGGGTTGTCGCCGCGGACCGCGGTGGACGTGACGATGCAGTCGGCACCGGCGACGTGCGCCGCGTCGTGACCGCGCTTCACCGACGCGCCGAGCTCGGCGAGCCGCCGCGTGGCCGCGTTGTCGGCCTGGTCGGAGCCGCTGATCCGGTAGCCCAGGTTCAGCAGGACCTCGGCGATGCCGCTCATGCCCGAGCCGCCGATGCCGACGAAGTGGATGTGCTTGACCTTGTGCTTCATGCGTTCTCTTTCCGCGCGATCGCCTCGCAGGCGTCGGCGACGCGGGCGGCGGCGTCGGGCCGGGCGAGCTCGCGCGCGCGGCGGGCCATCGCGAGCAGCCGCGACCGGTCGAGGCCGGCGAGCGTCGTCGCGAGCCCCTCGGGCGTCAGCCCGGCCTGCGGGACGAGCAGCGCCGCGTCGCGCTCCGACAGGAAGCGCGCGTTGGTGGTCTGGTGGTCGTCGACCGCGTGCGGGAACGGCACCATCAGGCTGGCGACGCCGGCGGCGGCCACCTCGGCGACGGTCATCGCGCCGGCGCGGCAGATCACCAGGTCGGCCTGCGCGTAGGCGGCCGCCATGTCGTCGATGAACGCCACCGCGGTCGCGTCGACGCCGGCCTCGCGGTAGGCGGCCTGCAGCGCGTCGAGGTGGTTGCGCCCGCTCTGGTGGACGACAGCGGGACGCGCGTCGGCCGGCAGCCGCGCGAGCGCCTGCGGCACGACGGTGTTCAGCGCCTGCGCGCCGAGGCTGCCGCCCACCACCAGCAGCCGCAGCGGGCCGCTGCGCGCCGCGTAGCGCACCTCGGGGGCGGGCAGCGCGGCGAGGTCGGCGCGCACCGGGTTGCCGCTCCAGTCGCCGCCGGCGATCGCGCCGGGAAACGCCACCAGCACGCGGTCGGCGACCTTCGCGAGCACCCTGTTGGTCAGCCCGGCGATCGAGTTCTGCTCGTGGACCACCAGCGGCGTGCCGGTCAGCGCAGCCATCATGCCGGCGGGGAAGGCGACGTAGCCGCCCATGCCGAGCACCACCGAGGGCTTCACGGCGCGCAGCACCGCCAGGCTCTGCGCGAACGCGCGCAGCAGGTTCACCGGCAGCATCAGCTTCGTGACCAGGCCCTTGCCGCGCAGGCCGCCGAAGCGGACCCCCTTCATCGGGATCCCGTGCTTCGGAACGAGCGTGGCCTCCATGCCGGACGGATTGCCGAGCCAGACGACGTTCCAGGCGCGGGCGCGCATCACGTCCGCCACCGCGAGGCCGGGAAAGACGTGGCCGCCGGTGCCGCCCGCCATCACCAGGAGGGTACGGCTCATGCCACCTTCCCCCCCCGCATCATCTTCCGGCTCTCCCAGTCGACGCGCAGCACGATCGCGATCGCGAGGCAGTTGACCAGGATCGCCGAGCCGCCGTAGCTCATCAGCGGCAGCGTCAGGCCCTTCGTCGGCAGCAGGCCGAGGTTCACGCCCATGTTGATGAAGCCCTGGACGCCGATCCACAGCCCCACGCCCTGCGCGACCAGGCCGGCGAAGTGGCGATCGAGCGCGATCGCCTGGCGGCCGATCTCGAAGCAGCGCCGCACGATCCAGAAGAAGATGACGAGCGTGGTCAGCACGCCGACGAAGCCCAGCTCCTCGCCGATCACCGCCAGCAGGAAGTCGGTATGGGCCTCGGGCAGGTAGTGCCACTTCTCCACGCTGCCGCCGAGCCCGACGCCGAACCACTCGCCGCGACCGAATGCGATGAGCGAGTGCGACAGCTGGTAGCCCTTGCCGAGCGCGTTCTTCTCGTCGAACGGATCGAGGTAGGCGAAGATCCGCTCGCGCCGCCACGGCGAGGCCCAGATGATCGAGACGAAGAGCAGCCCCATCGTCGCGGTCAGGCCGGCGAAGAGCCTGACGCTGACGCCGCCGAGGAAGAGCAGGCCCATCGCGATCGCCGCGATCACGATGAAGGCACCGAGGTCGGGCTCGAGCAGGAGCAGCGCACCGACGACGCCGACGGCGATCGCCATCGGGAAGAACCCCTTGCCGAACTCGTGCATCCGGTCCTGCTTGCGGACGGCGAAGTCGGCGCCGTAGAGGATCACGAACAGCTTCATCAGCTCGGACGGCTGCAGGTTCATCACGCCGAGCGAGATCCAGCGCCGCGCGCCGAGCACCACCTTGCCGATGCCGGGCACCAGGACGAGCGCGAGCAGCACCAGTCCGACCACGAACAGCAGCGGCGCGGCCTTCTGCCACCGCTGCGTCGGGATGGCGAACGCGAACAGGGCGGCGGCGAAGCCGACCAGCAGCGCGAACGCATGGCGGGTCAGGTGGTGGGTGGTGCGCAGCGACGCGAAGCGGGCCGAGTCGGGCAGCGCGATCGACGCCGAATAGACCATCACCATCCCGAACAGCAGCAGCACGACGACCGACCACAGCAGCGCCATGTCGAACTCGCGCACCGGGGCCGGCGCGGCGGCGCGGGCGCCGAACACGCCGGGGCGGGGCAGGCGCAGGCTGCTCAGCACGGCTGTCCGTCCTCCTCGGCGATGCGGCGGACGGCCTCGACGAAGACCTGCGCGCGGTGGCCGTAGTTGCGGAACATGTCGAAGCTCGCGCAGGCCGGCGACAGCAGCACCGCCTGGCCGGGCCGGACCACGCGCGCGGCCTCGGCCACCGCCTCCTCGAGCGTCGCGCAGTCGTGCAGCGGCACGCCGGTGTCGGCGAGCGCCGTGCGGATCGCCGGTGCGTCGCGACCGATCAGCATCACCGCGGCCGCATGCGCGGCGACCGCCGGCGCGAGCGGCGCGAAGTCCTGCCCCTTGCCCTCCCCGCCGAGGATCACGACGCAGGGCTTGCCCAGGCCGGTCAGCGCGGCCACGGTGGCGCCGACGTTCGTGCCCTTGCTGTCGTCGTACCACTCGATGTCGCGGATCACCGAGACCAGCTCGCAGCGGTGCGGTTCGCCTTCGAAGCCGCGCAGCGCGTGCAGCATCGCGGCCATCGGCACGCCCGCGGCGCGCGCGAGCGCGAGCGCGGCGAGCGCGTTGGCGTGGTTGTGCGCGCCGCGGATCCGCAGCGCGTCGGCCGGCATCAGCTTCTGCACGCGGAACGGCACCGGCTCGCGGCGGCGGCGGCCGGTCGGGAGCGCGTCCTCGTCGGGCAGCGCCTCGGCGAGCCAGGCGAGGCCGCCGTCTCGAACGATGCCGAAGGCCGGCGCCGGCGCCGGCGCGTCCAGGCCGAAGGACACGCTGACCCGCGCGGCCTCGAGCGCGGCCTTCGCCTCGGCGGTGGCCTTCGCCTCGCGGGCGGCCGCGCGACGCACGGCGAGCCGCTCGGCCTTCGACAGCGACGCGTCCTCGGCGGGCCCGGCCTCGACCTCGGCGGCGTCGGCCGGATCGGCGGGCAGCGTCGCGCCCGGCACCGTCAGCGGATCGTCGCGGTTGAAGACGCAGACCGTGCCCGGCGCGTAGATCCGCTGCTTGGCCGCGAGGTAGTCGGCCATCGTCCCGTGCCAGTCGAGGTGATCCTGCGTGAGGTTCAGGACCGTGGCCGCGTCGGCCGCGAAGCTCTCGGACAGCCAGAGCTGGTAGCTCGCCAGCTCGATCGCCCAGACCTGCGGCAGGTCGCCGTGCTCGAGCGCCTCGCGCAGCGCGTCGAGCAGCGCCGGGCTGATGTTGCCGCAGACCGCGACGCGGCGGCCCGCCTGCCGGCACAGGTGGCCGACCAGCCGGGTCGTCGTGGTCTTGCCGTTGGTGCCGGTGACCGCGATCACGCGGTCCTCGTGGCCGCCTGCGCGCAGCACCGCGTGCTCGCGCGCGAAGAACTCCAGCTCGCCCCAGACCGGCAGGCCGGCCTCGCGGGCGGCCGCATGCAGCGGCGCGGCCGCACCGACGACCGGCGACAGCCCCTGGCTCCAGCCGACGAGGTCGATGCCCTCGAGCAGCGATGCGTCGAGCCGGCCGCCCTCGAAGCGGACTTCGGGGCAGGCGGCGCGCAGCGCGTCGAGCTGCGGCGGCGCCTCGCGGGCCGCGCGCTCCGCGGCCGCCGCCGCGGCCGCCGCGGCCTCGGCGGCCTCGACCGGGTCGGGCACGTCGGTGGCGGACGGCACCCCGTGCGCCATCGGCTCGTCCTGCGGCGGCGTCGACCCGTTCATCGCGCTCACCGCAGCTTCAGCGACGACAGGCCGAACAGCACCAGCATCATCGTCACGATCCAGAACCGGACGACGACCTGGGACTCCTTGACGCCGCCCACCTCGAAGTGGTGGTGCAGCGGCGCCATCCTGAAGATGCGCCGACCCTCGCCGTAGCGCTTCTTCGTGTACTTGAACCAGGCGACCTGCAGCATCACCGACAGCGTCTCGGCGACGAACACGCCCCCCATGATGAACAGCACGATCTCCTGCCGCACGATCACCGCGACCGTGCCGAGCGCGCCGCCGAGCGCCAGCGCGCCCACGTCGCCCATGAAGACCTGTGCCGGATAGGCGTTGAACCAGAGGAACGCGAGGCCCGCGCCGGCGATCGCGCCGCAGAACACCACCAGCTCGCCCGCACCCGGCACGTACGGGATCAGCAGGTATTTCGCGAACACCGCGTTGCCGGCCACGTAGGCGAAGATGCCGAGTGCCGAGCCCACCAGCACGGAGGGCAGGATCGCGAGGCCGTCGGCGCCGTCGGTGAGGTTGACCGCGTTGCTGGTCCCGACGATCACGAGGTAGGTCAGTGCGATGAAGCCGAACACGCCCAGCGGGTACGACACCGTCTTGAAGAACGGCACGATCAGGTCGGCGCGCGGCGGCAGGCTCATCTCGAACCCCGAGGCGAACCACGCGACCACCAGCTGGATCGCCTCGGCGTTCGACGCGGCCGGCACCGCGAACGCGAGGTAGACCGCTGCGACGCCGCCGATCAGCGACTGCCAGAAGAACTTGTCGCGTGCCGACATGCCCTTCGGGTTCCTGTGCACGACCTTGCGGTAGTCGTCGATCCAGCCGATCGCGCCGAAGCCCAGCGTGACGATCAGCACCGCCCAGACGAAGCGGTTCGCGAGGTCGGCCCACAGCAGTGTGGAGGTGCCGATGCCGATCAGGATCAGCGCACCGCCCATCGTCGGCGTACCCGACTTGGTCAGGTGGGTCTGCGGGCCGTCGCTGCGGACCGCCTGGCCGATCTTCAGCTGCGCGAGCTTGCGGATCAGCCACGGGCCGGCGGCCAGCCCGATCAGCAGCGCGGTCAGCGTCGCGAGCACGGCGCGCAGCGTGATGTAGTTGAAGACCGAGAAGAACCGGAAGTCCTTCGCCAGCCACTGGGACAGCTCCAGCAGCATCAGGGGTGCCCTCCGTCGCCCTCGGCCGCGCCGGCGAGCGCCCGCACCACCCGCTCCATCCGCATCGACCGGCTGCCCTTGACCAGCACGGTCGCCCCGGCCGACGCGAGCTTCGTCGCGCGCCAGCAGGCGTCCTCGATCGTCGCCAGGTGTTCGGCGCCCTCGCCGAATGCCGTCGCGGTCGCCGCGCTCGCCGGGCCGAAGGCGAGCAGCCGATCGACGCCGCGCGCCTTCGCGTACCCGCCGACCTCGACGTGGAAGCGCGGGCCCTGCTCGCCCACCTCGGCCATGTCGCCGAGCACCAGGATCCGCGGCGACGGGTGCGACGCGAGCACGTCGATCGCCGCGCGCACCGAGTCCGGGTTGGCGTTGTAGCTGTCGTCGATCAGCGCGGCACCGGTCGTCGCCGACATGCGCCGCAGGCGGCCGGCGGCCGGCCGGAACGCGGCGAGCCCCGCGGCGATCGTCGCCGGCGGGACGCCGAGGGCGTGGCAGCAGGCGGCCGCGGCGAGCGCATTGCGGACGTTGTGCGCGCCGTCGATCGCGATCGAGACCGCGAGCGGCGCGCCGTCGATCGTCATCGGGAAGCCCTCGGGCCTCGCCTCGGCCGGGGCGCGCACCGCGCAGGCGCCGGTCGTGCCGAAGGTCAGGGTGCGCCGGCCCGCGGCGAGCCGGGCCCAGATCGGACCGTGCACGTCGTCGTCGCCCGGGAACACCGCGACGCCATCGGACGGCAGCGCGGCGATCGCGGCGCCGTTCTCGTGGGCGGTGGCCTCGACGGTACCGAGGAACTCCTGGTGCTCGCGCTGCGCGTTGTTGACGAGCGCGACGCCCGCCTGCGCGATCGAAGCGAGCCAGGCGATCTCCCCCGGCTGGTTCATCCCCAGCTCGAAGACCGCCGCGCGGTGCGATGCGCGCAGCCGCAGCACCGTCAGCGGCACGCCGACGTCGTTGTTCAGGTTGCCGCGGGTGGCCAGCCGCGCGTCCTCGCCGACCCAGGCGGCGAGGATCGCGGCGATCATCTCCTTGACCGTCGTCTTGCCGTTGCTGCCGGTGACCGCGATCGACGGCAGCTCGAAGCGGCGCCGCCAGCCCGCGGCGAGCTCGCCGAGCGCGCGGCGGGTGTCGCGGACCCAGAGCGCCGGCGCGCGGCAGCCGGCGGTCCAGCGCTCGATCATCACCGCGCCGGCGCCCGCGGCGATCGCGCGGTCGAGGTAGTCGTGCGCATCGTGCGCCTCGCCGCGCAGCGCGACGAAGAGCTCGCCGGGCCTCACCGACCGGGTGTCGGTCGACACCCCCGCGAGCACGGGCTGGGGGTCGCCCGGATCGGCGACCACCAGCCGCCCCGACGACAGCATCCCGAAGGCCTCGCGCAGCTCAAGCACCGGCGGCCTCCGTGCGCGGACGACGCTCGAGCGCGCGCGCGGCGTGCTCGGCGTCGAGGAACGGATGGCGGACCCCGGCGATCTCCTGGTAGGGCTCGTGCCCCTTGCCGGCGATCAGCACGACGTCGGCGTCGGCCGCGTGCGCGAGCGTCTCGGCGATCGCGCGCGCGCGATCGGCGTCGCGCAGCGCGGGTGCGCCCGAGAGTCCGGCCTGCACCGCGTCGAGGATCGCCTCGGGCGGCTCCGAGCGCGGGTTGTCGCTGGTCAGCACGACCCGGTCGGCGCCGCGCTCGGCGGCCTCGGCCATCAGCGGCCGCTTGCCCGGATCGCGGTCGCCGCCGGCGCCGAACACGCACCAGAGCCGGCCACCGCGCGCCGCCGCGACCGGTCGCAGCGCGGCCAGCGCGTTGTCGAGCGCGTCCGGCGTGTGGGCGTAGTCGACCACCGCGAGCGGCGCGGCGCGGCCGCCGGGCGCGGCCACCGCCTGCAGCCGCCCCGGCACCGGGCGCAGCGCGGCCAGGCGCGCGATCGCCGCGTCGAAGGGCAGGCCGAGCGCCAGCCAGGCACCCGCCACTGCGAGCAGGTTCGCCGCGTTGAAGCGGCCGAGCAGCGGCGTCTCGACGCTCGCCGCGCCCCAGTCGCCGTCGATGGCGATCCGCATGCCGCGCGCGGTCGGCTCGACCGAGGTCGCGACCAGTCTCCGGTCGGTCTCGGTCTCGGTCTCGGCCTCGGCGAGACGGCCGGCGCGCGCCCCACCGGTGTCCGAGCGCGCGACGTCCGTGTCCGCGATCCGGTAGCCGACCCGCTGCACGCCGGGCGCCGCCGTGGCGAGCATCGCCGCGTGCCACGGGTCGTCGAGGTTGACCACCACCGCGCGCAGCCCCGGCCAGCCGAACAGCCGCGACTTCGCGTCGGCGTAGGCCTGCATCGTGCCGTGGTAGTCGAGGTGGTCGCGGGTCAGGTTCGTGTAGACGGCCACCGCGATCCGCGTGCCGTCGAGCCGGTGCTGGTGCAGCCCGATCGACGAGGCCTCGATCGCCACCGCGGCGACGTCCGCGCGCGCGAAGCGCGCGAACAGCGCCTGCATCGACAGCGCGTCCGGCGTGGTGAGGCCGACGTCGTCGAGCACGGGCAGGCCGTCGTCGCCGAGCGGACCGGCGCCGATCGTGCCGACCACCGCCGCCCGGCGACCCTCGGCATGCAGCCCCTGCGCGATCCACTGGCTGCAGCTGGTCTTGCCGTTGGTGCCGGTGACCGCGACCACGTCCATCCGCGCGGTCGGCGCTCCGTGATAGGCGTCGGCGATCGGGCCGGCGAGCCGCTTGAGGCCGTCGACGGTGCGCAGCGGCACGGCGCCGGCATCGAGCGCCGCGCCGCCGGCCGCGGCCTCGGCCACGACCGCGGCCGCGCCGCGCGCGAGCGCCTGCGCGACGAAGCGGCGTCCGTCGTCGCGCTCGCCGGGGTACGCGAAGAACGCGTCGCCCGGCGACACCGCACGGCTGTCGGCGACCAGGGCCGCGCCCGCGGGCAGCAGCCCGCGCAGCCAGCCGGCCAGCTCGACGGCGGTCTCGCGCACCGCGGTCACAGGCTCTCCTTCACCGGGTCGGCCGGCACGATCACCGTGCTGTACGGCGCGTCGGGCTGCACGCGCAGCGCGCGCAGCGTCTCGCCGGTGATCCGCGAGAAGACCGGTGCGGCGACCAGTCCGCCGTAGTACTTGCCGGCCGACGGCTCGTCGACCATGACGGCGACCACCACGCGCGGGTTCGACATCGGCGCGAGGCCGACGAAGGACGCGACGTACTTGTTCTGGTAGACGCCGTTCTCGTTCTTGTGCGCGGTGCCGGTCTTGCCGCCCACGCGGTAGCCCTGGATCTGCGCGGCGGGTGCCGTCCCCTGCGGGCCGGCGGCCATCTCGAGCATCCTGCGCACCTGCTGCGCGGTCTCGGGCCGGAACACCTGCACGCCGACCGCCGGCGCGTCGCTGCGCAGCATGGTGAGCGGGATCAGCTCGCCGTCGCGCGCGAAGACCGTGTAGGCGCGGGCCATCTGCAGCAGCGACACCGACAGGCCGTGGCCGTAGGACATCGTCGCCTGCTCGATCGGCTTCCAGTTCTTGTGCGGCCGCACGCGCCCGGCGACCGCGCCGGGGAAGCCGATGTGCGGCGGCTGGCCGAATCCGAGCGAGGTCAGCCCCTCCCACATCTTCTGCGGCGGCAGCTGCAGCGCCATCTTCACCGTGCCGACGTTCGACGACTTCTGCAGCACCTGCTCGACCGTCAGCAGCCCGTAGCGGTGCGCGTCGCCGATGGTCGCCGTGCCGATCGTCAGCTTGCCCGGCGAGGTGTCGATCATCGTCGTCGGCCTGACCTTGCCGGTCTCGAGCGCCATCGCGACCGAGAACGGCTTCATGGTCGAGCCGGGCTCGAAGGTGTCGGTGATCGCGCGGTTGCGCAGCTGACCACCGGTCAGGCCCGCGCGATTGTTCGGGTCGTATGACGGCAGGTTGACCATCGCCAGGATCTCGCCCGAACGCACGTCGACGACGATCGCCGCCGCGGCCTTCGCACGGTGCTCGCGCATCGCGTCGCGCAGCGCGTTGAACGCGAGGAACTGGATCCGGGTGTCGACCGACAGCGCGAGGTCGTCGCCGTCCTGCGGCTCGGTGCCCGAGCCCATCTTCTGCTCGATCACCCGCCCGAGGTTGTCCTTGATGACGCGCCGGCTGCCCGGACGCCCGGCGAGCCGCTGCTGCTGCGACAGCTCGAAGCCCTCCTGGCCCACGTCCTCGACGTTGGTGAAGCCGACCAGGTGCGCGACCGTCTCGCCCTCGGGGTAGTGCCGCTTGTTCTCCGCGCGCAGGTGCACGCCGGGGATCCTCAGCTTCTCGACCTTCTCCGCGACGTCGGCGTCGACCTGGCGCTTGAGGTAGACGTAGTTCTTGCCCTCGACGAGCCTGCGCTCGAGCTCCTTCGGATCGAGCCCGAGCAGCTTCGCGAGCTGGGCCTTCTGCGCCGCGGTGGCCTGGACGTCGTCCGGATCGGCCCAGACGGCCTTGGCGGGCAGGCTCGAGGCGAGCACGACACCGGTCCGGTCGACGATCTTGCCGCGGTCGGCCGGGATCTCGAGCGTGCGCTCGTAGCGGACCGCGCCCTGCCTCTGCAGGAAGTCGTTCGACAGCGCCTGCAGCCAGAACGCGCGCGCGCCGAGCGCGAGGAACGCGAACGCGACCAGGCCGAGCATGAAGCGCGAGCGCCAGGCGTGCAGCTTGGGCGCGAGCAGCGCGTTGCGCCCGAGCTTGACCGGACGCCCCATCAGCGCACCCCCCGGACGACCGCCACCTGGGGGTGGGCGGGCAGCGGGGCGACCGACGTGCCCGACGCGGCGCCGGCACCCGACGCGCCGCTACCGGGGGCCTGCGCCGCGGCGGCGCCGTGGACGCCGGCGGGCGCGTTCACGTACAGCGTGCGCTCGGGCGTGACCGGCTGCATCTTCAGCTCGCGCCGCGCGACCGCGTCGATCCGGGAGTGCTTGGCGAGCTGCGTCTGCTCGAGCTGCAGCTGGTTCCACTCGACCTCGTGCTTGCGCGCCATCGCCTGCGCGCGCTCGAGCTCGATGAACGCCTTGCGGGCACGGTGCTGCGAGGTGACCAGCAGCAGCGCGCAGGTCATCAGGACCGCGATCAGGACCGCGTTGACCTTGGACATCGAGCTCAGATCCTCTCGGCCACGCGCAGCACCGCCGAGCGCGAGCGCGGATTCGACGCGACCTCGGCATCGTCCGGCAGCCAGCGGCCGATCGACCGCAGACGGGGCGGGGTGTCGTGCACCGGCGCGCCCGTGACGGGGTCGCGGCGGGCCAGGCGGCCGGACTCGCGCGCGACGAACTGCTTGACCATCCGATCTTCGAGTGAGTGGAAGCTGAGGACGACGAGCCGCCCGCCGACGCTCAGTCGGCCGACGACGCGATCGAGGACGAGCGCGAGCTCCTCAAGCTCTTGATTGACGAGAAGCCGTAGAGCCTGAAAGGTGCGTGTGGCCGGGTCCTTGCCCACCTCCGGCCTCTTCTGGCGGCTGCGGACGACGCCCGCCACGAGAGCGGCAAGCTCCCCGGTGCTGCGCAGCGCGGTGTCGCCGGCGTCCCTGCAGCGAGCAGCAATCGCCTTTGCAATCGGAACAGCAAACCGTTCTTCCCCATAGTCCCTCAGCACGTTCGCGATGTCGCGTTCGGACGCCTGCACCAGCCACTGCCTCGCGGACGCCCCCTGGGTGGGGTCCATCCGCATGTCCAGGGGACCGTCTGCGCGGAAGCTGAATCCGCGCGCGGGGTCGTCGAGCTGGGGAGAGGACACGCCGAGGTCGAGCAGGACCCCGTCGACGCGATCGATGCCGGCCGCGTCGAGCACCGCTCCGAGCTCGGAGAAGCGCGCGTGCGCGATCGAGAACCGACCATCCCTCCACCCCCGCCCGACCGCGACCGCCTCCGGGTCCCGATCGATCGCCAGCAATCGTCCGGCCGCCCCCAGCTTCGCCAGGATCCGCGCCGAATGGCCGCCCCGCCCGAAGGTGCCGTCCACGTAGACGCCGTCGGACCGGATCGCCAGCCCGTCGACGCACGCGTCCGGCATCACCGACCGGTGAGCCCCGGAGTCCGCCGTCTCGATCAACACCGCCTCAGATCGAGAGTCCGGACAAGGCCTCGGGGATGCCGCCTGCGATCGCCTCGTTTTCCTTCGCCGTCAGCCCGGCCTCGTCCCACACCTCGAAGTGGGTGCCCATGCCGAGCAGGACGATGCCCTTCTCCAGTCCAACCGCCTGGCGCAATTCGGGCGAGATCAGCACGCGACCGCTCCCGTCGAGCTCGACGTCGGTGGCGTTGCCCAGGAAGAAGCGCTTCCAGGCGGACGCACCGATCGGCAGCGACGCGATCCTCTCGCGCACGGCCTCCCAGACGGGACGGGGGTAGAGGAGGAGACAGCCGTCGGGGTGCCGGGTCAGCGTCAGACGACCCTCGCACTGCAGCATCAGGGCGTCGCGATGCCGCGTAGGGACCGACATGCGTCCCTTCGCGTCCAGCGCCAGCGCGGATCGCCCTTGAAACATTCCCTACCTTCCGAAGCGCCCGGGACAGGTCGATCTTCGCCGAAACGGCTTCGATCTCCCACTCTCAACCACTTTTTTGCACCTTTTCCCACTGTACGTAAAAGCGGAACCCTGGTCAAGTTGCCGACCGTTTTCTTCAATCAGGACAAGCACTTAGACGCGCTTCTTGAGGCCTGGGGATCCATCCAGCCTGCGCGACGAAATCGAGCGGAATCAGTGTGTTAACCGAAACTGCTCAGGTGGCGCATGAGAAGTGGAGCGGGTCTGTAGGCCGGATTCTGTGCGCCGGTCGCCCGGCGTGACGGTCATTCGTCTAGGCCCCCGGTTGCCCGGGGGCTCGAGCCACCAACCCGCACGCTCGGAGGGGCGTCCTCCACGGCCCGGGGGCCGCACGCGTGCCTATTCGGTGTTGCTCCGGGTGGGGTTTGGCGTGCCGTCCCTGTCGCCAGGGACGCGGTGGGCTCTTACCCCACCGTTTCACCCTTGCCTGAGGCCGGTCACCCGGCCCATCGGCGGTCTGTTCTCTGTGCCACTGTCCGTCGCCTTGGGCGGACCCCGGAGGATCCGCTCGCTGCGCCTGGCCGTTAGCCAGCACCCTGCCCGCTGGAGTCCGGACCTTCCTCCCGGGCATCGCTGCCCCGGCGACCGTCCGACCCGCTCCGGACGCCATTCTATCCGCCGGGCGGCCCGACCGGCCGGCCGGCGGCGCGTGCTCGGCGCCCGGGACGCCCCCGCCTAAGCTGTGGCGATCCGCCGCGGTCCGGCCGCGGCCCGATGCCACGGAGACCCGCGATGACCCCGACCCGCCGCCTCCCGTCCGCCGCGCTGGCGCTCGCGCTGCTCGCCGCCAGCGCCGCCGCGCCGGCGCCCGCGCTCGCGACGCCGGCGATCGACCTCGGACTGCCGTCGGTGCTGTCCGCACGGGGACAGAAGCTGAAGCTCGCCGTGCCCTACGGCTCGGCGCCGGGCGAAGCGGTCTCGGCCACGCGCTTCGAAGTGGTCTCGGTGGAGGCGCCGCCCGGCTGGCCCGCGCCGAACGCGGCTGCGTTCACGGTGATCAAGCCGGCCCGCCGCAACGTCGTGATGCTGCAGTCGAGCGAACTCGTCGACGCGCCCGAGGTGGTGGTCACGCTGCGGATCGCCGACCAGCCGGAGGGCGCGCAGACCTGGCGGATCGGCGTGCCGCCGCCCTTCGGCGCCTCGGTCGCGGCCCTCGCGCGCGACGATGCGTCCGGCGCGCCGGAGGCCAGGCGCCCCGTGCGCCGCGCCCGTGCCCGCGGCGCCCCGGCCGCGCGCTAGCCTCGTCCACCCGCCCGGTGCCCGCGGGAGCGGGCGCGTCCGGTGCGATCGCCGGGCGCCGGCACCGACGCGGGATGATCCAGCGCAAGGCCGCGATCGCGTCCGCATGCTCCGATACGCGGATCGGATCCAGCTCGCGGAGGGCGACATGACGATGCTTCGGGACAAGGTCTGCGTGGTGACCGGCGGCGCGTCCGGGATCGGGCGCGCGATCGCGCTGGCGTGGGCGCGAGAGGGCGCGCGGGTCGTGGTGTCGGACGTCGCGACCGCGCGCGAGGGCGGCGAGGCCACGGTCGCGCAGGTGCGCGCGGCCGGCGCCGAGGCCGAGTTCGTCGTCGCCGACGTGGCCCGCGACGAGGACTGCGCGGCGCTGGTCGCACGCACCGTCGCTCGGTTCGGGCGCCTCGACGCGGCCTGCAACAATGCCGGGGTGGGCGGCAGCATCGCGCCGGTGGCCGAGTACCCGGTCGACGAGTGGCAGCGGGTGCTGTCGGTGAACCTCACCGGCGTGTTCCTCGGCATGAAGCACCAGATCCCGGCGCTGCTGGCCGCCGGAGGCGGCGCGATCGTCAACGTCGCGTCGATCCTCGGCGCGGTGGGCTTCGGCGGCGCGCCGGCCTACACCGCGGCCAAGCACGGCGTGGTCGGGCTGACGAAGGTGGCGGCGCTCGACTACGCGGCCCGCGGCGTGCGGGTGAACGCGATCGGGCCGGCCTTCATCCACACGCCGATGATCGCCGGCCTCGAGCAGGATCCGGCGACGCTGCAGGCGCTGACGGCGATGCACCCGGTCGGACGGCTGGGCCGCCCCGAGGAGGTGGCCGAGCTGGTCGCGTGGCTCAGTTCGGAGCGCGCGAGCTTCGTCAACGGCGCCTACTGGCCGGTCGACGGCGGCTTCCTCGCCCGCTGAGCCACCGGTCGAACGCCGCGTCGATCGTCACGATCGTGACGGTCGGTTCGGGATCTCCGGAATCGTCACGACCGTGACGATTCCGGCGCGGTCGCCTCAGTCGCGCCTGACCGCCTGCGGATTGTCCTCGACGTAGGCCCGCACGATCGCGGTGAAGTCGGCGTCGGCGGTGAAGCCCATCGCACGGGCACGCGTGGTGTCGAAGCGGGCGGCCCAGGTGCGGACCAGCCGCATCACCTTCTCGTCGGGCTCCGGGCGGATCCGCGCGGCCACCGCTTCGCCGGCGACCGCGCGCAGCGCGGCGATCTCGTCGTGCATCGAGACGGTGAGGCCGGGCAGGTTCAGGCTGCGGTGCCAGCCCCAGTCCGCGGGCGACAGCTCGAGCGCCCGCAGCAGCATCGTCACCACGGTGCGCGGCGACGCGACCCACATCTCGGTCTCGGGCGGCACCGGCAGCGGCGCCTCGAGACCGGCGAGCGGCTCCCGGATGATGCCGGAGGCGAAGCCCGAGGCGGCGCCGTTCGGACGGCCCGGCCGCACGACCACGGTGGGCACGCGGACCGCACGGCCGTCGATGAAGCCCTTGCGCGTGTAGTCCTGCACCAGAAGCTCGCCGGCGAGCTTCTGGATGCCGTACGAGCCCTGCGGCGTCGGCGTCGTCGCGTCGGTGACCACGGCCGGCAGGTCGCCGCCGAACACCGCGATCGAGCTCGAGAACAGCAGCCGCGGCTGCGTGCCGAGCGCGCGGCAGGCCTCGAGCAGATGACGCGTGCCGTCGAGGTTCACGCGCATGCCGAGGTCGAAGTCGGCCTCGGCGGTACCGCTGACCACGGCGGCGAGGTGGACGACCGCGCCGGTGTCCTTCGAGACGAGCGCGCGGACCTGCGCGGGGTCCGAGATGTCGCCGGCGACGTTGCGCACGCGCGGGTCGCGGATCGCGCCTTCGCCGACGTCGAAGCAGACGATGCGCCCGACGGGCTCGGTGCGGGTGCCGGAGGCGTCGGCGATCCGCAGCCCGCCCTGCGCGAGCACGCGGGCGATCAGCTGCTGGCCGAGGAAGCCGGCGCCGCCGGTGACGAGGATGTCCATGGATGTCTCCTGATGGGGATGCGGTGGGCGCGCGGACGCGCCCGGTCCGGTCAGGGCCGATCGCGGCGGCGGCCGGGCCGGAACACGGTCGCGTCATTGTAGAAGGCGGGATCGCGGTTCGCGTCGCACCATTCCGGCAGCCCCATGACCGGCAGCGGGCAGAACGCGCGCGTGGACAGCCGCGCAGGCTCGAGCGACGCGGCGAGCGCGCCGTCCACCACGTCGGGCGGCGCGTCGGCCGGCAGCCGCAGCGGCCAGGCGTGCGCGGTGATGGCCTTGAAGGGCGCCTCGAGTTTCTCGAGAAGCGCGTGGCCGAAGGCGTGCACGCGCACGCCGCGCACGACCGCGTCGCGGCGCGCGACGAACAGGCCCTGCCAGTCGAACGCCCGCAGGGCGTCCTCGAGCGACGCGTCGAGTCCGACCCAGACCGCTGCGTTCTCGTCGAACACCGTCGCCGCGTCGCGCAGCGTGCCGCGCGGCGCCCCGGGCCCGGCGCGTCCGATCTCGACCGCGTGCAGCGCGTTGAGCCGCGCCTTCGTGCGCGGCCACGCGAGCCAGGCGAGCGCGTTGTAGAGGTCGTGCCGCGCGCCCGCGGAGTCGGTGCGGGTGGCGACCTCGCCGGTCTCGAAGATCCGCGCCTCGTAGGCGGATCGTTGCGAGGCCGCACCGCGCGGCGCGTCGCCGGTGTCGGGCACGAAACGCAGCGGCCGCCCGGACTCGGTGGCCGCGGCCGCGTCGCGGGCCCAGGCATCGAGCCGCGCGACCCGCGCGACCGGATCGAGGGGCGCGAGTTCGGCGAGGCGCACCGCGTGCGGGGCGAGCCAGGGGGCGGCGCTCATCGCCCGCGGCCGGTCGCGGCGCTGCGGTCCCGACGGCGACTGCGCGCGACCGGGCTCAGGCGACGAGCCGCCAGCCGAGCGGCTCGCCGGCCGCCAGCGGGACGATCTCCTCGTCGCCGAAGGGCAGCGCCTGCGGCACGGTCCAGGTGGCGCGCTCGAGCGTCATCCGATCGGTGTTGCGCGGCAGGCCGTAGAAGTCCGGTCCGTGAAGGCTCGCGAAGCCCTCGAGCCGGTCGAGCGCGCCGGCCTGCTCGAACGCCGCCGCATAGAGCTCGAGCGCATGCGGCGCGGTGTAGCAGCCGGCGCAGCCGCAGGCGTGCTCCTTCAGGTGCCTGGCGTGCGGCGCGCTGTCGGTGCCGAGGAAGAAGCGCGGGCTGCCCGAGGTGGCGGCCGCGAGCAGCGCGCGCCGGTGGGTCTCGCGCTTGAGCACCGGCAGGCAGTACCAGTGCGGGCGCATGCCTCCCTTGAACATCGCGTTGCGCTCGTAGAGCAGGTGGTGCGCGGTGATCGTCGCGGCGATCCGGCCGTCGGCCTGCGCGACGTAGTCCGCGGCCTCCTTCGTCGTGATGTGCTCGAACACCACGCGCAGTTCGGGGAAGTCGCGGCGCAGCGGCGCGAGCACCGTGTCGATGAAGACCTTCTCCCGGTCGAACACGTCGACCGCGGCGTCGGTCACCTCGCCGTGGATCAGCAGCGGCAGGTCCTCGCGCTGCATCGCCTCGAGCGTCGCGCGGACGGCGGCGATCGAGGTCACCCCGGAATCGGAGTTGGTGGTGGCACCCGCCGGGTAGAGCTTGACCGCGTGGACCGTGCCCGAGGCCCTGGCGTGGCGGATCTCGTCGGGGGGCGTGCGATCGGTCAGGTAGAGCGTCATCAGCGGCTCGAAGCCGGCGCAGCGCGGCTCGTGGCCGGCGGTCTCGCGCAGCGCCGCGAGGATGCGGTCGCGATAGGCGTTCGCCTGCCCGACGGTGGTCACCGGCGGCTTCAGGTTCGGCATGACGATCGCGCGGGCGAACTGCCGGGCGCTGGCCGCGACGACCGCGCGCAGCGCGTCCCCGTCGCGCAGGTGCAGGTGCCAGTCGTCGGGGCGGATCAGGGTGAGCGTGTCCATGGTCGGCGCGGCGGTGGGCGAGAAGGCCGGGATTGTCCCATGCCCGGCGCGGCGGGCGGGCCGGGCCGGCGAACCGCTGCCTGCGCCGGCGAAGCGCGGTCGGCGCCGGACCGCCGCGCTTCACGCCGCCGCCGCGTCGATCCGTCGCACGCCCGTCGCGAGCCGGCACCGCCGCCGCGACGATGGCGCCCTCCCCCTCGCACACGAAGTCGCCATGAACCCCGTCCAGGCCGCCCTGTTCCGCCCCGAGATCGCCGTCCACGTCGCCGCCGCCGCGCTGTCGCTCGCGCTCGGGGCCTTCGTGCTGCTCGGCCGCAAGGGCACGCCCGTGCACCGACTCGCCGGCCGCACCTGGGTGCTGGCGATGGCGACGACCGCGGCCGGCTCGTTCCTGATCGACGCGCAGATCCTCGGCGTGCGCACCCCGATGGGCACCTTCGGCCCGATCCACCTGCTGTCGGCAGCCATGCTCGTGCTGCTGTGGCGCGCGATCGGCGCGGCCCGTCACGGCGCGATCGGCGCACATCGCCGCCACATGGTCCGCGCGTTCTCGGCGCTGGTGATCGCCGGCCTGTTCACGCTGTCGCCGCACCGCACGCTGGGCGCCTGGGTCGGCGCCTGGCTTGCCTGAGCGCCGGTCCGCCGTGCGATGATCGACGCCGACCACCCTCGCCCGCCGATGACCCGCCGCATCGTCCTCGTCCTGCTCGGCACCCTGCTGCTGAACACCGTCATCGCGGTCGCGCTGACGGCCGCCGGCGGGCACGGCCGCTTCATGGAGCACCTGCTGCATTCGCAGGTCATCGGCTTCACGATCTCGGCCGCCTGCTGGTCGGTCACGCCGTGGGTCGAGCGGACCGAGGGCGCGTTGCACGTCGCCGTCCCGCTCTACGCCGCCGCGATCGCGCTCGGCGTGCCAGGCGGCATCCTGCTCGCGTCGCAGGCCACCGAGGCGCTGTTCCCGGGCACGCTGCCGCCGGGGAACCACCTGGTCTCGGCGCAGACCGCCGTGTTCTCCGTGGCGATCGCCGCCGCCGGCACGCTGTGGTTCTACATGCGGCACCGGGTCCGCCACGCGCGGCTGCGGATCGAGACCGAGTCCTGGCGGGCGATCGCCGCCGAGCGCAGCGCCGCGCAGGCGCAATTGCAGGCGCTGCGCGCGCAGGTCGAGCCGCACTTCCTGTTCAACACGCTGGCCAACGTCTCGGCGCTGATCGACCGCGATCCGGCGGCCGCCCGCGCGCTGGTCGACGACCTGGCCCGGCACCTGCGTGCCACCCTGCGCCACGCGCGCGCCGGCACCTGCACCCTCGGCGAGGAACTCGAGGTCACCGGCTCGCTGCTGGCGATCATGAAGCGCCGACTCGGCGACCGGCTGCAGTGGCGCTTCGACGTGCCCGACGCACTGCGCGCGGTCGTGCTGCCGCCGATGCTGGTGCAGCCGCTGGTGGAGAACGCGGTCAAGCACGGGATCGAGCCGCAGCCGGGCGGCGGCGAGATCGTGCTGCGGGCCGAGCGGGACGAGAACGGACGGCTCTCGATCGAGGTCGCGGACACCGGCCTCGGCCTCGTCACCGACGCCGCGCCGTCGGCCGACGGCGGCACCGGCCTCGCGAACCTGCAGGCCCGCCTGCGCGCGATCCTCGGGCCCGACGCCCGCCTCTCGCTGCACGACAACGCGCCGCGCGGCACCGTCGCGCGGCTGGTGCTGCCCCTGCCGGCGGCGGACGGAGCCCCCGCACGATGAGCGCCACCGCCCGCCCCCGCGCCGTCATCGCCGACGACGAGCCGCTGCTGCGCGATGCGCTGCGCGCCGAACTCGCCCGCGCATGGCCCGCCCTCGAGGTCATCGCCGAATGCGACGACGGCGACGCCGCGCTCGACGCGATCCGCCGCGAGCGGCCCGACATCGCGTTCCTCGACATCCGCATGCCGGGTCGCAGCGGCCTGCAGGTCGCGCAGGCCGCCGCCGCCGAGCCGCAGGCGCCGCTGTGGGTGTTCGTGACCGCCTACGACGAGCACGCGGTCGACGCGTTCGACCGCGACGCCGTCGACTACCTGCTCAAGCCGCTCGAGCGCGTCCGGCTGGAGCGCGCGGTCGAGCGGCTGCGCGCACGGCTCGCCGAGCGCGCGACCGAGCCCGCGGCGGCACCGGCGATCGACGCCGCGGTGCTGCGCCGGCTGGTCGAGCTCGCCGGCGGCGGGACCGCCCCGGCCGCCGCGCCGCTGCGCTGGCTGCGCGCGTCGCTGCGCGACGAGGTCCGGCTGGTGTCGGTCGACGATGTCGTCGCCATCGAAGCCGCCGACAAGTACCTGCGCGTGCTCACGCGCGACGACGAGGCGCTGATCCGGATGCCGCTGAAGGAACTGGTCGAGCGGCTGCCGCCCGACGAGTTCTGGCAGATCCACCGCGGCACCGTGGTGCGCGTGCGCGAGATCGCGCGGACGACCCGCACCGTCACCGGCAAGCTCGTCGTGCACCTGCGCGCGCGGCCGGAGCGCTTCGAGGTCAGTCGCCCGTTCGCGCACCTGTTCAAGGCGGACTGACGGGCGCCACCCCCAGGCGCGCCCCGATCGCGTCGGCGATCACGGCCGCGCCGTCGCCGGTGGCGGACCTGCGGGCCGGCTGCGCGTCGATCTCCGCGAGCGCCGCATCGAATCGGCCGGCGCGCACCGCCTCCAGCGACACGCGGGCGACCCGCGCGTGCCGGGCGAGCCAGTCGACGAGGTGCGGCGCCTCAGGCCAGTCGTCGCGCGGCACGTAGGCGGTGTCGCGCGCCGCGAAGCCAGCCTCGGCGAAGGTGCCGTAACCGGGCTTCGCGACCAGCAGGTCGCACGACGCGAGCACGTCGGCGTAGGACCAGCCGAGCGACGCGCCGGTCCGCACCCTCGACGCGTCGGTCCCGCCCTCGGCCATCACCACCGCGGCGACGCCCTCGGGCAGCCGCCATGCCGTCGTGTCCACGTGAAGCGGCAGACCGCCGAAGGCGAGCATCGCGACCCGCGCGTCGCGCTCCACGCCGAGCGCGGCGCGCAGCGCGTCGCGTCGGCCCGGGACGGGCGGCTTGACGACCGGCGGCACGCGGACCCGGTTCGCGAAGCGCTCGAAGGGCATGCCCGGCTCGAGCGCGAACAGCGCGTCGGCACGGTCGTAGCCCGCGACCATCCAGTCGACCACCGCGGCCGCGTCGGCATCGTCCGGCCAGCGCGCGGCGACGAGGTCGGCCCAGTTCAGCGAGCAGGCGCCGAAGGCCGGCAGCCCCAGCGCCGCGCCGGCCGCGATCGGCAGCCAGCCGACGTTCGCGAGCACGAGGTCGGCCCGCAGCGCGCGCAATGCGTCGACCTCTCGGGCGAGCCGCTCGTGCCGCTCGGCGAGCAGGCCGCGATACCGCGCCAGGCTCGCCGCGCCGTCGACGGTCAGCGCGTCGCGCATCGTGAAGCCGAACTCGACATCGTCGGGTGCGACCCCGGGCGCGGGCAGGCCCGCGGCCGCGAAGCGCGCGCGCACGAGCGGCGCCGGCAAGCCGGTTCGCACGGTGGTCCGCAGCCCCGGCACGCGCGCCCGCAGCGCGGCCACGATCGGGATCGTCTGGGACAGGTGGCCCCAGCCGTGCGACGCGACGGCCGCGACGAGGTGCGGGGCGGCGCTCACGCGACCAGGATCGCGCGGTAGTCGTTGACGTTCGTGAGGGTCGGGCCGGTGACCACCAGGTCGCCCAGTGCCGAGAAGAAACCGTAGCCGTCGTTGTCGTCGAGGCTGCGGCGCGCGTCGAGCCCGAGCGCCGCCGCGCGGGTCGCGCTGTCGTCGGTCATCAGCGCGCCCGCGTTCGATTCGACGCCGTCGATGCCGTCGGTGTCGGCCGCGATCGCGCAGACGCCGGGCATGGCCCCGAGCTCCTTCAGCAGCGCGAGCAGGAACTCCGAGCAGCGGCCGCCGCGCCCGCGGCCGCGCAGCGTCACCGTGCACTCGCCGCCCGAGATCAGCGCGACCGGCGGCGCGAACGGCGCGCCGTGCCCGCGGACCTCGCGGACGATCGCCGCCATCACCTGCGCGACGTCGCGGGCCTCGCCGGTCACCGTGTCGCCGAGGATCACCGGCCGCACCCCGGCCTCGGCGAAGACCGCCGCAGCCGCCTCGAGGCTGCCGTGCGCGGTCGCGATCGTCCGGTTCTCCACCCGGGCGAAGAGCGGGTCACCCGGCTTCGGCGTCTCCTCGACCTCGCCGCGCGCACCGCGCGCGAGGTGCGCGGCGACGCTGTCGGGCGGCGCGACGCCCCAGCGGGCGAGCACCTCGATCGCGTCGGCATAGGTGCTCGGGTCGGGCGCGCACGGCCCCGAGGCGATCGCCGACACCTCGTCTCCGGCCACGTCCGAGACGACGAGCGCGCGCACGCGGGCACGCGTGGCCTGTGCGAGCCGCCCGCCCTGGATCCGCGACAGGTGCTTGCGCACCACGTTCATCTCCTGGATCGGCGCGCCCGACGCCAGCAGCGCACGGGTCACCGCCTTCAGATCGGCCATCGGCACCGCCGGCACCGGCAGCGACAGCAGGCTCGAGCCGCCGCCGGACACCAGCGCGAGCAGGAGGTCGTCAGGCCCGAGTGCAGCCGCGCGCTCGAGGATCTCGGCGGCCGCCCCCTCGCCGGCCTCGTCGGGCACCGGGTGGCCGGCCTCGACCACGCGCAGCCGGTCGGTGGGCAGACCGTGCGCGTAGCGGGTGATCACCAGTCCGTCGAGCGGCGCGTCGACCGGCCAGGCGAGTTCGACCGCGCGGGCCATCGACGCCGCCGCCTTGCCCGCGCCGACGACCAGCGTGCGCCCGGACCTGCGGTCGGGCGGCGCGGGCAGGTGCGCCGCGACGATGCGCAGCGGGTCGGCCGCGGCAACCGCGGCGTCGAAGCTTCGGCGGAGCAGGCGTCGGGCATCCATGGACGCGGACTCTAGCGCAGTTCGAAGCGGCTGCCCGACGGGCATGAAGAAGCCCGGCTCGGGGCCGGGCTCGGGGCCGCGGCCCGGCATCGGGCCGGGGCGCGGAAGGCGTCGGTCGCGTTCAGTCCGCGTAGACGCCGGCCTTCTTGATGATCGGCGACCACTTGTCGATCTCGGCCTTCAGGTGCTTGCCGAGCGCGTCGGGCGTCTGCCGGTCCGCGGTCACCACGGTCGAGCCGAGGTCCGCGAAGCGCTTCTGCAGGCCCGGGTCCTTCAGCGCGACCTGCAGCGACGAGACCAGCTTGTCGATCACCGCCTTGGGCGTGCCCTTGGGCGCGTACATCCCGTGCCAGATGCTGAGCTCGAAGCCCGGCAGGCCGGCCTCGGCCGAGGTCGGCAGGTCCTTCAGCGTCTCGAGCCGCCTGGGCGCGGTCAGCGCCAGCGCCTTCACCTTGCCGCCCTTGATCTGCTCGGTGGTGTTGGTGGTCTGGTCGCAGAGGATGTCGACCTGGCCGCCGATCAGGTCGGTGATCGCGGGCGCCGTGCCCTTGTAGGGCACGGTGGTCAGGTCGGTCTCGATCGCCTGCTGGAACAGCAGCCCGCACAGGTGCGAGGCGGCGCCGATGCCGGCGTTGGCCAGCGTGATCTTGTCCTTGTTCTGCCTGGTGTAGGCGATCAGCTCCTTGGTCGAACTGACCGGCAGCGTGGTCCGCACCAGCAGCGTCATCGGCACGTCGTTGATCAGGCCGACGGGCTCGAGGTCCTTGGTCGGGTCGAACGGCAGCTTGCGGTACAGCGCGGGCGCCGTCGCCATGCCGATGTGGTGGACCAGGATACGGTGGCCGTCGGCCGGCGCGCGGGCGACGTCGGCCACGCCGATGGTGCCGCCGGCACCCGGCTTGTTCTCGACGATGACCGTGCCGCCGAGCGCCTTCTCCATCGCCTGGCCGACGGCGCGCGCGACGGTGTCGGTGGGACCGCCGGCCGCGAACGGCACGACGATGGTCACCGGCTTGCTGGGAAAGGGATCGGCAGCCGACGCGCCGAAGGCGGCGAGCGCGAGCACGAGGCCCGCGGCGAGCTTGAACGGTTTCATCCGCGTGTTTCCTTGTGGGGCAGCCGGGGTGGGGTCCGGCGATCGGCGGCCCGGATCGGGCCGAGGCGCGACTCTATCGCAAGCGAGCGCTTGGGTGTCGACAGAGCACGCGCCCGCGGCGGGGCCATGTCGCGGCGTCGCCGCATCGCAGGGGGTCGCCGCGCGCCACCCGCGCCCGGGATGCGGGCGCGCGGCACGCGCCGGCCACGACGACGCCCCCGCCTCAGCCCGCCGCGAGCGCGTCGGCCACCGCGCGGCCGACGTCGACGGTCGTCGCCGCGCCGCCCATGTCGGGCGTGCGCGGGCCGTTCGCGGTCACCGTCTCGATCGCCCGGACGATCGCATCGTGCGCGGCCGGGTAGCCGAGGTGGTCGAGCATCATCGCGCCCGACCAGATCTGGCCGATCGGGTTCGCGATCCCCTGGCCGTAGATGTCGGGCGCCGAGCCGTGGACCGGCTCGAACAGCGACGGGAAGGTCCGCTCGGGATTGATGTTGGCCGACGGCGCGATCGCGATCGTGCCGGTGCAGGCCGGACCCAGGTCCGACAGGATGTCGCCGAACAGGTTGCTCGCGACCACCACGTCGAACCAGTGCGGATTGCGGACGAAATGCGCCGTCAGGATGTCGATGTGGAACTTCTTCACCGCGACGTCCGGATACAGCGTCGAGACCGCCTCGACGCGCTCGTCCCAGTACGGCATCGAGATGAAGATGCCGTTCGACTTGGTGGCCGAGGTCAGCTGCTTCTTGCGCTTCCTGGCGAGCTCGAACGCGTACTTCAGGATCCGGTCGGTGCCGTGGCGCGTGAAGACCGACTCCTGGATCACCACCTCGCGATCGGTGCCCGGGAACGCGCGGCCGCCGAGCGAGCTGTACTCGCCCTCGGTGTTCTCGCGCACCACGTAGAAGTCGATGTCGCCGGGCTGCCGGTTCGCGAGCGGGCACGGGATGCCGGGCATCAGCCGCACCGGGCGCAGGTTCACGTACTGGTCGAACTCGCGACGGAACAGCAGCAGCGAGCCCCAGAGCGAGATGTGATCGGGCACCGTCGCCGGCCAGCCCACCGCGCCGTAGAAGATCGCGTCGTGGCCGCCGATCCGGTCCTTCCAGTCGTCCGGCATCATCTTGCCGTGCTTGACCCAGTAGTCGCAGCAGGCGAAGTCGAAGTGGTCGAGCTGCAGCGGGATGTCGAACCTGCGGGCCGCGGCGTCGAGCACGCGCAGGCCCTCGGGCATCACTTCCTTGCCGATGCCGTCGCCGGGGATCACGGCGATGCGGTGGGGAGTCTTCATGGGGATCGTCGTCCTGTGGAGCCGGGAGGCGGCGCGCGGCCCCGCGCGCCGCGGGGAATCAGTCGAACCAGGCCTCGAGCCCGCCGGATTCCGGGCGGAACCGGCCCTGCTCGAACAGCAGCCGCGTCGGGCCCGGCATCGCGCGCTCGGCCACCGGATGCTTCGGATCGCCCGGATAGCAGAGCAGCCGGCCGGTGTCGATCTCGAAGGGCTCGGGACGGATCACCGGAGGCGCACGGCGCGACGCGTCGACGAGCGCCGCGTCGACGTCGGCGAACCGCGACAGGTGCGCGAGCGTCATGATCTGGGGCGCGGCCATGTCGATCTCGCCGGCCCAGTAGCGCTCGATCGCCTCGCGCGGGCCCATCCAGTCGGCGGCCACCGCCTCGCTCGGATCGTGCACCGCCTCCTGCCCCTCGGGCAGCCGGGCCACGAAGAAGCGCGTGTCGAAGCGGCGGCGCATCTGCGACGGCACCTTCGGCGTGACCCAGCGCGACCACGGCTGCATCAGCGACGCGTCGAACCGCAGGTCGAGCCGCTCCATCAGCTCGCCGAAGCCGAAGCCCTCGCGACGCAGCGCGCGGGCCTGCGACGCGGTGGCATCGTCGATGCCGCGCGCGAGCAGCACGCCGGTCTCCTCGAAGGCCTCCCGGATCGCTGCGACGAACAGCGCGGCCGCCTCCCGCGGGTCGAGCTCGGGCTCGCCGAGGCGCGCGTGCAACGTGTGGGGGTGCAGGCCGAAGCGGTCGAGCAGGTCGTCGTCGGCATCCTCGCGATCGAGCTTGCCGCCCGGGAAGACGCGTGCGCCGGCGAGGACGCGGTCCTCGCTCGGTCGCTCGAGCAGCAGGACCTGCAGGCCGGGGGCGGCGTCGCGCAGCAGGACGAGGCTGGCGGCCGGGCGGGGCGGGGCGGTGTCTCCGGGGCCCGTCGTGCGGAGGGCGTCGTTCATCCGGCCGATGTTACCAGCCGGACAGACGCCGGGACCTCAGGCTCAGCGCTGGTCGCCGAGCTTGAAGCGCGCCACCAGCGCGTGCAGCTCGCCGCCGCTCGTGTCGAGCGACGTCGTCGCGGCGGCGACCTCCTCGACCAGCGCCGCGTTGCTCTGGGTGTCGGTCGTCAGCTTGTTGAGCGTCTCGTGGACCTCGCCGACCCGCGCGCGCTGGTCGCGCGAGCCCTCGAGCACCCGGTGCATGATGTCCGCGACCGCGCCGGCCGTGCCGACCGTGCCCGCGACGCGCTGGCCGGCCTGCGCCGCGAGCGACGACCCCGCCTCGATCTCGGCGGTCGAGCGCTGCACGATGCCCTTGATCTGCTGGGCGGCCTCGGCGCTGCGCTGCGCGAGCGTGCGCACCTCGGTGGCCACCACCGCGAAACCGCGGCCCTGTTCGCCGGCGCGCGCGGCCTCGACCGCGGCGTTCAGCGCGAGGATGTTGGTCTGGAACGCGATGCCGTCGATCAGCCCGACGATCTCGACGATCTGGCGGCTCTGCGCGTGCAGCGAGGTCATCCGGTCGACCAGCCCGGTCACCGTGCCCTGGCTCTCGCGCACCGCCTGCAGCAGCTCGCCCATCGCCGCGTCGGCCTGGTCGAGCGAGGCGACGTTGTCGCCGACCAGCCGCGCGACCGCGTCCATGTTGTTCGCCACCGCCTCGATCGAGGCGGCGCTCTGCTCGGTACGCACCGACAGATCCGAATTGCCGGTCGAGATCTCGCGGGCCGCGTGCGACACCTGCTCCGCGCGTTCGTAGACCGCGCGCATCGCCGCGCTCATCGACTGCAGCGACTCGCGCAGCTTGTGCAGCGCCGAGGCGACCTCGTCCTGCCCCCACGGATAGGGGCGCGCACTGAAGTCGCCGTCGGCGAGCCGGACGATGTGATCCGACAGCGCCCGCAGGCCACCCTGCAGGACGTTGTACATCGCGAACAGCAGGTAGAAGGCGACGACGATGCAGCCGGCCGCGAAGCCGAGCTTCTGCTGCCGGTCGGCGGCGAGGCGGTCGATCCGCGCCTGCAGCAGGCCGTCGAGCTGGGTCATCGACGCGGCGTTCAGCGCGTAGGAGGCCGCCAGGCCCTCGGTCGTCGTCTTCCACCAGTCGTCGGCCTTCGGCTTCTCGTGGGCGTTCAGCGTCCGGTCGATCGATTCGAGCACCGCGCCGATCGCAGCGAGCTTGGGCGCGGCCGCGAGCGGCGCCTCGAGTTCGGCGTTGCTGCCGGTGGCCCGGCCGAGGCCGGACTTCTGCCGATCGGCGCCGACGCGCGCGACGCTGGCGGCCGATGCCAGCGCACGCTGGTGCACGCCCGCGGCGTCGCCGCTCGCGGCCGCGAGCGCGAGGCCGGTGTCGCGCGAGCGCGCCAGCGCGTCGACGAGACCGGGCCCCTCGATCACCGAGGTGGTCATGAGGTAGAAGGCATCGAGGTCGGGATCGAGGACGAGGTTCGACGAGTCGCCGACCGCCGCGCCCGCGGCCAGCAGCGCGGACACCGCCTCGTCGTGCGCCGCCGTGCCCTTCGGGCCGGCCGCCAGCGAGGCCTGCATCGTGCGCTCGAGATCCGTCAGCCGCGAGCCGGTCGCCAGCGGCTCGCCGAGCCGCCTGTCCACCTCGGCCAGCCGCGCGATCGCGGTCTTCCACGACTCGGCCGCGGCCGAGGCGGCATCCGTCGACGACGCGTCGCCGGCGGCTGCACGCGCGGCGAGCGACCGGTGCTCGTGCGCCGCCTGCAGGGCGGGCGTCCACGCCTGCAGCCACTCGACGCCGCGCCGCTCCTGCTCGGCGAACTCGATCTGCGAACCGGCGTTGCTCCAGTAGAACCAGCCGAGCATGCCCAGCGGCACCATGAAGGCGGTGACCACCAGCAGGGACTTCACCGGCATCGACAGTCGCCGCATCATCCGGACACCCGGCGCGAGCGGGCCGTGGAACGCGAAGAATCCGTCGCGTCGGACGGTGGATGCGGGGCGGTTGGAACGGGACATGGATGCGGACTCCGGACGCGTGCGTGTCTGCGCACCGGCCCAGGGTTGCAGCAAGCAGGCGTATCCATCCCGGGAAAAGCGGCTGCGCGGACGACCAGTTCGCGCAGGCGTCGCGCGCGCTCCGGGCCGGCACCTCGGACGTGCACCCCGGCCGGGCGAGCCCCCCCGGCGCGGTGCACCCCACCGCCGGTCGTCATAGCACGC
>JBJOKE010000011.1:0-192886 GCA_046046245.1 Pseudomonadota bacterium | reverse complement strand
GTGCCCGAGCGCGCCGCCGAGCCCGAGAGCGAGGCCAAAATCGCACGCCGTGAACGCCTGCAGCCCGATCGCAGACACGGCCCGGTGCGAGAAGCGGGTCAGCTTCGCGCCGTTCAGCCGCCTTGGATCCGACCCGCCGCTTGCGCCGGGCCAGGGTGAGGGCGTTTGAATTTCCTATTCCCTGTGTTCCGCTTTACAGAACCTGTCTTGCGGATCATCATGGCGCATGATTCGCTCGTTCGCGTGCGCCGATACAGAGGCCCTCTTTCACAGCCGTGCGGTATCCCGCTTCCGCAACATCGAGCGCGTCGCGAGGCGCAAGTTGCTTCAGATCCACGCCGCCACGGAACTCGGCAGCTTGCGCGTCCCGCCGGGCAACCAATTGGAGGCACTGAAGGCCGACCGCAAAGGCCAGCACAGCATCCACGTCAACGACCAGTGGCGGGTCTGCTTTGTCTGGAAGACCGACGGAGCGCACCGCGTCGAGATCGTGGACTACCACTAGGACTTCGAAACATGGTCAAGTTGCTTGACGAGATTCATCCAGGCGAGATCCTGCTCGAGGACTTCATGAAGCCCATGGGCATCAGCGCCCGCCAACTCGCGGCGGACATCGATGTCTCGCCGAGCAGGATCAGCGAACTGGTGAATGGCCAGCGCCCCATCACCGCGGATACAGCGCTTCGGCTCGGGTTGTTCTTTGGCATGGAGCCCCGGTTCTGGCTGAATCTGCAGTCCGAGTACGACATCCGAGTCGCGGACCGGGAACTCCGAGCCAAGCTCTCGCCAAGAATCCGTGTCTTTCAACCGGTGGCGGGGTGACGCTCCGCGTTCAAGGCTTTCCCTGACCGTCTGGCGAGGGACCGCGCACTGCCAATAGGTCGGGCGCGAGCCCTCAGGGCGCCTGCCCAAGCTGACGGTAGAGAATTCGTCTGAAAAGCGAGGCGCGACAATCAGTTACGGTATTTGATGCCCCTTCAGTTTGGGTGCACTCCGAGCGTCAGGTCGATGCGCGATGAAGCGTTCGCGAGCGCCCCAGGAGTCGATAGACGTCGATAGATCCCGAAAGGTCACTTTCGGTGCAATCGCCTGGAAACCCGCGCCAATGCTGGACCTCGACAGATTGACGGTAGAAGTGACGGTAAAGGTCTGCGAGGCAGAGGCGGGCACATTGCAAATCAACAGCTCAAGAGGCTCGTTGATGATCGAGTGGGAGTAGGGCGCTCGAGTTCCATCGCGCCATCGAGGACCTTCCGCGCCACAGCTGCGAGAAAGGCCCGCATCTGCTGCTCGAGTTCGAGCCTTGCCGGCAGTTCCGCTGGCCTGTGTGAAGCGTTTGACGGCGCTCGCAGAGGCCTGTCACCGTGAAGGCGATCGAACGCAGGCCGGCTCATCGCGGTAGGCGTCCAGCTGTCCGCGCGGGGTGCACCAGCAGACCTGGACAGCGGGGCTCGAGGCGCGACACCTTCAGCGCATGCATCGCGTGGAAGAAATCGGCTCGGGACGCGCAGGCCTCCGTGGAGTGGATCGTTCTCGCGATACGCCGTATCTGTCCGGCGAACACACCTTGAACCTGCTGCGGTATCCGTCGAGGATCGGCGCCTCCGAAATTTCGCAAGGAGCGGATACGTGGCCACGAGGGAAGTCAACCTGCCCCCCCAGGGGCGGCGCCGGGGTCGGTACAGCGATGAGTTCAAGGCAAGACTGATCGAGGCCTGCCGCCAGCCCGGAGTGTCGACGGCCGCGGTGGCGTTGGCCAACGGAATAAACGCGAATCTGCTGCGTCGCTGGATCAGCGAAGCCGAAGGGTCCGAGGCCATCGATCGGGAGCAGCGCGTTCCATACGTTGCGGTCGCGCAGACCGAGGAGTCGTTCGTTCGCCTCGATGCGCCCACCCCGCCTTCCGCGGCGGATTCGTTTCGCATCGAGCTACGTCGGGGCGAAGTCAGCGTGACGATCGACTGGCCGCTGTCGCACGCTGCGCAGTGCGCGACGCTGCTGGGTGCGGTGCTGCGGTGATCCGCATCGACGCGGTGTGGTTGGCGACCGCGCCGCTGGACATGCGTGCGGGCTACGACAGCGTGCTCGCGCGCGTCGTCGATGTATTCGGTGCTGCGCGTCCGCATCATGCGTACGTCTTCACGAACGGGCGCGCCACTCGGATGAAGGTTCTCGTTCACGACGGCGTCGGGCTCTGGCTGGCCGCACGGCGACTGCATCGCGGGCGATTCACCTGGAGCGATTCGCACGAATCGCACGAGGCGATCAGCGCGGCGCAATTGACGGCGCTCGCGCTCGGTCTGCCTTGGCGCAGGATCGGCGATGCCGGAGCGATCACGCTGACCTGAAAGCTTCACTGGCCGATAACCCGGCCGGTGATTATCATCGCCTGCATGCTGCAGGACATCGACACGCGCCTCGATTCTGGGGAATTGCTCGAGCGGATGCGCATGCTGGAGGCGCAGCTCGCGCAGCGCGATCAGGTCATCGCTCGGCACATCGAGGAACTCGCGCGCCGCGATCAGCGGATCCTGTGGCTCGACACCAAGGTCGACAAGCTCACGCACGAATTGGCGGTGCTGCGGCGCTGGAAGTTCGGCCGCAGCCGCGAGAACCTGTCGGCCGAGCAGCTTTCCCTGATCGACGAGGCGGTCGACGCAGACATCGCTGCCATCGAGACCGAGCTCGAGGGTCTGCGCGAGGAACTCGGACGTCAACCCCGCGAGCGCCAGACGCCGCGGCGCGAGCCGTTGCCGGCCGCGCTGCCGCGTACCGAGATCCGCCACGAGCCCGAGACGACGACGTGCACGAGCGCCGGTTGCGGCGCGCCGCTCGAGCGTATCGGTGAGGACGTCAGCGAGAAGCTCGACTACCACCCTGGAACGTTCAGCGTCGAGCGGCACGTGCGCGGCAAGTGGGTGTGCCGCTGCTGCGAGCGCCTGGTCCAGGCGCCGATGCCACCCTCGGTGATCGACAAGGGAGTCCCCACCGCGCGACTGCTCGCGCAGGTGCTGGTGAGCAAGTACGCCGACCATGTTCCGCTCGCCCGCCAGGAGACGATCTATGCGCGCTGCGGCGTGTCGCTGCCGCGATCGACGCAGGCCGAGTGGGTGGGCGAATGCGGCCAACGGCTTCAGCCCCTGGTCGACGCGCTGCGCGCCGAGGTGCTGGCCTGCCCCGTACTGCACGCCGATGAGACGCCGGTGACGATGCTCACCCCGGGGCAGAAGAAGTCCCGCAACGCCTACCTGTGGGCGTATGCGCCCGGCAAGTTCGAGCCACTTCGGGCGGTGATCTACGATTTCTGTGAAACCCGTGCCGGTGCGCACGCCCGGGATTTCCTGGGCGACTGGCGCGGTGCGCTGGTGGTGGACGAATACAAGGGCTACAGGAAGACCCTGGACGAGAAGGGCATGATCGAGCTCGGCTGCCTGGCGCACGCCCGGCGCAAGTTCTATGACCTGCACGTCGCCGGCAAGAGCCAGGTCGCGGCCGACGCGCTGAAATACTTCGAACTGCTCTACGAGGTCGAGCGCGAAACGCTCGGGCTCAGCCCCGAAGCGCGCAAGACGGTGCGCGAATCGCGAAGCCGGGAGATCCACAAGGCGATGCACAATTGGCTCGTGCAGACACGAGCGCAGATCACCGACGGCAGTGCCACCGCCCGGGCGATCGACTACAGCCTGCGACGATGGGAAGCGCTGACGCGCTACGTCAAAGACGGCCGCTGGCCGGTCGACAACAACGCGATTGAAGGCTTGATGCGGCCGATCGCACTCGGCCGCAAGAACTGGCTGTTCGCAGGCTCGCTGCGCGCCGGCCAGCGCGCTGCGGCGGTGATGAGCCTCATCAATTCGGCGAAGATCAACGGGCTCGATCCCTGGGCGTACATGGCCGACGTGCTCGAGCGCCTGCCGACCACGAAGATGGCTGCGATTAGCGAATTGCTGCCGCATCGATGGGTGGCGCCTGAATCTCGGCCTCCGGGATCCTGAGAGGTACACGTGTCCGTGCAGGACCGCACGGACACGTACCCACCTCAACCTGGCGCCGGACGCCGATCCGAAAGGGAATCCCGGTCTACGCATCGCTATCGCGGACATGTGTCCACCCCATCGACCACGGACACGTGTCCGCGAATCATGTCCGCAGTGGCCCAGCAAGGTGTGTTCGGCGGACGGATACGATACGCCGCCATGGCCGGATGGCCGTGAGGGCACCGCCCGCCGTGTTGACACGCCCTCGGGGACCTGCGGATACTTGTGGTTTGAAACGAATGTGAATTCATATTCGCGTCTAGTCCGCGGCCTGGAACCTCCCTCCCGGAACCTCCATGTCACTGCACCAGCTCCTTGCGAACACGGCCCAGACCTTCCCGCGCGCCACCGCCGTCCGCCACCTCGGGCGCTCGAAGGACTGGTGCTCGCTGCGCGATCGCGTCGCACGCCGGGCGGCGAGCCTGCGCTCGGACGGCACCGCCCCGGGCGATCGGGTCGCCGTCCTCGCCGCCAACGTCCCCGAGCATCTCGAGGCTCTGTTCGCGGTGCCGTGGGCGGGCGGGATCCTCGTGCCGCTCAACACCCGGCTCGCGCCCGCCGAGCAGCGCTTCATCCTCGACCACGCGGGCTGCACGCGGCTGTGCCACGACGAGCGCCACGCGGAACGAGCCGCACTGCTCGCGCGCGAATGCGCGGGCCTGTCGACGGTCCGCCTCGATCCCATCGACGCCTGGGACACCGCGGGCGACGCGCTGCCCGCCGGCGACGGCCTGCCCTTCGTGCCGGTACTGCCCCGGACCACCGCCGCGATCGTCTACACGGGCGGCACCACCGGCATGCCCAAGGGGGTGGAGCTGTCGCACGACGCACTGCTGCTGCAGGCGCTCGCCGCGAAGGACAACTTCAGGCTCGACGAGTCGACGGTGTTCGCGCACACCGCGCCGATGTTCCACGCCGCCGACCTGACCGCGGGCCTGGGCGTCACCGCCGCCGGCGCGCGGCACTGCTTCCTGCCCGAGTTCTCGCCGACCGCGCTGCTCGACGCGATCGAGCACGAGGGCGTCGACGTGGCCATCCTCGTTCCGACGATGATCTCGGCGACTCTCGAGGGAGCCCGAGACCGCCCGGGCGTCTTCCCGCGCCTGCGTCGGATCCTGTACGGCGCGGCGCCGATCCAGGAGCCGGTGCTGCGCCGGCTGATGGACGAGGCGCCCGGCGTCGGGCTCGTGCAGGTCTACGGTCAGACCGAGGTCGGCGGCGCCTGCACGATGCTCCAGGAGCGGTACCACGTTCTCGAGGGCCCGTTCGCCGGCAAGCTCGGCTCGGCCGGCCGGGTGCTGCCGGCGTTCTCGGTGCGCATCGCCGACGAGTCGGGCCGCGAGGTGGCGCTCGGCACGACCGGCGAGATCCAGGTTTCCGGGCCGGGCCTGATGACCTCGTACTGGCGGGACCCGGAGCTCACCGCGCAGACGATCCGCGACGGCTGGCTGAGCACCGGCGACCTCGGCACGATGGACGAGGACGGCTTCGTGTCCGTCGTCGGACGGCTGAAGGACATGATCATCAGCGGCGGGGAGAACGTCTTCGCCGGCGAGGTCGAGAACGCGCTGATGTACCACGACGCGCTGCAGGCGGCCGCGGTCATCGGCGTTCCCGACGACCACTGGGGCGAGTCGGTGCACGCGGTCGTCGTGCTCAAGCCGGGACGGACCGCGACGCAGGCCGAGCTCGTCGCGCACTGCCGCGCCCGGATCGCCCACTACAAGTGCCCGCGCAGCATCTCGTTCCGCAGCGCCCTGCCGTTGAGCAGCGTCGGGAAGGTCCGGAAGGTCGACCTGCGGGCCGAATGGGAACGGGCCGCACGCGAAGGGACAGGACGATGACCGAAGAGCGTCGAGGCGCACCGTTCCGCGAGGAACACGAGATCTTCCGCGAGCAGGTGCGACGCTTCGTGCAGAACGAGGTCGCGCCGCACCACGACCGCTGGGAGCGGGAGGGCAAGGTCGACCGCGACCTGTGGCGCAAGGCCGGGGCGCAGGGCCTGCTGTGTCCGGACCTGCCCGACGAGCTCGGCGGACCCGGCGGCGACGTCCTGCACGGCGTCATCGTGATCGAGGAGATGGCGCGCGAGGGCTTCTCCGGCCCGGGTTTCTTCATCCACTCCGAGATGGTGGCGCCCTACCTCGTGCACTTCGGCACGCCCGCGCAGCGGCGCCGGTGGCTGCCCGGCATGGTCAGCGGCGAGGTGGTCGGCGCGATCGCGATGAGCGAGCCCGCGGCGGGAAGCGACCTGCGCGGCATGCGTACCACCGCGACGCGGGCCGGCGACCGATGGGTGCTCCGCGGGCAGAAGGTCTTCATCTCGAATGGGCAGCTTGCCGACCTGGCGGTGGTCGCCGCCAAGACCGACCCGCGCGACCGCGACAGCGTCACGCTGTTTCTCGTCGACACGCACTCGCCCGGGTTCCGTCGGGGCCGCAACCTCGACAAGATCGGCGTGCACGCCCAGGACACCTCGGAGCTCTTCTTCGACGACGTCGAGATTCCCGACGACTGCGTGCTGGGCCGCCCGGGAGAAGGCTTCCGCCAGCTGATGCGGGGGCTCGCGCGCGAACGGCTCGCGATCGCCGTGTCGTGCCAGTCGAAGGCCGAGGCAGCACTGCGCTGGACCGTCGACTACGTCTGCCAGCGCGAGGTCTTCGGCGCGGCGCTCTCCAGCCTGCAGAACACGCGCTTCCGCCTCGCCGAGCTGCAGACCGAGGCCGCCGTCGGCCGCACGTTCGTCGACGACGCGCTGGACCGCTACGCGGCCGGCACGCTCGACGCGACCCGCGCCGCCATGGCGAAGCTGTGGGTCACCGAGATGCTCGGCCGCGTCGTCGACGCGTGCCTGCAGATGCACGGCGGCTGGGGCTACATGCGCGAATACCCGATCGCGCGCGCGTTCGTCGACGCGCGCATCGAGCGCATCCTCGGCGGCAGCAACGAGATCATGAAGGAGATCATCGCCCGCGCGGTCGTCGCGCCGGGTGGGTCGGTCCGGAACGACAGGGAGACACGACGATGAAGCGACGCGAGGTCCTGGTATCCGTTCTGTCGGCGACGGCCGGCCTGGCTTCGAAGGGCGCCTTCGCCCAGTCCTATCCGAGCCGCCCGATCCGCTGGGTGATGCCCTTCCCGGCGGGTGGTCCGACGGACGTGATCGCCCGCAAGCTGGCCGAACTGACCGGTCCGCGGATCGGTCAGACGATCGTGGTCGAGAACAAGCCGGGGGCCAACGGCTCGATCGGCACCGGCGAGGTGGCCCGCGCGGCACCCGACGGCTACACATTCGCCTTCGCGATCCCGGACTCGCTGGTCAGCGTCGCGTCGCTCGTGCCGTCGGCCGGCTACGACGCGCGGACCGACCTCACGCCGATCATGAAGATCTGCCACGCGCAGCCGGTGCTGATCGCGAACGCGAAGCTCGGCGTGCGCAACATCGCCGAACTGCTGGCGGCCGCGCGCAAGGCGCCCGGCACGATCACCTGCGGCACCTGGGGGCCGGGCACCTTCCCGCACCTCGCGATCAAGTCCGTCGAGAGCGCGACCGGCACGAGCTTCGTCGACGTGCCCTACAAGGGCCTCGTGCCTGCGCTGCAGGACACGCTCGCGAACTCGGTCCAGCTGACCGTCGTGCCGCCGACCCTCGCGCTGCAGCACCAGGACAAGGGGACGGTCCACGCGCTCGGCGTGTGCGGCGCCGAGCGTTCGCCGTTCCTGCCCGCGGTGGCCACGATGAAGGAGCAGGGCGTCGACACGCCGGCCACGCGCTCGACACTGTGGATCGCGCTGGTGGCGCCGAAAGGCCTGCCCGCGCCGCTGGCCGCGCGCTGGACCGAGGTGCTGAACCAGACGGTGCGCTCGCCCGAGTTCGAGGGGTTCCTGAGCGTCGGCGGACAGACCGTCCTCGCGACCACCGGCGAGGATTTCCGACGCGAACTCGCGGCCGAGCACGCCGAGACGAACGCGCTGATCCGCTCGCTGGGGATCAAGCCCCAGTAGCCGGCCTGCGGCGCGCACGGGGCCGCGCGGCGGGCGCGGCTGCCCCCCGGGTCGGCGGCGGCGAGTCGTCGAGCTCGAGCACGCGTGCCACCAGCCGGTACAGCGTGTCGACCGCCCGCTCGTCGGAGATCGTGGCGTCCGGGAAGTCCAGCCTGCGCGAGTGCCAGTTGAAGCAGGTGAACTCGAGCATGCCGTGGAGCGCCGAGGCGGCGAGTTCAGGGTCGAGCCCGGCGCAGCGCCCCTTCTCCTGCTGCTTGAGGATCCGGAACGCGAACCGCCGGATGCCGCGCCTGCGCATCTTGCGCCAGACCTCGAGCACCGCCGCGTCGGCGATCCCAGTCTCGAGCAGCCCGAGCATCTCAGGGTGGTATCGTCGGTAAGTGGACCAGAAGCCCGCCAGGGCCGCGCGCACCGCCGCCGCGGTGTTCTCCTCGTAGGCGGCCGGCGCCGGAGTCAGCTGGATCGTGTCGGCGTGGAACGCCTCGAGCAGCGCCGCGAACAGGGCGGCCTTGTCGTCGAAGTAGGTGTAGAAGACCCCCACCGATCGGCCCGCCTGTCGCGCGATGTCGACGATGCGCGCGTTCGCGCAGCCGTCTCGCGCGATGACCACGCGCGCCGCGTCGAGCAGCGCCTGGCGAGTCGCCTCGGCCTTGCGCCCCGGACTCGCCGTCGTCTTCCGCTTCTCCAAGCCGCTCATCATCGATCTGCCGGGTCGCGGCCGAGGGTAGCACAGGGCACCCCGACGGCGCCCGTGCCTTGACGGCCGGTGTCCCCCGAAGCATATTCGAATCCGAATTCATGTTCATCCCGATATCGCGCCGCGCGCAGACTGCCATGACCGAGACGACACGTTCCGACGAGAAGGGCCGCCCGTGGGCATCCTGACGATGAAGGCCTCGCGCGATCCCGCCACCGGGCAGGTCTACGTGCCGCCGAGGCAACTGGTCGCTGACGGCTCGCTGCGCGCCGCGGTGCCGGACGAGGTCGCGGCCGAGGGCACGCTCTACGCCGCGACCACCTTCGGCGGCGAGTGCTACGGCATCGTCGACCTGGGCTGCGGCGCGCGCGTGCTCGCGCTGCTCGAGCCCGGCACCGGGCGGATCGGCGAGCGCGTGGTCGCCACCGGAGCGACCGCCGACGGACGACCGAGGTTCGGCCATGCGTGAGGTCCTCGTCGCCGGCGTTGGCATGACGCCGTTCGCCAACCACGGCCCGGGCAAGGCGCTGCCGCTCGCGCGCGAGGCGGCCCTCGCGGCACTGGCCGATGCGCGGCTCGCCTACTCGGACATCGACGCGGTCGTCGTCGGCGCCGCCCACCCGCTGACGCCGCGCGGCATCTACCTGGCCAAGGACCTGGGCCTGACCGGCGTGCCGGTCGACCACGTCACCAACGCGTCCGCCACCGGCCTGGCCGCGGTCCACGCCGCACGGCAGGCGATCCTGGCCGGCGACGCGCGGCGTGTGCTGGTGATCGGAGTCGATTCCCCGCAGCGCGCCGTCCCGGTCGAGGAGATCATCATCGGCGAGGGCAACTTCCCGCCGGTGGTCTCGTTCGCGCTGTGGGCGAAGCGCCGGATGCACGAGCAGGGCACCACGCGCGAGCAGCTCGCCGCGATCGCCGCGAAGAACTGGAACTACGCGCGCGCCAACCCGTTCGCCGCGCGTCGCGCGCCCGAGCCGGTTACGATCGAGCGCGTGCTCGCGAGCCGCACCGTCGCCGACCCGTTCACCTCGATGATGTGCACGCCGTGGGGCGAGGGTGCGGCTGCGGCCGTGCTGTGCGCCGGCCCGGACTGGCCCGCGGACGCCGCGCACCCGCGCGTGCGCCTCGCCGCGAGCGCCTGCGGCAGCGACGCCTGGTCGCCCGACCTGATCCTCGAGGGTGCGATCGTCGGTCCGCCCGAGCTGTCGCGCACCACCGTCTCGCGCGCGCTGTCGCAGGCGGGGCTCGCGCCGCGCGAGGTCGACGTCGTGCAGGTGCACGACGCGTTCGCGATCGAGGAGCTCCTCTACTACGAGCTGCTCGGCTTCTGCGGCCCGGGCGAGGCCGAGACCCTGGTGGACCGCGGCGCGTTCGGACCCGACTCGCGGCGCCGCTTCGGCCTGCCCGAGTTCTCCACCGACGGCGGTCTGCTCGCCCGCGGGCATCCGGGCGCGCCCACCGGCCTCGCGCAGATCCACGAGACGGTGCGTCGGCTGCGCGGCGGCGACCGCGTCGGCATGTGCCACCTGCTGGGGGCTGGATCGGTCTGCGTCGTGCAGGTGCTGGTGCGCGACTGATCGCGCCGAGGACGGCGCGGCCGCCGCTGCGCCGTGACCCGGTCGGCCGGCGCTGCGGACTCGGCCCGCGCGCCGCCCTATCAGCGGGGGGCGCTTCTCGTGCAGCCGCCGTGCATCCGACCTGCCGCTTGCGCCGGGCCAGGGGGAGGGCGCTTCAACTTCCTGGTTCGCGTCGGGCATGCGGGACGAAGCAGCCCGCATGGCGGATCCCGTGGCTGGTGCGGCAGGCCCTCGGGTTCGGGCAGCGAGTCGTCCATCGGAGCCCACGCGTTCAGGAGCTCGCGGCGCTGGTGCCTGCGAACCGGGGTCAGCATGAGGCCGTCGCCCTCCCTGCGGATCCGCAGCTCGGCCCCCTCCTTCTCGAGCTTCGGCCGTTCGAGCAACACCCGCTCCGGGTGGATGGACGCCGGCTCCGGACGGTGGCGGGTCGTTCGGCTCGACGGAGTCCGCCGTGGTCCCGGCCATCCCGCCGGCCGCTCACGACGCCGCGCAGCGGAACCCGATGTGACCGGTGGGCGAGTCGATGGCCTGAGGATGGCGCGCGGCCGGGCGATAGCGCTGGCAGTACTCGGGCGCGCACAGGTACGAGCCGCCCTTGATCACCTTCACCGGCACTTCGCCGACCGTGCGCGCCGCGCAGCAGCCTCGTGCCGGCGCATCGGTGCGCGACGGCAGCGACCACTCGTCGGCCGTCCATTCCCAGACGTTGCCGATCACGTCGAACAGCCCGTAGCCGTTGCCGGGGAAGGTGCGAACCGGCGAGGTACGCGCCCACCCGTCGGCGAGCGAGTTGGCGTGCGGGAACGGTCCCTGCCAGGTGTTGGCCAGCACCAGGCCGTCGGGCGACAGCCGGTTGCCCCATGCGAACTCGGCGCCCTCGAGCCCGCCGCGCGCGGCGAACTCCCACTCGGCCTCGGTGGGCAGCCGCTTGCCGGCCCAGGCGGCGAAGGCCGCTGCGTCGGTCCAGGCCACGTGCACCACCGGATGCTCGTCGAGCCCGGCGAGGTCGCTGCCGGGGCCCTGCGGATGCCGCCAGCAGGCGCCTTGCACGAACGCCCACCACCGGGCCGGATCCGACAGGTCCACCGGCCCGTCGGTGGGCCGGAACACGGCGGAGCCGCCGGCCGGCAGCCCTTGCGCCGGCCGCTCGGCGAGCGTGACGTGGCCGGTCTGCGCCACGAAGCGCGCGAACTGCGCGTTGGTCACCGGAGTCTCGTCGATCAGGAAGGGCTCCACGCGTACCGCACGCGGCGGCCGCTCTTCGGGGTAGTACCGCGCCGAGCCCATGGTGAAGGTGCCGCCCTCGATCGGGACCATGCCGATGCCGGTGTCCGAGGTCATGGCGAATCCGATTGCATATGCATCTGGATACGATAACATTCCCGCGCAGTACCACCAGCACACGAGAGGCCGCAGGAGACCATGACGAGCGCCCACCCCACTCGCCGCCCGAACGTCGTGATCATCCTGGCCGACGACATGGGCTACGGCGACCTGTCCTCGTACGGGAACGCCCTGATCGAGACCCGCCACATGGACAGCATCGGACGCGACGGCGTCCGCTTCACCTCGGGCTACACGTCGGCGCCGCTGTGCAGCCCGGCGCGCGCGGGGCTGGTCACGGGCCGCTACCAGCAGCGCTTCGGGTTCGAGCAGCAGGTGTCGTCGGGGGCCTTCCCCGAGCGGCGCGAGATCCTCGAGGAAGACGGCTCGCTGGCGCCGCTGCAGGGCGAGGCCGAGTTCCTGCGCCGCGGCATCCCGGCCACCGAGAAGCTGATCGGCGAGCTCTTCCTTGCCCAGGGGTACCGCACCGGCGTGTTCGGCAAGTGGCACCTCGGCCACGCGCCGCAGTTCCTGCCCAAGAGCAAGGGCTTCGAGGAGTCGGTGGTCTTCTACGGGAACACCAGCCTGCAGTCCACCCGGCTCGACGACCCGGAGCTGGTCAGCATCAAGGTCGACTTCCACGATGAGGTGAAGGACGTCGCCTGGAGCCGGGAAGGCCTGAACGCGGTGCGCCGCAACGGCGAGATCATCGAGGTCGACGAGTACCTGATGTTCTTCTTCCGCGACCAGGCGCTGAACTTCATCGAGCGGCACCGCAACGAGCCCTTCCTGCTCTACTTCGCGATGAACTCGCCGGTGCCGCCGCTGCAGGTGCCGGCCCGCTACTTCGACAAGCTGCGCGGCTCGATCGCCAACATCGCCAAGCGCGGCTACAACGCGATGCTGCTGGCGCAGGACGAGGTGGTGGGCTCGGTGCTGGAGGCGCTGCGAGCGGCCGGGCTGGAGAACGACACGCTCGTGGTCTTCGTCAGCGACAACGGCAATTCGACGAGCCGGCCGGGCAGCAACGGGCCGTTCTCGGGCGGCAAGTTCACCACCTGGGAAGGCGGCATCCGCATGCCGTTCATGATGAAGTGGCCGGGGCGCATCCCGGCCGGCCAGGTCTACAACGAGCCGGTGAGCACGCTCGACATCCTGCCCACCGCGGCGGCCGCCTGCGGGGTGCCCACCGGCGCCTCGTTGCCGCTCGACGGCGTGGACCTGCTGCCGTACCTGAAGGGCGAGGAGCCGGGCGCGCCGCACGACGCCCTGTTCTGGAAGCTCTCGGAGTTCTCGGCGGTGCGGGTGGGGCGCTGGAAGCTCTACCTGGATCGACGCCAGAAGGTGGCCCGGCTGCACGACCTGGAGACCGATCCCGCCGAGGCGCACGACCGCTCGGCCGACCATCCCGAGATCTTCCAGGACCTGCTCGCGCGCTACACCGCGTGGGACAAGACCCTGCCGCCGCGCGGCTGGACCAACGTCTCCCCGGTCTTCCTGCTCAAGTAGCGGCCGATGGCCACCGACACCGCCACGCCCGGCCCGGGGTTCGACCTCTCGAGCTTCCTGCCGTACCGGCTGTCGGCGCTGTCGGCCCTGACCCAGCGGCTGCTCGAAGTCACGCTCGCCCGCGGCGGCGTCACGATCGCCCAGTGGCGGGTCTTCCTGTGCCTGGTCACGAAGGGCTCCTGCACGCTGAACGAGGTGGTGGCCTTCACGCACCTGCCCCAGTCCTCGCTCAGCCGATCGATCGCCGCGATGCACGAGCGCGGCCTGGTGCGCAACGCGCGCAACCCGACCGACCGGCGGATCGCCCGCATCGAGATCACGCCGAAGGGGCGGCGGGCGTTCGCCGTGCTCACCGAGTCGATCGAGGCCGCCTGCACCGATGCGTTCCGGCTGAACCCCGTCGAGGAGGCGCTGCTGATCCGCCGGCTCGACGAACTGATCCGGCGCCTCACGGACTGGCGCCGGCGCGAGGCCGGCGTGGCTTTCGCCGAGCCCTCGCCGGCCGAGCCCGAGGCGCGGGCTTCGAGGCCGCGCCGCCTGCCGGCATCAGCCACCGCTCCCACCCGCAGCCCATCCAGACGCGCCCGGGCGGTCATCCGTCCAGGAGAACCCCGATGACCGAACCCCATGCAGGCGTCTCGAACTCGATCTCGTCGGCCGGCTCGTCCGGATCGGGTCCCGCGCGCGCCCGGCGGCGTCGCGTGCTCGCCGGCCTGCTCGCGGTGGCGACGGCCGGCACCGCGCGGGCGCAGTCGACGGGCGGCCCAGGCGGGTTCCCCGGCCGCCCGCTGCGCCTGGTGGTGCCGTTCCCGCCGGGCGGTGCGTCCGACACGTCGGCGCGGCTGATCGCGGCCAAGCTGGCCGAACGGATCGGCCAACCGGTGGTCGTGGACAACCGGCCGGGCGCCACCGGCAACATCGCCACCACCACCGTGACCCGCGGACCGGCCGACGGCTACCACCTGCTGCTGGGCGCGGCCTTCCTCACGGTCAACCCGTGGGTCTACAAGAACGCCGGCTACGACCCGGCTCGCGACCTGGCGCCGCTGGGCCGCCCGATCGACTCGCGGGTGGTGCTGGTGGGGCGCCCCGACCTGCCGGCGTTCGCCACCGTCCTGGCCGACGCCAAGCGCAGCGCCACGCCGATCCGGATGGCCTCGCCCGGCGCCGGTACGCTGTCGCACGTGGGCGGAGAGCTGCTGCGCCTGCGCACCGGCGCGCCGATGACGATGGTCCCGTACCGCGGCTCGGTCGCGGCGCTGACCGACCTGGCGGGCCAGCAGGTGGACCTGATGTTCGATGCGGTGGCCTCGGCCACCCCGATGATCCGCGGCGGGCGGGTCAAGGCGATCGCGGTGCCGGAGCCGTCCCGCATCGCGCAGCTGCCCGACGTGCCCACCCTCGCCGAGCTGGGCCTGCCCGACCTCACGATTCGCGCCTGGAACATGCTTTTCGCGCCGGCCGCCACGCCGGCGGAGGTCCTGGCGTTCCTGCACTCGCAGGTCGATGCGGTGCTGGCGATGCCGGCGGTGGCCGAGGACCTGCGCAACAAGGGTCTCGAGGTGAGCGGCGTCACCTCGCCGCAGGCGTTCATGGCGCGCCTGCAGTCGGAGTCCGACCTGTGGCGCAAGACCGTCCAGGAGGCGGGCATCACCCTCGAGTGAACGACTGGAGCGGTGCTACACCCATCCGCACAGCGCCGATCCCCGGATCACGGAATGGCTCCAATGGGACGATCGCTGACAGCAAGCACGCGAACGACATCCTTCGACTGTCCCGACTGCTCGCGCCTGTGTGTCAAGCGCGGACAAGGGCTTGGCTCGTTCGATGACGATACGGTGCAAGCTGGTCGGAGGGTCGAAAGAGCAGGGCGGATGCGGTGCTTCGATGACCTCGCAAGACCCGATGGTCCTGGGTGGATCCCGAACGGTGCATCCCGTGCCGATCGCTCGGAAACCCAGCGCCAATGCTGGACCGCTTCACCGTGACGGTCGTCCTGACGGTACGAACGGCGCTTCAGCACGCCGAGCCCAGTCTTTCCGATGGATTGTCGGCACCGTTGGCGTTTGTGTCGGAGTAGCGGGTCCTCCAAGGCGTTCGGTCACCATCGCGATCGATCGGAGGAATCGGGGTCGGCTCCGGTCGAGGATCTCTTCGATCTCTGACCGGCGGTACCCCGGAGGTGGCTCGGCCTGTCAGGAAGTCATTCCTGGCGAACGGATCCTCCTGGCCCGCGCCTGCGACGCACGGGCTCCAGCATGGTTTTCGGGCCGTTGTGGTCGATCTCCCGCATCAGCGCGAGCGCACGCCCGCGCGTCCCGCCTGCGGCGCGGCTCCGGTAGCATCCGCGAGATGCCGGCGCGGCGCGCGCCTGTGCCCAGCGAGGAGATCGGGGAGATGACCAGCAATCCAGGCGAGGGACCGAGTGTGTCGTCGGCACCTGCCGATCCACACCGGCAACCGCGCAGCGAACCCATCGACCCGGCGGGTCGGCCGGACTTCGCGGCCATCCTGCACGGCATCGACCTGACGCGACCGCTTCGCGCGGACGAGGTCGATGCGATCCACGCCGCGATCGATCGCTACGGCGTGCTGGTCTTCCGCGACCAGCGTCTGGACGACGCGCAGCAGGTGGCGTTCAGTCGCCAGCTCGGGCCGCTCGAACTCGCGACCGGCGACATCGGCGAGGTGAAGGACCGCCGGCTCGCGATGGAGCTGAACGACATCTCGAACCTGGACAAGCACGGCGAGGTCCTGCCGCGGGACAACCGGGCGCGCCTGTTCGGATTGGGCAATCGCCTGTGGCATTCCGACAGCTCGTTCAAGGCCGTGCCGGCGAAGTACTCGCTGCTGTCGGCGCGGCAGATCCCGTCTGCCGGTGGCAATACCGAGTTCGCCGACATGCGCGCCGCCTACGACGCGCTCGACGACGAAACGCGCAGCGAGATCCAGGATCTCGTCTGCCTGCACAGCCAGCTCTATTCGCGCGGCCTCCTCGGTTTCGACGATTTCACGGAAGCCGAGCGCCTCAAGTGGGCGCCGGTTCGCCAGCGACTCGTGCGCCGGCATCCGAACACCGGCCGGTACTCGCTCTACCTGTCGAGCCATGCCGGCTCGATCGAGGGCTGGCCGACGCCCGAAGCGCGCGCATTCCTGCGCGATCTGAACGAACACGCCACTCAGCGCCGATTCGTCTACGAGCACGTCTGGCGGCCCTGGGACCTCGTCATGTGGGACAACCGCGTGACCATGCATCGTGCCCGGCCGTTCCGCTCGACCGAGGTGCGCGACATGCGGCGGACCACGCTGACCAACGTGGTGTCGAGTCTGGAAGAGGGCTGACGCTGACTCGGTCCTCGTGCGGGTGACCTGCCCTGGGAGTTCGGCACCACGGATTGCCGGGAAACCGCTCGGCTCGATCCGCTCCGGGAATCAGCGCCATCCGGAGCGCTGGTCTCCGGCGCCGGTGACCCGAACCGAGCATGGATGAGGCGCACGCCTGGGATGGGTCGTGATGCGCGCCAAAGGGCCTATTCCCGCGCCCAGACGACCTCGCGGTCGATCGCGTACACCTTGCACTCCGCGCCGGCGATTCGACGGCAGGCGTCGAGTGCTCGGACGACCGGGTCGGCGGCGCCGCCGGTCTGCGGAGCGCGAGCTCCGCTCGTGAAGGCGCAGCGTCCGCCGGGGCCTATGACGAAGGCGCGCGGCTCGGCCCAGGCGAGCCAGGCGGTGTAACGCGCGCGGCAGGCGTCGCTGATTCCAGGGAGCGCGTTCGCGTCGTCCAGGGCCGCAAAGCCGCTGGCGGGCATCGCGACGCGAGTGGCAGGTGGCGTCGACTCGGGCTGCGATGTGGGCGGCTTAGCCGGAGCGTTCGCCGGCACCGGCACGCCTTGCATGGCGCGCAGGCTTTCCGGCGGGATCCCCGCGGGAAGTCGGAAGCGACGGCTGGCCTCGAACAGCGCGGCAGAATCCTCGAGTGCCGCGAACCGCTTGTTGGGCAGGGGTCGCAGGGTCGAATAGCGAGGAGCGCCGAACGGCTCCTCGCGAGCGTCCATCGATTTGACGAAGCGCAGGTATTCGGGCGGGTCGATCTTCAAGGTACGCAGCGCGAACATCGCCAGACGGTCAGCCTGGATGAGCTCCGCTTCGGACGGCGGAAACCGGTTCAGTTCGCCGTTCTTCGCAATCTCGGCCAACCGCCCGAAGAGGAGCTCGCCCACGACGGCACCGGCCCCCCCGTCCTTGCGTGCCAGCACGACACGCGCTCCCTCGAATGCCATCAGCATGCTGAGTTCGCGGGCGTTCAACGCGCGAACGAGGGGCAGGGTGACGAAGACTTCGCTCCCGCTCGCGTCCGCGTAGGCGTAGCGGCTGTCCAGCAAGGCGAGCCCCATCCGGCAGACCGGTGCGGCGCGCACCGTGGCTTGGAGTTCGACACCGCCGCGCTGCGCGGCGAAGCTGCGCTCGGGTCGGGACTGCAGCGCGGAACCGAATTTCTCCCAGTAGCGCGGGCCTGTGATCGGAAGACCCGTGCTCATGTCGATCGGCGCGCCCGCGCCGGATTCGGGCCACAGCGCTTCGGTGCGCCATCGGTCGCCGCGGCGCAGGCCCGCCTCGGACCATGCCGACGTCCCAGGCTCGACGATCAATGCGCTCTCGCCAGGCTCCAGGCCGAATGCCTCGGCGAGCCGCTTTTCGCGCTCGCGGTACGCTCGCAGGGCCTCGGACTCCGGCTTGTCCGAGGCCGGTTCGTCACGACGCGCCGGCCTGCTGCGAACCCCGGGGCCGAATGCCCAGGTTGGCGCCTCGTCGCAAACGGGGGCGTAGATGCGGGAGAGCGCGAACAGCGCTTCCCGCGCGGCGACCGCTTCGGCTTCGGCCTCGAGATACCCGTCGGCCTTGATGCCGAGGCGATCGGCTTGCGCCTGAACGGGAGCAGAGGCGCAAGCTAGCAGTGCGGCGAGCGCGGCGCAGATCGCCGCGCGCCCGGCCCGCCGTCCTGCGAGTGCGGATCGTTCCATGAAGCCTCCCGCGCATATGCTTGCAGGGTCGGGCAGGAAGGGCAAGACACGCGTGCGAGCGGTCTCGAAGGCGCACACGAGGTCCGTCCGGACGGCGTCGATGCATCGAGCAGCGCAGCATCGCGCTGCGGGGATTCCGGCTATCCGCTGCAAGGACCCGCGGATCACACTCGCGGATCACCGACCAGATCGTGCGCACGCAGTGATCGACCGCGGCGCGGGGCGGTCGAGGTGCGGATCGATTCCCGGCGACGCGGTCCGCCCCGGGGGGATGGGCGCTCGGATGATCCGTCGTCCTGCTGGAGGTTTCCGGGTGACCCGCCATCGCATCGGCAGCACCTTCACCGATTTCCCGGTCCACGACACCGGCACCGGCGCCTCCTGGGCCTGAAGGGGCCCACCGTGCCGACCCGGCCCGCCGACGGGGTCTTGGCCGGCCTCGATGCGCTGGCCGCCGAGCACGGACCTGCCGTCGACCGGACCGCGTGCCGCCCTAGCGCCCGAACAAGGCTTTCATATGCGCGGCGTCCACCTTGTCGCTGTGCTTCGAGACACGGCAGACCTTCTCCTTGGTCTTGCAGTCGACGCCGTTGCTGAAGGCGATCCACGTGAGGTCGTAGTTGGCCGGTCCGCCGCCTTCCTTGATTCGGCCCATCATGGTGGCCTCGGCCTTCTGCCCCAGGAATTCCTTAGTGTAGGCGAGCGAGATACCCTGTTCGTCGGCGCAGAACTGCGCCTTCTTGTCAGGCGGAGCGGCCTTCCAGCGGCAACGTCTCGATGACCTGCATGCTGACCGAGAAGCGACAAGTCTCGGGGGGTGGCTGCCGGCCGTCGGCGACACGGTCGATGTTGCGAACGCGACCTGGACCAATTCGATCGGTGCCTCGGAACTCGCCGCAGTGTGGAAGGATCCCGATTTCAGGCCGTCTTACCGCGCCGTCTACTATGCGCGGGTCATCGAGATCCCGACGCCCACCTGGCTCGCTTACGACAGGCTGCGGTTCGGCGTGAAGATGTCGAAGGAGGTTCCGATGAAGCACCAGGAACGAGCCTGGACCTCGCCGATCTGGTACTCACCGGGCTGACGAGGCTCAAGCGGACAGGTCGAGCTTGGAATCGTCTCCGATCACTGCTGCATCACGCTGATCCTTGTGCGCATCGGGGCCGAGCTTGCTCGGCAGCGGATCAGGCCGCCCTGCGGGCCCCTGGTGGCGGCGCTGGCCCCGAGCAGACCGACGGCCGAAGGCGCGCCCGGAGGCCGCCGACACGGCGCTGCTCGACGAAGGCGACACCACCTGTTGCTGACCGGCCGCACCGGCCCGCAGTGCATGCGCCCGCGGCTCCGGTGCCTGTCACCGAACCGTCATCCATCATTTCTACACTGATGGAAATACCGTTTCGTTCCCGAGGGAGAGGCGATCTTGAGAGTCGGCATCAATGGCCTGGGGCGCATCGGACGGTTGGCCCTGCGGGCCGCGCTGGGCGCGGCAGAGCGCCCTGGGGACGACCCTCGCGCGGGCAATCGCCTGGAGGTGGTGCACCTCAACGAACTGAAGGGCGGCGCTGCCGCCACGGCGCACCTGCTCGAGTTCGACAGCGTGCAGGGCCGCTGGCGCAACCGCATTGCCGCGGACGGCGAGTCGGTCATCCATGTCGGCGATCGACAGCTGGCCTTCTCATCGCATGCGACCGCCGCGGAGATTCCGTGGGGCGACTCCGGCGTCGACGTGGTGCTGGAGTGCACCGGCAAGTTCCTGACGCCCGAAACCCTCCAGGGTCACCTCGACCGGGGGGCCAGGCGCGTGATCGTCGCTGCTCCGGTCAAGGTGGGTGGCGTGCTGAACATCGTGGTCGGGGTCAACGAGCACCTCTACGACCCGGGTCGGCATCGCATCGTGACCGCCGCCTCCTGCACGACCAACTGCCTGGCGCCGGTGGTGAAGGTCGTGCATGAAGCCCTCGGCATCCGACACGGCCAGATCACCACCATCCACGACCCGACCAACACCAACCTGATGGTCGATGCGCCGCACAAGGACCTGCGCCGTGCACGCAGTGCGATGCTGAGCCTGGCGCCGACGACGACGGGCAGCGCCACCGCGATCGCGCTGATCTACCCCGAACTCGAAGGCAAGCTGAACGGCCATGCCGTGCGCGCGCCGGTGCTCAATGCCTCGCTGACGGACTGCGTCTTCGAGCTCAGGCGCGAGACCACGCCGGCCGAGGTCAACGCGCTGTTCGCGCAGGCCGCCCGTGGGTCGCTGGCCGGCATCCTGGGCTACGAGGAGCGGCCGCTCGTCAGCGCGGACTACGCACGCGACACGCGCAGCTCGATCGTCGACGCACCCTCGACGATGGTGACCGACGGCACCCTGCTGAAGGTCTACGCCTGGTACGACAACGAGATGGGCTACGCCTGCCGCATGGTCGACCTCGCCTGCCACATGCAGCACCAGGGCGTCTGAGAAGGCCATGAACCAGGGCACCCGCAACTACACTATCGTCACCGCCGCCTACTGGGGCTTCACCCTCAGCGACGGCGCGCTGCGCATGCTGGTGCTGCTGCACTTCTACCGGCTCGGCTACTCGCCCTTCACGCTCGCCTTCCTTTTCCTGCTCTACGAGGCCATGGGCGTGTTCGCCAACCTGATCGGCGGGTGGCTGGCCACGCGACATGGCATCAAGCGCATGCTGACGGTGGGTCTCCTGACCGAGATCACCGGCTTCCTGCTGATGTCCGCGCTGTCGCCGACCTGGTCGGCGGCGCTGTCGGTCGCCTGGGTCGTCGCTGCGCAAGGCGTCTGTGGCGTTGCGAAGGACCTGACCAAGACCGCCAGCAAGTCCGCCATCAAGGCGACAGCGGGCGATGCGTCGGGGCAGCTGTTCAAGTGGGTCGCGTTCTTCACCGGCAGCAAGAACGCGATGAAGGGCGCGGGCTTCTTCCTCGGCGGGCTCCTGCTCCAGGCCGTCGGCTTCCAGGCCGCGTTGTGGATCATGGCGGGGCTGCTGGCGATGGTCCTCGCCGGCGTCGTCGGCTTCGTGCCGCCACTGATGGGCAAGAGCAGGGCGTCGAAGTCGGCCAGGGAACTGTTCGCCAAGAACCGCGGCATCAACCTGCTCGCGGCTGCGCGAGTCGCACTCTTCGGCGCGCGCGATGTGTGGTTCGTGGTCGGTGTGCCGGTGTTCCTGTACGCCTCCGGCTGGACCTTCACGATGGTCAGCGGCTTCGTGGCGCTGTGGACCATCGGCTACGGCGTGGTCCAGGCGGCTGCCCCGGCCATCGTCCGGCGCAGCGACGATGGTCTCAGCGCCGAAGTGCCGGCCGCTCGCCTGTGGTCGGCCTTGCTCGCGCTGGTGCCCATCGTCCTGGCCGGCCTGGTGCTGGCAAAGGTGCCGAACCTCGAGTGGGTCGTCGTCGCGGGGCTCGCCGTGTTCGGCTTCGCCTTCGCGGTCAACTCCTCGGTCCACTCCTACCTGGTCCTCGCCTATGCCGGTTCGGAGAAGGCCGCCGAGGACGTGGGCTTCTACTACGCGGCCAATGCCCTGGGCCGATTCTTCGGCACCCTGCTGTCGGGCCTGCTCTACCAGTGGGGGGGGCTTGCCTGGTCGCTGGCCGGATCGGCGGCGCTGCTCGTGATCTGCTGGCTGGTCACGCTGGCGCTGCCGAGCCGGTTGCAGGACGCCAGGCAGATCGCGCTGGACGGCGCCGGGACCACGGGCGCGGAACCGGACCGGCAGGCGCGGGGGCAGGCGCCGGCCGCCGCTGCGACGCACCAGGGGTCCTGATCGTGATGGACGAGAAGACTGCCGTACGTGCGCTGGGCGCTCTGGCGCAGGACGTGCGCCTGCGCATCTACCGAGCCGTGGTGGGCGTCGGCCCCGCCGGCATGACGCCGGGTGCGCTGGCGAGCGCATTGGCCATCCCGCCCTCGACCGTGTCCTTCCATATCAAGGAACTGCTGCATGCCGGCCTGCTGACGCAGGAGCGCGACGGCCGGCACCTGATCTGCCGGCCGAGCATCGACACCATGAACGAATTGCTCGCCTACCTGTCGGCGCACTGCTGCCAGTCCGTCACATGCGTCACCCGCGATGGGGCACCGACGGGCTCCGATGCGGCGTGTACCGCCTGCTGAACCGACCCCCCACCTCACGAGCCCCGTCATGAGCGACAAGGTCTACAACGTGCTCTTCGTCTGCACGCACAACTCGGCACGATCGATCATGGCCGAGGGCATCCTCGACAGCCTGGGCCGCGGCCGCTTCCAGGCCTTCTCGGCGGGCAGCCACCCGGGCACCTCGGTCGATCCGTTCGCGCTCAAGACGCTGTCGGAACTGCACCTCCCGACCGATGGCTTTCGCAGCAAGGCGTGGGACGAGTTCGCGCAGCCGGGGGCACCCGAACTCGACTTCGTGTTCACGGTCTGCGACAAGGCGGCCGGCGAGGTCTGCCCGGTCTGGCCCGGCCAACCCATGACCGCTCATTGGGGCGTGGCCGATCCGGCCGCTTTCCACGGCACGGACGAGCAGAAGACCAAGGTCTTCCGGGACACCGCCGCGATCCTCAAGCGCCGCATCGAGCTGATGCTCTCGCTGCCGCTCGCATCCTTGGACAGACTGTCCATCCAGCGCGAGATCAAGGACATCGGAACCCGTTGAACGAGCCCGCCGCCCGCCTGCCCGCACCGCTCGCCACGCCGGCGCCGATGAGCCGCTTCGAGCGCTATCTGACCGTCTGGGTCTGCCTCTGCATCGCCGCCGGCATCGCCCTGGGACAACTGCTGCCTGGCCCGGTCCGGGCCATCGGCAGGATGGAGCTTGCCAGGGTCAACCTGCCGGTGGGCCTGCTGATCTGGGTGATGATCATCCCGATGCTGCTGAAGGTCGACTTCGGCGCCTTGAGCCAGGTGAAGCGGCACTGGCGCGGCATCGGCGTGACGCTGTTCGTCAACTGGGCCGTCAAGCCCTTCTCGATGGCGCTGCTGGGCTGGATCTTCATCCGCCACGTGTTCGCACCCTACCTGCCGGCAGGGCAGCTCGACAGCTACATCGCAGGGCTGATCCTGCTCGCCGCGGCCCCGTGCACGGCCATGGTGTTCGTCTGGAGCCGCCTGACCAACGGCCACCCCCTGTTCACGCTGAGCCAGGTCGCGCTGAACGACACGATCATGGTGTTCGCCTTCGCGCCCATCGTGGCGTTGCTGCTCGGACTGTCGTCGATCATCGTCCCCTGGGACACGCTGCTGATCTCGGTGGTGCTCTACCTCGTCATCCCGGTGCTCGTCGCCCAGGCGTGGCGCAAGGTGCTGCTGGCCAGGGGCCAGGGCGCATTCGACGCCGCCCAGGCGAAGATCGGCCCCTGGTCGATCACGGCCTTGCTGGCCACGCTCGTGCTGCTGTTCGGTTTCCAGGGCGAGGCCATCCTGAGGCAGCCGCTGGTCATCGCGATGCTGGCGGTGCCCATCCTGATCCAGGTGTTCCTCAACTCGGCTCTGGCCTACTGGCTGAACCGCAAGCTCGGCGAGGTGCACGAAGTGGCCTGTCCGTCGGCCCTGATCGGTGCCAGCAACTTCTTCGAGCTGGCGGTGGCCGCGGCGATCAGCCTCTTCGGGTTCGAGTCCGGTGCTGCGCTGGCCACGGTGGTGGGCGTGCTGATCGAGGTGCCGGTGATGCTCCTGGTGGTGCACGTCGTGAACCGGAGCAAGGGCTGGTACGAGGCGGCGGGCTGAGCCCGGAGGCGGCGGCGCCGCTCTGCCGGCCCGTCCCATCTGCGCAGCCGGGAACCTGGCGCTGACCTGATCGGCATCAATGCGGCGCCTGGCCGACGGCGTATCGTTGCAAGAGCGGGCACTCGGGGCAGCGTCCGGGTTCCGGACCGGGGCTGCGGCAGGTGCCGCATCAGGGGTACCCGAACCGGGGCCCGCGGCCGTCGCCGCCCGAATCATGTCCCCGCCCTGGAGGGCTTCCATGTACGGATTCACCACCACGCTCACCGACCTGTCGTTCGACCAGGCGATCACGAAGACCACGGCCGCCCTGAAGGCCGAGGGCTTCGGCATCCTCAGCGACATCGACGTCCAGCACGCGATGAAGGAGAAGCTCGGCAAGGACATGCCGCCTTACCGCATTCTCGGCGCCTGCAATCCGCCGCTGGCGCATCAGGCCGTCACTGCCGTGCCCGACATCGGGCTGCTGCTGCCGTGCAACGTGATCGTTCGCGAGGAGGCTCCGGGTCGTGTGGTCGTCGGATTCCTCGACCCCGGGATCATGATCGACCTGGTCGGCAAGCCCGAGGTGCGCGTGGTGGCGGATGCCGCCGGGCAGCGCCTGCGTCGGGCCTGCGAGAGCCTGGGCGGCAGTGCGATCCAGGCGACCTGATCGGTTGCTACACCGTCTCGGCAGGTCCGTCGCGCGCCGGTTCGGGGACGCACCCGGATGACGGCGGCCGCACCCGCGTGCTTGGCTCGCGCCACGATCCGACGCGACGGGTGACCGGAGCAGGGCGGCTGGCGCCTCCACCGGTGGCCCGTGCGTGTGATGACGCGGCCGATGCGGTCGACGATCGACGGACGCGGGATGGGATTGCAGCGCCCGCGACTGTACGTGACGCGCAGGGACGCGATACGCTGTCCGGGAGCGTGCCCTGCATGCCTGCGAATCACACTGCGACCCCATGCCGTGTCTCGTCCCCACACCCCGCCCGACCCCCTTCGATTCACGAGCGAGGCGCGGGCAGGCAACCCCAACCTGAGGACCGACACCACGCTCATTCGCCGGAATCCGTTCATGTTCGGACTGGCGGGTGGCACTGACCGTTCCGCCCATGGAGTCTTCGCCGTGGTGACCGGAGCGCACCTGCCGTCGTCGCCCGGGTGCGCGCCGACGCGATGAGCGACGCCACCCCCGACGCCGGATGGCGTCGGTGGCTGCGCGAGCCGCTCGGGCACTTCCTGCTCGCAGGGGCGGCGATCTTCGCCGCCTACGGCTGGCTCGCGCCCGCAGCGCGGGACGGCGAGCGCATCGTGTTGAGCCGGGCGGTCAGCGACGAACTGGTGCGCCAGTTCTCGGCCCGCTGGATGCGCCCACCGACCGATCGCGAACTCGCCGGGCTGATCGAGAGCTGGGTGCGCGACGAGGTCCTGTATCGGGAGGGGTTGGCGCTCGGGCTGGACCGCGACGATCCGGTGATCAAGCGACGCGTCCGCCAGAAGCTCGAGGTGATGGCGGAGGAGCGACTGGCCGGTGATGCGCCGACGGACGCACAACTCGTCGAGTACCTCACGCGCCACGCCGATCGCTTCCGCCTGCCCGGGCGGGTGAGCTTCGAGCAGGTGTTCTTCGACGGGTCGGCCCCGGCGCAGGCCGTCGAGCGGGCCGTGGCCGACGCGCGCAGTGCGCTCGCGCGAGGCGCCGATCCGGTTGCGCTGGGCGCGCCCACCATGCTCGCGCGGCGCGTGGACGATGCGCCCCTCGATCTCGTCGAACGCGACTTCGGCAAGGCCTTCGCCGATCGCATCGCGGACCTGGCCACCGGCGACTGGCACGGACCGATCGGCTCCGCCTACGGCGCCCACCTCTTGCGCGTGACGCGGCGGACCACGGCGGCCATGCCGGCGCTCGAGGACGTGCGAAGGGCGGTCACCCGTGACTGGGAGAGCGAGCGTCGCGCGACCGCGTCGGCGCGAGGCTACGCGCAGATGCGCGATCGCTACCGGATCGTGATCGAAACCGGCCCGCCCGGCGCGTCGCCCGCGACGCCCCGGCCCTCGCAGTGAGGGCTCGGCAGCGCGCGTGCGCGCAGGCCCGCAACCGTCGGTGCGCGGCTCGTCCGCTCTGGCGGGCCGTGCTGTCGCTGATGCTGGCGTGGCTCGCCTGCGCCCTCCCGGTCCAGGCCGACGAGTTTCGCCCCGCCTATCTGCAGCTGCGGCAGCTCGATCACGAGTCGTGGGACGTGCTGTGGAAGGTACCGGCGATCGACGAGTCCACGGTGCTCAAGCTCGGCCCGGTGTTTCCCGAGGGCACCGAGCTCACCGAGCCGATCCGAAGCACCTACGCGACGGGCGCGGCGGTACAGCGCTGGCGCATCCGAGTTCCGGGCGGCCTGGCGGGCAAGGCGATCGCCTTCCCCGAACTGGCTTTGAACCGGATCGACGTGCTGGTACGGCTCGTGCGCGTGGATGGCAGCGAGCAACTGCAGCGGATCCTGCCTGCGCAGCTGAAGTTCGACGTGACCGGCACCCCGGGGGCCCTCGAGGTCGTCCGCACGTACACGGTGCTCGGCATCGAGCACATCCTCGCCGGCGTCGATCACCTGCTGTTCGTGCTGGCGCTGCTGCTCCTCGTGAAGGGGGCCCGGCGACTGATCGCCACGATCACCGCCTTCACGCTGGCCCACAGCCTGACCCTGGTGGCGGCGACGCTGGGGTGGCTGCGCATCCCGGGACCGCCGGTGGAGGCGAGCATCGCGCTGTCGATCGCGTTCCTCGCGGTGGAGATCGTCCGCGCGGGCGAGGGCCGACCGAGCCTGACCGCGCGACGGCCCTGGCTGGTCGCCTTCGCGTTCGGTCTGCTCCACGGGCTGGGCTTCGCCGGCGCGCTCGTCGAGGTGGGTCTGCCGCAGACGTCGATCCCGATCGCGCTGCTGTGCTTCAACCTCGGCGTGGAGATCGGGCAGCTGCTGTTCATCGGCGCCGTGCTCGCCGCCATCGGCGCGGCGCGTTCACTGGTCCGTCACGCCGGGCTGCGTGCATCGCGCCGCCTGTGGAGGGTACCGCCCTACCTGATCGGCAGCGTCGCAAGCTTCTGGCTGATCGAGCGGATCGCTGCCTGGTAGTCCGCGAGACGGCCGGTACCCGACGCTGCCGCCCCCGGGCCTCCGGACGCGGCCGGCGCAGCCCGCTGATCTGGAACAGCGTTCGCGACGCGAGACAGGAGTTTCGGTGACGGGCGGACGGAAGGCCGGAACAGGTCGCCGACTGGCCTGCCGCGTCGGGCACGCCTAGCGCGGCGATTCGGCCTTGATCCAGGCGTCGATCGCCTCGATGATCGCCGCGGGCTGCTCCTGCAGCATGTTGTGCGCGGCGCGGTCGATCCCCATCACGGTCACCTGGCCGCCCAACGCTTCCTTCAATGCCAGCGAGTTGCGTGGCGGCGCGACCCCGTCCTCCTTGCCGTAGAGCGCCAGCATGGGCCGCCCGCCGGCCTTCGAGTACTCCTCGGCCTTGACGTGTTCGCCGCCCTTCGCCTGGGCGGTGGCAACCGGCCACCAGCCCGTGCGCCACGGCGACGGATCGTTGCCGGACGCGAAGGCGCCGCTGGCCAGCATGGCGGCGTCCATCTCCGCCGGGGAGATGTCGCCGGCGATGTTCTTCATCACGGCCCCGAGGAATGTCGCGAATCGCTCCTTGTCCTCGAACTGGCCGCCGGACGAGAGGAGGATGACCGACTTCACGCTCTCGGGATGTCGTGTCGCCAGCATCCGGGCATAGCGGCCGCCGGCGGCATGGCCCGCCACGTGCACGGGCCCGATTCCCAGGTCCTCGACGACCGCGTGGAGGTCATCGGCGATCTCGTGGAGGGTCGTCTTCGCCCAGGGCCCGGTGCTGCCTTCGCAGCCGCGGGCATTGATGGCGATGGCGCGATAGCCGCGCGCTGCCAGGCCTTGCATGATCTCCGCGAAATCCGCAGCGCCGCGAGCGAACCCGGGGACGAGGACGAGCGGCTTGCCGGTTCCCACGATCCTGACGTCGAGCACCGCACTGCCGGACCTCACGCGACGCTGTTCCATCGCGTGCCGCGCAGGCGCGGCCTTGGCCGCTTCGGGGCTGGAGTCCGGAAAATCGTGCCACCGCTTGATCTTCCAGACGCCGCCCTCCTTTTCGAACCAGGCTTCGTAGTTGAGGCTGGTCGCCACCGAGAACGTCCTGCGGTCCTCCACGTTCGTCAGCAGACCGACGACGCTTGCATGTACGGTCGTGTCCGACTGCTCGAGGAACGTGATGTTCGACATCAGGTGTCGGCGCTGATTGCCTGACGCCTTGAACGTGGCGAGACGGTCGCGCCAGAACTTCCGGAATGCGTCGCCGGACTGCACGACCGGGGCGGCACCGGGCACGCCGACGACGAATATCGCGTCTGGCGTGAACAGTTCGAACCAGGAATCGGCGTCGAAGTTGTCGTAGGCCAAGGCATAGGCCTGGACGAGATTCAAGATCGCGGCCCGATCCGACACGCTGAAGTTCGTACGGCCCGCGGCGCCCGCAGCGGCATATGAAGCGAGCGGGGTGGGCGATGCCGCGTTCGTCGGCACCGGCGGCGACGAAGAGGCAGCGACCGCCGTCCCGCCCCACAGCGCCAGCACAACGGCGAGTACCGCGTGCGTGGCGTGCACGGTCGAACGGCTGCGCATCTTCATCCCGGCCTTGCGGTGCGTCGTCTGCGCTTGCGGGTGCACCCGGAGCGGACGGCGGGGCAGCGGAACCGCCGGCATCAGGAACCTCCGTGTGCCGGCCTCGGCGGTCGAGGGCAGCGTCCTGCTCAGGATCGGCGTGTGCATGGGAGTGTGTGCTTCGCGATGACGACCGCCTCACGGTACCAAATCGTCCGCGAGCCGGGGTGGCGGCTCGGAGCACGCGATGTCCGCTGTTCCGGCGGCCCAGGCGATGTCCACGCCACGTCCGCCCCATGCCGAACCGCCCGGAAACCCGCGCCAGTGCGGGTCCTGCGGACGCCGCCGGCACGGATGACGATACCGGTCCGCCGTGCAGGGGCGCGCCCCCGTGGATCGGCCGCCTGGAACGTTCCTTGACATTCGAGCGCGAGCCGGGTCGGCGGACACCGGTTGGTCAGGCGGCCGGCGCGGGCGGTATAAAGCGGACTTCGCTCTCTTCACCGCCCCGCCGATGCCGGCCCGCCCGTCCCGCAAGGCCCCGACCCCCGCCCGCCCCGACGCGCCGCTGTATGCGTCGCTCGCGAAGTCGCTGGCCGACGACATCCGCTCCGGGCGCCATCCCGAGGGCTCGCTGCTGCCGACCGAGGAGGCGCTGTCACGTGCCTGGGCCGTGTCGCGGCAGACCGTCCGGGAGGCGCTGCGCCGGCTCGACGAGCAGGGGCTGATCGTCCGCCGGCGGGGAATCGGCACGCGCGTGGCAGGCGGCGCCGAGCGCCGGTTCGTGCTCGGCGTCGGCTCGATGGCCGACATCGCGGAGTACGCCGAGCAGGTCCGGCTGAAGGTCGATTCGGTGCAGGCCGTCGTGGCCAACGCGTCGCTCGCGGCCATGCTCGGCTGCCGTGCCGGCAGCCGCTGGGTCGAGGTCAGGGGCTGGCGATCGCCGGTCGATGCGCCGCACGAGGCCGTCGCGGTCACGCGGATGTGGATCCGCGCGGACTATCCCGGGCTCGAGCGGCGGCTGCGCGAGCTCGGCGGCACCGCCGTTCACCGTCTGCTCGAGGACGAGTTCGGCGAGCACATCGAGGAGATCGAGCAGGAGATCACCGCGGTCGCGCTGGCCGCCGACGACGCGCGGCGGCTCGGTGTCCCCGGCGGATCGCCCGGCCTGCGGATCCATCGGCGGTTCCATGGTCGCGGTGGGCGCGTCGTGCTGGCCGGGCACGTCGTCTCTCCCGGCAACCGCGTGACGCATTCGAGCCGCTTCAGGCGCGACCTCGCCTGACGTCGGCGCAGGCCCCGGGCCGCTCGCTATGCCGGGCGAGGCCCCTTCGGAATTGACACTCCGTCGGATCTCCCGATACGCTGCGGCGCATACTTTGTACGGACCAGGGAACACACCTGGGGGAGGAGACGACGGTGCCGAAGCTCCCTTCGCCCGTGGAGGCGTACAACATCGCCGACCTGCGCGAGCATGCGCGACGCGTGCTGCCGCGCGGCTTGTTCGAGTTCGTCGATCGCGGCACCGAGGACGAGCACGGGCTCGCCGCCAACCGCGCCGCCTTCGAGCGCATCCGGTTCCGGCCGAACGTGCTGGTCGACGTGTCGAAGCGCTCGGCCGCCACCACGCTGTTCGGCCAGCCGAGCACCATGCCCGTCGTCGTCGCGCCCACCGGCGCGGCCGGCCTGCTGTGGCTCGACGGCGAGATCGAGGTCGCCCGGGCGGCCCGCAAGGCCGGCATCCCGTTCACGCTGTCCACGGCCTCGATCGTCTCGATGGAGCGGGTCGCCGCCGAGGCTGGCGGCCGGCTGTGGTTCCAGCTGTACATGTGGCCCGACCCGGAGATGTCGTACCGCCTCGTCGACCGCGTCCAGGCGGCCGGCTACGAGGCGCTGATGGTCACGGTCGATACGGTCGCCACGCCCAACCGAGAATACAACCCGCGCAACGGCTTCTCCCTGCCGATGCGGATCTCGCGCCGCAATGCGATCGATGTCGCGATGCACCCGCGCTGGTTCCTCAACGTGTTCGCGCGTTACCTGATGCGCTCGGGCATCCCGATGCTCGAGAACTACCCGGAGGAGCTGCGGGTGAAGCTGACGGCCGATCCGAAGCGCAAGGGCGGCCTGCCGAAGAACGATTCGCTCGACTGGGACGACCTGCGCGACCTGCGCCGGCGCTGGAAGGGCCCGCTGATGATCAAGGGCATCCTGCATCCGGACGACGCCGCCCGCGCGGTCGACTGCGGCGTGGACGCCGTCATCGTCTCCAACCACGGCGGGCGCAACCTCGACGCCGCCTCGCCGACGATCGACGCGCTGCCCGCGATCGTCGATCGCGTCGGCGGCCGCTGCGACGTCATGCTCGACAGCGGCGTGCGCCGCGGCAGCGACGTCGCGAAGGCGGTGGCGCTGGGCGCGAAGGCGGTGATGGTCGGTCGCGCGCCGCTCTACGGCGTCGCCGCTGCCGGCGAGACGGGGGCGGGCCAGGCGCTGCACTTCCTGCACGACGAGCTGCTGCGCGTGATGGGTTTCCTGGGGTGCACGTCGATCGACGAGCTCGGCGCGCGGATCCTCGAGCCCGCCACCGGGCGCGGCGACGCGCCCTCGCCGGCGGCGCCGATCCGCGCCCCGCGACCGATCGCCGAGCCCGCCGCGGCGACCGCCTCGGTGCACGTGCTCGCGGCCGGCAAGCCGGCCTGAACCCGACGGACACAGGAGACCCCATGGGCATCCGCTTCGAAAGACTCGGCGAGACCTTCGCCGCACGCATCCACGGCGTGGACCTCGCACGCGGCATCGGCGCCGCCGAGGTCGAGGCCATCGAGGAGGGGCTCGCCCGCAACGGCGTGCTCGTCTTCGAGGACCAGGGGATCGACGACGACGCCCAGCAGGCGTTCATCCAGCAGTTCGGGCCGCCCCACCAGGCGGTGCTGAAGGAGATCGCCTCCAACCACCCGCACTTCTACGACATCGGGACGGTCGACTTCGAGGGCAACCTGCGCGAGAAGGACAGCATCGCCGAGCTCTACATGCGCGCCAATCTGCTGTGGCACACCGACGGCGCGCAGAACCAGCCGCCGATCCGGCTCACCGCGCTGCATGCGCGCGTGCTGCCGCCCGAGCCGCCGCCCACCGAGTACGCCGACATGCACGCGGCCTGGGAGGCGCTCGCGCCCGACGTCCAACGGTCCCTCGAGGGGCTCGTCGTCGAGCACAGCATCTACCGCTCGCGCGAGCAGATGGGCATGAAGATGTCCGACTTCAGCGAGGAGTCGCTGCGCGCGCGCAAGCCGGTCCACCACCCGCTCGTGCGCACCAACCCGCGCACGGGCTGGAAGTCGCTCTACCTCGCCTCGCATGCGTCCCACGTCGTCGGCTGGCCGCTCGAGAAGGGCCGCCGACTGATCGACGAGCTGATCGCCCACGCCACCCAGCCGCGCTTCGTCTACTCGCACGCCTGGTCGCTGCACCAGCTCGTCATGTGGGACGACTCCTGGACGATGCACCGGGCCACGCCGTACGAGGGCGGACATCCGCGTCACCTGCGGTGGTGCGCGGTCCGCGAGCTCGAGGCGGTCTGAACGACGACACGCGGGCCGCTGGCCGAGCGCCGCACGCCCGCACGACGGAGGAAGGGAGATGTTCAAGCGGCTGATCGCGGGAATCGCGCTGGCACTGTGCGCGGCGTCGGCGGGCGCACAGGGCGCATGGCCGACGCGGCCGGTGAAGCTGGTCGTGCCCTTCGCCCCGGGGCAGGTGACCGACTGGCTCGGCCGGATGCTGGCCGAGCAGATGGCCGCGGAGCTCGGGCAGCCGGTGGTGGTGGAGAACCGGGCGGGCGCCAACGGCACGATCGGCGCGGCCTGGGCGGCCTCGCAGCCCGCCGACGGCTACACGCTGGTGGTCACGTCCAACGGCACGCATTCGGCCGGACCGAGCCTCTTCAGGAAGCTCGGCTACGACCCCGTCCGTGGCTTCGCGCACATCGGCGGCCTCATGAGCCTGCCGTGGATGCTGATGGTGCGGCCCGACTTCCCGGCGAAGACCCTCGACGAGTTCCTCGCCCACGCGCGCGCCAACCCCGGCAAGCTCGCCGTCGGCTACGGCTCGTCGAGCTCGCGGCTGGCGATCCACCAGCTGAAGACGCTGGGCCGGATCGACGTGCTGGAGGTCGCCTACAAGGGCCTGGGGCAGACGATCACCGACGTGCGGGGCGGCCAGCTGCAGTTCAACTTCCTCGACATGGGCTCGGCGATGGCGCAGGAGAAGGGCGGCGGCCTGCGCGGCATCGCGGTCACCTCGCCGAAGCGCTCGCCGGTCGCGCCAGACAAGCCCGCGATCGCGGAAGCGCTGCCGGGCTACGAGATGGTGTCGTGGCTCGGCATCGCCGCGCCCGCGGGCACGCCGGACGCGATCGTGCGGCGGGTGCACGAGGTCGTCACGCGGATCCTGTCCCGCCCCGACATCCGCGACCGGATCGCGGCCTATGGCGGCGAGCCGATGCTGGCCGACGGTGCGCAGATGGTCCGCATCATCGGCGCCGAGACGCCCGTCTGGGCGAAGTTCGCGAAGGAGGCCGGCATCGAGCCGGAGTGACCATGAAGATCGGACGATTCCGAGGCGCCGACGGCGCCGAGCGGCTGGGCGTGGTGCTCGGCGATGTTCACGGCGAGCAGCGGGTGCTGGACCTCGGCGAGGCAGTCGCCGCCCGGGGTGGGCAGCCGTTTCCCGCGACGATGGACGGCCTGATCGACGCCGGCGAGCGCGGGCTGCAGGCGGTACGCGACGCGGTCGAACGCGCGCAGCGCGACGGCGAGGCGCGGTGGTTCCGGCCCGAGCCCGAGGTGCCGTGGATGCTGCCCATCCGTGTGCGCAACTGCATCGCCGGCGGACGCAACTTCGCGGCCCACCGCGAGGAGACGCTCGAGTACTGGAAGAAGCAGGGCGCGAAGCTGCACAGCGAGATCCCGATGGGGTTCATCAAGCTGGCCAGCTCGATGGTCCCGACCCGCAGCGTGGTCAGGCGCCCTCCGGAGACCGAGTGGTTCGACTACGAGGTCGAGGCCACGGCGGTCATCGGGCGTGCCTGCGAGCGGGTCTCCGAGGAGAAGGCGCTCGATGCGGTATTCGGCTACACGATCCTGAACGACCTGTCCGCGCGCGAGCTGCAGCGCAAGGAGATGGCCAACCAGTCGATCCTGATCGGCAAGAACTTCCCAGGGCTCGGTCCGCTCGGTCCGTGGATCACCACCGCCGACGAGATCCCCGACCCGTCGGTGCTGCGCGTCGAGCTCAGGGTGAACGGCGAGGTCCGCCAGCAGGCCGACTGCGACAACCTGATCTTCCCGTTCCCGAAGCTGATCGCGCACTGGTCGCGGATGGGGCTGGACCGCGGCGACCTGATCACCACCGGCTCGCCCGAGGGCGTCGCGATCGGGCGGCCCGATCCGATGCCCTTCTACCTGAAGCCGGGCGACGTCGTGCACGCGATCGTCGAGCAGGTCGGCACGCTCGAGACCACCATCGCCTGAAGGCGGCCCCACGGCGATCGAGGAGACGACCATGGACCGACGCACCGTCCTCGCGGCAGGCGCCGCGCTGCTCGCCGGCACGACCGGCGCCCGGGCGAACGAGGCGGGCTGGCCCTCTCGGCCGATCACCTTCGTCGTGCCGATCTCGGCGGGCAGCCCCACCGACGTGATGGCCCGGGCCCTCGCGCAGGAGCTGGCCCCCAAGCTCGGGCAGCCGATCGTCGTCGACAACAAGCCCGGCGGCGGCGGCCTGATCGCGACGACCGCGGTGCAGCAGGCGAAGCCGGACGGTCACACCTACCTGTTCACCATCTCCTCGCACTCGATCAACCCTGCGGTGCGCAGGCAGGTCCGCTACGACCCGATCAAGGACTTCACCCCGATCGGACTGATCGGCGCGGTGCCGCACGTGCTGGTCGTCGGGTCGCACGTGCCGGCGGCGAACCTGAAGGAGCTGGTGACCCTGGCCCGCAGCCGGCCCGACCGGCTCTCGTACGGCTCGGCCGGCATCGGCATCTCGAATCACATGGAGGGCGAACTCCTCGCGTCGATGATCGGCGCGCAGATGGTCCACGTGCCGTACAAGGGCGGCTCCTCGGAGGCGCGGGCGGACCTCTTCGCGGGGCGCATCGACACGCTGTTCGACGTGCTGGCCAACGCGGCACCCTTCATGCGGGAAGGCCGGCTGAAGGCGATCGGCGTCGCGCAGGCGCGCCGCAGCCGGCTCGCGCCCGAGATCCCGACGCTCGCCGAATCGGGGCTGCCGGGGTTCGACGTGATGCCCTGGACGGGCCTGCTCGGGCCGGCAGGCGTCGATCCGGCGATCGTGCGCCGGCTCGGTCGCGTGCTCGTCGAGACGGTCACCGAACCGAAGATGGTCGAGCGCCTGGCCACGACCGGCATCGAGGCGATGGGCTACACGCCCGAGCAGTTCGCCGAGTTCCTGCAGCGCGACTTCAGGCAGTGGCAGGACGTGGCGCGCAAGGCCAGGATCGAGATCGACTGATGAACGCACCGACCACGCACTTCTACGAGCCGGACCAGGGGCACCGACTGCCGCATTCGCCGCTCAAGGCGATCGTGGCGCCTCGACCGATCGGCTGGATCTCCACGCTCGACGCCGCCGGCCGCGTGAATCTCGCGCCCTACAGCTTCTTCAACGCGGTCTGCGAGACGCCGCCGATCGTGTACTTCTCGAGCAAGGGCCGCAAGGACTCGCTGCGCAACGCCGAGGCCACCGGCGAGTTCGTCGCCAACCTGGTGACCGAGGACCTCGCGTTCGCGATGAACGAGACGGCGGCCGAGGTCGGGCCGGACGTCGACGAGATGGCGCTCGCCGGGCTCGAGGCCGCGCCCTCGACGATCGTGCGGCCGCCGCGTGTCGCACGCGCCGCGGCGGCGCTCGAGTGCCGGCTGCTCGAGGTACGGGAGCTGCGCGATCTCGACGGCCGGCCGACCGACTGGCACATGGTGCTCGGGCAGGTGGTCGGTGTGCACATCGATCCGCGCCACCTGAAGGACGGCCTGTTCGACACGGGCGGCGCCCGCGTGATGGCGCGCTGCGGCTATCGCGGGTTCTATGCCGTCGTCGATCGGCTGGTGGAGATCACGCGGCCCGCCGAGTCGTCCGCGCTCGCGCCCTGAGGCGCGGCGGGACGTGAGGGCCTGGGCCGTCGGACCGGATCGGACGGCGTCGAACGTTGCCGTCCTCCGGGCGGCACGTCTTGGGAGGAGACGGGTGATGAAGAGACTGCTCGCGGCGATCGCCGCAATGGTCGTGTCCGGCGTGGCGCTGGCGCAGGAGGCCTACCCCAGCAAGCCGATACGGATGATCCTGCCTTTCCCGCCCGGCAATCCGACGGACGCGTCGGGCAGGCTGGTCGCCGAGCGGATGGCCGGGATCCTCGGCCAGCCGGTGGTGGTCGAGAACCGCGCGGGCGCGGGCGGCCAGGTGGGCGTGAAGCAGCTCGCCGACAGCCGACCCGACGGCTACACCTTCGGGATGGTGTCGAACGGCACGAACGGCGCGGCCGGCTCCGTCTTCAGCAAGCTCGCCTACGACCCGGTCGGAGGCTTCGAGTTCATCGGCCGCTACAGCACCGTGGCGTGGGTGATGGCCGTCAAGCCGGACTCTCCGGTGAAGGACGTTCCGGGCTTCCTCGAGAACGCCCGCGCGAACCCCGGCAAGGTGACGGGCAACCACCACTCGGGCAGTTCCCGGCTGGTGCTGAACATGCTCAAGGTGCGTGGCAAGGTCGACCTCGTCGAGGTCGCCTACGTGAACCCCCTGCACATCGTCGCGGACGTGGGCTCGGGCCAGCTGCAGTTCGGGATCCTCACGACCGACATGGCGGTCAATTTCCAGAAGCAGGGTCGGATCCGGCTGCTCGGCACGACGTCGGCCGAGCGGATCCCCGAGCTGCCGGACGTGCCGGCGCTGTCGGAGACGCTGCCGGGCTTCGAGTTCGTGTCGTGGATCGGCATGGCGGCGCCGGCCGGCACGCCCGCCCCGGTGATGCAGAAGCTCAAGGCAGCGTTCTTCCAGGCCCTGTCGCAGCCCGACATGAAGGAGCGGATGCGCGTGATGGGGATGACGCTCCTCAACGACCCGAAGGAGGACGTGGCCGGACTGATCCGCGAGGAAGCGGCGTTCTGGTCGAAGCACGCGAAGGAACTCGGGCTCGCGCAGGCCCAGTGAGGAGACGGACATGAGACTCACGAGACTGGGCACCACCTTCGCCGCGCAGGTCGACGGCATCGATCTGCGCGAGCGCCCCGACGCGGCGCTGCGCGAGCGGATCGAGGATGCGCTCGCCGAACACGGCGTGCTGGTGTTCCGCGACCAGCGTCTCGACGACGACACGCAGCAGGCCTTCATCCAGACCTTCGGACCGCCGGTGGTCGCGACGCTGAAGGAGATCCGCAGCAATCACCCGCACTTCCTCGACATCGGCACGGTCGACGCCGAAGGCAATCCGGTGGAGGAGGCGAGCGCGCGGGGGATGTACATGAAGGCCAACCAGCTGTGGCACACCGACGGGTCGCAGTCGCAGCCGCCGATCCGGCTGACCGCGCTGCACGCGCGCCGGCTGCCCGCGGTCCCGCCGCCGACCGAGTACGCCGACATGCGCGCCGCGTGGAACGCGCTGCCCGCGGCACGGCGCGCCGAGCTCGACGGCCTGGTGATCGAGCACAACATCTTCTGGTCGCGCGAGCAGATCGGGATGCGCGCCGAGGACTTCACCGAGGAGACCCGCAGCGCGCGGGGCCCGGTGGCGCATCCGCTGGTGCGCCGGCACGGCCGGACCGGACAGGCATCGCTGTACCTCGCGTCGCACGCGTCGCACGTCGTGGGGCGGCCGGTCGCCGAAGGCCGCGCCCTGCTGCGGGAACTGATCGAGTTCGCCACGCAGCCTGCATTCGTGTACGCGCACGCATGGAGGCCCGACGACCTGGTGATCTGGGACGACAGCTGGACGATGCATCGTGCCACGCCGTACTCCGGGAGCGAGCCGCGCGCGCTGCGCTGGTGCGGTGTCAGGGAGCTCGAGCCGGTCTGAGGCAGCGCTCCGCATGCGGCCGCCGTGTGCGGCGCGTCCCGCCGCGTCGTCGGTGCTGTGGCGGCTCGCACTCACCCTGCTGGCCGCGCTGCCCGGGAGCGGCGCATGGGCCACGGGGGTCGCGCCGCTGGCCGGGCCGGCCGGCGCCGTCCCCGGGCCGCCGTGGGTCTTCGCCGGACTGCCGGACTCGCGCCTGCCGGCGACGCGCTTCGCGATCGAGCGCCAGGGCGGGACCCCGGTCCTCCGGGTCGAGGCGTCGGGGTCGTACGGCACGCTCGTCCATCCGCTGCGCGACATGCCGGCCGGACAGCTGTCATGGCGCTGGCGGGTCGACCGGCCGCTGGCGCACGCCGACCTGCGCAGCAGACAGGGCGACGACGTCGCGCTGAAGGTCTGTGCGCTGTTCGACATGCCTCGGGACGAGGTGCCCTTCCTGGAGCGGCAACTGCTTCGGCTGGCCGAGCGCCGGACCGGCACCGCGCTGCCGAACGCCACGGTGTGCTACGTCTGGGACCCCGCATGGCCCGACGGCACGGTCGTGCCCAACGCCTACAGCGCGCGGGTTCGATACCTCACCCTGGGAGCGTCGATCGGCGCGTGGCAGTCCGTGCGCCGCGATCTCGCCAGCGACTTCGCGAAGGCCTTCGGCGGGCAGACCGATACCGTCCCGCGACTGCTGGCCATCGCCGTGGGGGCGGACGCCGACAACACGGGCGGCGAGAGTCTGGGCTTCATCGCCGACCTCGAGCTGACGCCGGGGCCTGCCCGCTGAAGGTCGAACGGGATCTGGCGGGACGGGGCGGCGGTCCGGAACGTGCGAAGATCGCAGCCCCACGTTCGACCCGATACCGTCCTGGAGGCCTCTTGGCGCGCACGCCCTTCGCAGACCCGCTCCGGAACCGGCCGGAGCGCGGAGGCGGCCCGGCGTCGAGCTGGCCCGGTCGCACCGCCCCCGTCACGGCCACGCGCGTCCTGGCTCCGCCCGGATCCCAGAGGGTCGGACGGGCATGACGGCCCGGGGACACGCCCGAGCGCCGGTGCCGCCGCTGCCGGCGCATGCCGAGCGGCTGCCCGACTGGCTCGATGCCCCGAGCTTCGATCGGGTCCGGCATGCCGCGGCGGCGCTGCCGCAGGCGGTTCGTGCGGCCGATGCGAACGCGGCGGCACGGCTCGAGGCCTCGGGGCACGTGCTGCTCGCCCCCGGCTCGGGTGCGCGGCCCGCGCTCTGGCTGGATCCGACACTGTTCGAGGCCGCGCTCGCCCATGTCGAGGCGGTCGGATCGGGCGCGCCCGCCCGCACCCGGCTGCTCGAGCGGACCGCAGCGCTCGAGGCGCAGGGCATCTCGCGCAGTGGCACGGCCCACACCCGGCTGATCCGCCATACCCTCCAGGTGCCGGTACCCGGCGGCGCACCGTGGCCGATGCCGGTGCTTCACCTGCAGCGGATCGACGATCCCGCGCCGATCTGGGCCTTCCACCGCGACGGCGACGCGCAGTCGCTGGCGCGCGCGCTCGGCCCGCCCCCCGGCCACCCGCAAGCCGAGGCGCTGCTCGCGCACCTGACGGCGCTCGTGCGACGCAGCCATGCGTTCGATGCGGCGCACCTCGAGGCCCTGCGGTTGCGGCTGCAGGCCGAGTGCGCGCGTCCGCAGCCCGCGGCCGAGCTCGAGCGTGCCTTCACCCGAGCCCAGGATCGCTGGGAGCACGGCGTGACCGAGCTCGGCAGGCTGCGCGGCCTGGCGAGCGAGCTAGCGTTCCAGGGCTATCCGGACAGCTTCCCGGTCGCACGCGGGCTGACGCGCGAGACGACGCTGTTCGTGGGGCCGCCGAACAGCGGCAAGACCTATGCCGCGTTCGAGCGGCTCGCGACCGCTGGGCAGGGTGCCTACCTCGCACCCTTGCGTCTGCTGGCGCTCGAGGGCCGCGACCGGCTGGTCGCGCGCGGCGTGCCGTGCTCGCTGCTGACCGGCGAGGAGAACGTGCCGGCACCGGATGCGCGGGTGGTGTCGAGCACGATCGAGATGATCGGCACCGGCCGCCCGCTCGACGTCGCGGTGATCGACGAGGCGCAGATGATCTTCGACGGCTCCCGCGGCTGGGCCTGGACGCAGGCGATCGTCGCCGCGCCGGCGCGCGAGCTGATCATCGTCTGCTCCGAGTACGCGGTGCCGGCGATCGAGGAACTGCTCGGCCTGTGCGGCGAGCGCTGCACGGTCCGTCGTTTCGAGCGCAAGCAGCACGTGCAGCTGCTCCCGCGACCGGTGCCCGTCGATGCGCTGGTGGCCGGCGATGCCGTCGTCGCCTTCAGCCGACGCGACGTGCTGCGGCTGCGCGACCGCATCGCCGCCGATGGGCACGCCGTGTCGGTGATCTACGGCGCGCTGCCCCCCGAGGTCCGCCGCCGCGAGGCCGAACGCTTCGCCACCGGGGAGACGCAGGTCCTGGTGGCCACCGACGCGATCGGAATGGGCCTGAACCTGCCGATCAGACGGGTGCTGTTCAGCACGCTCGTGAAGTTCGACGGTGACGGCACGCGCACGCTCGGCGAGTCGGAGGTCCACCAGATCGCAGGACGCGCGGGCCGCTACGGTCTCCACGAGGAGGGCTTCGCGGGCGTGCTCGAGGACGCCGAGCCCGGCGCGGCGCGGGCGCTGCGCGAGCTGATGCGCACGCCGGCCCGCGCGCCGGCGGACTTCAAGGCGCCGGTCGCGCCCAACGCCTGGCACGTGCGGACGATCGCGGCGCGCCTGGGCAAGACTTCGCTGCGCGACGTGCTCGCTGTCTTCGTCGAGCAGCTGCGGCTCGACGACGCGCACTTCGCGGTCGCCGAGCTCGAGGGCATGCTGGCGCTGGCCGAGGCGCTCGACCGGCGTGCGGGCGCGCTCAGCCTGCAGGACCGCTTCGTCTATGCCCAGGCGCCGGTCGACGTCCGCACCGAGTCCCAGCTCGAGGAGTTCCTGTCCTGGAGCGCAGGGCACGCGGCGAGCGGGCGAGCCGGGACGCCGTGGTTCCTGGGCGCGGTCGACGGGCGCAGCCGGCTCGATGCGATGGAGCGCGCGTTGCGCGCGAGCACGACCTGGCTGTGGCTGGACCTGCGTTTCCCCGGCGTCTATGGACACGTGGAGGCGGTGCACGCGCTGCGCGGCGAGCTGGCCGACGGGATCGCGCGGCAGCTGAAGGGCAAGCGGCCGCTGGCGCAGCGGCCGCATCGGTCACGCGGCGGCTGAGGCGACCGCGGATCGCATCGGTCCGCGATGCGTCACCGCGCCGAGTCGGCCGCAGCGGGCCCGGGCCGACCGCCCCCCAGCACGGGCACGCGCAGGAACAGCGCGAGGCCGCAGGCCGCACCGAGCGCCGACAGCGCCAGGCTCGCGTCGTAGTCGCGGGTCAGGTCGTAGAGCTCGCCGCTGCCCCAGGCGCCGAGCGCGCCGCCGGTCCCCATGCCGAGCAGGATCGCGCCGAAGATCCCGGTCTGGCTGCCGCCGGCGAAGTGCCGCGCCGACAGCACGGCCACCAGTGGCCCGCGGGAGCCCTGCATCGTGCCGAACAGCAGCACGAACAGCGCGGCGAACGCGAGCGGCTCGGCGTGGCGGACCATCGCGAGCGCCGCCACGCCCGCGAGCGTCGAGCCGTAGGACAGCATCGCGACACGGCGCTCGCCGATCCGCTGCGCGAGCGCGCCCGCACCGATCATCCCGACGATCGACGCGAGCCCCACGGTCCCGTAGACCGACGCGGCGCGCAGCGGCGGCACCCCGGCCGAGACCAGGTAGGCCACCAGCTGCGGCGCGACCGCGTAGGTGCTCATCGACGTGAAGAACATCACGCCGAAGAGCGACCAGAAGGTCGGGGTCCGCAGCGCCCGCCCGATGCTCCACGCAGGAGCCGACGCCGCCGCGGCGCGGCGCGCGCGGGCGACGTCGTCGGCGCCGGCCGCGATCCGTCGCCACGGCAGCGGTACGGTCGCGGCCAGCACCACGAGCAGCAGCGCGCCCAGCACGCGGTAGGCGGCGCGCCAGCCGTAGGCGTCGATCAGCGCATGCACCAGCGGCGCGAACAGCAGGATCCCGACGCCCAGCGAGGCCGACAGCACGCCCATCGCCACCGGCAGCCGTGCGCCGAACCAGCGACTCGCGAGCCCCGAGGCCGGCAGCATGCCGATCATCGATGCGCCGACCGCGCCGCCCAGCCCGACCAGCAGGTAGACCTGCCAGAGCGCGTCCACCGAGCCGGCCAGCAGGTACGCAAGGCCGAACACCGCGAGGCCGATCGCATAGGTGGCACGCGGCCCGAGCCGGTCGAAGGCGATGCCGGCGATCGGCGACATCAGCCCGAGCACCAGCATGTACAGGCCGTAGACGCCGGTCAGCGCGCCGCGGTCGGCGCCGAAGGCCTCTGCCACCGGCAGCAGGAAGACCGCGAAGCTCTCGCCCACGCCGCGCGAGACCACGTTGATCGTGGTGCACAGCGCCAGCACGCCGAGCGCGGCGCGGTGCGGGGAGGGGGCTCGGTCGGGCACGGTGCCGGCGATTATCCGGCGTGGCCGCTCGACGGTCCCGCGCGCGTTCCGCACTGGCCGCGCGTGGCGCGGGCGCCACCGGCGCGCCGCCCGCCCCGCGGCTGTGCGCGTCCGGCCGCCCATCCCTCGGAATGCCCTCATGCGGTGCGACCGACCCGTCCGGAAGTGGTACGTTCCTTGCACAACGCTGCGCGGACCCTCGCGCCAGGAACACGATCTTGAGCACCGTCGACAACGGCGCCGCGCAGCCCGCGGCCGATCCGGACCGCGGCGAACACCGCACCGGCCTGAGCAAGGAGGCGCTCAAGCGCTCCTTCCTCGATGCGCTGTTCTACGTCCAGGGGAAGTTCCCGGCCCTGGCCTCGCGCACCGACTACCACCTGGCGCTCGCCCACGTGGTCCGGGACCGGCTGCTGCAGCGCTGGATCAGCACCGCCGCGGCGTACACCTCGCAGGGCGCGCGCACGGTCGCCTACCTGTCGGCCGAGTTCCTGATGGGCCCGCACCTGGGTCTCAACCTGCTGAACCTCGGCATCCTGCGCCAGACGCGACAAGCGCTGACCGAGCTCGGCCTGGACTTCGACGCGCTGCTCGCCGAGGAGGAGGAGCCGGGCCTGGGCAACGGCGGCCTGGGCCGGCTGGCTGCGTGCTTCCTCGATTCGATGGCCACGCTCGAGATCCCGGCGCTCGGCTACGGCATCCGCTACGAGTTCGGCATCCTGCACCAGGCGATCGAGGACGGCTGGCAGGTCGAGAAGACCGACCGCTGGCTGCGGCACGGCAATCCGTGGGAGGTGGTGCGGCCGGAGTGGACCGTCCATGTCCGGTTCGGCGGCCACACCCAGCGCTACGTCGACGACGAGGGCCGCGAGCGGGTCAGCTGGGTCGGCGGCCGCACCGTCCACGGCGTGCCCTACGACACGCCGATCCTCGGCTACCGCTGCCACACCGCGAACACGCTGCGCCTGTTCCGGGCCGAGGCACCGGAGGCCTTCGACCTCGAGGCCTTCAACCGCGGCGACTACCACGGCGCCGTCAACCAGAAGAACGTCGCCGAGAACCTGACCAAGATCCTCTATCCGAACGACGAGTCGCTGCAGGGCAAGGAGCTCAGGCTCTCGCAGCAGTTCTTCTTCGTGTCGGCTTCGCTGCAGGACATGCTGCGGATCATGCGCACGCAGCGGCTGCCGTTGAACCGCTTCCACGAGAAGTTCGCGATCCAGCTGAACGACACGCACCCGGCGATCGCGGTCGCCGAGCTGATGCGGCTGCTGGTCGACGAGCAGCGGCTCGAGTGGGACGAGGCCTGGGACATCACGCGCAAGTCGCTCGCCTACACGAACCACACGCTGCTGCCCGAGGCGCTCGAGCGCTGGCCGCTGGAGCTGTTCGGCCGGATCCTGCCGCGCCACCTCGAGATCCTCTACGACATCAACGACACCTTCCTCGACGAGGTGCGGCGACGCTTCCCCGGCGACGAGCCCAGGGTGGCGCGGCTGTCGCTGATCGACGAGCACGGCGAACGCTACGTGCGGATGGCCCACCTGGCCTGCGTGGGCAGCCACGCGGTCAACGGCGTCGCGAAGCTGCACTCGGAGCTGCTGAAGAAGGACGTGCTCTCGGACTTCCACGCGCTCTGGCCGGCGAAGTTCAGCAACAAGACCAACGGCGTGAGCCCGCGACGCTTCGTCGCGCTGTCGAATCCGCGGCTCGCCGCGCTGATCACGGAGGCGATCGGCGACGGCTGGCTGCAGGAGCTCGAGCAGCTGCGCTGGCTGGAGCCGATGGCCGACGATGCGGCGTTCCGCGCCGAGTGGCGCGACATCAAGCTCGAGAACAAGCGCGTGCTCGCGGCGCTTCTGCGCAGGCGCACCGGCTACACGGTCGACCCGCACGCGATGTTCGACGTGCAGGTCAAGCGGATCCACGAATACAAGCGGCAGCACCTGTCCGTGCTGCACGTGGTCGACCTCTACCGGCGACTTCTCGAGGACCCCTCCCTCGTGGTCGCGCCGCGCGCCTTCGTGTTCGGCGGCAAGGCCGCCCCCGGCTACCGGATGGCGAAGCTGATCATCAAGCTGATCAACGACGTCGCCGAGACGGTGAACCACGATCCGCGGGTGCGCGGATTGCTGAAGGTGGTGTTCCTGCCGAACTTCAACGTCAGCAGCGGCCAGCGGGTCTATCCGGCCGCCGACGTCTCCGAGCAGATCTCCACTGCCGGCAAGGAGGCCTCGGGGACCGGCAACATGAAGTTCACGATGAACGGCGCGCTGACCGTGGGCACGCTCGACGGCGCGAACATCGAGATCCGCGACGCGGTGGGCGCGGAGAACTTCTTCCTGTTCGGGCTGACGGTCGACGAGGTGCAGGCGACCTGGGCCCGCGGCTACTCGCCGCGCGCGCTCCACGATGCGAACCCGCGGCTGCGTGCGGCGATCGACCTGATCGCCTCGGGACGCTTCGGTGGCGATCCCGAGCGCTTCCGGCCGCTGGTCGATGGCCTGCTCCACCATGACCCGTACCTGCTGCTGGCCGACTTCGATGCGTATGTCGACTGCCAGCAGCGCGTCGACGAGGCTTACCGCGATCCCGAGCACTGGACGCGGATGTCGATCCTGAACACCGCGCGTTCCGGGAGCTTCTCGTCGGACCGGACGATCCGCGAGTACGCCTCGCACATCTGGTCGGTGGAGCCGGTGAAGGTCCGGCTGCTCACCCGCGAGGACGTCCGCGGCGGGATGTTGCAGTGACGATGCGCGGCGGGTGAGGGGGCGGGCGGCCTGGAGGGGGCGGGCGGCCCGGAGGCCGCGGAACCGCCTCGGAAGACCGTGCCGTCAGGCCTGCTGGCCCGACTGGCGCTGCTGCGCCAGCTCGGCGTGACGCCTGCGGCGGTAGACGTGCTCGTATCGGACGTTGGACCAATACGCGTTGTTGACAAGCATGAAGCCGACGAGGACGAAAAAGGCGATCATCAGCCAGAAACCGATGGGCACGGCGTTCTCCTGGGGGGACTGCCGCCGACCCGGGGGCGGCGGGGGCACCGGCTCCGGCGCGAGGGCTTCGCATCGGGCCGCGGGTGTCGCGCCATTGTGCCGCGTGCCGTGCGGCAGTGCGGCGACAGGCCCGCGACAGAGTCGGGAATGCGCGGCGGCACGTCGCGCAGACGCGGCGCGTCGCGGCTGCTAAGCTGACGAGGCGCCGCCGTGCCGGCCGGCGCGGGCGGGACCGACCGCCCGGGTGACGACGCCGGCCGGAGCGAGCCGACGACGATGACGACGAACGGGACAGAGACGGGCCGGCCGGCCCGTCGTTACGCGATGTGGGCGGTTCAGGGCGTGGCCGGGCTGCTCGGCGCGGCCTGGGGGTTCGACTTCGGCGTGCAGGTCGCCGGGATCTTCCTGGGCGTGGTGGCGGCGCTGAACCTGGCGGTGTTCGCCGCGCTGCTCGCGGGCGCGGCGCTCGAGCGCCTGATGGCGCTGGGCCGGCGCGGCGCGGACAGGGGCTGAGCGCTCGCGGGCGCCGCCCCGACCGCGCCCCGACGCGCGTCAGGCCTGCTGCCTCTGCTGCATCTCCCGCCACTTGCGCTGGCGGTACTGGAAGTCCTCGCGGACGTTCTTCCAGTAATAGGTGTTGATGACGCCGAAACCGATGACGACCAGCAGCGCGATGAAGATCCAGAAGGTGAGAGGCACGGTGGGCTCCTAGGCGCCCGCGCGGAACGCGGGCAGGGGACGGCGGACGCCGGACGGGTCTCGGCGCGACGATGCGCGACGGGACCCGGCCCGACGGGGCGGGGCTGCACGGGGAGGGGGCGCGGCGGGCGCAGCGGTCACGGCGCGACTCGCGCCCGTCGACGCCGCATCAGGACGGCCAGCGCGACGATCGTCGCGAGCAACAGCAGGATCTCGAGCGCATAGACCGTCGCATAGCCGGCCCCGCGGGCGCCGAACGCGCCGCCGGCAGGACCGCGCGCGGCGATCGTGCCGACGGTGTCGGCGAGCAGTCCGCCGAGGGCGACCGCGATGCCGGCGGTCGTCGCCTGCACCGCGCCCCAGACCCCGAGCGCGAGGCCGGCCTGCTCGTCCGGTGCGCTGGTCATCGTCGCGGTCAGCGTGCCGTGGCCGAACAGGCCGCCGCCGAAGCCGACCCCGACGACGCCCGCCACGAAGACGCCGACCGACCCGAACAGCGGCGACAGGATCACCAGCGCGAAGGACGGCACGCCGGCCGCGGCGCCGGCGAGCGACATCCGCAGCGGGTCGGCGCCGCGGGCGAGGACCCACGATGCCAGCGTGAAGCCGCACAGCCCGCCAAGCGCGAGGCTCGCGGTCAGCGAGGTCGTCGCGCCGACCGACATGCCGAGCACCTGGCCGCCGTAGGGCTCGAGCAGCACGTCCTGCATGCTGAACGCCATGGTGCCGAGACCGATCGCGACCAGGCGCGCGCGGGTGCCCGGTGCCGCTGCATAGGCGCGCCATGCGGCGCCGAACTCCGGTACCTCGCGGGCGGCCTGGAAGCGCGCGGGGCGGCGTGTCTCCTGCTTCCACAGGGCGATCGAGTTCAGCACCAGCGTCGCGACCGCCGAGGCCTGGATCAGCTGGATCAGCCGGCCGGGGCTGAAGTCGGCCAGCAGCGTGCCGAAGACCGCGGCGGACACGATGCTGCCGACGAGCAGCATCACGTACATGAGCCCGACGATCCTGGGATGGGACTCGACCGGCGCGAGGTCGGTGGCGAGCGCGAGCCCGGCGGTCTGGACGGTGTGCAGGCCGGCGCCGACCAGCAGGAACGCGACGCCGGCCGCCAGCGGGCCGATCCACGCGGGCCACGAGACCGCGTCGCCGCGACCGCCCAGCACCAGCAACGCGAAGGGCATCACCGCGAGTCCGCCGAACTGCACCAGAGTACCCATCCAGATGTAGGGCACGCGACGCCAGCCGAGCTCGGAGCGGTGGTTGTCGGAACGGTGGCCGATCAGCGCGCGGACGGGGGCGTACAGCACCGGCAGCGCGAGCATCACGGCGACGAGCGAGGCGGGTACCTCGAGCTCGACGATCATCACCCGGTTCAGCGTGCCCACCAGGAGCACGAGGGCCATCCCGACGGATACCTGGAACAGCGCGAGCCGCAGCAGACGGGGCAGCGGCAGATCGGGCGAGGCCGCGTCCGCGAACGGAAGGAAACGTGTGCCGAGACCGGCCCAGCTGCGGACGAGCTGCCGCGCCAGCGCGTTCATCGCGAGGCTCCCGCGCAGGCGGTCCGTGGCTCGCCGCGCGCCGGACGAGCCGGGCATCGGGGCGGGGTGTGCGGTCGGCTCAGGCGCATGGGCGGTCGGTCCGGGCTGCGGGAGGGTCGGGGCGTCGGACGGAGCGGGGCGGCGGGTGGCGCGGACGGGATCCGGAGACCCCGCCCGCGGCACGCGCCGCGAGCGGGTCGAACCCCTACTTGCTTGCCTGCGGCGTTGCCGCCGCGAGCACGGTCGACCCCGGATCCGGGACGGACGCCACCGGCGCCGTCTGGATCTCCGCCGCCTTCGCGGTCGCGGGACCGTTGAGGAAGCGCTTCACCCAGGTCGTGTTCGTCACGAGCGCGACGTGCACGGCGAACGAGCCGACGGCCACCGCGCCGAGGAACAGCGGAATGCCGACCGAGGGCTTCACGTGGAGCCACATCTTTCCGTAGATCATGGTCTTCCCCTTATTTCAGCCAGGGCGAGTAGATGTAGGCGAGCAGGTGCGCGAACGCCGCGATGACGCCGAAGATCTGGGTGCCCTGGATCAGGTGCCGGTGCAGCTCCTGGGCTTCGGGCTCCGTCAAACCGGTCGGCCAGACCCGGTTCGGATCGGACGCAGTCGGATCGGACATGGTGCGAACTCCTTAAGTTGACGCGTGGATCGTGCTGGTCCCGCACGAGGGTGCCGCGACTGTCATTGTCGTCTTACACTTTGTATTGTCAAGTGTCTTGGACATGATTCGTTCGGTATCGCTGCGCCGACGGGTGGTCGGACGGTCCGGAAAAGCGACCTCTGTGGTGGCCTCGGGCTGCTCCGTTCGGGTAAGGTCGACCCGATACCGACAGGGGGAACGATGCCGAAGCTCAACGTGAACGGCCGGGACATGGACTTCCAGGCTGACCCGAACACGCCACTGCTGTGGGTGCTGCGCGAGCAGCTCGGCCTCACCGGCACCAAGTACGGCTGCGGCGTCGCCCAGTGCGGCGCCTGCACCGTCCACGTCGACGGCGCGGCGCTGCGCAGTTGCGTGATGCCGGTCTCGGCGCTGCAGCCGACCCAGAGGATCGTCACGATCGAGGGCCTGTCGTCCGACTCGTCCCATCCCGTGCAGAAGGCGTGGATGGCCCTCGACGTGCCGCAGTGCGGCTACTGCCAGTCCGGCATGATCATGGCGGCCGCGGCGCTGCTGAAGGACAAGCCGAAGCCCACCGATGCCGACATCGACGACACGATGACGAACATCTGCCGCTGCGGCACCTACAACCGCGTGCGCGCGGCGATCCACGTGGCGGCCGACGGCGGCACGCCGAAGGCCTGAGGCGCGGACCATGGCAGCGAACCCGCAGGACCTGAACGCCGGCGTCGCCGCACCCGGCCGCCGCCGCTTCGTCGTCGGCTCGGCCGCCGCCGCCGGCGGCCTGTCGATCGGCATGGCGCTCCCCTGGGCCGGCGATGCCGCCGCGCAGGAGGCCGTGCCCGAGCTCAACGCCTGGGTCGTCGTGAAGCCCGACGACACCGTCGTGGTCCGCATCGCGCGTTCCGAGATGGGGCAGGGCACGCTGACCGGCCTCGCGCAGCTGGTCGCCGAGGAACTCGAGGCCGACTGGTCGAAGGTCACCACCGAATACCCGACGCCCGGCCAGAACCTCGCGCGCAACCGCGTCTGGCGCAACTTCTCGACGGGCGGCAGCCGCGGCATCCGCGAGTCGCACGAGTACGTCCGCCAGGGCGGCGCGGCCGCGCGGATCATGCTCGTGCAGGCGGCAGCGAGCGGCTGGGGCGTGCCCCCCGCCGAGTGCCGCGCCGAGGCCGGCTCGGTGGTGCATCCGGCCAGCGGGCGCCGGGTGCGCTACGGGCAACTCGCCGCCGCGGCCGCGAAGCAGCCGGTGCCCGAGAATCCGCCGCTGAAGGATCCCAGGGACTGGAAGATCGCCGGCAAGCCGCTGGCGAGGCTCGATACCGCGCCGAAGGTGAACGGCAGCCTCGTCTACGGTGCCGACCTGAAGCTGCCCGGACTGCTGAACGCGGCGATCCGCGCATGCCCGGTGTTCGGCGGCAAGGTGGTCCGCTTCGATGCGGCCAAGGTCCAGGCGATGCCGGGCGTGAAGCGCGTGCTGCAGGTCGGCGACGACGCGGTCGCGGTGGTCGCCGAGCACTGGTGGCAGGCGAAGACCGCGCTCGACGCGCTGCCGATCGACTGGGACGTCGGTTCGAACGGCGCGGTCTCGAGCGAGTCGATCGCCAAGGTGCTGCGCGAGGGGCTCGATGCGAAGGAAGCCTTCGTCGGCAACCGCGTGGGCGACGTCCAGGCGGGCCTGGCCGGCGCGGCGAAACGGGTCGAGGCGGTCTACGGCTACCCGTACCAGAACCACGCGACGATGGAGCCGATGAACGCGACGGCGCGCTGGACGCCGCAGCGCTGCGAGGTCTGGACGCCGACGCAGAACGGCGAAGCCTCGCTCGCCGCGACGGCGGCGGCAGCCGGCCTGCCGATCGCGCAGTGCGAGGTCTACAAGCTGCCGCTGGGCGGCGGCTTCGGCCGGCGGGGCTTCCAGGACTGGGTGCCGCAGGCGGTGACGATCGCGAAGGCGATGCCGGGCGTGCCGGTCAAGCTGCTGTGGACCCGCGAGGAGGACATGACCCACGGCCGCTACCACCCGGTCACGCAGGCGAAGCTGGTGGGCGGCCTCGACGCGCAGGGCCGACTGGTCGCGATGCACTTCCGCATCTCGGGCCAGTCGATCCTCGCCGGCGTCGCGCCGCAGAACCTTCAGGACGGCCGGGATCCGGTCGCGTTCCAGGGGCTCACGCCGAGCGGCGACGGCGCGTTCGGCTACGACGTGCCGAACCTGCTGGTCGACCACGCGATGCGCAACCCGCACGTGCCGCCGGGATTCTGGCGCGGGGTCAACCACAATCAGAACGCGATCTACCTCGAGTGCTTCATCGACGAACTGGCGCACGCGGCGGGCGTGGACCCGCTCGAGTTCCGCCGCCGCCACATGCAGAAGCACCCGAAGCACCTCGCCGTGCTGAACGCCGCGGCCGAGCGTGCGGGCTGGGGCCGGCCGGCCGCGCCGGGCGTGTTCCGCGGCCTCGCGCAGCACATGGGCTTCGGCAGCTACACCGCCGCGGTCGCCGAGGTCTCGGTCTCGAAGGAGGGTGCGGTGAAGGTGCTCCGGATCGTTGCCGCGACCGATCCGGGCCATGCGGTCAACCCGCAGCAGATCGCCGCTCAGGTCGAGGGCTCGTTCGCCTACGGGCTGTCGGCGTGCCTGTACGGCGAGTGCACCGTGAAGGACGGCCGCATCGAGCAGGAGAACTTCAACACCTACGAGGTGATGCGGCTCGCCGAGATGCCGAAGGTCGAGACGATCGTGATGCCCTCGGGCGGCTTCTGGGGCGGCGTCGGCGAGCCGACGATCGCGGTCGCTGCGCCGGCGGTGCTGAACGCCGTGTTCGCGGCCACCGGCAGGCGGGTGCGTCAGCTGCCGCTGAGGCATGCGGACCTGAAGCGGGCGTGAGCCCCAGGGATCGCGCGGTAGCCGGTGCGTCGCCACGCGTGGCGGCGATCGCCGCCGCGCTGCTGATGCTCGGCGCCGCCGGCGCCCGGGGCGCCGACGACGCGATCGACGCACCGCTCGCCGGACTGCGCGGCGACCCGACGCGGGGCCGTGCGATCGTCGCCGACCGCAGCCGCGGCCTGTGCCTGCTGTGCCACCGGGGGCCGTTCCCGGAGGAGCGTTTCCAGGGCGAGCTCGCGCCGGACCTCGCCGGCGCCGGCGACCGCTGGACCGAGGGCCAGCTGCGGCTGCGGATCGTCGACGCCCGCCGGCTGAATCCCGCCTCGATCATGCCCGCCTACCATCGGGTCGACGGCCGAGAGCGGGTCGCGCCGGCGTTCCGCGGCCGACCGATCCTCGACGCGCAGCAGGTCGAGGATGTGGTGGCCTTCCTCGCGACGCTGCGCGAACCCACCGGGACGGGGCCGCGATGACCCGCTACAACGCTCGGCATCGTCCGTCCGCCGCGTCGGTCCCGCCGGATCGCACCGGACGCCGCGACGTGCTGCGGACGGTCGGCGCGCTCGCCTGCGTCGGCGTGATGCCGCCCGCGGCCGCGACGCCGGCGTCGATGCGCGCGGCGATCGCCGCGTTCACGCGTGGCGCGACGCCGCGCGACGGCGGCATGACGCTGGAGGTGCCCGGCCTGGTCGAGAACGGCAACTCGGTGCCGGTATCGGTTCGGGTCGAGCTCGCGCCGGGTGCGTCCGAGCACGTTCGCCGGATCGCGGTCTTCAACGAGAAGAACCCGCAGCCGCAGGTCGCGGTGTTCCACCTCGGTCCGCGCTCGGGCCGTGCGCAGGTCGCGACCCGGATGCGGATGGCCGACTCGCAGCGGATCGTCGCGCTGGCCGAGCTGTCCGACGGCAGCTTCCGGCAGCATGCCGTCGACGTGATCGTCACGCTCGCCGCGTGCATCGAGCCCGAGGCCGAGGCCGAGGGTGGGGGCGGCTGATGGCGCAGGCGCTGGTGAAGGTGCCTGCCCGCGCGCGGGCGGGCGACGTGATCGAGATCACCGCGATGGCCGCGCATCCGATGGAGACGGGCTACCGGCCGGGCCCCGACGGTCGGCTCGTGCCGCGCCGCATCGCCCACACCTTCACCTGCCGCTATGACGGCGCCGAGGTGTTCCGCGCCGAGTTCTTCCCAGCGATCACCGCGAATCCGTTCGTTGCGTTCACCACGATCGCCACCCGCAGCGGCACGCTCGAGTTCCGCTGGGAGGACGATCGCGGCGAGTCGATCGTCGCCAGCGCGACGATCGTCGTCGAGTGAGCCGCCGCGCCGCGGCGAGGCTCGCCGCCGCGCTGATCGGGCTGGCCGCGGCGACGGCATGGTCGAGCGGGCCGTCGCCGCTGCGCTCGGGTTTCGACACGATGGGGCCGACGACGCAGGCGATGCAGCGCGACGACGCATCGAACCCCGGCATGCTGTCGGTCCGAGAAGGCGAGACCCTGTGGTCGACGCCGGCCGGCGAGGCGCGTCGCCGCTGCGCCGACTGCCACGGCGACGCGCGGATCTCGATGCGCGGCGCAGCCGCCCGGCACCCGCGCTGGGACGAGACGCTCGGCGCGCCCGTCTCGCTGTCGCAGCGCATCGCGCTCTGCCGCGAGCGCCACCAGGGCGCGCCGCGCGGCGCGCCCGAGTCGCGCGAGCGCCTGGCGCTCGCCGCCTGGGTCGGACAGGCGTCGCGCGGCCTGCCGGTCGAGCCGGACCCCGACCCGCGGCTCGCGCCGGCGCGCGAGCGCGGCCGCGCGCTCTTCGGTCGACGGATCGGCCAGCTCGACCTGTCGTGCGCCGACTGCCACGACGACCGCTGGGGCCTTCGTCTCGGTGGCTCGACGATCCCCCAGGGGCATGCGAACGGCTACCCGCTCTACCGGCTGGAGTGGCAGGCGCTGGGCTCGCTGCAGCGGCGCCTTCGCGGCTGTCTCGCCGGCGTCCGCGCCGAGCCCTGGCCCTCGGACGCATCCGAGTGGACGGAGCTCGAGCTGTTCCTGCAGCGCCGCGGTGCCGGGTTGCCCGTCGAAACGCCGGCAGTGCGACCCTGAGTCGCGCGCGCCCCGCCGGGGATGCGACACTGCCGCGCCATGGACGGCCCCCTCCTGCCCACCGACCGCCCCGCGCTCGTCGCGCGGCTCGCAGCCCTCGACGCCCCCGTCGACCTGCTGATCGTCGGCGGCGGGGCCACCGGGCTTGGGGTCGCGCTCGACGCCGCGGCGCGCGGGCTGTCGGTGGTGCTGCTCGAGGCCGGAGACTTCGCGCGCGGCACCTCGTCGCGGGCGACCAAGCTCGTGCACGGCGGGGTCCGCTACCTCGCGCAGGGCAACGTCGCGCTGGTCCGGGAGGCGCTGCACGAACGCGCCGCGCTGCTGCGCAACGCGCCGCACCTGGCCTCGCCGATCGCCTTCGTGATGCCCGCCTACCGACGCTGGGAGCCGTGGTTCTACGGTGCGGGCCTGGCGGTCTACGACCGTCTCGCCGGCCGCGACCGGCTCGGCCCGACCGAGCGCCTCGACACCGCCGACACCCTTCGCGAGCTGCCCGGTGCGCGCCCCCAGGGACTGCGCGGCGGGGTCCGCTACTGGGACGGGCAGTTCGACGACGCACGGCTCGCGATCGCGCTCGCGCGCACCGCCGCCGCCCGTGGCGCGCTGCTGCTGAACCACGTCGAGGTCGAGGGCCTGCTGCACGACGGCGGGCGCGTCGCCGGCGCGGTCGCGCGGGACCGCGAGACCGGCGCGACCTGGTCCGTGCGGGCGCGGGCCGTCGTCAACGCCACCGGCGTCTGGGTCGACGCGCTGCGCGAGCACGACGCGCGTGGACAGGGCATGCGCGCGACCCCGATGGTCGCGCCGAGCCAGGGCCTGCACCTCGTGGTCGACCGTGCGTTCCTGCCCGGCGACCGGGCGCTGCTCGTGCCCTCGACCGCGGACGGTCGTGTGCTGTTCGCGGTGCCCTGGCTGGGCCGGGTGATCCTCGGGACCACCGACACGCCGCGCGAGGACCTCGCGCAGGAGCCGGCGCCCTTCGCCGAGGAGGTCGACTTCGTGCTGCGTGAGGCGGGCCGATATCTCGCGCGGGCACCGCGCCGCGAGGACGTGGCGAGTGCCTGGGTCGGCCTGCGGCCGCTGGTCCGCCCGGCGGGCGACGACGGTTCCGAGACGCGCCGCCTCAGCCGCGAGCACGTCGTCTCGATCTCGCGCAGCGGGCTGGTGACCGTCACCGGCGGGAAGTGGACGACCTACCGCGCGATGGCCGAGGACGTGCTCGCGCGGGCTGCCGAGGCGGGGCTGATCGCCCGCGCACCGGCAGGCGCGACCGGGTCGCTGAGACTGGCCGGCGCGCCCCCCGTGGGGACCCCGACGGTGCCGGTCTGGGCGCCCCCGGGACCGCACCTGTACGGCTCCGACGCACCCGCCCTCGCTGCGCTGCCCGGCGCCGATCGCGAGCTCGAGCCGGGGCTCACCGAGGCGATGGTGCGCTTCGCCGCGCGACACGAGTGGGCGCGCGACGTCGAGGACGTGCTCGCGCGCCGCTCGCGCCTGCTGTTCCTCGATGCGCGCCGCGCCGCGTCCGCCGCGCCGCGTGTCGCCGAGCTGCTGCGCGAGGAGACGGGCGTCGACCCGCGCCTCGCCGCCTTCGAGGCGCTCGCGCGCCGCTACGCGTCGCTGCCGTCCTGAGCCCGCCCAGGGCGGCCCCGGGCGGCCGGTGGACAGCCGGCGCCCGCTGTGGTCCGATCCCGCGCGTGACCGACGCCGTGCCCGATCCCGCCCCCGTTCCCGTCCCGCAGGCGTGCGCCGACCCGTCGGACGAGGACCTGTCCTTCATGCGCGCCGCACTCGCCGAGGCCGGTCGTGCCCGGGAGGCCGGCGAGGTGCCGGTCGGCGCGGTGGTGGTGCGCGACGGCGAGATCGTCGGCCGCGGCTGGAACAGGCCGATCGGCGCGCACGATCCGACCGCGCACGCCGAGGTCGGCGCGCTGCGCGACGCCGCCGCGCGGCTAGGCAACTACCGGCTGCCCGGGTGCGACCTGTACGTGACGCTCGAGCCCTGCGCGATGTGCGCCGGCGCGATCCAGCACGCCCGGATCCGCCGGGTGGTCTGGGGCGCGGCCGACCCGAAGACCGGCGCCTGCGGCAGCGTGGTCGACCTGTTCGCCGAGCCCCGGCTGAACCACCATGCGCGCTCGATCGGCGGCGTGCTCGCCGGTGACTGCGCGACCACGCTGCAGGCCTTCTTCGCCGAGCGCCGAGCGCTCGCCCGCGCGCGGCGGGCCGCGGCCGCCGCCGGCGACGCCGACGCGCTCCCGCGGCGCCCGGACCCCTCGGCGGACTGAAGCGCCGCCCGCGGCGAGCGCCCGCGGTCCCGGCGCCGAAATGAAGACGCCCCGCGGGGCGGGGCGTTTCGCGGGCCGCGCGCGCGGCGAGGCGCGCGGTCAGGGGCCTTACTGGACCTTCGCCTTCTCGCGCAGCGAGGTCTGCAGCGTCTGGATGCGACGGCGCTCGAGCTCCTGCTTGATCTGCGGGGCGACCTGATCGACCGGCGGGGGCGCCTGCTCGCGGACGTCGTCGAGGCGGATGACGTGCCAGCCGAAATCGGTCTTGACCGGCATGTCGGTGACCTTGCCCTTCTCGAGCTTGACCATGGCCTCGCTGAACGGCTTCACGAAGGTGTCCGGGCCGTTCCAGTCGAGATCGCCGCCGTTGTTCTTCGAACCGGGATCCTTCGACTGCTTGGCGGCCAGCTCCTCGAACTTCGCGCCCTTCTTCAGCGCGTCGATCACGCCTTTCGCCTCGGCCTCGGATTCGACGAGGATGTGACGCGCGCGGTATTCCTTGCCGCCGCCCGCACCCTGGGTGAGCTTGTCGTACTCGGCCTTGACCTCGGCATCGGTCACCGGGTTGTTCTTCAGGTGATCGCGGATCACCGCGCGGATCAGGATGTCCTGCCGGGTCTGCTCGAGCTGGCGCTGGACCTCCGCCTGGCGCGCGATGCCCTTGCGCTCGGCCTCCTGCGCGAAGATCTCGCGGGCGATCAGCTCGTCGCGGATCGCGTTGCGCAGCTCCGGCGTGTCGGGACGGCCCTGCTGGACCATCGCCGCGACGAACTCGTCGAGCTTCGCCTTCGGGATCGCCTTGCCATTGACGATCGCGGCGTTCTGCGCGTGCGCCGCACCGGCCTGGACGGACAGCGCGAGGACCGCGGCGGGCAGGGCACGACGGATGAATGCGTTCATGGACATCGGGGAAGCCTAGGGGAGACGGGGACGCCCGAGGCCGCTCGGGCCGCCGGGCGCTCCGGGCGGGGGGACGAACGGGCCGCCGGTGTCAGGAGCGGGCCGCAGCCTCGGAGGGCGACCGGGCCACGATCACCAGCGCATGGACGCGGTGCGGCATCCAGTCGCGGACGGCATCATACACGAGGCGGTGCCGGGCCACGGTCGTGGTGCCGTCGAAGCGCGCCGACACGATCGTCACGGTGTAGTGGCCCGCGCCGCCCCGCGCACCCGCGTGTCCGGCATGCAGGTGGCTGTCGTCCTGCAGCGCGATCCCGGCGGCCTCGGGGAACGCCGCCTCGAAGCGCGCACGCAGTTCGTCGAGCGACGGTCTCATCAGTTCGGCTCCTCGGCATGGCGTCCGATCCACAGCGCCTGCAGGATCACGAAGACGATGGTCAGCGCCACCGTGCCGAAGACCTTGAAGTTCACCCAGACGTCGAGCGGGAAGCTGTAGGCCACCGCGATGTTCGCGACGCCCATCGCCGCGAAGAACGCGACCCAGGCGAGGGTGAGGCGGCGCCAGATCGGGTCGGGCAGTTTGAGCTGCGCGCCCATCATCGCGCGCAGCGGGTTCTTCCCGGTGAAGCGCGGCGCGAGCAGCAGCGCGGCCGCGAACAGTGCGTAGAGCACCGTGGGTTTCCACTTGATGAAGGTCTCGTCGTGGAACAGCAGCGTCATGCCGCCGAAGACGACGATGATCGCGAGGCTGGCCCACTGCATCGGCTCCACCGCCCGGCCGCGCAGCTTCAGCCAGGCGATCTGCGCGATGGTGGCGACGATCGCGGTCCCGGTCGCGACGTAGATGTCCGCGAGCTTGAAGGCCGCGAAGAACAGCAGGATCGGGAACAGGTCGAACAGCAGCTTCATGGAGGCGTCCGGCGTCGGAAGGCGCGTCGCGGCAAGCGGTCGGTCCGCACGCGGTGCATGCGCCGCTGCGCCGTCCGGCACGCGGGGCCCCGGCATTCTACGTGCGGCGGCCGTCGGCCTGCTTGACGGGCGCCCCCCGGATGGCGACCATTCCCCGCCGCCGCGGCGCACGCCGGCGCCCGAACGCCGCCCGCCGCCGCCTCCCACGAATCGACCGACATCCTCCAAGGAGACGCTCCATGCAGGGCCTGATGATGGACATGCCGTTGCTCGTGTCCAACCTGCTGCGCCACGCCGCCCGCCACTATCCCGACGTCGAGATCGTGTCCCGGCGGGTCGAGGGCGACATCCACCGGTACACGTACCGGGGCTGCCATGATCGCGCCGCGCGGCTCGCAGACGCGCTCACGAAGCGCGGCGTGCACGTCGGCGACCGCGTGGCCACGCTCGCGTGGAACGGTTACCGGCACATGGAGATCTACTACGCGGCGGCCGGTCTCGGCGGCGTGGTCCACACGATCAATCCGCGGCTGCACCCCGAGCAGATCGCCTGGATCGTCAACCACGCGAGCGATGCCTACCTGGCGTTCGACCTGACCTTCGTGCCGATCGTCGAGGCGATCGCCGCGCACTGCCCGAACGTGAAGGGCTGGATCGCGATGTGCGACCGCGACCGGATGCCGGCGACCACCCGGATCCCGAACCTGCTCTGCTACGAGGACGTGCTGGCCGAGGGGAGCGAGGGCTACGTCTGGCCCGAGCTCGACGAGCGCTCGGCCTGTGGCCTGTGCTACACGTCGGGCACCACCGGCAATCCGAAGGGCGCGCTCTACAGCCACCGGTCCACCACGCTGCATGCCTACGCGGCCGCGCTGCCCGACGCGATGGGTGCCTCGGCCCGCGACTCGATCCTCCCGGTCGTGCCGATGTTCCACGTCAATGCATGGGGCCTGCCGTACACGGCCCCGCTGGTCGGCGCGAAGCTGGTCTTCCCCGGCCCGGCGCTCGACGGCAAGTCGATCTACGAGCTCTTCGAGGCCGAGAAGGTGACCTACTCGGCCGGCGTGCCGACGGTCTGGCTCGGGCTGCTCCAGCACGTGTCGTCGAACGGCCTGAAGTTCTCGACCTTCCGCCGCACCGTGATCGGCGGATCGGCCTGCCCGCCGGCGATGATCCGCGCCTTCCAGGAGCAGTACGGTGTCGACGTGATCCACGCCTGGGGCATGACCGAGATGTCCCCCCTGGGCACGCTGTCGCGGCTGCAGAACAAGCACCTGGATCTGCCCGCCGACCAGCAGCAGAAGATCCTCGAGAAGCAGGGGCACGTGATCTTCGGCGTCGACATGAAGATCGTCGGCGACGATGGCCAGGAACTGCCCTGGGACGGCAAGACCTACGGCGACCTGCTGGTCCGCGGCCCCTGGGTGGTCAAGGAGTACTTCAAGGGCGAGGGCGGCGATCCGCTCAAGTACGACGCGGAGGGCCGCGGCTGGTTCCCCACCGGCGACGTCGCGACCATCGACGCCGACGGCTACATGCAGATCACCGACCGCAGCAAGGACGTGATCAAGTCGGGCGGCGAATGGATCAGTTCGATCGACCTCGAGAACCTCGCGGTCGCCCACCCCGCGGTCGCGCAGGCCGCGGTGATCGGCGTCGCGCATCCGAAGTGGGACGAACGCCCGCTGCTGATCGTCGTGAAGAAGCCGGGCGCAGAGGTCACCAAGGACGACCTGCTGAAGTTCTACGAGGGCAGGATCGCGAAGTGGTGGACCCCCGACGACGTGCAGTTCGTCGACGCGATTCCGCTCGGCGCGACCGGCAAGATCCTGAAGACGAAGCTGCGCGAGACCTTCAGGGACTACCGCTTGCCCACTGCCTGAAACCCGGTATGATCGCCCGAGCCCTCGCGTCAGACGGGGGTCCGTGACGACACAAACAGGAGATATCGTGATGGGTAAACGGACAACGACGCTGTCGTTCGTGCTTGCCGCGGCCTTCACCTCGGGCGCGGCGTTCGCCCAGTCGGGCACCGTGAAGGTCGCCCTCATCGATCCCCAGTCCGGTCTGGCTGCGCCGGTCGGCCAGAACATGGCCCGCAGCTGGCAATACATCTCGGATCTCGCCACCAAGGAGAAGTGGGCCGGCGACGCGAAGTTCGAGGTCACGGTCTTCGACAACAAGGGCTCGCCGCAGGAGAGCCTGACCGTGCTCAAGTCGATCATCGACCAGGGCTTCCGCTACGTCGCGCAGGGCAACGGTTCGGGCGTCGCGATCGCGCTGTCCGACGCGATCGCCAAGCACAACGAGCGCAACCCCGGCAAGGAGATCGTCTACCTCAACTACGCAGCGGTCGATCCCGTCCTCACCAACGAGCGATGCTCGTTCTGGCATTTCCGGCTCGACATCAACGCCGACATGAAGATGGAGGCGCTGACCGCCTTCATGGAAAAGCAGAAGGACATCCAGAAGGTCTACCTGATCAACCAGGACTATGCGTTCGGCCACTCCGTCGAGCGCGCGGCCGAGGACTACCTCAAGCGCAAGCGCCCCGACGTGCAGGTGGTCGGCAAGGACCGCCATCCGCTGATGCAGGTCCGTGACTTCGCGCCGTACGTCGCGAAGATCAAGGCCGCGGGCGCGGACACCGTGATCACCGGGAACTGGGGCTCCGACCTCGCCCTGATGATCAAGGCCGCGAACGACGCCGGCCTGAAGGCCAACTTCTACACCTACTATGCGGGCACCACCGGCGTACCCACGCAGATGGGGGCATCCGGCGCGGACCGCGTGCGCATGGTGTCCTACTGGGACGCGAGCGATCCCCAGGGCAAGGTCGGGCACGGGATCGTCAACGGCTTCAAGAAGAAGTTCAACGACGACTACTACGCGATGGCGACGTACACCGCTTTCCGGATGCTCGGCGAGGGCGTCAAGAAGGCGAAGTCGATCGATCCGGTCCGCGTCGCGCACGCGATGTCCGGCATGAAGTTCCAGTCGCTGAACGGTGAGGTCGAGATGCGCGCGACCGACCACCAGCTGCAGCAGGCGGTGTACATCGCCACCTGGGCGAAGGTCGACGGCAAGAAGGTGCTGTTCGACCAGGAGAACACCGGCTACGGCTGGCGTGCGGAGACCCGGCTCGAGCCGTACGTCGCCGCGCAGCCGACGTCCTGCCAGATGAAGCGGCCGCCGAAGCCCTGACGCGGCGGGCCGGCACCTGGGTGCCGGCCCCGCACGCGAGCCCGCTCGTCCCGATCCCCGTCGCCCGCCCGCGCCTCGAGGCGCGGGCCGTCGCGCGCCCCTCGCGCAGCCTTCCTCGCGGACCGACTCGGTGGAATTCTTCCTGATCTCGCTGCTGAACGGCGTCAGCTACGGGCTGCTGCTCTTCATGCTGGCCTCCGGGCTGACGCTGATCTTCAGCATGATGGGCGTGCTCAATTTCGCGCACGCGTCCTTCTACATGATCGGCGCGTACGTCGCGTACCAGATCAGCACCTGGATCGGATACTGGCCGGCACTCGTCATCGCACCCGTCGTCGTCGGCCTGCTGGGCGCGCTCGTGGAGCGGTACGGGCTGCGGCGCGTCCACAAGTGGGGGCACGTGCCGGAGCTGCTGTTCACCTTCGGCCTGTCGTACATCGTCGTGGAACTGGTGCAGATCGTCTGGGGCAGGGCCGCGGTGCCGTATCAGGTGCCCGGCGAGCTCCAGGGTCCGCTCTTCACGCTGTTCACCACCAGCTTCCCCAAGTACCGCGGGTTCATGATGCTGGTCGCCGTGCTGATGCTGGTCGCGATCTGGCTGATGCTGACCCGCACGCGGATCGGACTCGTGATCCAGGCCTCGCTGACCCATCCGGAGACGGTCGAGGCGCTGGGCCACAACGTGCCGCGGGTGTTCATGCTCACGTTCGCGGGCGGCACCGCGCTCGCGGGGCTCGCCGGGGTGATCGGCGGCAACGCCTTCGTCACCGAGCCCTCGATGGCGGCGCTCGTCGGCTCGATCATCTTCGTGGTCACCGTGGTCGGCGGCATGGGCTCGCTCGCCGGCGCGTTCCTCGCGTCGCTGCTGATCGGCGTGATGCAGACCTTCGCGATCGCGATCGACTACTCGGGCCTGAAGCTCGCCGAGGACCTCGGCCTGAAGCTCGGGCCCGACGCGTTCGGCTACGAGGTGCTCAAGCTCACGCTGTCGCAGGTCGCACCGGTGCTGCCGTACCTGCTGCTGGTGCTGATCCTCGTCTTCAGGCCGAAGGGCCTGATGGGCACGAGGGAGGGCTGAGCCATGGCGACCTCCGTCGAGTCCGGGCGCCTCGTGCGCTTCCAGCCGCTGAACATCGGCCGCTGGTTCGTCTGGAGCCTGACCGCGCTGCTGTTCGCGGTCGCTCCACTGGTGTTCAGGTCGGGCTTCGCGATCACGCTGCTCTCGCAGATGGGCATGCTGATCATCTTCGCGCTGTCCTACAACATGATCTTCGGCCAGGGGGGCATGCTGTCCTTCGGTCACGCGGTCTACTCGGGGCTCGGCGCGTTCTTCGCGATCCACGCGATGAACTGGATCGGCGCGGGCACGCTGCCGCTGCCGATCTCGCTGGTGCCCCTGGTGGGCGGCGTGTTCGGCGCGGTCTTCGGCGTGCTGTTCGGCTACGTGACCACGAAGAAGGCCGGCACGCCGTTCGCGATGATCACGCTCGGCATCGGCGAGATGGTGTTCGCCGCGTCGCTGATGTTCCCCGGTTTCTTCGGCGGCGAGGGCGGGATCTCGAGCGATCGGGTGGCCGGCCAGCCGTTCCTGGGGATCACCTACGGACCGGCGATCCAGGTCTACTACCTGATCGCTGCCTGGTGCTTCGCATCGATGGTCGCGATGTTCGCGTTCTCGCACACCCCGCTGGGCCGGATCTCGAACGCGGTGCGCGACAACCCCGAGCGTGCCGAGTTCGTCGGCTACAACACGCAGCGGGTGCGCTACCTGGTGCTCATCGTCTCCGCGTTCTTCGCCGGCATCTCGGGCGGGCTCGCGGCGATCAACTTCGAGATCGTCAGCGCCGAGAACGTGTCGGCCGCCCGCTCCGGCGCGGTGCTGCTCGCAGCCTTCATCGGCGGCGCGATGTTCTTCTTCGGGCCGATCATCGGCTCGGTGATCTTCGTGCTGTTCGCCGTCGCGCTGTCGGAGTGGACCAAGGCCTGGCAGTTCTACCTCGGCGTGTTCTTCGTGCTGATGGTGATGTACGCGCCCGGCGGTGTCGCGTCGCTGATCCTGATGAACCTCCGGGTGATGAAGTACCGGCTGTTCGGTCGGCTGCGCGATCCCTACGTGGGCGTGACCCTCACCGGGCTGGTGCTGCTGGTCGGCGTGATCCTCGTGGTGGAGATGAGCTATCACCTGACGCTGAACTTCGCCGCCGGCTCGAAGACGACGATCTTCGGCTTCTCGATGGACGGCGCCGACCCTGGCTTCTGGGTGATGGCGATCGGCGTCCTCCTCGCCGGCGCGCTGTCGTTCGAGGCGATGCGCCGCTACTTCGCCCGCGAATGGGGCGCGGTACAGGAGCAGATCGAGGACCAGATCCGGCGCGAGCAGCGCGGCTGAACCGGACCGAGCGACGATGAGCACCTCCGCACTCAAGCTGTCCGGCGTCAGGAAGAGCTTCGGCAAGACCGAGATCATCCGCGGCGTCGACCTCGACATCCCGAAGGCCGAGCGCCACGCGGTGATCGGCCCGAACGGGGCAGGCAAGTCGACCCTGTTCAACCTGATCTCGGGGCGGTTCCCCGTGAGCGCCGGCCGCATCGAGCTCGGCGGGCAGGACATCACCGGGAAGAAGCCGTTCGAGATCAACCGGATGGGGCTGTCGCGCAGCTTCCAGATCACCAACATCTTCCCGAAGATGTCGGTCTTCGAGAACGTGCGCTGCGCGACGCTCTATCCGCTCGGCTACAAGTACTCGTTCTGGCACCGGCTCGCCGCCCTGAAGGACGCTGCCGAGCGCGCCGAGGACATCGTCCAGCGGATCGGCCTGAAGAGCCGGCACGACACGATGGCAGGGCTGCTGACCTATGCCGAGCAGCGCGCCCTCGAGATCGGCATCACCGTGGCCGGCGGCGCCGAGGTGATCCTGCTCGATGAGCCGACCGCGGGCATGAGCCGCTCGGAATCCGACGCCGCGGTCGAGCTGATCCGCCGGATGACGGAAGGCAAGACGCTGGTCATGGTCGAGCACGACATGAGCGTGGTGTTCGGCCTGGCCGACCGGATCTCCGTGGTGGTCTATGGCCAGGTCATCGCGTCGGACGCGCCGGCGCGCATCCGCGAGAACAAGGCGGTGCAGGAGGCCTACCTCGGCACGACGCTGACGGAGGATGCGCATGGCTGACGGGATGCTCGAGGTCTCGAACCTCCACGCCTACTACGGCAAGAGCCACGTGCTGCACGGCGTCGACCTGCGGGTGGGGCAGGGCGAGATCGTCTCGCTACTGGGCCGTAACGGCGTCGGCCGCTCGACCACCGTCAAGACCGTCATGGGCCTGGTGACCGGTACCGGCTCGGTCCGCTTCAAGGGCCAGGAGATCCTCGGTCTCAAGGCCTACGAGATCGCGCACAAGGGCCTGGGCTACGTGCCCGAGAACCGCGACATCTTCCCGACGCTGACCGTCGAGCAGAACCTGATCCTGGGCCTCAAGGGCAAGACCGCGGGCCGCTGGTCGATCGACGACATGTACGGGATGTTCCCGCGCCTCAAGGAGCGCCAGCACACGCAGGCGGGCGTGCTGTCGGGGGGCGAGCAGCAGATGCTCACGCTGTGCCGCACGCTGATGGGCGACCCGGACCTGATCATGATCGACGAGCCGACCGAGGGACTGGCACCGAAGATCGTCGAGCTGGTCGCGCAGTACCTGAAGGAACTGGAGCGACGCGGGATCTCGATCCTGCTGGTCGAGCAGAAGCTCGCGATCGCGCTCGACATCTCCCAGCGGGTCTACGTGATGGGGCACGGGCACATCGTGTTCGAGGGCACGCCGGCGGACCTGCGCGCCAATGCCCAGGTGCGCAAGGAATGGCTGGAAGTGTGAGCGGGACCCGTCCCGCGAGCGGCGCAGCGCCCGCGCAAGGCGTCCGTCACCGACCTTCGGTATAGTGACGGGCGAATCGAATCGAACGGGCCGGCGACGCTGCCGCCCGTTTTTTGCATCCCAATAAAAGCACGACCGTTCGTTTTCCGAGGAGCCGATTCCCCATGACGCAAGCCAGCTACCGCCAGGACGGCGAGATCGCCGTCATCACGATGGACAACCCGCCGGTCAACGGTCTCGGGTTCGATCTGCGCAGCGGCATCGACGCCGGCATCCGCCGCGCGATGGCCGACGCCTCGGTCAAGGCGGTCGTGCTCACCGGCACCGCCCGCGCGTTCTCGGGCGGCGCCGACATCCGCGAGTTCAATTCGCCCAAGTCCACCGCGTCGCCGAACCTCGGCGAGCTGATCGAGCTGATCGAGGGGGCCGAGAAGCCCGTGATCGCCGCGGTCGGCGGCCTCGCGCTGGGTGGCGGCAACGAGCTCGCGCTCGGCTGCCACTACCGCGTCTGCGCGCCCGGCACGATGATCGGACTGCCCGAGGTCAACCTCGGCCTGCTGCCGGGCGCCGGTGGCACGCAGCGGCTGCCGCGGCTGGTCGGTGCGGCGAAGGCACTCGACATGATCGTCACCGGCAACCCGATCCGCTCCGAAGAGGCGATCAGGCTCGGCTACGGCTCGAAGATCGTCGAGGGCGACCTGGTCGCCGGCGCCGTCGCCTTCGCCCGCGAGGTCGTGGCCGGCGGCTCGGCCCGGCCGAAGATCCGCGACCGGTCGGTGGACCCGGCCTCGATGCCCGGCGGCGCCGACGCGTTCTTCGCGCAGGCCCGCGAGCACGTCGCCAAGACCTACCGCGGCTTCCCGGCCCCGATGAAGAACCTCGAGTGCGTCGAGGCGGCGGTCAAGAAGCCCTTCGACGAAGGCATGAAGGTCGAGCGCACGCTGTTCGAGGAACTGGTCAACGGCACCGAGTCGAAGTCGATGCGCCATGCATTCTTCGCCGAGCGCGCCGCGGCCAAGATCCCCGACGTGCCCGAGGACACGCCGACCCGCCCGGTCAAGTCCGCCGCGGTGATCGGCGCAGGCACCATGGGCGGCGGCATCACGATGAACTTCATCAACGCCGGCATCCCGGTGGTGCTGCTCGAGACCCGGCAGGAGGCGCTGGACAAGGGCCTCGCCACGATCCGCAGGAACTACGAGGCGACCGCGAAGAAGGGCCGGATGACGCAGGAGCAGGTCGAGCAGCGGATGGCGATGATCACGCCGACGCTCGCCTACGCCGACCTCGCGCAGGCCGACATCGTCGTCGAGGCGGTGTTCGAGGACATGGCCGTCAAGAAGACCGTGTTCGAGACGCTCGACGCGACGATGAAGCCGGGCGCGATCCTCGCGTCGAACACCTCGACGCTGGATGTCGACCGGATCGCCTCGTTCACCAAGCGCCCGCAGGACGTGATCGGCACGCACTTCTTCTCGCCGGCCAACGTGATGCGGCTGCTCGAGATCGTCCGCGGCAAGGCCACCGGCAAGGACGTGCTCGCCACGACGATGGCGCTGTCGAAGAAGATCAAGAAGGTGGGCGTCGTCTCGGGCGTCTGCGACGGCTTCATCGGCAACCGGATGATCGAGCAGTACTCGCGGCAGGCGGGCTTCCTGCTCGAGGAGGGCTGCACGCCGCAGCAGGTCGACGGCGCGATCGAGCGTTTCGGCTTCGCGATGGGTCCGTTCCGGATGGGCGACCTCGCCGGCAACGACGTGGGCTGGTACATCCGCAAGCGCCGTTACCTCGAGAAGCCGAACCTGCGCTACAGCAAGACCGCGGACCTGCTCTGCGAGATGGGGCGCTACGGCCAGAAGACCTCGGCCGGCTGGTACGACTACAAGCCGGGCGACCGGACGGCGTACCCGTCCGAGGTCGTCGGGGCGATGCTGGTCGAGGAGCGCGCGCGCCTGGGCGTCGCGCCGCGGCAGGTGAGCGACGAGGAGATCGTCCACCGGCTGCTGTTCGCGCTGGTCAACGAGGCGGCCTACATCCTCGAGGAGGGCATCGCGCTGCGTGCCTCCGACATCGACATCATCTACCTGACCGGCTACGGCTTCCCGCGCTACCGCGGCGGGCCGATGTTCTACGCGGACACCGTCGGCCTGCCGAAGGTCGTCGAGATCATGGCCGGGTTCGCCGCGAACCCGAACGCCGATCCGACGTTCTGGAAGCCGGCGCCGCTGCTCGCGAAGCTCGCCGCCGAAGGCAAGCGTTTCAACGGCTGATCCACACACCGAACCGAATCCACAGGGAGCCTCTCCATGCGTGAAGCAGTCATCGTCTCCACCGCCCGCACCGGCCTCGCGAAGTCCTGGCGCGGCGCGCTCAACATGACCCACGGCGCGACCATGGGCGGTCACGCCGTCAAGGCCGCGCTCGAGCGCGCCGGCGTCGAGGCCGCCGAGGTCGAGGACGTGATCATGGGCTGCGCGAACCCCGAGGGCGCGACCGGCTCGAACATCGCTCGCCAGATCGCGCTCGCCGCGGGCTGCCCGGTCACCGTCTCGGGCATGACGGTCAACCGGTTCTGCTCGTCGGGCCTGCAGACCATCGCGCTGGCCGCGCAGCGGATCATGGCGGGCGAGGGCGACGTCTACGTCGCCGGTGGCGTCGAGTCGATCTCGCTCGTGCAGAACGACATGAACAAGAAGGACCTGATCGACCCGGTCCTGAAGCAGACCAAGCCCGAGGTCTACTGGCCGATGCTGCAGACCGCCGAGATGGTCGCCAAGCGCTACGGCATCGCGCGCGAGGCGCAGGACCGGTACGGCGTGCAGTCGCAGCAGCGCGCTGCCGCCGCGGCCGCCGCCGGCCGCACGAAGGACGAGATCGCCCCGATCACCGTGAACATGAAGGTGGTCGACAAGCAGACCGGCGTGGAGACCACGAAGCAGGTCACGCTCGACCGCGACGAGGGCATCCGCGGCGACACCACCTACGAGGGCGTCTCGCAGATCAAGCCGGCGATCGAGGGCGGCGTGATCGCCGCCGGCAATGCATCGCAGTTCTCCGACGGCGCGGGCGCCTGCGTCGTGATGGACCGGGCGCTCGCGGAGAAACGGGGCCTGCCGATCATGGGCGTGTTCCGCGGCTTCGCGGTCGCCGGCTGCGAGCCCGACGAGATGGGCATCGGCCCGGTCTTCGCGGTGCCGAAGCTGCTCGCGCGCCACGGCCTGAAGGTCTCGGACATCGACCTGTGGGAGCTGAACGAGGCCTTCGCGGTCCAGGTCCTGTACATCCGCGACCACCTCGGCATCGACAACGACAGGCTCAACGTCAACGGCGGCGCGATCGCGGTCGGCCATCCGTACGGCGTGTCGGGCCAGCGCCTGACCGGTCACCTGCTGATCGAGGGCAAGCGCCGCGGCGCGAAGCTCGGCGTCGTCACGATGTGCATCGGCGGCGGCATGGGCGCGGCGGGTCTGTTCGAGATCGCCTGACCGTGAGCGTCGGCGCGGTGCGCGCCCTCGCGGGCGCGGTGTTCGCCGCGGCGGCGCTCGCGTCGTGGTCCCTCGGGGCCGCGGCGCAGCCGACGCCGGCGGCGCTGAAGGCGGCGGTCGCGAAGGAACGCGCGGCCGCGATCGAGACGATGCAGGCGCTGACCCGCATCGAGACCGGATCGGGCCACGAGCCCGGCCTGAACGAGGCGGCGCGGCTGCTCGCCTCGCGCCTGCGGGCGCTGGGCGCCGAGGTCACGCAGTCGAAGATCGATCCGGGCGTCGGCAACGTCGTGATCGGCCGCTTCGACGGCCGCGGCACGAAGTCGCTGATGCTGATCGCCCACTACGACACCGTCTATGTGCAGGGCACGCTCGCGCGCGAGCCGGTCCGCATCGACGGCAACCGCCTCTACGGGCCGGGCGTCGGCGACTCGAAGGGCGGCATCGCGCTGATGCTGCACGCGCTGCAGGTGCTGAAGGACGCCGGCTTCGACGGCTGGGGGCGCCTGACGGTGCTGTTCAATCCGGACGAGGAGGTCGGCTCGCGCGGCTCGGGGCCGATGATCCAGAAGCTCGCCGCCGAGCACGACACCGTGCTGTCTTTCGAGCCGACGCTCGCCGTCCGCGACGCGGTGCTGACCGGCGCCTCGGGCACGGCGAACGGCATCCTCGAGGTCAAGGGCCGTGCGGCGCACGCCGGGGTGGAGCCCGCGGCCGGTCGCAACGCGCTGGTCGAGCTCTCCCACCAGATCCTGCAGCTGTCCGACCTGTCGGATCCGGCCAAGGGCACCAGCCTGCACTGGACGGTCTCGCAGGCCGGCGACAAGCGCAACGTGATCCCGGACGCCGCCGGTGCCACCGCCGACATCCGGATGGTCGACATGGCGGGGCTGAAGGCGCTCGAGGACACGGTCCGCGAGCGGATCGCGAAGAAGCGCATCCCCGACACCGAGGTGAGCTTCCGGATCGAGGTCAACCGCCCCGCGTTCAAGGGCGACGCGAAGACCGACGCGCTGGTCGCGAAGGCCCGGGCGATCTACGCCGAGCTGGGGCGAGAGCTCTTCGTGGTGCCCGGCACCGGCGGAGGGACCGACGCCGGCTATGCGCAGGCGGGCGGCCGCGCCGGGGTCCTCGAGAGCCTGGGCATGCCGGGCATGGGCTTCCACGCGAAGCAGGAATGGGTGGACCTCGACAAGGTCGAGCCGCGGCTGTACCTGGCCGCACGGATGATCGTCGAAGCGACGCGCTGAGCGTCGCTCCGGCCCGAGGAAGGAGCGGACGGTGGAATCGAAGCTGCTGAACCCACGGGACCTCGCGTTCCTGCTCCACGAGTGGCTGGACGTGGAGGCGCTCTGTGCCCGCCCGCGCTACGCCGAGCACTCCCGAGAGACCTTCGACGCCGCGCTGGAGACCAGCGCCCGGATCGCCACCGACCACTTCAAGCCGATCAACAAGCTGCTCGACGCCGAGGAGCCGAGCTTCGACGGCGAGCGCGTCCACACGCCCGCGCCGCTGAAGGCGGCCCTGCAGGTCTTCAACGAGGCCGGCCTGCTCGCCGCGGGCAACGACTTCGAGCACGGTGGCATGCAGCTGCCGGTCTCGGTCGCGAAGGCCTGCTTCGCCTGGTTCAACGCGGCGAGCGTGGCAGGCGTCGGCTATCCGTTCCTCACCCAGGGCAATGCGAACCTGCTGCTGGCGCACGGCACGGAGGCGCAGAAGGCCACCTGGGTGCCTCGGCTGCTGTCGGGCCGCTTCTACGGGACGATGTGCCTGTCGGAACCGCAGGCCGGCTCGTCGCTGTCCGACATCCGCACCCGTGCCGAGCCGCGGGCCGACGGCAGCTACCGGCTGTTCGGCAACAAGATGTGGATCTCGGGCGGCGAGCACGAGCTGACCGAGAACATCGTCCACCTGGTGCTCGCGAAGATTCCCGGGCCCGATGGCAGGCTGGTGCCGGGCACGAAGGGCATCTCGCTGTTCCTCGTGCCCAAGCGGCTGCTGGACGCCGACGGATCGGTCGGCGAGCGCAACGACGTGACGCTCGCCGGGCTCAACCACAAGATGGGCTTTCGCGGCACGACGAACACCCTGCTGAATTTCGGCGAGGGCCGGCTCCGGCCCGGCGGCGAGGCGGGCGCGATCGGCTGGCTGGTGGGCGAGCCGGGCAGGGGCCTGGCCTGCATGTTCCACATGATGAACGAGGCACGGATCGGCGTCGGCCTCGGCGCCGCCTGCCTCGGCTACACCGGCTACCTGCACGCGCTCGACTATGCCCGCACGCGCCCGCAGGGCAGGCATCCGCAGGCGAAGGATCCGGCCACGCCGCAGGTGCCGATCGTCGAGCATGCCGACGTCCGGCGGATGCTGCTCGCGCAGAAGGCCTACGCCGAGGGCGGGCTGGCGCTCTGCCTGTACTGCGCCCGGCTGGTCGACGACGAGCAGACGGGCGACGACGCGCAGCGCGAGCGGGCCACCTGGCTGCTCGAGCTGCTGACGCCGATCGTCAAGTCGTGGCCGTCGCAATGGTGCCTCGAGGCCAACTCGCTCGCGATCCAGGTCCACGGCGGCTACGGCTACACCCGCGACTACGACGTCGAGCAGTTCTACCGCGACAACCGACTGAACCCGATCCACGAAGGGACCCACGGCATCCAGGCGCTCGACCTGCTCGGCCGCAAGATGACGATCGGGCAGGGCAGGGCCGCGATGCTGTTCGCCGGCGAGATCGAGGACTGCGCGGCCCGCGCGGCGGCGCGCGCCGCGCAGGGCGCCGACGGCGAGGAGCTGGCCGCGATGGGACGGCAGCTGGCCGCGGCCGCGTCGCGGGTGTTCGCCACCGTGCGCAAGCTCCATGCGGTCGGCGACCTGAACGTCACCCTCGCCAATGCCGCGGTCTTCCTCGAGGCCTTCGGGCACCTCGTCGTCGCCTGGCAGTGGCTCGAGCAGGCGATGGTCGCGCAGGCCGCCGTGCCGGCGTCCGATGCAGACCGCGACTTCTACGCCGGCAAGCGGCAGGCGGCCCGGTACTTCTTCCGCTGGGAGCTGCCGAAGGTCGGTCCGATGCTCGACCTGCTCGACTCGATCGACACCACCGCGCTCGACATGAAGGACGCGTGGTTCTGAGCGGACGCGCCTGCGCGCCGCCCCCGACCCGCATCCGACCCCACCGATCCCCCACGCAGGAGTCCCGATGTCCGTCCGTCAGCTGTTCGACCTCACCGGCCGCAAGGCGATCGTCACCGGCGGATCGCGCGGTCTCGGCCTTCAGATCGCCGAGGCGCTCGGCGAGATGGGCGCCGAGGTGCTGCTGACCGCGCGCAAGGCCGACGAGCTCGAGCAGGCGGTCGCGCACCTGTCGGCGATGGGGATCGCGGCGTCCGCGATCCCCGGCGACATGGGCAAGCCCGACTCGGTGGCGGCCTTCGTCGACGCGGCGCTCGCGAGGCTCGGCCACGTGGACATCCTCGTCAACAACGCCGGCGCCAACTGGGCCGCGCCGATGGAGGACTATCCGTTCGATGCGTGGCTGAAGCTGCTGAACGTGAACCTGACCGGCGTCTTCCTGCTGACCCAGTCGATCGGCCGGCGCTCGATGCTGCCGAGGAAGCGCGGCGCGATCCTCAACATCGCGTCGATCGCCGGGCTGCGCGGCAACCGTCCCGACGAGGGCGAGATGATCGGCTACAACACGACCAAGGGCGCGCTGATCAACTTCACCCGCACGCTCGCGGCCGAATGGGGCGAGCACAACATCAACGTCAATGCGCTCGCACCCGGGTTCTTCGAGACGAAGATGACGCGGGGCCTGCTCGCCAAGGTCGGCGACGAGCTCACCGCGCACGCGCCGCTCGGCCGGCTCGGCGGCCCGGAGGACCTGAAGGGCCCGGCGCTGCTGCTGTGCTCGGACGCCGGTCGCCACGTGACCGGCCAGGTGCTCGCCGTCGACGGCGGCGTGATGTCGGCCTGACCGAGTGTCGCCCCGGACCCGCCTCGACATGCAGTTCCCCGACGGCAAGCGGCGCCGCATTCCGTTCCTCGACCACCTCGGCGTCGAGCTGGTCGCCTTCGGCCAGGGTCGCTCCGAGCTCGCGATCACCGTGCGGCCCGAATTGTGCAACTCGATGCAGGTCGCGCACGGCGGCGTGGTGATGACCGTGCTCGACGCGGCGCTCGCGATCGCCGGCCGTGCCGCGCACACGGACGACTACGACGCGCCGGTCAACACCATCACGGTCGAGATGAAGACGAGCTTCATCCGTCCCGGCGCCGGGCGGCTGACCGTCAAGGCCGAGTGCGTGCACAAGGCGACCTCGCTGATGTTCTGCGAGGGCGAGATGCGGGACGAGCGGGGTGGGCTGGTGGCCCGGGCGAGCGGGACGTTCAAGCTCTGGATCCCGAAGACCGGATCCGCCCAGAAGCCGGCCGATGCCTGACGAACGACGATCGTCACGACCGATACGAACCAGACAGACCCAGGAGACCGCGTGAGCCCCAGCACCTACCGCCGCATCGTCCTCGCCGCCCGCCCCGACGGCGCGGTGAAGCCCGAGCACTTCCGTCTCGAGACCCTGACGGTCCCTGCCGTCGCCAATGGACAGCTGCTCGTGCGCAACCGCTTCCTGTCGCTCGACCCGTACATGCGCGGCGCGATGAACGACCGCAAGTCCTACCGCAAGCCGCAGGCGCTCGGCGAGACGATGGTCGGCGGCACGGTGGGCGAGGTGCTCGAGAGCCGGCACCCCAGGTTCGCGGTCGGCGACGTCGTCGTCGGCAGCTTCGGCTGGCAGGAGATCGGCGTGTCCGACGGCACCGGCCTGCGCAGGGTCGACGCGTCGAAGGTGCCGATGCAGGCCTTCCTCGGCGTGGCGGGCATGCCCGGCGTCACTGCCTGGGTCGGACTGAACCGGATCATCGAGCCGAAGGCCGGAGAGACCGTCGTCGTGTCGGCGGCCTCGGGCGCGGTCGGCTCGGTCGTCGGCCAGCTCGCGAAGGCGAAGGGCTGCCGCGTCGTCGGCGTCGCCGGCGGACCGGAGAAGTGCCGCCTCGTCGTCGAGGGCTTCGGCTTCGACGCCTGCGTGGACCACAAGGCCGGGCGGCTCGAGCAGGACCTCGCCGCGGTCACGCCCGACGGCATCGACGGCTACTTCGAGAACGTCGGCGGTGCGGTGCTCGATGCGGTGTTCGGCCGGATGAACGCCTTCGGCCGGATCGCGGTCTGCGGACTGATCGCCGGCTACAACGACGAGCCGATCCCCGTCCATCGCTTCAACTCGGTGCTGATCAACCGGCTGCGGATCCAGGGCTTCATCGTGTCCGAGGTGCCCGACGCCTGGCCGCCGGCGCTCGCCGAGCTGGCGGCGAAGGTCGCCGACGGCTCGCTGAAGTACCGGGAGACGATCGCGACCGGACTCGAGTCCGCCCCCACCGCCTTCATCGGGCTGCTGCGCGGCGAGAATCTCGGCAAGCAGCTGGTGTCGCTCGGTTGACCCCACCCCATACACGACCAGACAGGGAGACAACGACCATGAACGCCCCCCAGGCCTCCGTCCGCTCGCAGGTGTCCGAACAGGAATGGCAGCTGCGCGTCGACCTCGCCGCCTGCTACCGCCTGATCGCCCTGCACGGCTGGGACGATCTCGTGTTCACCCACATCTCGGCCAAGATCCCCGGGCCCGAACACCATTTCCTGATCAACCCCTACGGCCTGATGTTCGACGAGATCACCGCGTCGTCGCTGGTGAAGATCGACATGCAGTGCCGGCCGGTGATGCCTACGCCGTACAAGGTGAATCCGGCGGGCTTCGTGATCCACAGCGCGATCCACGAGGTGCGCGAGGACGCGGGCTGCGTGCTCCACACGCACACCCGCGCGGGCGTCGCGGTGTCGGCGATGAAGCGCGGCCTGATGCCGATCTCGCAGCAGTCGACCGTCGTGCTGCAGTCGCTCGCCTATCACGACTACGAGGGCATCGCGGTCCGCGACGACGAGAAGGCGCGGCTGCAGGCGAACCTGGGCAAGGCGTCCTACCTGATGCTGCGCAACCACGGTCTGCTCACCGTCGGCCGCACCGTCGGCGAGGCCTTCCTCTACATGTACACCTTCGAGTCGGCCTGCCAGGTCCAGGTGGGCGCGCTCGCCGGCGGCGAGGTGATCGAGGTGGGCGACTCGGTGATGGGCACCGTGCGTCACGCCATCGGCGTCCAGCGCGACGTCCTGCCCACCGACTTCGTCTTCGCCGCGCTCAAGCGCAAGCTCGATCGGCGCAACCCCGGCTACGACCAGTGACCGGCCGACACGGGACACGACGATGAAGGACTTCGCAGGCAAGGTCGCGGTGATCACCGGCGCGGGCAGCGGCTTCGGCCGCGAGTTCGCCCGGATCGGCGCGAAGCTCGGCATGAGGCTCGCGCTGGCCGACGTGCAGGCCGACGCGCTCGCGGCGACCGTCGCCGAGCTCGAAGGACAGGGCGCGCAGGTCTTCGGCGAGCGCACCGACGTCTCGAAGGCCGAGGATGTCGAGCGGCTCGCCGCACGAACGCTCGATGCGTTCGGCGGCGCGCACCTGCTCTTCAACAACGCCGGCGTCGCCGTCGGCGGCCTCGCCTGGGAGAGCTCGGTCCGCGACTGGGAGTGGGTGCTCGGCGTCAACGTCTGGGGCGTGATCCACGGCGTGCGCGTGTTCACGCCGATCCTGCTCGCGCAGGACGAGCCGGGGCACATCGTCAACACCGCCTCGGTCGCCGGGCTGGTGAACCCGCAGATGATGGCGGTCTACAACGTCTCGAAGCACGCGGTGGTGTCGCTGTCCGAGACGCTGTACCACGACCTTCGGATGGTGAACGCGAAGGTCGGCGTGTCGGTGCTCTGCCCGGCCTTCGTGCCGACCGGCATCAACGCCTCGGACCGCAACCGGCCGGCCGACCTCGCCAACGAGGCGCCCCCGACCCCGTCGCAGCAGGCGCTGAAGGCCCAGCTCGACAAGGCGGTGTCGTCGGGCAAGATCACCGCCGAGCAGGTCGGCGCGATCACCTTCGACGCGATCCGCGAGGAGCGCTTCTACGTGATCACGCACGAGAAGATGATGCCGTCGATCGAACTGCGGCTGCACGACGTGGTCGAGCGCCGCAACCCGACCGATCCGTTCACCTACAGGCCCGACGTGGCGGTGAAGAAGGCGGACTGACCGTGGTCGCCGGCGCCCCGTCGATCCGCACCGGCCGCTTCGTCGAGGTCCAGCCGGGTGTCCGGCTGCACTGCGCCGAGGTCGGCACACCCGGTGCGCCGCTGATGCTGTTCCTGCACGGCTTTCCCGAGTTCTGGTACGCCTGGAAGGACGTGCTGCCCGCGTTCGCCGACCGCTGGCATGCGGTCGCGCCCGACCTGCGCGGTTTCAACCTGTCCGACAAGCCGGGCGACGTGAAGGCCTACCGGGCCGATCGGCTGGTCGCGGACTTCGACGGCCTGATCCGCGCGCTGGGCCACGAGCGTGCGGTGGTGGTCGCGCACGACTGGGGCGGCGCGGCCGCCTGGGCCTTCGCGATCGCGAAGCCCGAGCGGGTCTCGAAGCTGGTGATCCTCAACGCGCCGCATCCGGTGCCGTTCGCGAGGCTGCTCGCGCACGACCCCGCCCAGCAGGCGGCCAGCGCCTACATGAACTGGCTGCGCAAGCCGGGCTCCGAGGACGCGCTCGCCAAGGACGACTTCGCGCTGTTCGACCGGTTCTTCGTCGGCGTGTCGCCGGCGCCGTGGTTCGACGCGGCGACGCGCGCGGCCTATCACGCGGCCTGGGGCCAGCCGGGTGCGGTCACCGGCGGCGTCAACTACTACCGCGCCTCGCCGCTCTATCCGCCGATCGGCGACGACCCCGGGGCCGGGCGCCTGAACCTCGATCCGAAGGACTTCGCCGTCCGGGTCCCCACGCTGGTGATCTGGGGCGATCGCGACCAGGCGCTGTTGCCGGCCCTGCTCGACGGGCTCGAGACGATGGTGCCCGCGCTGACCGTCCAGCGTTTGCCCGACTGTTCGCACTGGCTCGCACACGAGGCGCCGGAGCGGGTTGCCGCACTGATCCGCGGCTTCGTCGGCGAACCGGGCTGACGGCCTCCGCGGACGATCCCGCCGGATGAGCCGCCGGACCGAGACCGTGCTGCGGATCGGAGACTGGACCGCGCTGCGCGACGATGCGTCGCCGGTCCGGCTCGCCGTCTTCGTGGACGAGCAGCGCTTCCCGGTCGACGAGGAGTTCGACGGCCACGACGCGGGCTCGCTGCATGCGGTCGCCTACGACGCCGGGCGTCCGGTGGCCACCGGGCGTCTGCTGCCCGACGCCCGTATCGGCCGGATGGCCGTGCTGCCGCCGTACCGCGGGGCGGGCGTCGGCGGCCGGCTGCTCGAGCGGCTGGTGCGCTGCGCGGCCGAACGCGGCGAGCCCGAGGTCACGCTGTCGTCGCAGGTCCATGCGATCGGGTTCTACGAGCAGCACGGCTTCGTCCCCGAAGGACCCGTGTACGACGACACCGGCGTGCCGCACCGGACGATGCGTCGTCGGCTGCGCTGAACGGGCGGTTCGCCGCAGCGCCCCGGGCGCGGCGAAAGGGGGCGATGCCGACGCCGCGCCCGGGCGGGTCAGTGACCCCCGCGAGCCGACGCCACCGGCTCGAAGATCTCGACGTGCCGCCCGCCGCGCGCGAGCGCGGCCGCGCCGCTGTCGGCGGCCGCCGCCGCCAGGCGATCCACCCAGCCCGCGACCGCATGCCGCGGCACCGCCGGCCAGACCTCCATCCACGTCGCCCGCGGGCCCTCCGGCCGCATCGTCGTGTCCGGACGCCGGAGCAGCCGCGGCGTCTCGGCGGCGGCCTCCGAGCCGCCGCGGACCATGCTCTGCGCGAGCCGCAGGAAGGCTGCACGCACCCGCGGCTCGTCGGTCGGATCGGCCTCGAACCAGACGTAGACCTCGACGCGCGCCGGTACCGCGTCGCGCGCCGACGGGCTCAATCGATGGCCTTCAGCACATAGGGCAGGGTGCGCAGCTCGAGCACGATGCCGTCGACGGCGACCGACCCGGTCTCGACCGCGGCAAGCTGCGACTCGAACAGCAGGTCGAAGCCGCCGGCGCCGTCCGGCGCCGCGAGCACCACCTGCCCGCAGGGCTCGCCGCCGGCGGCGGGCACCACGTCGCGGCCCGGCGCGGGCGGCGCGCCGCGGCCGTGTGCGACGAACATCCGGCGCTTGAGCTTGCCGAGGTACTGGCTGCGCGCCACGACCTCCTGACCCGGGTAGCAGCCCTTGCGGAAATTGACGCCGTCCACGGATTCGAAGTTGAGCATCTGCGGGACGAACAGCTCGGCGGTGCCGGGCACGATCCGCGGGATGCCCGCGAGCACCTCGGTGCGCCGCCACGCCGCACCCGACACCGGCGCTGCGGCCGACGCCAATGCGCCCCAGGCGTCGGCGGCGCGCTCGGCCGGGACCGCGAGCAGCCATCGCGGACGTCCGGGACCGTCGCCCGGCTCGGGCAGCGGCGGCAGACCGACGAGGTGCGTGCCGCCGGCGCCCGCGGTGGCGCCGTCGGCACCGGGCACGTCCAGCGCGAAGACACGCGCCGCGGCCTGCGCGGCGGCCACGCCGCACAGACCGAAGAGCGCGTGGGCGTCGCTCGCGTCGGTCACCTTCGCCTTCGCGCGGAGCACGAACATCGACAGCCGCTTCGCCAGTGCCTGCGCCTGCGGCCGCGAGACGGTCAGGCGGATCGCGGCGGCGTCGCGCCAGTATCGGAAGGTGGACAGCAGCCGTCCCTTCGCGGTGCAGTAGCCGGCCCAGCGGGCGACCCCCGGCTCCAGGTGCTCGACGTCGTTCGTCAGCTGGCCGTGGAGGAAGCGCGCCGCGTCCTCGCCGGCGACGGTCAGCAGGCCGAGGTCCGACAGCGGCGCGACGAATGCGCCGTCGGGCAGCAGGTCCGTCCCGACCGCGATCCAGGGGCCCCAGGCATCGTCGCGGACCTCGCCGCCCGCGACGCGGGCGAGGGCGGCTGCGGCGGTGGCGTCGAAGGCGGCGGGGGCGAGGGTGGGCATCGGCATGCGGGCTATTATAGGCAGCCCCGAATGCGGCCCGATGCGGCCCCCATGAAACGATTCCTCGCAATGGCGGTGCTCGGGCTGGCGGCGTCGGCCGCGGCCGCGGGCTGGGTCTGGTGGCGCTACGCGCATGCGCCGCTCGCGCTCGCGTCCGCCGGCATCCAGATCGAGATCGACCGAGGCACCGCCGGTGCCGCGGTCGGTGCCGCGTTGCGCCGGCAGGGCGTCGAGGTGCCGGCCTGGCTGTTCTCGCTCGCGCTGCGGCTGCGCGGCGACGCCCCGAAGATCCGCGCCGGCAACTACGAGCTCGCCGCACCGCTGACGTTGCGGGCGCTGCTCGACCGGCTGACCCGCGGCGACGTCACGCTGCGCGACCTGACCCTGATCGAAGGCTGGACGTTCCGGCAGGTGCGCGCGGCGCTGGCGCGTCATCCGGACCTGAAGCACGAGACCGATGCGCTGTCCGACGCCGAACTGCTCGCGCGCCTCGGGATCCCGGAGTCGCATCCGGAAGGCCTGTTCGCGCCCGACACCTACGCGTTCGCGCGCGGCTCGACGGACCTCGAGGTGCTGCGCCGCGCCTACCGCCTGCAGCAGTCGCACCTGAAGGTCGCCTGGGATGCGCGGATGGCGCGCCCGGATCCGCCGCCGTACCGGACGCCGTACGAGGCGCTTGTGATGGCGTCGATCGTCGAGAAGGAGACCGGCCGCGAGGAGGACCGCGCGAAGGTGGCCGCCGTCTTCGTCAATCGCCTGAAGCGCGGGATGATGCTGCAGAGCGACCCGACGACCATCTACGGGCTCGGCGAGGCATTCGACGGCAACCTCCGGCGGCGCGACCTGGTCGCGGACACGCCGTACAACACCTACACCCGCACCGGACTGACGCCGACGCCGATCTCGATGCCCGGCCGTGCGTCGATCGCCGCCGCGCTCGATCCGGCGCCGATCACGGCACTGTACTTCGTCGCCCGCGGCGACGGCAGCAGCGAATTCTCCAACGACCTCGCCGCCCACAACCGGGCCGTGGCCCGCTACCAGAGGAAGGCCGCGCCGTGAGCCGACGGGCACGCTTCGTCACCTTCGAGGGCATCGACGGCGCCGGCAAGAGCAGCCACGTCGACTGGTTCGCCGAGCGGCTGCGCGCACGCGGCCACGCGGTCGTCGTCACGCGCGAGCCGGGCGGCACCGAGCTGGCCGAGACGATCCGCGACTGGGTGCTGAACCGGCCGATGTCGATGCGGGTCGAGGCGCTGCTGGTCTTCGCCGCACGACAGGACCATCTCGACCGCGTGATCCGGCCGGCTCTCGCCGAAGGCCGGTGGGTGATCTGCGACCGCTTCACCGACTCGACCGTCGCCTACCAGGGCGGCGGCCGCGGCATGCCGCTCGACGACATCGCGACCCTGGAGCGATGGGTCCACCCCGACCTGCAGCCCGACCGGACCTACCTGTTCGACCTGGACCCCGAGACCGCGGCCCGGCGGCGCCAGGCGGTCCGTGCCGCCGACCGGTTCGAGGCCGAGGCGGCGGCGTTCTTCGACCGGGTCCGCGCCGCCTACCTCGCGCGGGCCGCGGCAGCGCCCGGACGCTTCATCCGGATCGACGGGGCCCGCAGCCGCGACGACATTCGGGTGACACTCGAGGAAGATCTTGCAAGCCTCTGATTCATCGAGAATCCGGTCGCCCGACGATTCATTCGCCCTGTCCTCGAAACCCTCTCACGATTCCGAGCCCAATCCATGATCGAACAGGAACTTCCCTGGCATACCGAGGTGCTGCGCCGCGAGCTCTCGGCGCTCGAGCGCCTGCCGCACGCGCTGTTGCTGATCGGGACACCGGGTGTCGGCAAGAGCCGCTACGCCGACGCGCTCGCGGCCGCGCTGCTGTGCGAATCGCCGGCCACCGACGGTCGTGCCTGCGGGCGCTGCGGTGCCTGCGCGTGGACGGCGGCGGGCACCCACCCGGACCTGCGCCGGCTCACCCGCGAAATCGACGGCGAGGGCAAGCAGGCCCGCGAGATCCGGATCGGGCAGGTGCGGGGGCTCTCCGACTTCCTGGTCGTCGGCGGACATCGGGGCGGCCGGCGGGTCGTGCTGATCGACCCGGCCGACGCGATGAACACCGAATCGTCGAATGCCCTGCTGAAGACGCTCGAGGAGCCCGGCGAGGGCCTCGTCTTCGTGCTGGTCACCGGTCGCCCGGACGCGATCGCAGCCACGATCCGCTCGCGCTGCCAGGTCCGCGTGCTCGAGGCGCCGCCGATGGACGTGGCGAGCGCCTGGGTGCAGGGCGAGACCGGCGCCACGCCCCAGGACGCGGCGACCTGGCTCGGCATGGCAGGGGGCGCCCCGTTGCATGCAGCCACCTTCGCAGAGCCCGGGCGGGCGGCCGCCCATCGGGCGATGCTGGAAGCGATCGCGAGCCTGCCCGAGACTCCTCCGGAGACGGCGGCCGATGCCCTGCAGCGGGCGGACGCCCGTCAGTGGCTGCCGCTCCTGCAGCGGTGGCTGATGGACATCGCACGGTGCCGGAGCGGGGCGGAGCCGAGATATTTTCCCGGCCTCGCCCGCCGGCTCGCCGAGCTGGCCGACCGGACCGATCCGGCCTCGCTGGCGGAGGCGGGCAGGGGGCTGGCGACGCAGTACCGTCACGTGGAACACCCGCTGAATCCGCGGCTGTTCTGCGAGGCGTCGATCGAGTGCTACCTGGGCGCATTCGGCCCGTCGGCCCCGGGAACGGGGCGCTGACGCGGCCGGACGGCCCGACCGCAAGGAACCGACACGATGAGCGAGATTTCCGAGGCCCGGGCACCAGCAGGCGCGGCGGGCGCCCGTCCGAGCGTCATCTCGCTGGCCATCCGCGAGAAGGCCGCGCTCTACGCCGCCTACATGCCCTTCCTGCAGGGCGGCGGGATCTTCGTGCCGACCACCCGCCCGGCCCAGATCGGCGACGACCTCTACCTGATCCTGACGCTGCTCGAGGACTCGACGAAGTTCGCCGTGCCGGGCAAGGTCGTCTGGATCACGCCGCCGGGCAGCACCGGCCGGCAGCAGGGGCTGGGCATCCAGTTCGCCCGCAACGATGCGGGTACGCAGGTGCGCACGAAGATCGAGGAACTGATCGGCGCGGCGCTGCGCTCGTCGCGTCCGACCCACACGATCTGACCGCACGCGGCGCGGTCCGCGCGGCGGCCGGCCGCACCGGCATCGGTAGAATGCGGACGACCCGCCCTCCGGTCGTTCCGCCCGAGCCCCGATGTTCGTCGACTCCCATTGCCACCTCGACTTCCCCGAGCTTGCCGGGCGCCTGCCGCAGGTGCTCGAACGGATGCGGGAGAACCGTGTCGAGCGGGCGCTCTGCGTGTCGGTCACGCTGGAGGACTGGCCGCGGGTGATCGCGCTCGCCGAGGCGCATCCCGGGCTGTACGCATCGGTGGGTGTCCACCCCGACCATGCGGACGCGCGCGAGCCCGATGTCGCGACGCTCGTGTCGCTCGCGGCGCATCCGAAGGTCATCGCGATCGGCGAGACCGGGCTCGACTACTACCGGACCGAAGGCGACCCCCAGGCCCTCTGCGGCTGGCAGCGCGAGCGCTTCCGAGTCCATGTCCGGGCCGCTCGGGCGACGGGCAAGCCGCTGATCGTCCACACGCGCGCCGCCTCCGAAGACACCCTGTCGATCCTGCGGGAGGAGGGCGCCGCCGGCCCCGGCGGCGTCATGCACTGCTTCACCGAGACCTGGGAGGTGGCGCGCGCCGCGCTGGACCTGGGCTTCTACATCTCGCTCTCGGGGATCGTGACCTTCCGCAATGCCGAGGCGCTGCGCGAGGTGGCACGGCGTGTACCGCTCGACCGCCTGCTGATCGAGACCGACTCGCCATACCTGGCACCCGTGCCTCATCGCGGCAGGACGAACGAGCCCGGCTGGGTCCGGCATGTCGGCGAATTCCTGGCTGCGCTGCGGGGCCTGTCCGTCGACGAGTTCGCAGCGGCGACCACACGCAATTTCAATCGATGCTTCAATCAGTTGGAGAGCTCTGTTGAAGTCCTTTGACAGGACTGCAGGTCGGTCGGGGACGCGGCGCCGGGCCGTGCTCGGCGCCCTCGCCGCCGCGTCGCTCGCTGGCGTGCCGATCCGCGCCTCGGCCCAGGGGGCCGCCGGCGCGGCGCGCGACGACCTGTTCCGGGCGATCCGGCGGGACGATCCCCACGCGCTCCGAACCGCGCTGCTGCGCGGCGCCGATGCGAACGCACCGGACGAGCACGGGGAGCCACCGATCGTGCTGGCGATGCGCGCCCAGTCATGGTCGGCCGGCCGGGCACTGGCCGAGCTGCGCGGCACACGGCTCGACGCGACCAACAGCGACGGCTCGAACGCATTGATGTACGCGGCCCTGCACGGCCAGGCCGATCTCGTGCGGTTCCTGGTCGACCGCAAGGCCGAGGTGAACAAGCCGGGCTGGACGCCGCTGCATTTCGCTGCGGCCAACGGCCATGCCGACATCGTCCGGTTCCTGCTGGACCGCCACGCATACATCGACGCCGAGTCGCCGAACGGCACCACGCCGCTGATGATGGCCGCGCGCCAGGGCCAGACGACGACCGTGCGGCTGCTGGTCGACGAAGGCGCCGACCCGACGCCGCGGAACCAGTCGGGACTGGATGCGGCGACGTACGCGAAGGCGACAGGGAATCCCGAGCTGTCGGCCTGGCTGGCGCAGCAGGCCGACGCGTTCCGACGGAAGTACGGCGCACCGGCGAAGTGACCGCGACGACGGAGCCGGCGCGTTCCGGAGGCGACCGGCCCGAGGACCGGGGCAGGTCGCCGACTACGGTTGCGGCCCCACGCCGAGTTCCTTCAGGACGGCGGCCCAGCGCGTGCTCTCCCCCTTGATCCAGGCGCTGTAGGCCTCGGCACTCGGGAAGCTCTGCGGCTTCATGCTCGCGTCGCGCAGCCGCTTGCTGAATTCGGGATCGCCGATCGTCGCGTTGATCGCCGTGGTCAGCGCGTCGACGATCGGTCTCGGCGTTCCCGGCGGCGCGAAGACGCCGTACCAGGCCTCGACGTCGACCGGATAGCCGAGCTCGGCCATCGTCGGGATCTCGGGGGCGCTCGGGAGGCGCTCCTTCGACGCGAGCCCGAGGATCCTGACCCGCTCGCTGAAGGTGCGCGCCAGCGACAGCGGGAAGTTCGCGATGTCGATCTGCCCGCCGATCAGGGCCTGCATGCACTGCGCGGCCCCCTGGAAGGGAATGCCTTCGAGCCTGGGGATGCCGGCCTGCTTCTTGAACAGCTCGCCGGCCAGGTGGGGCACGCTGGCGATCGCCCAATGCCCGTAGTTGCCTTGCCCGCTCCTGCCGAGCTTGATGACGTCGTCAAGCGACTGCGCGCGGCCGTCCTTCGCGACCGCGAAGACGGTCGGCACCGTGTTGACCGCCGCGATCGGGACGAACTCGTCCGGGTTGAAGGCCTGCGGGTAGATGATCCGGTTGATCGCCTGCGTGCCGATCGCGCCGAGGAACAAGGTGTAGCCGTCCGGCGCTGCGGTGCCGGCCGCTCGTGCGGCGATGATGCCGTTCGCGCCTCCGCGGTTCTCGACCACGAGCGGCTGGCCGAGGTGCGGGCGCACGCGCTCGGACAGCAGGCGGGAAACCAGGTCGGTGGCACCGCCGGGCGGGAAGGGCACGATGAGCTTGACGGGCTTCTCGGGCACCCATACGGACGCCGCCGGCTGCGCACGGGCGACGGAGGCGAGCGGTGCGATGGCGAGCCATCCGAGCACCGAGCGTCGTGAACGGACGGTCTCGGGCGCGCCTTCGCGCAGCGGGCGGATCGGTCGCGTCGGATTGACGGAATGATTCACGGGAGGTCTCCTGGGTGGTGCTCGGGCCGCCATCGCTGACGAGGCGCCGTCGCCGATCGTGTTGGGGGGGTCAGGCCATCGCGCGTTTCGCCACTTCCAGCAGCCCGGCGTGCACGGCGTCGGGCACCTCGATGAGGTCCTCCTCGCGCGCGCGCCGTCTGGTCTGTGCGGACCGTTCGAACGGCATCCGCACGGGCTGGTCCGGATCGGCCGGTCGCGCGCTCCGGATCACCTCGGCCAGTTCCGAGACGCGGCTCCGATACTCGCCGCCGGGCAGGAACAGCGCCGGATCGACGACGACGACCAGGTAGCCGAATTCCTTCAGCCCGACCGGCAGGACCGGTCCGCCGCACAGGATCGCGAGCATCTGGATCGAGACGGACAGGCCCGAGCCGCGGTGTCCGCCCCACGTCCTGATCGCGCCCGCCAGGGCCTCGACCGGATCACGGGTCGGCAGGCCGTTCGCATCGATGGCGACGCCCTCGGGCAGCGCCTTGCCGATGCGTCGATGCAGCACGACGTCGCCGTGCATCATCGCCGCGGTCCCGATGTCCCAGATGACCGGATCACCCTCCGACGGGAATCCGAAGGCGATCGGGTTGGTGCCGAGGCGTGCTTCGGCGGCGCCCACCGGCGCGACCATCGCCGAGCAGTTGCCGATGGCGAAGGCGATCAGCCCCTCCCGGGTGGCCATCTCCATGTAGTAGGAGAACAGGCCCGAGTAGTAGGTGTTGTTCGCGGCGACGATGCCGATGCCCTGGGTCTTCGCCTTCTGGATGGCGAGCGTGGTCGCGTGGTGCGCGACCACGTAGCCCACGTTGTCGCCCCCGTCCATCACCGCCGTACTGGGCGTCTCCCGGACGATGGCGATCGGCTGTCGCCTGTCGCCTTCCTCCTCGATCCGCTCGCCGATCGCGAGGATTCTCGCGAGACTGCCGAACGTCACGCCGCGGGTCGCCGCGTCGATCAGGTGATCGGCGGTGATCTCCGCATCCGCCTGGCTGAACTTCAGGCCACGGAGCGCGCGGATGGCCAGGGTGCGCGCGTCCTCGAGCTTCATCTTCATCGGGGTTCCCCTTGCCGAGATGGATCAGGACGGGACGTCCACGCGATAGACGCGTGCGGCGTTCCCGGAAAGGATCGCGGTCTTCTCGTCGGTCGAGCATCCCGACAGGCACGCCTTGTAGGCATTGAGCAGCGTGCGGTAGTCAGCCACGACGGCGTCGACGGGGAAGTTGCTGCCCCACATGCAGCGCGACGGGCCGAAGGCCTCGACGCACGCCTGGACGTACGGCGACCAGTGGCGGACGAGCTCCTCGAGCGAAGGCCGCGACGGGCGATGCTCGAAACCGAATCCGATGCGCTTGGCAGACAGCCCGCTGAGCTTCAGCAGGACGTTGTCGCGACGCGCGACCTCGCCGATCGCCCGGCGCCACCGTTCGAACCGATCCGGTCCGGCGTAGGCGTTGACGCCGAGCGGGCCGCCGCAATGGTTGACGACGATCGTCGCCGAGGGGAAGGCGTCGGCGAGACTGCACAGTTCGGGCAACTGCGGTTCGTACTGCCAGGCGTCGTAGACCAGGCCGCGCCGCGCCAGGCGCGCGAAGCCCGCGCGGAACGTCGGGTCGAGCAGCAGGCCCTTCGGCGAGTACGGACGCAGCCCCAGGTTCAGCGACGGATCCTCGTCCCAGTAGACGGCGCCGCGGATGCCGCGGAACAGGCCCTCGCTCGCTGCATCGAGCGCGTCGAGCACGCGATCGACCTCGTCGCCGAGCCGCAGGTCGGCCGCGCCGATGAACGCGTCGAGCCAGGGCGAGGCGCCGCCGCGCGACGCGCGGAATCGACGGGCCTCGGCCGCCACGAAACGCGCCTCGCCGACCGGACGCATCTCCGGCGGACCGTCGACGAGATAGGCCTCGTGGCACTCGGCGAAGATGCTGCCCACGACGCGGTGGCCGCTGCCCGCATCGGCCGAGAATGCCTCCATCAGGTAGCGCTGATGGCTCCGGTCCCACAGGTGGTGGTGGCTGTCGATGACCGGGATCCCGGGATCGACGATGCCGGTGCTGTCCATGTCCGAGAGGTCTCCGTCCGGGGGGTCTGAAGGACTGTCGCCGTGGGCCGTGGCCACCGCGTCCGATCTACTGGGGCACGACGCCGGCCTCTGCCGTCAGCGCCTTCCACGTGGCCAGATCGAGGTCGACCCGCTTCGTGGCATCGTCGCCGGTGACCACGTAGTCGTCGTACGAGTTGGCCTCGAGATAGGTCCTGACCTCGGGCGTCTGCAGCGTCTCGCGCAGCGTCTTCGACAGCAGGGCGAGCACCTCGGGCGACGTGCCGCGCTTCATGAAGATGCCGTTCCAGGTCTCCAGCACGAAGTCCACCTTGTGCTCGGCGAAGGTCGGTACCGCGCGGTAGTTCGGCAGCCGCCTCGGCGCGGTCGTGGCGAGGACGCGGATCTGGTTGGCCTGGATCATCGGCAGGAAGCCGGCCGGATCGCTGATGGCGAGATCGATCTCGCCGGAGACGAGGGCGGTCAGCATCGCCGCGTTGGTCCGGTACGGGACGAAGGTCATCTTCGCGCCGCTCTTGAGCTGCATCATCTCGCCCGACAGCTGCTGGGTCGATGTCGCGAAGCCGAAGTTCAGCCTGCCGGGATTCGCTCGGGCGAAGTCGACCAGCGCGGGCAGATCGCGCGCGGGCAGCTTCGGCGTGGCCCCGAGCAGCATCGCGCTCTGCGCGTAGATCGCCACGGCCTGCAGGTCCTTCTGCGGGTCGTAGGGCAGGGTCTTGTACAGGTACCTGTTGAAGATCACCGGCGAGATCGTGGTCACGAGCACCGTGTGCCCGTCGGCCGGTGCGTTCAGCACGCCCTGCACGCCGATGATGCCGTTCGCGCCGGGCTTGTTCTCGACCACGCTCGCGGCGCCCGTCTGCTGCGTCAGCCGCTGCGCGACGAAGCGCGCCATGCGATCGGACGAGGCCCCCGCGTTGCTCGGCACGATCATCGTCACGGTCCGGCTCGGATAGCCCTGCGCTGCAGCGTGCCGGCCGGTCGTCAGCAGTGCTGCGGCGAGCGTCCCCTTGAGGAGGCGGCGTCGGTCGAAGGGCTGGAATGTCGGCGTCATGGTCGTCTCCGGGGTGCTGTTCCGACGGCGTTCGACTGCGGGAGCCGTCGCGGCGAAGTCGCGAAGGTCCGTCATGGCGAGGAACCCGCGCCCCGCTTGGAGTCCGAGGGCGCGACCGGGTCCCGATCGAGGACCCGCTCGATGGCGGCGGGATCGGCTTCGATCCGGACGCCCGCCCGCTCCTGCGGCAGGCGCATCACGGTCCGGCTGTCATGCTCCGCCCAGCCGCGCTGCATGGCCTCCTGGATGTCGGCCAGCGCGAGATTGGCGATGCGCAGGGGCACGCCGAGTTCGCGACCCAGTTCGGTCGCCGACATCACGTCCTTGTGCACGATGTGCAGCGCCGACTGGACCGGTTCGTACCTGCCCGGCAGGAACTGATCGATCAGTCCGTCCAGCGTGCGCCGCCGGCCGGCGGCACCCTGCCGCAGCGCCTCCCAGAGCGACAGCGGGTCCGCGCCGGCCTTGACGCCCAGCACGAAGACCTCCGCGATCGCCGCCTGGGTCGCCTGGGCGATGCAGTTGTTGACCAGCTTGGTGATCAGTCCGGTGCCGATCGCGCCGACGTGCACGGGCTGGTCGCCCATCGTGCGCAGGACGTCCTCGTAGCGCAGGAAGCTCGCCTCGTCGCCGCCGACCCAGATGGCCAGGCGGGCCCGACGCGCGCCGACCGCGCCCCCGCTCACGGGTGCGTCGAGCATGTGCGCCCCCCGCTCCCCGAACCGCTCGTGGAGTCGCCGCACGAGGTCGGGCGAGCTCGTCGACAGGTCGAAGTACGCCTGGCCGGGACGGATGCCTTCCAGCAGCCCTCCTGCGCCGAGTGCGACCTGCTCGATCGACGCGAGCGTCGGCAGACAGGTGAACACCACCTCGGCGCTCGAGGCCACCTCCCGCGCGGTCCCGGCCCAGACCGCGCCGGCGGCTTCGTGCCCTGCCGTCGCCTCGCGTCGCGCATCGTTGACGACCACGCGGTACCCGGACTTCTGCAGGTTCGCGACCATCGCCGCGCCCATCGTCCCGAGTCCGACGAAGCCGATCACCGGTCGATCGGCCGTGTTCACCGCGCGCTCCCGATACGCTGCCAGACCAGGCTGCGCTGCTCCGGGGCCTTGCCGTAGGGCCGCAACGGCGGACGCAGCGTCATGCGGTCACTGTCGAGCGTCACGTCCCGCGTCTGGGTGCCGCCGATGCGCGACGGGTCGGACGCGATGTCGACCTCGACGGCGAGCGTGCGCCCGTCGAAGCGATAGGTGCCGCCGTACGAACTGTACGCACGAGGGCCGTCATCGGCGGTTTCGGCGTCGCCGTCGCAGAGCGCGGCCAGCATGCGACCTCGGGAGAACACGATCGTGCCCATCGGATGCCGGCCGTAGGGCGGACGCAGCGCACGCCCGTCCGCATCCTGCGCGTCGGCTCGAATCAGAGTCCAGATGCCGTCGAGCGTGTCCATGGGTCGGAGATCCTCGGTGTGGGGGGATGTCGATGCGCGCGGTCGCCGTCAGCGCGCCGCGCACGAGCCTCGGATGACGAACTCGGTCGGCACCACGATCCGACGCGGCTCCTGCGGCGCGCGGCCCTTCAGGCGATCGAGCAGCAGCAGCGCGCAGGCGCTTCCGATGCTCGCGAGGTTCCAGCGGACCACCGAGATCGGGGGGCTCGCGAGCAGCGCGAGCTCGGAGTCGCCGCTGCCCACGAGCGAGACGTCCTGCGGCACCCTCAAGCCCCGGGCGGCGATCGCACGCATCGCGCCCGCGAGCATCGAGATGCCGCCGAGCACGATCGCCGTCGGCGGCTGCGCGAGTCCGAGCAGGGTCGACGTCTCGATGAAGGTTCCCTCCTCGGCGAAGCTGCTCGACTTCACGAGACGCCCATCGACGGGCAGCCCCTTTTCCTCGAAGAACCGGCGATAGCCGCGAAGCCGGGCACGCGCCGGATAGACCGATTCGCTGCCGGTCAGGAAGGCGATGTGTCGGTGGCCCAGCGCGAACAGGTGCGCGAGCGCCTGCATCACGCCCTGCTCGTGCGCGATCAGCAGGGCATCGTCGGTCTCAGGGACCTCGCGGTCGAAGAGCACCGTCGGAATGTCCACCGCCGCGCGGGTCGCCAGCAGGTCCGCGTCGATCTCCGAGGTCGTGGTCATGATCAGCCCATCGATGCGCCGGCTCGCCGCCGTGCGCAGGAAGCTGATCTCGCGTTCGCGGCTCTCCTCGAAGCAGGCGAGCAGCACGGTGTAGTCCTCGGCGTTCAGCACCTCCTGGGCGCTGCGCACGAAACCGGCCAGCACGGGCGACGTGATGTTGCGCACGAGGATGCCGACGGTCTTGGACTCGCCGTTGCGCATGCTCTGCGCCACGACGTCGGGCGTGTAGCCCAGCGTCCGGATCGCCACCTCCACCTTCTCGCGGATCTCGGGCGAGACGTTCGCGACCTTGTTGATCACGCGAGAGGCCGTACCCAGCGACACGTCGGCCAGGGCGGCGACCTCCCGGATGGTGACGCGTCGCCCCCGGTCCGGCGAGGCCGGCTTCGGGGAGCGCATGCGGTCGCTCATGGTCGGTGTGGCGTCAGAACGAGCGGTCGAGCCCGAGCACGTGCTGCCCGATGTAGGCGAGGATCATGTTGGTCGAGATCGGCGCGATCTGGTAGATCCGGCATTCCCGCCACTTTCGTTCGACGTCGTACTCCGTCGCGTACGAGAAGCCGCCGAGCGTCTGCATCGCCTGGTCCGCCGCCTGGAACGCGGCTTCCGAGGCCAGCAGCTTGGCGATGTTCGCGTCGGCGCCGCAGTCGCGCCCTGCCTCGAAGAGCGCCGCGGCGCGGCGGCACATCACGTCGGCGACCTGCAGGTCGATGTGGCACCGGGCGAGCGGGAACTGCACCCCCTGGTTCTTTCCGATGCTGCGCCCGAAGACCTGGCGCTCCTTCGCGTAGGAGACGGCGCGCTCCAGACACCAGCGTCCGTCGCCGACGGCTTCGGTGCCGACGAGGATGCGCTCGGCGTTCAGGCCGTCGAGGATGTACCGGAACCCCTTTCCTTCCTCGCCGATCAGGTTCTCCGCGGGCACCAGGAGCCGATCGATGAACACTTCGGTGGCACCGTGATTGATCATCGCCTCGATCGGACGGATCTCCATGCCCTTGCCGAGGCTCTCGCGGATGTCGACCAGGAAGACCGACAGGCCGTCCGTCTTCTTCGCGACCTCGGCGAGCGGCGTCGTTCGGGCCAGCAGGAGCATCAGGTCCGAGTGCAGCGCACGCGAGGTCCAGACCTTCTGGCCGCTGACCTCGTAGACGTCGCCGCGCCGCACCGCGCGTGTCTTCAGGCTCGTCGTGTCGGAGCCGCTCGTCGGCTCGGTGACGCCGAAGGCCTGCAGCCGCAGTTCTCCGCTGGCGATCCTCGGCAGGTACTTGCGCTTCTGGGCCTCGCTGCCGTGCCGAAGCAGCGTGCCCATGATGTACATCTGGGCATGCCCCTGGCTGGCGACGCAGCCGGACGCGTTGATCTCCTCGAGGATCACCGCCGCCGCGCGCAGGCCGAGCCCCGATCCGCCGTACTCGGTCGGGATCAGCGCCGCGAGGAATCCGGCCTCGGTCAGGGCCCTGATGAACTCGGTGGGATAGCTCTGTGTCTTCTCGAGTCCGCGCCAGTACGCGCTCGGATAGTCCGCGCAGAGTCGACGCACCGCGTCCCGCAGCTCGGGGTAGTCGAGGTCGAGGTCCATCACCAGGGCCGGGCGTTCGCTGTCCATCGGATCCATGGGTCGTGTCTCGTGCGAAGGGGAGGGAGGCCGGTCACCGGGCCGCGGACGCCGCGGCGGCCTCGCGGGGAAGCCCCGCGAGCGCGATCGCCCCGGCGAGTCGCTCGTCCGGAAGGGTCTCGGCCAGGATCCTGCGGACCCGGACCAGCGCCGGTATGTCGACACCGGTCTCGAAGCCCATCGTCGCGCAGAGGAACGCCAGATCCTCCATGACGACATTGCCGGTCGCGCCCGGTGCGTGGGGACAACCGCCCAGCCCGGCCAGCGTCGCATCGAAGTGCCTGACCCCCGCGGTCAGCGCCGCGGCCGCGTTGGCGAGCCCGAGCCCGCGCGTGTCGTGGAAGTGCGCGATGACCGGCAGGGAAGGGAGGGCCGCGAGCACGCGGCGGAACACGCGCTCCACGGCCGCCGGACCGGCGTAGCCGACGGTGTCGGCGACCACGATCTCGTCGGCGCCGGCCTCGGCCAGCAGCACGGCGAGTTCGACGACCCGGTCCTCCGGGACCGTCCCTTCGATCGTGCAGCCGAACGAGGTGGACAGTCCGCCGCTGATCTTCGGCCTGCGCTGCGCGGGCAGGGCCCTCGCCATCGCGACGATCGCACGGAAGTCCTCGAGCGACTCGCGCACGGTGCGGCGCACGTTCGCGAGGTTGTGCGACTCGCTCACCGACATCACGACGTTGAGCTTGTGCACGCCCGATTCGGCGCCTCGCTGCGCGCCCTTGAGGTTCGGCACGAGCGCCGACACGGTGAGGCCGGGCGTGTCGAGCGCTGCCGCGACCACCTCCGCTGCGTCGGCGAACTGGGGGATCAGCCGCGCCGGCACGAACGAGCACACCTCGATCTCGCGCACGCCCGCCGCATGTTCTTCGCGGATCCACTCGATCTTGCGTGCCGTCGGCACGATCGTCCTGACGATCTGGAGGCCGTCGCGCAGGCCCACTTCGCGCAGCGTGATGCGATCGGTCATCGAGGGTTCCTTCCGGAGATGCAGCCCGAATCCATATAACGTTTCATTGCGGGCCAGAGGGCGCCGTTCGCCGATACCGCCCGAGCACTTCCTCGGTGTGCTCGCCGAGCCTCGGCGGGGCCCGGTCGAACGCGTGACGGACGGTGTCGAACGAGAGCGGCAGGCCGAGCAAGCGGCCGCCGCCGTCGGGCGAGTCCTGGATCATCCCCAGCGCGCGCGCCTGCGGATCGTCCACCACCTGGTCGACGCTGTTGATCGGGCTGCAGGGCACGTCGGCCGCCTCGAGGACCGACTGCCAGTCCGAGGTCCTGCGCTGCCGGAAGATGGGTTCGAGGATGGCGATGAGTTCGGCGCGATGCTCGACCCGCACCTTGTTGGTCACGAAACGGACGTCCTCGGCGAGGTCCGTCCGCTCGAGCGCGCGGCACAGCCGCCGGAAGTTGTTGTCGTTTCCCGCGGCGACCATCAGGAACGCGTCCGCGCACTCGAAGGCCTGGTAGGGCACCATCATCGCGACGCCGGAGCCTTCCTTCTTCGGGACGACACCGGACGCGTCGAACGACGCGAACTGCACGCACAGCCAGCCGAGCGCCGTCTCGTACAGGGAGGTGTCGACCACGCCCCCGACGCCGGTGAGCTGTCGCTCCCGGCAGGCGGCGAGGATGCCGATCGCAGCCCACAGGCCCGACGCCATGTCGGTGATCGACACGCCGACCCGCACCGGCGGGCGTCCGGCTTCGCCCATGAGGCTCATGATGCCCGCATACGCCTGCATCAGCGGGTCGTAGCCCGGGCGTCGCTTCAACGGGCCCGTGTGGCCGAAGGCGCCGATGTTGCAGTAGACGAGCGACGGCTTTCGCGCGAGCAGCGCATCCGATCCCAGACCAAGCCGCTCCACGGCTCCGAACTTGAGGTTGTGGATCAGCACGTCGGCCTCCGCGAGGATCAGCGCCCTGAGGCTCTCGGCATCGGCCGGATCCTTCAGGTCGACGACGACGCTGCGCTTGCCCCGATTCAGCGACTGGTAGACCGCCGAGACCTGGCCTTCCCGGAAGGGGGGCATGTCGCGCGAGTAGTCGCCCCCCGCGCCCTCGACCTTGATGACGTTCGCGCCCAGTTCGGCCAGCACCATCCCGGCATAGGGCGCGGCGACGGTGTGGCCGATCTCGACGACGTTCAGGCCGTTCAGGGGAGCGGAGGTCGTCATGGCGGGGTCCGGGACTCGGAATCGGAGCGGGGCGCCGATCAGCGGCCGCGGAAGTTCGGTGGGCGCTTCTCGTTGTAGGCGAGCACGCCCTCGATGCGGTCTTCCGTGCCGACGGTCCGCTCGTAGGCGAGCACCTCGATCGCCAGGCCGGTCCGTCGGTCGACCTGCAGGCCCGACTGGATGGCCTTCTTGGCCTGGGACACGGAGATGGGCGCGTTCGCGCAGATGCGGCGGGCCACCGCCCTGACCGTGGGCATCAGCGCATCGGGCGCGCACACCTCGTTGACCATGCCCCACTCGCAGGCCTCGCGCGCGGTGAACGGGCGGGCGCTCAGGATCAGCTCCTTGGCGCGACGCTCCCCGACCGCCCGCGGCAGGTTCTGCGTGCCGCCGCAACCGGGAATGATCCCGAGGCTGGCTTCGGTCAGCGCGAACCTCGCCTCGGAGGACGCGTAGATGAAGTCGCAGGCCAGCGCGAGCTCGCACCCGCCGGCATAGGCTGCGCCGTTGACCGCCGCGATCACCGGCACCGGGCACTCCATGACCGCGTAGAAGGCTTCCTCGAAGATCGCGTGCTGACGGCGCCACGCGGCATCGGTCATGCCCTTGCGTTCCTTGAGATCGCCGCCCGCGCAGAACGCCTTGTCACCGCTGCCGGTGAGGATCACGCATCGCAGGTCGCCGGGCTCGAAGCGAAGCGGCCCGAAGATCGCACGAAGCTCCTCGCCGGACTTCGTGTTGATCGCGTTGCGGGCATCGGCGCGGTTCAGCGTGACCGTCAGGCATCCGGCGTCGTCACGGGAGCAGAGCAGCGTCTCGTAGTCCATGGGCCTCGTCTCGAAGTGCGCCTCGATCGACTGCACGCTTCACTGTCGCGACCGAGAGTAGGCAGCTTGCCGGAGGGGTGTCAATGAAACGTTTCACTCATTGCGCGGTCCGCCGCGTGTCCGGGGCTGGCCGTGGAGGCCCGGATCAGGCAGACCCGGCACGCGCACAGAGGCTCGACCGGGCCTGATCCCGGCCGGAGCCTGTTTGTCGCGTAATGTGTCTTATGTCAAATTTAATAAGCAGGTCGGAGGGTGGAGCACGCTGCCCCTGCGCTCGATACGGACAGTATCCGCCGATGGGCTGCGCTGTCGGGAGCCCCCCTGCTTCGGTCATCCGGGGCGACGCGTCCCCGGGGCGAGATGCAGTGTCGAGCGGCGTCGGCTCCGAACGGGACCGACGGGGCCGCGTCGCTCAGCCGCGGGACAGTTGCGGCATTGCCAGTCCGCCCATCGTGAAGCCGGCCGGACGCGCCGGGGCGGGGCGCGTATCGAGGGCGCCGCGGATCCGCAGATGGGACAGGATCGCCTCGATCGGACGATGATGACGTTCGCTCAGTTCGTCGAGCGAGTCGCCGAGACGCCAGGCGCGGAGCAGCGCAACTGTTTCGTCTTCGTGCCAGGGACCGTCGGCGCGGCGACCGGGATAATCGAAAGGACCGTAGAACATCGTGGCGGGCGCGGACGCCCTTCGGGGTTCGGACATCCTCTGAACGCATGACCCCGGGATTCGGTTGTCACGACGGTGCGCCCGATGCACGAAAACGGTTCGGATCCCCGGACGATCGACAGGCGCGTCGACGATTCTCCGTCGCGCCGGTCCAGCGTGGGGCGTTGTGCCGGGTCGCGGCCGGCGGATCGGGGCAGCCAACGGCCGGTTCCGTCGGTCCGCGCGCCCTGCCCGGCCCCGGGCCCGGCGGTGCGCGACCTCATCGCGCGTTCAGCGAACCGGGTCGTCGTGCGCCTCGGTGGCGCTCGCGGCCATCCGGACCGTGTCTCCGTCGCGCAGTCCGACGGCCCCCGCGAGGCGCTCCAGCCGGCGGGCGATACCGCCGACCGTACCCTCGACGGTGATGCTCGACGCGATTTCCGCGTAGTACCGCGCGAAGGTGCGCTCGGCCACCCGCTGCGCACGCGACGCAGGGCATCCGAAGAGGAACACCCAGAGCCCCGTCGGGTCGACGGTCATGGCGGCGTCCCGAATCTTGCGCTGCAGCGCGAAGGTGCCCAGCTGCTGGGCGCGCGCCGGGTCGCAGGCGACATGCAGCAGCGCATGGGGCAGCTCGGAAGCGCCCGCGGTGCCGAGCACCTCGGCCACCGTGTCTCGAAAAGCCCGCGTCACCATCAGCTGCGGCGCGGCCAGCGTGCCCGACTGCGCGATGGTCGCCTCGACGTCGTCGGGCAGCGTCCTCTGGAAGGCGGTGCCGGCGAGCGCGTTGATCGTCTGCGCGAGGTCCGCGTCGTCGGCGCCGGTGGGGACGACGGCCGTGACGCCGAGGCGCGCGAGAGCGACCTGCTGCACGAGCCTGAGGCGCATGCCGCGCTCACGGACCAGCAGCGACACCCACGGCGAGGCCACCCGGCGGATCGCGCAGGCCGCATGGCACAGGGCGCGGAACGGCGTGTCGGGCGCGTAGGTCAGCACGACCGCACCTGCCGTCAGCGGCCGCGCGGCCTCCAGGGCCTCGGCATGGGTCGAGACGACCGACCAGCTCGCGTCGCGGACGGCGGCGACCGGATCGTCGACCGCGGAATCCATCACGGCCACCTGCGCCGGGCCGGCGTCGGCGGGACGCGCGGGCGCGCCCGCCGGCAGGTCGACGACCAGCTCGCCGGCGCCCTGCACGCGCAGCCGCAGGCTGCCGCGGGCCGCGCTGCCGCCCTGCGCGAACCAGTGCATCAGGTCGAGGATGGCGCCACCGTCGTGCTCGCGCAGGGCCGCCCAGCCGGCGAAGTCCTCGGCGTTCGCACGAAGCGTCAGCGATTCGCGCTGCGGGCGCACACCCGGCGTGAAGAAGGCGAGCACCGTGAGGTCGCGGCGTGCGGCCCAGCGCCGCAGTCCTTCGCAGGCCTGTTCGGCCTGCGCCGGATCGGACAGGAAGAGCAGCGGGTCGGCCTGGTCGATCAGCAGGAGGTCGCGGTCGGCACCGACGAGGCGATCGATCTGCTCGAGCACCGGCTGCGGGCCGGCGCGGAACAGCGGCAGCAGCGGGTCGGTGCGCTGGCGGACGAGCACGAGATCGCCGCTGCGCTCGTGCCACGACAGGTCGATGCCGGCGAGTCGGGCCTTCGTCAGGAACACGGCGGGATCGCCTGGCACGAGCAGGGTGCAGCGTCGGCCGACGGACAGGGACGCGCGCAGCGACTGCGCGATCAGTGGCAGGCGAAGCGGCTGCGCGTCGGCTGCGAGGCCGTAGACGAGCCCGCGTGCCAGGGACGACACGGCCTCGGACAGCCCGGGTACACCGAGGCGGGAGGACGCGACGGCGGCGGGCTGGACTGCAGAGGCTGACATGGCGAGATCCACTATGCCGTCGGCGAAACGGTCCAGGCAATTGCCGCCCGGCGGCCGACCGGCGGTGTTCAGGTTGTCCGCGACCCCGCCCCATGCGTCGACGCCGCTTCGCCGGCCTGCTCGCGAGCGCCCTGCTCCTCCCCCGCGCTCACGGGACCTCCCTTCCCGATACCGCCTCCATACCGCTGTCGCTCGAGCCCGATCTCGTTGCGCGACTCATCGCCGGGGTCGAGCCGCCGCCAGGCCATCCGCTCGCCGACCGGATCGCCGCGACCGCGGACTGGCGCGCACACCGGGACGGGGTCCAGGTCCGCTGGGCCGAGGCAAGACCGCGGCTGGACGCGATGGGCCGCTGGCGCGACGCGGAGCTGAAGATCGCCGACGCGTCGCGCCGTACCCTGCTCTACCCGTTCTCCGGCCCGGGCGTCCTGACGCCGACGCCCTCTTCCGGACGCCTCCGCGGATGCTGTGCGTCGGCCTCGAACGACCGGGCCGGCTGCCCGAACTCGAGCGCCTGGACGCCACCGCGCTGCCGAAGCTGCTGGCAGACGTGCGCGCGGCGCTGGGCGACCTGTTCGAGCGGAACGACTTCATCACCGACGCGATGACGCGCCAGCTGACCTCGCCCTACCTCAAGGGCACGCTGCCGGTGTTCGTCGCGACGATGGCGCTGACCGGGCACCGGATCGCGGCGGTCGAGCCGCTCGATCCGTTCCCGCGGCTGAGTGCCGGGTACGGCGCGCCGGACCTGCGCTCCGGCGTCGGTCGCCCGCGGATCCCGCTGCGCGGCGTGCGGATCGCGTTCGCACGTGAAGGCGGTCCGGCCCGCATGCTCGAGTACCACTCGCTCGACGCGACCGACCGCGAGCTGCGCTGGTATCCGCAGTTCCTCGAACGACTGACCGCCGCGCGCCCGGCGACCGCGTTCCTGAAGTCGGCGTCCTGCCTGCTGCACGACCGACAGTTCGCCGCGACCCGAGACGCGCTGCTCGCCGCCGCCGGGGTCGTCGTGCAGGACGACACCGGGATCCCGTACCGCCATCTGAGCGAGCCGGGCTGGTCGGTGCGGCTCTATGGCATCTACTCACCGCCGCTGAAGTCGATGCGCTACGCGGCGCAGCCCGATCTCGAGGCGGCCTACCGCAGCGCCGGCACTGTACCCGCGATCGACTTCCCGTTCGGCTACAAGGGACGGGACGGCCGATCGACGAAGCGGGTCGCACGGCGCGAGCGGTGAACCGGGCACGCCTCCGCTGGCTGCGCGCGGCGACGGACGCCGGGTTGCGGGCCGCCGGCGTCACGGGCGCGGTGGCGGCGCCTGCCCGCGCCTCGTCGAGCGCGAAGGCGCCGGCGCCGCAGGCCCGCGCGCAGACGAACGCGCCGGTACCGGAGCCGACCGACCGCGACCGCATCGTCACGTCGGACGGCGTCGCGCCGTCGACGCTCTCAGCGGGGCTCGAGCGGACCGGCACCCCGGTCCTGATGGTGCCCGGCTGGTGCCTGCCCGCCACGATCCGGCGTCCGCAGCTCGACCGGCTGTCCGCGACCCGGCCGGCGATCGCCGTCGATCCGCGAGGAGAGGGCGAGTCCGAGGTCCCCGCGACCGGCTACGGCGCCGACCGTCGGGCCGCCGACCTGTTCGAGGCGATCGCTGCCGTCGGACGGCCGACGATCGGGGTCGCCTGGTCGCCCGCCGGCGTCGAGCTGCTGCACGGATTGCCGCGGCATGGCGACGCGGGGATCGCCGGCGTGCTGCTGGTCGACAGTTCGCTGGGCGAGGGCCCGGCCGGCAAAGGCGACGGGGTCGCCGCGTTCCGCCATCGGCTGCGCGAGGACCGCACGACTGCGCTCGCCGACTTCGCGCATGCGATCTTCCGACGGCCGCAGCCCCCCGAGCGGATCGCGTCGCTCGCCGCGGCGATGGCCCGGGTGCCGCTCGAGGGCGGCCTGTCGATGCTCGACGGGGGCCTCGACCGAGCCCGGCTGCGCGACGCGGCCCGCGGGCTGCGCCGGCCGCTGTGGATCGCGATCACGCCGCAATACCGCGCTCAGGCCGCGGCCCATCTCGCGGCGCGTCCGGCCAGCCGCGTCGAGCTCTGTTCGAGGATGCCGGCCACGCGCTGTTCGACGACCGGCCCGAGCGCTTCGGCGCACTGCTCGACGCGCTCTGCGCCGAGGTCGACGGCGCGCGGCGCTGAACCGCGCCCCGCTCCGCCGGCGGCGAGCAGTGCTCGCCGAAACCCCGCCTCAGGCCTGCAGCCCGCGGACCCGGCAAGCATGCCGGGTCCCCCTGAGGCGGCGGCGAGCAGTGCTCGCCGAAACCCCGCCTCAGGCCCCGTACTGTCCGACGATCGTCACGGACGAGACGTTCTGGCTCGGGAATCCGCCGAGGTTGTGCGTCATCCCCCAGACCGGCGCCGACCGCTGCCGCTCGCCGGCACGGCCGCTCAGCTGCAGGTACATCTCGTAGACCATCCGCAGGCCGGAGGCGCCGATCGGGTGGCCGAAGCACTTGAGCCCCCCGTCGATCTGGCAGGGCACCGTGCCGTCGGCGTCGTAGAAGCCGTCGAGCACGTCCCGGATCGCCGTGCCTTCGGCGGACAGCTGCAGGTCCTCCATCGTGACCAGCTCGGTGACCGAGAAGCAGTCGTGCACGTCGACCAGCGAGACCTGGTCGCGGGGCTTCGTGATGCCGGCTTCCTTGTAGGCGCGCGCCGCCGCGACCCGGGTGGTCGCGAAGTACGAGCCGTCCCACTTGTCGAACTGGACTTCCTCGCCATTCGAGACCGCGAGCTGCAGCGCCTTCACGGCGACCAGGTCCTTCTTGCCGAGGCCGCGCGCGATGTCGGGCGTGGTGACGATCGCGCAGGCCGAGCCGTCGGACACGCCGCAGCAGTCGTAGAGCCCCAGCGGCTCGGCGATCATCGGCGCCTTCAGCACGTCCTCCTCGGTGATCGCGTTGCGCAGGTGCGCCTTCGCGTTCTTCGCGGCATTCGCGTGCGACTTCACCGAGATGTGCGCCATCGCCCGCTTCAGGTCCTCCTTGTTCGCGCCGTGCTTGGCGCGGTAGGCGGCCGCCAGCTGCGCGAACGAGCCCGGCGCCGACAGGTTCGGCCAGAACAGGTCGTTCAGGGCACCGCGGCTGCGCTGCGGCAGGCCGCCGTAGCCGGTGTCCTTCAGCTTCTCGACACCCAGCGCCAGCGCGATGTCGGCCGCGCCGGAGGCCACCGCATAGACCGCGCCGCGCAGGGCCTCGGTACCGGTCGCGCAGTAGTTCTCCACGCGGGTGACCGGGATGTAGGGCAGCCTCAGCGTCATCGCCAGCGGCACGGCCGACTTGCCGAGGTGCTGCTCCTCGATCGCGGTGCCCAGCCACGCCGCATCGATCTGCTTGCGCTCGATGCCCGCGTCCTTCAGCGCCTCCTCGAAGGCCTCGACCATCAGGTCCTGGGCGTTCGCGTCCCAGCGCTCGCCGAACTTGGAGCAGCCCATCCCGAGGATGACCACCTTGTCCTTGATTCCGCTCGCCATGTCGTTCTCCTCGTCCGTCGTCAGCCGCGCGCAGGCGCGGCCTTCCAGAAATACCGCACGAAGCCCCGGTTGGGGTCCGCGTCCTTGATCCGGAACACCATCTTCACCGGCAGCCCGACGTCCATCGCGGCCGGATCGACCTCGGTGAAGTCCATCAGCATGCGCCCGCCGCCGTCGACCTGCACCATCCCGAAGTAGGTCGGCGGGTCGGGACTGTAGGTCAGGCCGTCGGCCGTGTACGAGATCACCTTGCCGGTCCGCTCGCTGAAGACGTAGTCGTCCTGGCTGTCGAGCGCGTTGCAGGCGGGGTTCACGCAGTAGCGCTGGCGCGGGAACTGTACCGTGCCGCAGGCCCGGCACCTGCCACCCACCAGCCCCTCGATCATGTCGCGGTTCCGGTAGAGCACCGTCATCGCGGTGGCCTTGTCGACCTCGGCACGCATGCCTCGCTCCAGGTCGATCGTGCCGGTGAAGCTCAGCCAGCGCAGGTAGTTCGACTCCTCGCGACGGTCGGCGAGCGCCCCCCTGAAACCGCGCTTCGCGGCCGACGCGCCCTGCCCCACCTCGAGCAGCAGCACGTCGCAGCCCTCGCCGAAGCCCGCCACCAGGACCTTGTCGCCGGGCTTCGCGTCATCCAGCGCGGCCGCCAGCATCAGCAGCGGATGCGCGGCGCCGGTGTCGCCGACGGTGGCGCCCAGCGGGTCGCGGACCGCGGTCTCGGGCAGCCCGCACTTCTTCGCGACCGCGGCCTGGACCTTCGACAGCGTGCCCGGCATCACGAAGTGCGCGACCGCCCCCGGCTCGACCCCGCAGCGCTTCAGCAGCGCGCCGACCGCGCGCGGCACCAGCTTCAGGTAGCCCTCGTCGCGGATCCAGCGCTCCTCCCAGCCGTAGTCGCTGTTGCGGTCGTGCATCCGGTACTGGTGGACGAAGTCGACCGACTCGGTGTGCGCGCCGACCAGCGTCGCGATCGGCGTGCCCTCGCCGACCAGCACCGCGGCCGCGCCGTCGCCGTACTGCATCTCCTGCGTGCTACCGGCCTTCGCCCGGCGCATGTCGGCGGCGACGACCAGCGTGCGGTCACGGCCTTCCAGCGCGGCGATCAGCGCGCCGGTGCCGGCACGCAGGCTGCCGGCGGCGTCGGCCGTGCGCAGCGCGCTCGGCAGGTGCAGCGCGGTGGCGACCACCGTCGCGTTCTGGCGGTCGTCGAACGGGTGCGTGGTCGAGGCCAGCACCAGCTGCTTCAGGCCCGAGCGGTCCAGGTCGCCGAGGCAGTCGCGGGCGGCCTCGACCGCCATCGTGATCGTGTCCTCGTCCCAGTTGCCGATCGTGCGCTCGCCCTTGCCCAGGCCCTTCAGGCCCGGCGCGAACCAGCCGTTGGCCGCGGCCACGGCCTTGCGCTGCATGCGGGCGCGCGGCAGGTACGCGCCGACCGAGAGGATGCCGAATGAAGCTGTCATGTCAGACCGGGTCCCAGTTGAAGACGTCGCCGGAGCGCTCCAGCGGGTAGAAGCTCTTCTCCATCGCGGGGATCGCGTGGTTCGCGACCGTCTCGGGCGTCCAGCCCTCGCCGCGGTGGACCGAGCGGATCGGGCGGCTCTGGCCCATCAGGAAGATCTCGTTCGCGCGGACCGCGAAGATCTGGCCGCTGACGCGCTCGGCCTGGTCGCTGCACAGGTAGACGGCGAGCGGCGCGATCTTCGCCGTCTCCATCGCCTGCATCCGCGCGAGCCGAGCCTGCTGCTCGGGCGTGTCCGAGGGGATCGTGCCGATCAGCCGGCTCCAGGCGAACGGCGAGATGCAGTTCGAGCGCACCTTGAAGCGGGCCATGTCGAGGGCGATCGACTTGGAGAGCCCGACGATGCCGAGCTTGGCCGCCGCGTAGTTCGCCTGGCCGAAGTTGCCGATCAGGCCCGAGGTGGAGGTCATGTGCACGAAGGCGCCGCGCTCCTCGCTCTTGAAGATCGCCGCCACCGCCTTGGCCATGTAGAACGAGCCGTTCAGGTGGACGTCGATGACCGCCTTCCACTCGTCGACCGACATGTTGTGGAAGATGCGGTCGCGCAGGATGCCCGCGTTGTTGACCACCGCGTGGACCGTCCCGAACGCGTCGACCGCGGTCTTCACGATCCGGTTGGCCGACTCCCACTCGGCGACCGAATCGGTGTTCGCGACCGCGGTGCCGCCGGCCTTGCGGATCTCGTCGACCACCTGCGCGGCCGGCCCGGCGTCCTGGCCCTCGCCGCTCGCCGACACGCCCGGGTCGTTGACCACGACCTTCGCGCCGTGCGCGGCCATCATCATCGCGATGTCGCGACCGATGCCCCGGCCCGAGCCGGTGACGATCACGACCTTGTCCTTCAGCATCGACATTCCCTTCTTCTCCCTTCTTCCTGGTTCGTCTCAAGCGATCGTCGCGGTGCCGTGGCTCAGTACGACGATGTCGCGCTCGACCACCCGGGTGCGGAACTGCACGGCCCCACCGTTCTTCCAGATCTCCACGCGCAGCGTCTCGCCCGGATAGACCGGCGAGGCGAAGCGCGTGCCGATCGACCTCAGCTTCGACGCGTCGCCGCCGCAGACCGCGCTCACCAGCGCCCAGCCGGTCACGCCGAACGAGCACAGCCCGTGCAGGATCGGCGCCTTGAAGCCGGCGGCGGTGGCGACCTTCGGATCGGCGTGCAGCGGGTTGTAGTCGCCCGAGAGCCGATAGACCAGGGCGGCCTCGGGCCGGGTCTTCCATTCGAAGACGGTGTCCGGCGGCGTGTCGGGCGTGGCGGGCCGGGCGGGCGGCGCCTCGTCCGAGGGCTGGCCGCTCGCCGAGAAGCCGCCGTCGCCGCGCATGAACGACACGCTGCGGCTGGTGGCGAGCTTCGTGCCGCTCTTCGCGGCGGTGATGGTGCGCTCGGAGTACATCAGCGCACCCTTGCCCGCGCCCTTGTCGACCAGCCGCGTGACCTTCGTGAGGCCGGTGACGGTGGCCTCCGAGGGCAGCGGCGCATGCAGCTCGAGCTCCTGCTCGCCGTGCAGCAGCTTCACCCAGTCGATGCCGGTCCGCGGGTCCTTCGCGAAGAAGCCCGGCGAGCCCAGCACCACGGCCATCGTCGGCAGCGCCTGCAGGCCGTCCTCGTAGGTGTAGCGCAGTTGCACCGGATCGAGCGGGTCCTGGCCGATCCCCAGGCCGAGCGCGTAGAGGATGGTGTCGCGATGGGTGTAGCGCTGCTCGATCGGCTCGAACGGCCAGTTCTTCAGCGTGGCGACGTCGATGGGCACGGGGGTCTCCTCCTTCGTTCGGGTTCGGGACTCGGGTCAGGCGCCGACGCCCTCGGGCGCGGGCACGTCCATCTGCAGCAGCACCTGCGCATAGCACTTCGCGAGGTTGTCGGTCCGCAGCGAGGCCATGCCGCCGCCGCCGAGGACGTCGTGCAGCAGGAAGTTCATCGCATCGAAGCCGGGCAGGTCGAAGCGCTCGACACGCGACGGCCGGTTGTGCGCGAAGTGCGCGGCGACGCGCTCGGGGGTCAGCCAGGCCGACAGCAGCGGCAGCCATTCGGGGCGGCGCGCGACGATGCCGATGTTCGCCTTGTCGCCCTTGTCGCCGGAGCGGCCGTGCGCGAGCGCGATCAGCTTCACGGTCCGGGCCGTCGGCGGCAGCACGGCGTCGGCATGCACCCGCGCGGGCGGCAGCTCGGACTCGGCGAAGCCGCCGTCGACCGGGATCGCGACCGGCGTCCGGACCCCGTCGACGTCGATCTCGACCGGCACCCGGCGCTTCGGGACGAGGAAGGAGAACAGCCGGATCACCGGCGACGGCGTCGGCCGGCCACCGCCGAAGCCGGTCGTGCCCGGCGACATCGAGGTGCCGGCCGGCGCGAACTCGCGCGCGAAGAGCTCGAGCGAGGCCTTCGACGGCGAGCGCGCAGCGAGCTTGAGCACCACCTCGCGCGACTCGGGTCGTGCGATCGCACCGTACATGTCCTCGGCGCCGACCACCTCGATCCGCGTCTCGGTGAAGGCGGGCAGACCCTGCTCGGCGAGCATCCGCGTCATCCGCGCGAGCAGCGCCTCGCCGGTGCGGCGCGCCTTCTGCGCGGCCCGTTCGCCGGCGACCACCAGCAGCGCGACGTTCCGGAAGCCGTCGGGGTAGGTGGCGCTGACCTTGTAGGTGTCGGTCGGCGCGCGGCCCCGCGCCCCGGTCACCCGGACACGGTCGGGCCCGGTCTGCTCGAAGCGGACCGCGGTGAAGTCGCAGGCGACGTCGGGCACGTGGTAGGCCCTCGGATCGCCGATCTCGTAGAGCAGCTGCTCGCACACCGACGCGCAGCTGACCAGGCCGCCGGTGCCGGGCGGCTTGGTGACCTCGAAGCTGCCATCGGGTCGGGCCTCGACGATCGGATAGCCGATGTCGTCCCAGCCGGGCACGGTGTCCCAGTCGGTGAACAGACCGCCGGTGCCCTGGGCGCCGCACTCGACGATGTGGCCGGCGAGCGTGCCCTGCGCGAGGCGGTCGAAGTCCGACGGGTCCCAGCCGAACGCATGGACCATCACGCCCAGCGTGACCGCGGAGTCGACGCAGCGGCCGGTGATCACCACATCCGCGCCTGCGTCGAGCGCGCGGGCGATCGGCAGCGCGCCGAGGTAGGCATTGACGCTCGCGAGCCGGCTCGGGAACGGCGCGCTGCTGAACATCTCGACCGTGCCCTCGGCCCGCAGCGCCTCGGCCTGCGTCGACAGGTCGTCGCCCAGCACGACACCGATGCGGATCGGCACGCCCAGCTCGGCCGCGATGCGGGCGAGCGCGTCGCGGCAGGCGAGCGGGTTGACGCCGCCGGCGTTCGCCACCACGCGAACGCCCTTCGCCTTCAGCTCGGGCAGCAGCTGCCTCATCGTGATCTCGACGAAGTCGCGTGCATAGCCGGCGGCGGGGTCCTTGGCCTTCTGCGCGGCCATGATCGACATCGTGACCTCGGCCAGGTAATCGAAGACCAGGTAGTCGATGTCGCCGCGACGCACGAGCTGCGGCGCGGCTGCGGCGGTGTCGCCCCAGAAGCCCGACGCGCTGCCGATCCGGATCGTGTCCTTCGCCATCTGCGGTGTCTCCTCCCGTGCCAGGCGCTATCGCGCCCTCGCCCTCAGTTCGTCCTCGAGCCGCGCCAGTCGCGCCTCGATCCTGTCCAGCGGCGCGCCCCTCGCCGCCGGCGCCGCCGGCCGCGCCGCGAAGCCGTCGAGCAGCATCGCGGTCATCTCGCGCGCCATCCGGGGCGGATCGATCCTCCTGCCGCGGCCCAGCAGCTCGCGGACGCGATGCTCGAGCCCGCCGAAGACGAAGTCGCGCGCCATCGCAAGGTCCAGGTCCGCCCGAAGCTCGCCGCGCTCGACGCCGTCGGACAGCGTCCTCGTGAGGAAGCGCGCGTACCGGCGGTTCAGGTCGTGCTGCGTCGAGCCGAAGTACGGCAGCGAGCCGCGCGCCTCGCGCCCGAGCATCGCCGACACCCCGGGGTCGTCGACCGCGATCTGCAGGTGCCTCGCGATCAGGAACCGCAGCCGATCGGCCGTGCCCTCGAGCGCTGCGAAGCGCGGCTCGATGTCGGCGATCAGCGCATCGTAGATCTCCGTCAGCACCGCGTCGAACAGGTCGCGCTTGTTGCGGAAATAGGTGTAGAGGGTGCCCTCGACGCAGTCCGCGCGCGCCGCGATCTCGGCGACCGACGCGTCCTCGAAGCGCTTGGCGACGAAGACCTCGCGCGCCGCGGCCAGGATCTCCGTGCGGCGCACGGCCTTGCGTCGTCGGGGCAGTGCCGTCATCGTCGGCGGGGGCGCGGGGGCGCCGTTGCTGAGTCCGGCTCAGTATAGGGCGCCGCAGGGCACCGTCAAGGGCGCCCGCCGGAAACCGGCTCGAGCAGGGCGTTTCCGGACTGTCCCGCGCCCGGGATGCTGCGCCGCAACTTGACGCCCCCGACCCCTGCCGACACGCTAACGCATTCCCGCTCATCATCCGGACCGCGCGATGGACTCGCCTTCCGCCGCCGGGCGCTACCGCTCGGTGTTCCGCCCCGGCCTGTTCGCCGGCCGCACGGTGATCGTCACCGGCGGCGGCTCGGGCATCGGCCGCTGCACCGCCCACGAGCTGGTCTCGCTGGGTGCCTCGGTCGCCCTGGTCGGCCGCAAGCCCGAGAAGCTGGAGCGGGTCGCGGCCGAGCTCGCCGAGGCCGGCGGCCGCGCCACCTGCCACCCGCTGGACATCCGCGAGGAGGCGCAGGTGCAGGCGGGTGTCGAGGCGATCCTCGCCGCGCACGGCCGGGTCGACGGGCTGGTCAACAACGCCGGCGGCCAGTTCCCCGGACAGGCCGAGACCTTCTCGCTGAAGGGCTGGGACGCGGTCATCCGCAACAACCTGACCGGCGGCTTCCTGATGTCGAAGGAGGTCTTCAACCGCTGGATGGGCGCGCGCGGCGGCGCGATCGTCAACATCATCGCGGACATCTGGGGCGGGATGCCGACGATGGCGCACTCCGGCGCAGCCCGCGCCGGCACGCTGAGCCTCACCGAGACGCTCGCCTCCGAGTGGGCGCCGTCGGGCGTGCGCGTGAACGCGGTGGCCCCGGGTTGGATCGCGTCGAGCGGGATGGAGACCTATCCCGAGCCCGTCAAGGAGCGGCTCGCGAAGCAATGGCGCGCGGTACCGCTGCAGCGCTACGGATCCGAGGCCGAGGTCGCCGCGGCGATCGTGTTCCTGCTCTGCGAGGCGGCGAACTTCATCACCGGCAGCTGCATCCGCGTCGACGGCGGCGTGCCGAACGCGCGGCCCAACTATCCGGCGCAGCCGCTGCGGGTCGCCGATTCCGCCGCGCAGTCCACGTTCGACGGCTTCCACCTGTCGAGTCCCCCGGCGTTCATGAAGATCGACCGGGGCGCCTGAGCATGCCGGTCATCGACTCCCGGATCGACGCGTCCTCGCCGGCCTTCTCCGAGCGGCGCGAGGGCATGCTCGCGCTGGTCGCACGGATGCGCGAGCTCGAGACCCGTGCCGCGACCGCGTCCGCGAAGGCCAAGCCGCTCTTCGACAGGCGGGGACAGCTGCTGCCGCGCGAGCGGCTCGCGCGGCTGCTCGACCCCGGTGCCCCCTGGCTCGAGCTGTCATCGCTCGCCGGCTGGCTCTGCGACGAGCCGGACCCGGAGAAGTCCGTGCCCGGCGGCGGGATGATCAACGGCATCGGGGTCGTCGGCGGCACCCGCTGCGCGATCACGGTCAGTGACGCCGGCATCGACGCCGGCGCGATCCAGCACATGGGCCGCGAGAAGCTGCTGCGCACGCAGGAGATCGCGCTCGAGAACCGGCTGCCCTTCGTCCAGCTGATCGAGTCGGCCGGCGCGAACCTGCTCAAGTACCAGGTCGACGGCTTCGTCCACGGCGGGCGGATCTTCTACAACCTCGCGCGGCTGTCGGCCGCCGGCATCCCGGTGGTGGCCGTGGTCCACGGCTCCTCGACCGCGGGCGGCGCCTACATGCCGGGCCTGTCCGACTACGTGATCATGGTGAAGGGCCGGGCGCGCGCCTTCCTCGCCGGCCCGCCGCTGCTGAAGGCGGCGACCGGCGAGATCGCGACCGACGAGGAACTGGGCGGCGGCGAGATGCACGCGACGGTCTCCGGGCTCGGCGAGTTCCTCGCCGACGACGATGCCGACGGGCTGCGGATCGCGCGCGAGCTGATGGCGCGGCTCGCCTGGGACGCCCAGGGCCCGGGCTCGACGCTCGCGGACGACGCTGCGCTCGAGCCGCTCCATCCCACCGACGAGCTCGCCGGCGCGATGCCGCTCGACTTCCGCCAGCCGGTCGACATGCACGAGGTGATCGCGCGGATCGTCGACCGCTCGGAATTCCTCGACTTCGGCCGCGACTACGGCCCGGCCACCGTCTGCGGCCACGCGTCGCTCTACGGGCAGCCGATCGGCATCGTCACCAACAACGGGCCGATCGACCCGGCGGGCGCCACCAAGGCCACCCACTTCATCCAGTCGTGCTGCCAGAGCGGCATCCCGCTGCTCTACCTGCAGAACACCACCGGCTACATCGTGGGCCGCGCCTCCGAGCAGGCCGGCATGATCAAGCACGGCTCGAAGATGATCCAGGCAGTGGCGAACGCCACCGTGCCCGCGATCACCCTGATGTGCGGCGCGTCGTTCGGCGCCGGCAACTACGGGATGTGCGGCCGCGCCTACGGCCCGCGCTTCGTGTTCTCGTGGCCGAACGCGCGCACCGCGGTGATGGGTGGCGAGCAGGCCGCGCTCACGATGCGGATCGTCGCCGAAGGCGGCGCGAAGCGGCGCGGGGTGCCGGTCGACGAGGCGCAGCTGTCGGCCCTCGAGGCGAGGATCGTCGCGAACTTCGACCGCCAGTCCGATGCCTTCTACACCAGCGGGCGGATGCTCGACGACGGCGTGATCGACCCGCGCGACACCCGCCGCGTGCTCGGCCTGGCGTTCGACGTCTGCCGCCGCGCCGAGCGCCGCAGCATGCGGCCGATGCAGTTCGGCGTCGCCCGCCCCTGAGCCCCTGGATCCCCCGCCACACCGGAGACACCCGATGCAACCGTCCATCTACGGCCCCGACCACGTCGCGCTGCAGGACTCGCTGAAGAAGTTCATCGACTCGGAGATCAACCCCTTCGTCGACGAATGGGAGAAGGCCGAGATCTTCCCGGCCAAGGAGCTGTTCCGGAAGATGGGCAAGCTCGGGTTCCTCGGCGTGCACAAGCCGGCGGAGTACGGCGGGATGGGCCTCGACTACTCGTACGCGGCCGCGTTCGCCGAGGCGCTGACCCACATCCGCTGCGGCGGCATCCCGATGGCGATCGGCGTGCAGACCGACATGGCCACGCCCGCGCTCGCCAGGCGCGGCAACGACGAGGTCCGCAAGGAATTCCTCGAGCCCTCGATCACCGGCGAGTACGTCGCCTGCCTCGGCGTGTCCGAGGTCGGCGCGGGTTCGGACGTCGCGTCGATCCGCACGGTCGCGCGCAAGGACGGCGACGACTACGTGATCGACGGCGGCAAGATGTGGACGACCAACGGCACGCAGGCCGACTGGATCTGCCTGCTGGCGAACACCTCCGAGGGCGGCGGCCACCGCAACAAGACGCTGATCTGCGTGCCGATGAAGACCAGGGGGGTCTCGGTCGCGAAGAAGCTGAAGAAGGCCGGCATGAACGCGTCGGACACCGCGCAGCTGCACTTCGACTCGGTCCGCGTGCCGCAGCGCTGGCGGATCGGCGAGGAAGGCATGGGCTTCGTCTACCAGATGGAGCAGTTCCAGGAGGAGCGGCTGTGGGCCGGCGCCGGCTGGACCAAGTCGAAGCACGTCATCCAGGAGACGATCGACTACCTGCGCGAGCGTCAGGCCTTCGGCAAGCCGCTGCTGCACAACCAGTACATCTACTACAAGCTCGCCGAGCTGCAGACCGAGGTCGAGGCGGTGGGCGCCCTCTTCCACAAGGCGGTGGGCCTGTACATCCAGGGCCACGACGTGACCCAGCTCGCGTCGATGGTGAAGCTCAAGGGCGCGCGCGTCGCGCGCGAGGTCGCCGACTGGTGCGTGCAGTTCTGGGGCGGGATGGGCTACATCGAGGAGACGCGGGTGAACCGCTTCTGGCGCGACACCCGGCTCGGCTCGATCGGCGGCGGCGCCGACGAGGTGATGATGGGGATCATCGCGAAGACGATGGGCATCCTGCCTCGCGAGCGCTGAACGGGTCCCGACGCGGAGAGTCGCCTTGGCCTCGTTCGACACGCTCCTGATCGCCAACCGCGGAGAGATCGCCTGCCGCGTGATCCGCACGGCCCGCGCGCTGGGGATCCGCACCGTGGCGGTGTACTCGGACGTCGACGCCGACGCGCGCCACGTCGCCGAGGCCGATGCCGCGGTCCGGATCGGTGGCGGCCCCGCCCGCGACAGCTACCTCGACATCGCGAGGATCCTCGACGCGTGCCGTGCGGCCGGCGCGCAGGCCGTCCACCCCGGCTACGGCTTCCTGTCCGAGAACGCGAGCTTCGCGCGGGCGCTGCGCGAGGCCGGGATCGTGTTCGTCGGCCCGCCGCCCGAGGCGATCGATGCGCTGGGCAACAAGTCGGCGGCCAAGCGGCTCGCGCAGTCGCTCGACGTGCCCTGCCTCCCTGGCTATCAGGGCGACGACCAGGACGACGAGACCCTGGTCGCGCAGGCGCGCCACGTCGGCGCGCCGCTGATGGTCAAGGCCGCGGCCGGCGGCGGCGGCCGCGGGATGCGCGCGGTCGACGACCTGTCGGACGAGCAGGCGCTGCGCGAGGCGATCCGCTCGGCACGCGCCGAGGCGCAGTCCTCGTTCGGCGACGGCACCCTGCTCGTCGAGCGCCGCGTGGTCCGCGCGCGGCACGTCGAGATCCAGGTCTTCGGCGACACCCTCGGCGGGTATGTGCACCTCGGCGAGCGCGACTGCTCGACGCAGCGCCGCAACCAGAAGGTGCTCGAGGAGGCGCCCGCGCCGGGCGTCTCCGGATCGCTGCGGGCCCGTATGGGGGACGCGGCGATCCGCCTCGCCCGCGCGGTCGGCTATGTCGGCGCGGGCACGATCGAGTTCCTGCTCGAGCCCGACGGCGCGTTCTGGTTCCTCGAGATGAACACCCGGCTGCAGGTCGAGCATCCGGTCACCGAGGCGATCACCGGGCTCGACCTCGTCGACTGGCAGCTGCGCGTCGCGCGCGGCGAGCCGCTGCCGCTGCCGCAGGAGGCGATCCGCTTCCACGGTCACGCGATCGAGGCGCGCCTGTGCGCCGAGGACCCGTACGCGGGCTTTGCCCCCCAGGTCGGGCCGATCGGCGCGTGGCGGATGCCCGCGGGCGCCGGCCTGCGGGTCGACCACGGGCTCGCGGCGCGCGCCGCGGTGCCGCCGTTCTACGACTCGATGATCGCGAAGGTGATCGCCTGGGGCACGGACCGCGAGCAGGCACGCGCACGGCTGGTCGCCGCCCTCGGGGACACGACGGTCTGCGGGCTGCGGACCAATCGCGACTGGCTGTGCAGGCTGCTGCAGGCCGAGCCGTTCGCGCGGGCCGAACTCGCCACCGCATGGCTCGGCGAGGCCACCGCCGACTGGGTGGCGCCCGCGCCCGATCCGCGCTGGCTCGCGGTCGCCGCCGCGCTGCGCGTCCACCGCGCGGCCGCGGCCCACGGGCCCCTCGCCCGCTGGTCCTCGTCGGGCCGGCGCGCCTCGCCGCTGCGGCTCGAGGCCGCGGGCCGCGAGCATCCCGTCCGCGTCGAGGTGGCCGCATCGGGACCGATCGGGGTCGAGCTCGCCGACGGGCGCCTGATCGAGGTCGAGGTCCATGCCGACGACGGGCTGCGGGCCTCGGTCTCGGTCGGCGGCCTGCGCGGCGCGGTCCGGCTGCACGGCGACGGCCCCCGCGGCTGGCTCGACGCGTTCGGTGTCTCGGATGCGGTCGCCGACGTCACAGACCGGCCGCGCGAGGCGGGCGGCGGCGCGGCGGGCGGTGCGATCGTCAGCAGGATGCACGGCCAGCTGACGCGCGTCGCGGTCGAGGCCGGCCAGCGCGTGGAACGCGGTGCGTACCTGCTGTCGATCGAGGCGATGAAGATGGAGCATCGCTTCGAGGCGCCGGTCGCCGGCACGGTCGTCGAGGTGGGCGCCGCGGCCGGCACCCAGGTCGCGCCGGGCCGCCTGCTGGTGCGGATCGAACCGGATCCGGCCTGAACGACCCACGAGGACCGCCGCGATGCCCGCACCCCGCCTGCCCGCCTTCGACTTCGCGACCCTGCCCGGCGTCACGTCCGAGCACCTGCAGATCGCCGACGCCGTCCGCGCGTTCGTCGAGGGCGAGCTGCAGCCGCACGCGAACGACTGGGACGAGGCCGGCACCTTCCCGCGCGAGGTCTACCGCAAGGCGGCCGAGGTCGGCCTGCTCGGCCTGGGCTATCCGACCGAATACGGCGGCACGCCCTGCGACAACGTGTCGAAGCTGCTGTCGTCGGTCGAGCTCGGCCGCGCCGGCATCGGCGGCGTGACCGCGAGCCTCGGCTCGCACTCGATCATGCTGTGGCCGCTGCTCGCCGGCGCGACCGACGAGGTCAAGCGGACGGTCATCCCGTCGATCCTCGCCGGCGAGACGATCGGCGCGCTCGCGATCACCGAGCCCTCGGGCGGCTCGGACGTCGCGCAGCTGCAGACCCGCGCGCAGCGGCGCCCCGGCGGCTGGGCGATCACCGGCCAGAAGATGTTCATCACCTCGGGCATCCGCGCAGACCACCTCCTCGTGGCCGCGCGGACCGGCGGCCCGGGCGCGGCCGGCGTCTCCCTCTTCCTCGTCGACGGCCATGCGAAGGGCCTCGCGCGCACGCCGCTGAAGAAGATCGGCTGGTGGGCCTCGGACACCGCGGCGCTCTACTTCGACGAGGTCTTCGTGCCCGACGAGCGCCTGGTCGGCGAGGTCGACCGCGGCTTCCGTCTCGTGATGCAGAACTTCAACGGCGAGCGGATGACGATGGCCGCCGGTGGCCTCGGCCAGGCGATGGCCTGCTGCGAGGACGCGATCGACTGGGCGCGCGAGCGCCGCACCTTCGGCGCGCGGCTGGTCGACCACCAGGCGGTCCGGCACAAGCTGGTCAGGATGATCGACGGCGTGCTGCCGCTGCAGGCCTGGCTGGTCCAGCTCGCGCTGCGGCTCGACGCCGGCGAGTCGCCGGCCGGCGAGCTGGCGCTCGCGAAGAACGCCGGCGGGCGGCTGATGCGCGACGTCGCCGACGAGGCGGTGCAGGTGCTCGGCGGCGCCGGCTTCCTGCGCGGCACGCGGATCGAGCGCGCATGGCGCGACTGCAAGGTCTACATGATCGGCGGCGGCGCGGAGGAGGTGATGAACGACCTCGCCGCACGCCAGCTCGGCCTGGTCTGACCCCGTTCCCACCCGAATCCCAGGAGTCCCCGATGAGCGAGCCCGCCGTCCTGACCGCCGTCGAAGGCGGCGTGATGACGATCACGATGAACCGTCCCGGCGTGCTGAACGCGCTGAATCCGGCGATGCTCGACGGCCTGCGCGCGGCGCTGGCGGCGGCCAAGGCCGATCCATCGGTCCGTGCGCTGATCCTGACCGGCGCCGGCCGTGGCTTCTGCGCAGGCGCCGACCTCGGCGCCTCGTCGATGCGCACCGGCGATGCCGACGTCTCGCAGTCGCTGCGCGAGAGCTACCACCCGATCGTGCTCGCGATGCGGCAATGCCCCAAGCCGATCGTCGCCGCCGTCAACGGCTCGGCGGCCGGCGCCGGCATGAGCCTCGCGCTCGCCTGCGACGTGGTGCTCGCCGGCGAGTCGGCGTCCTTCCTGCAGGCGTTCACGAAGATCGGCCTGGTGCCCGACTGCGGCAGCACCTGGTTCCTGCCCCGGATCGTCGGCGACGTCCGGGCGCGAGCGATGGTGATGCTCGCCGACAAGATCCCGGCACGCGAGGCGCTGCAGTACGGGCTGGTCTGGAAGGTGTTCGCCGACGAGGCGCTCGCCGACGAGGCCCGCGCCTGCGCGACGAAGCTCGCGCAGATGCCCACGCGCGCGCTCGATCTCGTCAAGCAGGCCTTCACCCAGGGCGCGGGCAACGGCCTGGCCGACCAGCTCGAGGTCGAGGCGCTGATGCAGGGCCAGGCCTTCCGCACCGAGGACTTCCGCGAGGGCGTCGCCGCATTCGTCGAGAAGCGCGCCCCCCGCTTCACCGGACGGTGAACGAAGGCGCCGCCGCGATCCGACCGCTGGTCGCGGCCGCCGCCGCCCACTACACCGCGGTCATCGGCTTCCGGATCAGCGTCGCGCTCGCGCTGGTCCAGCAGGGGCTGTCGCCGGCGACGATCGGCGCGGTGCTCGCCACCTTCGCGCTGGTGCCGATGCTGCTCGCGGTCCGCGGCGGCCAGCTGGTGGACCGGGTGGGTGTCGCGCGGCCGATGCGCTGGGGCACCGCGCTCGCCGGGGCCGGCGCGCTCGCGGCGGCCGCCGTGCCCCATCCCGCGGTGCTCGCGCTCGCAGCCGGCGTGGTCGGCGTCGGCACGATGGGCTTCCACCTCGGCATGCAGCACGCCTGCGGCGAGGTCGGCGGACCGGCACGCCGCACCGCGAACTTCAACCTGCTGACGATGAGCTTCTCCATCTCGGGGCTCAGCGGGCCGCCCGCCGCCGGGCTGCTGATCGACCTGGCGGGACACCGCGCGGCCTTCGCGCTGTCGGCCGCGCTGCTCGGCGCGGTCCTCCTCGCGCTCGGGCGCTACCCGTTCGATCGGCATGTGCCCACGCACCCTGCGCCGCCCGACGACGGCCCCGACGGCGCACCGCCCGAGCGCGGCGCCGGCGCGGCCTTCGAGCTGCTCGGTGCCCCGCGCCTTCGCCGGCTGCTGATCGCATCGCTGCTCGCGTCGGCCTCGTGGGACGTCTACCAGTTCGTGCTGCCGCTGCACGCGCACGCGATCGGACTGTCCGCCTCGTCGGTCGGCCTGTCGATCGCCGCCTTCTCGGCCGGCTCGCTGTCGGTGCGGCTGCTGCTGCCGCGGCTGGTCGAGCGGATGCACCCGGCGGCCTGGATGCGGATCGCGCTCGCCGTCTGCGTGCTCGCCTACGCGGCCGCGCCGTTTGCCGGGACGCTGCCGGTGCTGCTGGTGCTGTCCTTCCTCATCGGCACCGGTCCCGGCATCGCCCAGCCGCTGACCATGGCGGCGCTGCATCGCGCGTCGCCGCCGGGGCGCGCCGGCGAGGCCGCCGGGCTGCGGATGACGCTGCTGTCGGCGACGCAGCTCGCACTTCCGGTGGGTCTGGGCCTGGTCGCCGGGGTGCTCGGGACGGCGTCGCTGTTCTGGCTCTACGCGGGCGCGGCTGCGGCGATCGGGATCGCGCTGGTGCGTGCGGAGCGGCGCTGAGCCGCTCCGCCGCCGGCTCAGGACTCGGCGGTGAACCCGATCGCCTTGACGATCGGCCCCCAGCGCTCGAGGTCGCTGCGCTGGAGCGCGGCCAGCTGCTCGGGCGTCGAGGACTCGGCCTCCAGGCCCATCGTGACCAGTCCGTCGATCGTCTCCTTGTCGGCGAGCGCCGCGCGGATCGCGGCGTTCGCGCGCTGGACGATCGCCGCCTCCGGCTTGCCGGGCAGGTAGAAGCCGAACCACTCGCGCCAGACCAGGTCCCTGAAGCCCTGCTCGGCGTAGGTCGGCACGTCCGGCGCGAAGCGCGAGCGCCTGTCGCCCGAGGTGGCGATCAGGCGGCACTTGCCGGCCGCGACGTGCTGGGTGAACTCGCCGACCGGCGCCGAGACCGCGGCGATCTGGCCGCCGATCATGTCGAGGATGGCCGGCTGCGAGCCGCGGAAGGCCACGTGCTTCAGGTCGATCTTCGTGCCCATCGCGAGCAGCGCGCCGATGAAGTGCGGCGTGGAACCCGCGGCCGGAGAGCCGAAGTTGGCCTTGTCGGCATTGGCCTTGCACCACTGGACGAAGTCCGGCACCGACCGCACCGAGGCCGGCACCATCGGACCGACGGCCAGGCCGAAGTCGAAGTTGCAGGCGAGCGAGACCGGGCTCAGGTCGTTGACCGGGTCGTAGGCGAGCTTGCGGTAGATGTGCGGGTAGATCACCAGCATCGAGGCCGGCGTCTGCAGGATCGTCGAGCCGTCTCGCGGGGCGGCGCGCATCAGGTCGATGGCGACCTGGCCGCCGGCGCCGGTGCGGTTCTCGACGACGGCATTGCGCGCGTAGCTGCCCTTCAGCTTCTCGGCCACGCGCCGGCAGGTCGTGTCCGAGGTGCCGCCCGGCGGGAAGCCGGTGACGATCCTGACGGTGTCGATCGCGGGCGCGCCCTGCGCACGCAGCGCCGCGGGCAGCATCGAGGCACCGACGGCCGTGCCGATCGTGGCGATCAGCCGGCGGCGGGCGGCCGCGTTCGGGTCTAGGGAGGCGTCGAAGGACATCGGGGTCTCCTGTGAGGGCGGCGCTCGCCGTCGGCGGGCCGCGTTCGCGGGGGGCAGACGCGGGGGGCAGACGCGGCGGGCGGCCGCGCGGCGTGGCCGGATGATAGCCGCGACGGACCGGCCGCGCGACGGCGCCATCGGGGAGCCGGTGGCGCTGCGGCTTCAGTCCTCGAACGGCAGCCCGACGTAGTTCTCGGCGAGCGCGGTCGACGCCGCCCGCGAGCCCACGAGGTAGCCGAGCTCGGCCTCCTGGATCTTCTGCCCGATGTCCCCGGTGTCCGGGAACCGGTGCATCAGCGTGGTGAACCACCACGAGAAGCGGACCGCCTTCCAGACCCGGCGCAGGCAGCGCGCCGAATAGCCGTCGAGCGCGGCGGTGCCGCCGGTGCGGTAGTGGTCGATCAGCGCGCGCGACAGGTACCGGACGTCGGAGGCCGCGAGGTTCAGTCCCTTCGCGCCGGTGGGCGGCACGATGTGCGCGGCATCGCCGGCGAGGCAGAGCCGGCCGAATCGCATCGGCTCGGCGACGAAGCTGCGCAGCGGCGCGATGCTCTTCTCGATCGACGGCCCGGTGACCAGCGCCTCGGCGGCCGGCGCGTCGAGTCGCGTGCGGAGCTCGTCGAAGAAGCGCGCGTCGGACCAGTCCTCGACCCGCTGGTCGAGCCCGCACTGCACGTAGTAGCGGCTGCGGCTGCGGCTGCGCATCGAGCACAGCGCGAAACCGCGCGGATGGTTCGCGTAGATCAGCTCGTCGGAGACCGGTGGCGTGTCGCAGAGCACGCCGAGCCAGCCGAACGGGTAGACGCGCTCGAAGGTCTTCAGCGCCGCGGCCGGCACCGAGGCGCGGGAGACCCCGTGGTAGCCGTCGCAGCCGGCGATCCAGTCGCAGGCGATCTCGTGCGCACGACCGTCCTTGCGGAAGCGGATGCAGGGCCGGTCGCCCTCGAAGCCGTGCAGCGAGACGTCGGCCGCCTCGTAGACGGTCGGGGCGCCGCAGGCCGCGCGCGCCGCCATCAGGTCGCGGGTGACCTCGGTCTGGCCGTAGACGGTCACCCGACGGCCGACGAGATCGGCGAAGTCGATCCGGTGGCGTTCGCCGTCGAACGCCAGCTCGATGCCCGCGTGCGGCAGCCCTTCCGCATGGCAGCGCGCGCCGACGCCGGCCTCGTCGAGCAGCTCGACGGTGCCCTGCTCGAGCACGCCGGCGCGGATGCGCCCGAGCACGTAGTCGGGGCTCTGGCGCTCGACGATCACCGCGTCGATGCCCGCGCGATGCAGCAGCTGGCCGAGCAGCAGGCCGGCCGGCCCCGCGCCGACGATCGCGACCTGCGTGCGGCTCGGGATCGGGATCGCGTCAGGCATCGAAGAACACCGTCTCGGCCTCGCCCTGCATCCGGACGTCGAAGCGGTAGACCACGGTGCCGCCGGCCTGCGCCTCGCGGCGCGCCAGCAGCGTGCCGCGACGCTCGGCGGGCACCGAGGCCAGCACCGGGTCGCGGGCGTTGGCCTGCGCCTCGTCGTCGAAGTAGATCCGCGTGAACACGTGGAGCAGCAGCCCGCGCATCGACACGATCACCGCGACGTGCGGCGCCTGCCCGTCGGATGTCGAACCCGGCTTGATGGTCCGGAAGGCGAACGCGTGGCCCGGCAGGGTGCCGGTGCCCATGCGTCCGAAGCCGCGGAAGCCGCTCGCCTCGACCTCGGCGCGGCTGCGCGGATGACGGCCCTGCGCGTCGGCGTGCGAGATCTCGAGCAGCGCGTCGGAGATCGGCTCGCCCCGGCCGTCGAGCACGCGACCGGTGATCACGATCGGCTCGCCGGGCGTGCGCGGCTCGGCGAGCTCCGGCCCGAAGAGGCTGCGCAAGGGGTAGGCGTACTGCGTCGGCACCAGCCCGTAGGCGAAGTACGGTCCGACGGTCTGCGACGGGGTCTGTCCGCTCATCGTGGCGTCTCCATCGGCGTCTCCGTCGGGCCGCGGAGCACGATGTCGAAGGTGTAGCCGAGCGCGAAGCCGGGTTCGGTCACGTCGATCGAGAAGCCGCTCACGAGGCGCTCGCGCACGCCCGCCGGCGTGCTCCGGTAGATCGGATCGAGCTCCAGCAGCGGGTCGCCCGGGAAGTACATCTGCGTGACCAGCCGGCTCGCGAAGTGCTCGCCGAACAGGGAGAAGTGGATGTGGTTCGGTCGCCAGGCGTTCGGATGGTTGCCCCAGGGGTAGGCACCCGGCTTGATCGTCAGGAAGCGGTAGCGGCCCTCCCCGTCGGTCAGCGTACGACCGGCACCGAGGAAGTTCGGGTCGAGCGGCGCGTCGTGCCGGTCGACCGTGTGCACGTAGCGGCCGGCGGCGTTGCACTGCCAGATCTCGACCAGGGTGTGGCGCACCGGGCGGCCGCGCTCGTCGAGGACGCGGCCGGTCACGATGATCCGCTCGCCGAGCGGTGCGCCGTTGACCACGGCGTTGCGGGTGAGGTCGTGGTCGAGCTCGCCGATGTCCTCGTGTCCGTAGACCGGCTGCGCCAGCTCGGACAGCGACGGCCTCAGCGGGATCAGGGGCCGCGTCGGTGCACGCAGCGGCGTCGATGCGTAGGGCGGGTGCAGGTACGGCGGCTGGCTCGTCCAGTCGCGCGGCGCGATCCGGGGCAGGTCGGCCATGGCGTCTGTCTCCTGTGGGGTCCACGGGCGGGACTGTAGGGATGCCCGTCGGTGATGTACATCGACAGTGCCTCAAGTCTTGCACAATCGATAACCACGGCGGCGATCGACGACCGCTGGTCCGGCGCGGACCGTCTGCAGACGCTGTCGGTCCCGTTCGGCCGCGCGCCCGCCCATGCGACCGCCGCGGTCCGGTTCGGGCCCGCCGGCGGCCCACGCGCCGCACGCGGATTCCGGCACCTGCCGGTCCGAGGACCGGCGCGACGCGGTTGCGGCATGCGGGCGCATTCGATACGGTCGCTCGTCCCGGCCGGCACCGCACCGGCCGACCACGACCGACAGGGAGACCCGCCATGACCTCCAGGCGTACCGCGCTGCATGCCACCGCAGCCGGCCTCGCGCTCGCCGCCCTGCCCCGCGCCCGCGCGCAGGGCACCGAGGGGCGCTGGCCCGCGAAGCCGATCCGGTTCGTCGTGCCGTTCCCGCCCGGCGGCGGCAACGACATCCTCGCGCGGATGCTCGGGCCGAAGCTGGCCGACGGGCTCGGCCAGCCGGTGGTGATCGAGAATCGGCCCGGCGCCGGCGGCAACCTCGGCACCGACCAGGTCGCGCGCGCGCCGGCCGACGGCTACACGATCGTGATCGCGTCGAACCAGGTGACGATCAACCCCGGACTCGGCCAGAAGCTGCCGTTCGACATCGAGCGGGACTTCGCGCCGATCGCGCTGGTCGCCTCGGTGCCGATGCTGCTGGTCGTCCACCCGTCGGTGGCCGCGAAGACCACCGCCGAGTTCGTCGCGCTGGCGAAGTCGCAGCCGGGCAGGCTGAACCACGGCACGCCGGGCAACGGCACGCCGCAGCACCTCGCCTTCGAGCTGTTCGACCGTCTCGCCGGCACGAACGTCGTGCATGTGCCCTACAAGGGCACCGCGCCCGCGATCGCCGACCTGCTCGGCGGCCAGATCCAGGCGGCCTTCGCGACACTCGCGTCGGTCGCGCCGCACGTGCAGGCGGGCAGGCTGCGCGCGCTCGCCGTCGCGACCGCGCGCCGCTCTCCGCTGCTGCCCGAGGTGCCGACGGTCGCCGAGTCCGGCGTGCCGGGCTACGACGTGCCGCTCTGGTACTCGATCCTCGCGCCGGCCGGCACGCCGAAGGAGGTCACCACGCGGATCGCCGCCGAGCTCAGGCGGATCACCGAGTCGGCCGAGGTCCGGGAGCGGATGGTCTCGCAGGGCTTCGAGCCGGGCTTCCTCGGGCCCGACGAGCTGCAGGCGCTGATCCAGCGCGACGTCGCCCGCTGGCAGCGGATCGGCCGCGAGACCGGCATCCGGATCGAGTGACGCGATGGGCCTGGGTACCGCACTGGAGGGCGTTCGCGTCCTCGACTTCTCGCAGATCGGCGCGGGTCCGACGATCGGCATGCTGCTGGGCGACATGGGCGCCGACGTCGTGAAGATCGAGTCGCCCACCGGCGACCTCGGCCGCGCGCTCGGGCCCCCCTGGCTCGACGGCGACTCGGTCGTGGCGATGAGCTTCAACCGCAACAAGCGCGGGCTCGCGCTCGACCTCAAGCAGCCGGCCGCGGTCGACGCGGTCAAGCGGATGGCCGTGCGCGCCGACGTCGTCGTCGAGAGCTTCCGGCCGGGCGTGATGGCGAAGCTCGGCGTCGGCTGGGCGACGCTGTCGGCGATCAACCCGCGGCTGGTATGGGCCGCGGTGACCGCATTCGGCCAGGACGGCCCGTGGGCCGACCGCCCCGGTGTCGACGGCATCGTGCAGGCGCTCTCGGGGCTGATGAGCCAGATCGGCGTCGAGGGCGCCGAGCCCTGCAAGGTCCAGGTGCCCGCGGTCGACCTGACCACCGGCTTCCTCGGCACGATGGCGGTGCTCGCCGCGCTTCGCGCGCGCGACCGGACCGGGTCCGGGCAGTTCCTGGACGTCAGCCTGTACAACGCGAGCCTGATGCTCCAGGCGAGCGGCCTCGCCTCCTACATGGCGAGCGGCGAGGTGCCGAAGCGCATCGGCAGCGCCGCGCCCTATGCGGCGCCGAACGAGGCGTACCGCACCGCCGACGGCTGGATGATGGTGGCCGCCTACCAGCCGCCGCGCTGGACGGCGCTGTGCGGGCTGCTGGGGCTCGCCGCGCTCGCGGACGATCCGCGCTTCGCGACCAACGACGCCCGCGTCCGCAACCGGGCCGCGCTGCGCGAGGCCCTCGAGGCGAAGCTCGTCGCGCGGCCCACCGCCGCCTGGCTGCCCGAGCTCGAGGCGATCGACGTGATGTGCGCGCCGGTCGCCGACTACGCGCAGGTGGTCGCCTCCGAGCAGTTCGCGCACGCCAACGCGGCGGTCGAGGTGCCGCACCGGACCGGGCCCGCGCGGCTCGCCGGCTTCCTCGTCGGCGATCGGGACACCCAGGCGAAGGTCCGCTTCGCGCCGCCCGCGCTCGGCGAGCACACCCGCGAGATCCTCGAGGAGCACGGCTTCGGCGCGGCCGAGATCGACGCGCTGCTCGCGTCGCGCGCGGCGATCGGGCCGCAGGGAGAGCGGCGATGAAGCACCGGGCGATCCGCAGCTTCCGCGACGATGCGGGCCGGCGGTCAAGCCGCTGGGTCGAGGTCGGCTCGGACGAGGTCGGCGCGGGCGAGGTGGTGATCCGCAGCCGCTTCGCGGCGATCAACTACAAGGACGCGCGCGCCGTCAGCGGCGCGGGCAACGTGATCAAGCGCTTCCCCTGCGTGCCGGGGATCGAGGTCTCGGGCGTGGTCGAGTCCTCGGCCGATCCGCGGTTCCGCGAAGGCGACGAGGTCACCGTCCAGGGCGGCCAGGAGTTCGGCATCCGCCACGACGGCGCGTTCTCCGAGCTCGTCCGCGTACCGGCCGCCTGGGTCCACCGGATCCCCGACGGCTTCGACGCGTTCTCGGTCGTCGCGCTCGGCATCGGCGCCTACACCTCGGCGGTCGCGATCGAGACGCTGGAGGCGCACGGCGTGGTGCCCGGTGAGGGCGAGGTGATCGTCACCGGCGCGACGGGCGGCTGCTCGAGCTTCGCGATCGACATGCTCGCGGGCCTCGGCCATCGCGTGGTCGCGATGACCGGCAAGGCGTCCGAGCACGACTACCTGAGACGCATCGGCGCGGCGCGCGTGGTGGGTCGCGAGATCCAGCAGCGACACACGAAGCCGCTCGACGAGCAGCTGTGGGCGGCCGCGATCGACGCGGTGGGCGGCGCGCCGCTCGACTTCGTGCTGCGCACGATGCGCAAGGGCGGCGTGGTCGCACCCTTCGGCAACGCCGCGGGCGAGACCTTCAGCACGTCGATCTACCCGTTCATCCTGCGCAGCGTGGTGCTCGCCGGCGTCAACGCGAACCACCCGCTCGACCGCCGCACCCGCGCCTGGACGCGGATGACGACCGACCTGAAGCCGCGTTCGCTCGACGCGATCGTCCAGCGCGTGCCGTTCGCGACGCTGATGGAGCACTGCGACGCGCTGATCGCCGGCGGTGTCCGCGGTCGCGGCGTGGTGGTGTTCGACTGAACCCGCGTCCGAGCGGCCGCCCGCGCGCTCCTCAGGGACGCAGCTCGACGCTACCGGACACGCCGACGACCACTTCGGACTCGCCGGCGTCCGCGGGCAACGGTGCGGCGGCGACCTCGGCGCCGCCGCGCCCGACGCTCATCGCCATCGGGCGCGGCACCGGTCCTCCCCCGCCGGCGTGCAGCGCCAGGGACTTCAGCTCGTAGTCGGCGAAGCCGAAGGCCCGGGCGGCCTCGGCCGCGCGCGCACGGAACGCCTTCGCCGCCTCGGCCACCAGCCGTTTCTCCTCGGCCTGGCGGCGCTCGGCCGACAGCCGGTACTGCACCGCGGCGAGCTGCAGCCGCTCGCCGAGGCGCCCGGCGAGCTGCGCCAGCTCCGCGACCCGGGTCGACTCGAGCACCGCCTCGCCGCGGACGCGCCAGCCCTGCGGACGGCCATCGCGCACCAGGGGCTGCGTCGAGACCGGACCGAGGCGCGCCTTCACGCCGTCGACGCGGCGCGCCTCGGCGAGTGCGGCCTCGAGCGCACGCAGCACCGCGTCGTTCGCCGGGCCCGGCTGCGGCGCGTCGCGCTCGACCGCGATCACCACCAGCAGCTCATCGTTGGGCACCGCCGCCCGCGCCTGCGCGTCGAGCGACAGCGTGGGTCCGGCCGCCGCGAGGCCGGCGGCCGCCGCGAGCACGAACGCGGCGACGGCGCGCAGCACGCGCCGCCTCACCGCCCGCCCCCCGCCGTCGCCAGTTCGGTGGCGGACGGCAGCGTCGGCAGCCCCGGACCGCGCAGGCCCGATGCCGCGCGCACCGCCCGCAGCACCGCGGTCGCGGTCACCGCGGCGATCGCCGCGCCGAGCACCACCGGGTGCACGCGCGCGCGGCTGCGACCGGTCGCCATCGCGAACACCGTGTCGCCGTCGAACGCGGTGTGCACCGGGTCGATCGTCCGTGCGAGCCCGTCGTGCGCGCTGGTGGCGAGCCGCCGGCATTCGGCCTTGTCCAGCGCGACGTCGGTCGCGACCACGCCGATCGTGGTGGCCATGCCCGCCTGCAGCCGGGGCGGCAGCTCGCCGCGCAGCAGGCAGGCGGTGGTCCCGACGAACCGGTGGCCGTCGGCCGCGTCACGGACCCCGGCGACGGTGTCGCCGGTCGTCGGGTCGATCACGTCGCCCACCGCGTTGACCGCGACGAGCGCGCCGACGGTCGCGGCACCGATCCGCAGCGACGCGGTGCCGATGCCGCCGCGCGTGGCGCGCTCGATGCCCCAGAGCTTGCCGACGGTGGCGCCCGCGCCGGCGCCGACCGAGCCCTCGGCCGGCGGCGCGTCGGAGGCCGCCTCGCAGGCGAGTCGGCCGGCGCGCGCATCGGGACGGATCGACGCGTCGCCGACCCAGAGGTCGAACAGGATGGCCGCCGGCACGATCGGGACCGTGGCCGGACCCACCGACAGACCGACCCCGCGCGCCGCGAGCCAGTCGACGACGCCGGTGGCCGCCTCGAGCCCGAACGCGCTGCCGCCCGCGAGCACCACTGCGTGGACCTCGCGGATCGCGTTGCCCGGGTCGAGCAGGTCGGTCTCCCGGGTGCCGGGCGCCGCCCCGCGCACGTCGACGCCGCAGGTCGCGCCGCCGTCGGCGAGCACCACCGTGCAGCCGGTCGGGCGCCGCGGATCGGTGTGGTGACCCACCCGAAGCCCGGCCACGTCGGTGATCGCGCCCGCGCCGCGGGCGGCGCCGGCGTCCGCGATGTTGGATACTTGCATCCCGTGATCGTACCCAAGTCCCCCTCCCCCGACACCTTCGGCCGACACCACTTCGCCTGGCTGTCGATCGCCGCGGCGATCGCGACCATCTCGCTGAAGGCCGTCGCCTGGTGGCTGACCGGCTCGGTCGGCCTGCTCTCCGACGCGCTCGAATCGTTCGTGAACCTGGCCGGCGCGTCGTTCGCCCTGGTGATGATCGTGGTCGCCGCCCGGCCGCCCGACGACGACCATCCGTTCGGGCACTCGAAGGCCGAGTACTTCTCGAGCGGCTTCGAAGGCATCCTGATCTTCGGTGCGGCCGCGGCGATCATCTGGGCCGCGGCGCAGCGCCTGGTGGCGCCGCAGCCGCTCGAAGCCATCGGTCCGGGGCTCGCCGTCTCGGCGGTGGCCACCGCGATCAACCTCGGCGTGGCGATCGCGCTGCGGCGCGCGGCGAAGCGCTTCCGATCGATCGCGCTCGAGGCCGACGCGCGCCACCTGATGACCGATGTCGTGACCTCGGTCGGCGTGGTGATCGGCGTTGGCGCCGTCGCGCTGACCGGCTGGCTGGTGCTCGATCCGCTGATCGCGATCGCGGTCGGGCTGAACATCCTCGTCGAGGGAGCCCGCCTGCTGCGCGAGTCGGTCGACGGGCTGATGGACCGCGGCCTCCACGAGCCGGAGCTCGCGCAGCTGCGCGCCGCCCTCGACGCGCTGGCACCCCGGGGCGTGGCCTGGCGCGCCCTGCGGACCCGGCGTGCCGGCTCGCATGCGTGGATCGACGTGGTGGTGCTCGTGCCCGGCCACTGGACCGTCGACGCCGGGCATGCGGTGGCCGACGAGGTCGAGGCCGCGCTCGGCGCGATCGTCGAGCACGCGAGCGTCGTCACCCACCTCGAGCCGATCGCGGCCGCGCCGGGCGGTACCGCCTAGCTCGGCGCGGTACACTCGGCCCCCTGGGGAGGAGACGGACCGCCGCACCGGCCACGGCGCGGGTCCGACGGACGAGAGATCCATGGGCTTCGACATCGCCGGCATCCCGCCGGAGTTCATCCTGTTCGCCGCCGTGCTTGCCGGCGTCGCGCTGCTCCACCATCACACGATGCGGGTCGCGGTCGCAGGCCTGGTCGTGGTGTCGCTCTACAAGGTGCTCTTCTCCGGCTTCGCCGAGGGCGCCGGCCTCGCTGGCCTGGGCGCGCACCTGGCCCACGAGTGGGTGACGGTCGCGAACCTCTTCTGCCTGCTGCTCGGCTTCGCGCTGCTGTCGCGCCACTTCGAGGAGAGCGGCATCCCGGCCGCGCTGCCGCGCTGGCTGCCCGATGGCCGCGCCGGCGCCTTCGGGCTCCTGGTGCTGGTCTTCGTGATCTCGAGCTTCCTCGACAACATCGCGGCGGCGATCATCGGCGGCACGATCGCCGCGACGGTGTTCCGCGGCCGCGTCCACATCGGCTACCTCGCGGGCATCGTCGCGGCGTCGAACGCCGGCGGCTCGGGCAGCGTGGTGGGCGACACCACGACCACGATGATCTGGATCGCCGGCGCGTCGCCGCTGGCGGTACTCAACGCGTATTCGGCGGCGGTCGTCGCCCTGGCGATCGTCGGCTGGGTCGCGTCGGGCCAGCAGCACCGGCATTCGCCGCTCGTCCGCGACGGCGCGGCGAGCGCGAGGATCGACTGGGGCCGAGCGGCGATCGTCGCGTTCATCCTCGTCGCCGCCGTCACGGTCAACGTCGTCGTCAACACGCGTTTCGCCGCGGTCGCGGACCGTTTCCCCTTCATCGGCGCGGCGGTCTGGGTCGCGATCCTCGTTGCGGCGCCGCTGCGCCGGCCCGACTGGGCAGCCTTGCCGAACGCGGTCCGCGGCACGGTCTTCCTGCTGTCGCTGGTCCTGATCGCGTCGATGATGCCGGTCGAGCGCCTGCCCGACGCTTCATGGCTGACGGCCTTCGGGCTGGGCGTCGTGTCGGCGGTGTTCGACAACATCCCGCTGACCGCGCTCGCCATCGCGCAGGGCGGCTACGACTGGGGCGTGCTCGCCTACGCGGTGGGCTTCGGCGGCTCGATGATCTGGTTCGGATCGTCGGCGGGCGTCGCGCTGTCCAACCAGTTCCCCGAGGCGCGGTCGGTCGGCGCATGGCTGCGATCGGGCTGGCACGTCGCCCTCGCCTACGTCGTCGGGTTCGCCGTCATGCTGCTGACGGTCGGCTGGCACCCCACCCCCCTCGGCCGGGGCTGATCCGAGGCGCGGTCTCGCTCCGACGGGCGAGCCGACACGGCCCGGCTACAATCCGCCGGATGAGGGCTCCCGAGCACGTCGCGTCCCTGCGCCTGCGCGAGGTGCGGATCGACACCGACGCCGAGAACGTCGCCTACCTCGCGCGCGGCTGTGCCGCATGCCGGATCGACGCGCTGCGGGCCTCGCAGAAGGTCGCGATCCGACGCGCCGATGCGCCCGACGACGTCGAGCCGATGCTGGCGGTGCTCAACGTCGTCGAGGACCCGTCGATCGTCGGTCTCGACGAGCTCGGCCTGTCCGAGCAGGCCTTCGCGCTGCTCGGCGCGCCGCGCGGCACGCCGGTCAGCATCGGGCCCGCACCCCGCCCCGCATCGCTCGACATCGTCCGCCGCAAGCTCCAGGGCGAGCCGCTCGACCTCGCCGCGATGCGCGCGATCGCCGGCGACATCGCGGCGCGCCGCTACACGCGCAGCGAGATCGCCGCCTTCCTCGTCGCCTGCGGACGCGACGACCTCGAGCGCGACGAGGTGCTGGCGCTGACCCGCGCGATGCTCGAGACCGGCGAGCGGCTCGACTGGCACGAGACCCTGGTCGCCGACAAGCACTGCATCGGCGGCATCCCCGGCAACCGAACCTCGATGGTCGTGGTGCCGATCGTCGCCGCTCACGGGATGCTGATCCCGAAGACCTCGAGCCGCGCGATCACGTCACCCGCGGGGACGGCCGACACGATGGAGGTGCTCGCCGAGGTCGAGCTCGAGCCGGCGCGGCTGCGCGAGATCGTGCTGCGCGAACGCGGCTGCATCGCCTGGGGCGGCACGCAGCGGCTCGCGCCGCTCGACGACCTGCTGATCTCGGTCGAGCGACAGCTCGCGCTCGACTCCCCGGGGCTGATGGTCGCATCCATCCTGTCGAAGAAGCTCGCCGCCGGGTCGACCCACCTGCTGCTCGACATCCCGGTCGGTCCGAGCGCCAAGGTCCGCGACCTCGCGTCCGCGCAGCGACTGCGCAAGACCTTCGAGCATGTCGGCCGCGCGCTGGGGCTGCACGTGGAGGTCACGCTGACCGACGGCACGCAGCCGATCGGCCGCGGCATCGGTCCGGTGCTCGAGGCCCGTGACGTGATGGCGGTGCTCGGCAACGCGCCCGACGCCCCGGCCGACCTGCGCGCGAAGTCGATCCGGCTCGCCGGCCGGATCCTCGAGTTCGATCCCGACGTGCGCGGCGGCGATGGCGAGTCGCTCGCGCGCGACATCCTCGAGTCGGGCCGGGCCGCGGCCAAGATGGCGGCGATCGTCGACGCCCAGGGGCGGCGCGCGCAACCGCCCGTGCCGGGCCGGCACGTCGCCGAGATCGGCGCGCCGCGCGCGGGCCGGGTCATCGGGTTCGACCACCTGCGACTCGCGCGCGCCGCCCGGCAGGCCGGCGCGCCGGCCAGCCCGGGCGCGGGGCTCGACCTGCAGGTACGGCTCGGCGACACGGTACGTGCCGGCCAGCCGCTCTACCGGCTGCACGCCGAGACGCCCGGCGAGTTCGAGCTGGCGCGCCGCGGCTGCGTGGTCGACCCCGGCATCGCGATCGCCTGAGGCCGTGACGGGATGGACACACCGAGCGCCCCGATCCTGCTGCACTTCTCGGACCAGGCCGAGCCCGCGGCGCGGCTCGCCGAAGCGCTCGCGATCCCGCGCGCGCCGATCGAGACGCGTCGTTTCCCGGACGGCGAATCGCTGCTGAGGCTGCCGGTGCCGCTGCCGCCACGCGTGCTGCTCTACGCGTCGCTGGGCTCGCCCGACACGCGACTCGTCGAGCTGCTGCTCGCGAGCCGGACCGCACGCTCGCACGGCGTGACCACGCTGACGCTGGTTGCGCCCTACCTGTGCTACATGCGGCAGGATCTCGAGTTCCGGCCCGGCGAGGCGGTCAGCCAGCGGATCGTCGGGGCGTTCCTCGGCGGGCTGTTCGACGCGGTCGTCACGGTCGACCCCCACCTGCACCGGATCTCGCGGCTCGACGAGGCGGTCACCGGCGGCGCACGCGCGATCGCGCTGACCGCCGCCGAATCGATCGGCGCGTTCGTCGGACGCGAGGCGGCCGATGCGGTGGTGGTCGGGCCCGACGAGGAGTCCGCGCGGTGGGCGGCCGCGGTTGCCGCCGCAGCCGGCCGGCCGCATGCGGTGTTCGTGAAGACGCGGCGAGGCGATCGCGAGGTCGACGTGGTCGCCGCAGGGGGGCCGTCGGGGCGGAGCCCCGACTTGGCGGGTCGCCCGGTGGTGCTGGTGGACGACATCGCGTCGAGCGGGCGCACCCTCGCACAGGCGGCGCGGGTCTGCCTAGGCGCGGGCGCCTCGCGCGTCGACGCGGTGGTCACCCACGCGCTCTGTTCGGCCGCCGATCTCGACGCGCTGCACTCGGCAGGCGTGGCGCGACTCTGGAGCACGGACTCTCTCGCGCACGCGACGAACCGCATCGCGCTCGCACCGCTGCTCGCCTGCGGGCTGCGCGCGCACGGCCTCGCCTGAACGGCGCGCGTCCCGTCCGCCGGCTGCGCAGCGTGTCAGACCGCGCAGCGTGTCCGACCGCGCAGCGTGATCTGCGACGCCCGCGTCCGGCGGGCGCCGGGGATCGACGGCGTTGCGCCGGTCGCCGGTGCTACTTCGTCCCGAACAGGCGATCGCCCGCGTCGCCCAGACCGGGGAGGATGTAGCCGTGTGCGTCGAGCTGGCGATCGATCGCCGCGGTGTAGACCGGGACGTCCGGGTGGGCCGCGCGAAAGTGCCGCAGTCCCTCGGGCGCGGCGAGCAGACAGACGAAGCGGATCGACCGCGGCCGAGTCTCCTTCAGCCGGTCGACCGCCGCCACCGCCGAATTGCCGGTGGCCAGCATCGGGTCGACGACGATCGCGTCGCGGTCGTGCATGTCGGCCGGCACCTTGAAGTAGTACTCGACCGCGACCATCGTCTTCGGATCGCGGTACAGGCCGATGTGCGCGATCCGTGCGCCGGGGATCACCTGCAGCATCCCGTCGAGGATGCCGGCGCCCGCGCGCATGATCGACACGAAGACGGTCTTCTTGCCGTCGATGAGCCGCGAGCGCATGGTCTCGAGCGGCGTCTCGATCTCGACCTCGTGCATCGGCATGTCGCGGGTGACCTCGTAGGCCAGAAGCATCGACAGCTCCGACAGCAGCCGCCGGAAGCTGTTGGTGCTGGTCTCCTTGCGGCGCATCAGCGTCAGCTTGTGCTGCACCAGCGGATGCTCGATCACGTGCACGCCCGCGTCCATCGTCAGTCTCCGGTTCGATCCGTGGGTGGGGTCAGAAGACGGTGCCGTCGCTGGCGATCGCGAACGGCGGCTCGCCGCCGCGTCGCCGCGCGGCGAGCTCGCGGCCGGCCGCCCAGGTGCCGCCCTCGAGCACCGCGGCGAGCGGCATCGACGCGGCGTCGGCGCCGAGGCGGGCGCGGACCCTCGGTGCGAGCGCATCGACGAGGGCCACGGTGAGCGCGCGCCATTCGACGACCGGCTCGGCGCCCGGCGGCACGGGGGCGGCGAAGGCCGCCGGCTCGCGCGGCACCAGCACGCCGGTGTCGACCAGCAGGCCGCCATTGCGGTATTCGGCGAGGCCGGTCAGTGCATCGAGGCCGTCGACGACGACGCCGGCGCCCTCGAAGGGCTCGAGCAGCGAATAGCAGAGCCACTGCGACAGCTTGTGGAATGGCACCCAGCCGGCAGTCTCGCCGTCGCCGCCCGCGAGCGCGTGCCTCCCTGCGTCGCCGACCGCGACGCCGCCGATCCGCGCCCCCTGCGGCCAGATGCCGCCGAGCGTGTGCAGCAGCGCCACCAGCAGCGCGTGCGCAGCGACGCGGGGCTCGCCGCCGGGCCGCAGGGCGTCGAAGAGCCCGCCGGGGCGTCCGTCGGCGCCGAACGCGTCGGGTCGCGCGGCAAGGGCTTCGCCGAGCCGGCGCAGCAGCGCGACGCGGCCGTCCAGGCCGACCAGCGGGTTCGTCGCGCAGACCTGGAAGGCCGCACCGAGCGAGGCCACGTCGAGCCGGGCCAGCGCGGCCGCGTCGGCCCGCCAAGGCCGCCGCGGGTCGGACGAGAACAGCCCCGCCTCGAAGGCCCGCAGACTCGCGACGCCCAGGCCCTCGGAGCGACCCATCACCGCCCCGCTCGCGCGGTCGTCGAAGGACCAGGCCGCCCCCGCGCCGGCATCGAGCAGCACCGAGACCACCGCCAGGTCGATCCGCGTCCGCGCACGTTCGGCCGGATCGGCGAGCGCGTCGCCCGCGGCCGCCTCCATCGCGGCCACCCGGTCGAGGCCACCCGCCTCGAAGTGGCGCCAGCGGCTGTGGTACGGCACGCGCAGGTCCGGATAGCGACGGCGCGTGACCTCGGCCACGAAGCCGGCGGCGTCGTCGAGCCGGGCGGGTTCGACGGCGAACCAGCGCGTGCGGCCCGCGAGCGCGGCCTCGAGGATGCGGCCGCAGCGCTCGCGCACCGCGGCACTCGACAGCAGACCGACCGCGCCGGCCGGCACGCCGCCCGCGCCGCTCACAGGCCGCGGCCCTTGGTCGACGCGAGCGCGTCGGCGCCGGGCGCGGCACCGTCGGTGAAGTAGCCGGCCGCCTTCTTCGCCTGCATCTCGACCTGCGCGTCGGCCGGGATCAGGCCCTCCGGGATCGGGATCCGCTCGTCGACCGCGATGCCGGAGCCGACGATGGCGTCGAACTTCATGTTGCTCATCGACACCAGCCGGTGGATGCGGCGGATGCCGAGCCAGTGCAGCACGTCGGGCATCAGCTCCTGGAAGCGCATGTCCTGCACGCCGGCCACGCACTCGGTCCGCAGGAAATACTTGTCGGCCGAATCGCCGCCTTCCTGGCGCTTGCGAGCGTTGTAGACGAGGAACTTGGTGACCTCGCCGAGCGCCCGTCCCTCCTTGCGGGAGTACGAGACCAGGCCCACGCCCCCCTGCTGCGCGCCGCGGATGCATTCCTCGATCGCATGGGTCAGGTACGGGCGGCAGGTGCAGATGTCGCTGCCGAAGACGTCGGAGCCGTTGCACTCGTCGTGGACGCGTGCGGTCAGCGGCACCTCCGGATTCGCCAGGTCGCGCGGATCGCCGAACACGTAGACGGTCTGGCCGCCGATCGGGGGCAGGAACACCTCGAGGTCGCTGCGGGTCACCAGCTCGGGGTACATCCCGCCGGTCTCCTCGAACAGCGCGCGGCGCAGGTCCGCCTCGCTGCAGCCGAAGCGCTCGGCGACACCGGGCAGCCACCAGACCGGCTCGATCGCGGCCTTCGTGACGACCGCCGAACCATTGTCGAGCAGGATCCGGCCGTCCGGCTTCAGCCGCTGGAAGGCCATCGCCGTGCGGATCTCCGGCATGTCGATGTGCGCCTTCGTGACCGCGATCGTCGGGCGGATGTCGACGCCGGCCGCGAGGTGCTCGCGGAAGGCATCCGCGACGACCGCACCCCAGGGATCGATCGACACGATTCGGCCCGCGTCGGCCCATTGCGGGAAGGGGCCGATCGGGTCGGTCGGCGCGGTGTCGGTGAGATCGGCGCGGTGGTGGCGCCGCAGCGCGCCGGCGGCGACCGCGAGCGCGCGATAGACGCCGTACGAGCCGGAGTGCGTGCCGATCACGTTGCGGCGCGCGCGGTCGGTGGTGGTGCCGACGACCGGACCGCGTTCGGCCGGCGTGGCCGCTCCCCATCGGATCGCCGGGGACCCGGGCGTGCCGGGGGCCGGGTGGGAGGTCAGTCGGATGTGCCGGGGCGACGCGGCATCGGTCGACATCGGGAGGAACTCCGGGCGTCAAAGGGCCAGCGTAGCGGGATTCCCCTGGGGTGTCGACGCACGTCCATCGGCGTCTGCAGCGCGTTCGGTCGGCCGCCGGGCGCGCCGCCGCGCGGTGGGCCGACGCGCGTCACCGCGCGCTCAGGCGACCGGGTCGACGTCGAAGGCGTCGAGGTCATCGGCGAGCGTGACGAAGTCTCGCCGCAGCGCGCCCAGCGCGCTCGCGAACTCGTCGGCGTCGAACGAGCGCGGCTGGAAACACGAGGCCGCGGGACGCGCCTGCGTCCACGCGAACACCTCGAGCCCGCGCACGCCGAGCAGCTGCCCGCTGATCCCGGCGGCCTGGGGCGCGGCGAGGAAGGCGACGAGGTTCGCGACGTGGCTGGCGGGCAGCGCGCCGGTGCGCTCGGCCCAGCGCGCGTGCGCGGCGTCGGCACCGGGCGCGGCGCGTACCGCTCGCGTGCCCGCGAACGGCACGATCGCGTTGCAGGCGATCCGCGCGTCGGCCAGCTCGAGCGCGAGCGTGCGGGTCAGGCCGACCAGCCCCGCCTTGCTCGCGGCTTCTCCGCCCCGGCCCGCGCGGCCGAAGAGACCGACCGCCGAGGCGAGGTTGACGATCGCCCCCGGCCTGCGGCCGGCGCGGGCCTGTGCGCGCATCGGGCCGATCGCGGCTGCGGCCATCGCCCAGGGCGCGACGAGGTTGGTCCGCAGCATTCGCTCGAAGGCCGCGCGCGCACCGTCGCCGACCGGCGCGTCGGCCTCGATCGCCGCGTTGTTGACGACCAGGTCGACCGCCCCGAACGCATCGAGCGCGGCCGACACGGCCTCGGTGGCGGCGCCCTCGGCGCCCGCGTCGAGCGACAGGCCGACGGCGCCCGGCACGCGCATCGCGGCGAGCTCGGTGACCGCCGGGTCCTCGGGGCCGCCGTCGATCGCCGCGCCGTTGTCGACGATCAGCACGCGGGCGCCGAGCAGGCCCAGCGTCTGAGCCACCGCCAGCCCGATCCCGCGGGCGCCGCCCGTGACGATCGCCGCCCGCCCCGCCAACAGGTCCTGCATCGGTGTCCTCTGCTAAGGTGTACCCGCCCGGAGTGTGCCGCATCTTGACCGCCCCTTACCCGCCGCCCACCCCGCGCGGCTCCGACGCCCCGCCCGGCGGCCGGCTGCCGCGCCTCACCGGTGTCGGCACCGAGCCCGCCGCACCGGCAGCAGACCGGCGCATCGCGCACATCGACATGGACGCCTTCTTCGCGTCCTGCGAGCTGTCGCGCTATCCGGAGCTGCGCGGCCTGCCGATGGTGGTCGCCGGACGGCGGACCCACGCGCCGCAAGTCGGCCCCGACGGCACCCGCGCGTTCGCGCGCCTGCGCGACTACGCGGGCCGCGGCGTGCTGACGACCGCGACCTACGAGGCCCGGGCCCTCGGCGTGCACTCGGCGATGCCGACGATGAAGGCGGCGCGACTCGCGCCCGACGCGGTGCTGCTGCCCGTCGACTTCGAGCTCTACCGCCGCTTCTCGCGACGCTTCAAGGAGGCGGTCCGCTCGATCGCGCCCGAGGTCCAGGATGTCGGCATCGACGAGGTCTATGCCGACGTCACGTCGATCGCGCTGCCGTCGGCCGAGATCGCGCTGCGGATCAAGGCGGCGGTGCTGGCGGCGACCGGCCTCACCTGTTCGGTCGGCATCGCGCCGAACAAGCTGCTCGCCAAGCTGTCGTCGGACATGCACAAGCCCGACGGCGTGACCGTGCTGACGATGGACGACGTGCCCGACCGGATCTGGCCGATGCCGGCCCGCAAGGTCAACGGCATCGGACCGAAGGCCGCGGCCCGGCTCGCGTCGCTCGGCATCACGACGGTCGGCGAGATCGCCGCCCGCGACGAGGCCTGGCTGGTCGAGCGCTTCGGTCGCAGCTACGGGGCCTGGCTGCACCGCGTCTCGCACGGCCGCGACGATCGGCCGCTCGAGACCCGCCGCGAGCCCGTCTCGGTGAGTCGCGAGACCACCTTCGAGCGCGACCTTCACGCGGTCCGCGACCGGGACGAGCTCGGTGCGGTGTTCACCCGGCTGTGCGAGCAGCTCGCGGCAGACCTCGAGCGCAAGGGCTACGCCTGCCGCACGGTCGGCGTCAAGCTGCGTTTCGTCGACTTCCGGACGGTCACCCGCGACCAGACGCTCGCCGAGCCGATCGCCGACGCGGCCGCGATCCGCAGGGCCGCCGGCCGTTGCCTGAAGCGGGTCGACCTGACGCGGCCGATCCGGCTGCTCGGCGTGCGCGCCAGCGGTCTGCAGCGCCCCGACGCGACCCCGCGCGACACCAGCGTACAGTTCGCGCTCGCGCTGGACTGAGGCATGGACGGCGCTCGACGCGGGCGTCTCAGCCCGCCGCGGCGGGCCCCGGCGTGCCCGGCTCCCCCAGATCCCAGTAGAGGCCCGTCATCAGCCGCAGCGCCTCGCGCGCCACCGGCGCCAGCAGGTGCTCGTCGGGCGCATGCTGCGAGCAGCCCGCATACGAGTGCGGCACCCAGACGGTCGGCAGGCCCAGCCGCTCGGAGAACGCGTCGTTCGGCAACGATCCGCCGAGGTTCGGAAGGATCGCCGGGGCCGCGCCGGTGCTGGCGTCGATCGACGCGCTCGCCCATCGGACCCACGGATGATCGGGATCGAGCCGCGTCGCGGGGAAGTAGCCCTCCGCCGACGCCTCGACGCGGACCGTCTCGCCGAACCCGTGCCGTTCGAGGTGCCGACGCAGCGCCGGCACGATGTCGCCGGGATCGATGCCGACGACGAAACGCAGCTGGCAGGTCGCCCTGGCCCGCGCCGGAATGGCGTTGACCGGGCGGGCCGGGTTGCCGGTCTCGAACGCGAGCACCTCGAAGGCGCACCAGCCGTAGACCCGCTCGGCCGGGGTGAGGCCGGGTTCGCCCCAGTCGGGATCGATCGCAGGCCCGTCCGCGCCGCCGTCGACCGCCAGCGTCGACAGCGCATCACGCACGGTCGGCGTCAGCGAATCCGGCCGCCACTCGGGCACCCGGATCGCGCCGCGTCCGTCGACGATCGACGCCAGCGCGTGCGCGAGCACCACGCCCGGGTTCGCGATCAGTCCGCCCCAGTTGCCGGAGTGGTGCGCGCCCTCGCGCAGGTCGACGACGAGATCGAAGTTGAGCGCGCCGCGGGAGCCGAGGAACAGCGTCGGCCGCGCGGGCGAGACCCGCGGTCCGTCGGAGGCGATCAGCACGTCGGCCGCGAGCGCGTCGCGCCGCGCGTCGCAGACCGCGTGCAGGCCCGGCGAGCCCACCTCCTCGCCGGTCTCGAGCAGCAGCGTCGCGTTGAAGCCCAGGCGTGCACGGGCGAGCGCTTCCGGCGGCAGGCCCTGCTCCCGGGCACGAGCCGCGAGCACGAGTCGCAGCGCCGCGAGATTGATCGTGTGCTGGCCCTTGTTGTCGGCGGTTCCGCGGCCGTACCAGCGCTCGCCGTCGACCTGCAGCGTCCAGGGATCGCGCCCCGCGCGCCACTGGCCCGCCAGGCCGCGGATCACGTCGCCGTGCCCGTAGCCGAGCACCGTCGGCCGCGACGGATCCTCGATCCGCCGGGCGATCAGCATCGGACCGCCTCGTCCGGACGGGTTGGACACCCGCTCGCACTCGAAGCCGAGCGCGACGAGTGCCGGCTCGATCTCGTCGGCGAGGTAGGCGTCGAGGACCGACGCGCGCGTGGGGTCCTGGCTCTCGGTGGGCATGGCGACGCGACGGGCGAGCTCGGCGAACAAGCCGCCGGCGTCGAACCAGCTGTCGGCGTCGCGCAGCGCGCGGGCACGCGCGGACGGATCGCGGGGAACGGGATGGGCGGACGGAACGGCGGACACGGCGGGCAAGGTCGAGGGGCGGGGATAATCCGCGGATGATGACACGTGGCGCCTCGCCCTTTCCTCGTGACGACCCGCTTCGAGGCGCGTCCGAGGGGCGGCTCGCGGCGGCCGGCCTGCCGAGCGCCTGGAGGGGCCGCGAGCGCTGCGTCGTCCTGGAACTCGGCTTCGGCTCGGGCGAAGCGCTGCTCGCCGCACGCCGCGCGTGGCATGTCGATCCGGCGCGCTGCGGGCACTTGCACTGGGCCGCATGGCTGCCGGCGCCGCTCGCGCGCGACCTGCTCGAGGCGCGCCTCGAGACCATGCGCGTGCCCCGCGACGCGCAGCGGGCGCTGCTGCGGCACTGGCCGCCCGCGATCGACGGCGTCCACCGCGTGCCGATCGACGACGGCCGGATCGTGCTGACGCTCGCGATCGGCGATGCGCGTCGACGGCTGCCGGGCTGGGTGCCGCGGGCCGACGCACTGCTCGTCGGCCTCGACCCCGACGCGCCGCCGCTCGACGCCGCCGCCCTGCGCGCGGCGGCCGCGATGCTGGCGGACGACGGCCTCGCGGGCGTCGGGCCGCAGCCGTCGGCCTCGTGTGCCGGCGCCGGCGCACGCTCGCCGACCGGCGTCGCCGACTGCACGGCCGCCGCGCTGCGAGCGCTCGAGTCGGCCGGCCTGGGCTTCGAGGCCGCCGGCTCCGAGGCCTGCCAGCGCGGTCGTCGCGTGCGCGGTCGCGGGGCGGCTGCCGGGCCGCCACCGACCTCGGACGCTCGCCGTGCGCTCGTGGTCGGCGGCGGCCTCGCCGGCAGCGCCGCCTCGGCTGCGCTCGCGCGCCGCGGCTGGTCGGTGACGCGCATCGACGGCCGCGCGCCGCGCGGCTCGTCGCAGCCGGTCCTCGCCCAGCATCCGTCCCTGACGCCCGACGACGCGCCGCTGTCGCGCCTGACCCGCGCCGCGACGCTGCTGTCGTGGACCGACCCCACGATCGCCGCAGTGCTCCGTCCGCACGGCCGCGTCCAGCTCGCCGACGACGCCCGCGCCCACGCGGTCTGCGCCATGCTGCCGCGCGACTGGGTCGCGCCGGTCGACGCGGCCGAAGCCTCGCGCCGCGCCGGCATACCGCTGCGGCGCGGCGGCTGGTGGCTGCCGAGGGCCGGCAGCGCCGATCCGGACGTGCTGCGAGCCGCGTGGACGACGTCGGGCGTGCAGGTCGTCGCCGATGTCGAGCTCGCCTGCATCGAGCGGCGGACAGCTGGATGGGCCGCCGTCGATCCCGACGGCGCGACGCTCGCCGAGGCACCGGTCGTGCTGCTCGCGCCCGGCGCGCATCCGCTGTGGATCCGACGCGACGTGCAGCCGGCGCGGGTGCCGCTGGCCGCCCTGCTCGGTCCGGCCGGCCTGCAGCGCCGAGCGGGCGCGACCACGGTCGCGACCTTGCCGAGCGCGGCGGTGCCGCGCTGCACGGTGGGGGGCGACGGGCACGCGGTGCCGATCGACGCGACGCGGCTGCTGCTCGGCCCGCCGGGCACGCCCGACGACGACCTGCCCGACGGCCACGACACCGCGGCCCGCGCATGGCGGCGCTGGACCGAGGTGCTGGCCGCCCCCCCGCCCGAGCCGCGACTCGATCCCGGCCGCGCCGGCGAGCGACTGTCGACGCGCGACCACCTGCCGCTCGTCGGCGCCGTGCCCGATCCCGACGCGATCGCCGCGCGGCGCGCCGCAGGCACACGCCGCGACGACCGCGCACCGCTGCCCTCACTGGACGGCCTGTGGCTCGCGACCGCGTTCGGCGGCCGCGGTCTGCTGTGGTCGGTGCTCGCCGCCGAGCTCGTCGCCGCACGCCTCGCCGGCGAGCCCATGCCGCTCGAGGCCGAGCTCTCGCGCCGCCTCGAGCCGGACCGCTTCCTGCGCCACGCGCTGCGGCGCACCGACACGGCGGGTTGACCCGCGCGAGCGCGCGCCCGTACCCTCGCGCGCTTTGCGTCGCCGCGCATGCTCACCGTACTCGAGGTCACCCTCCCGGTCTTCGCGCTCGTGCTGTGCGGCTGGGTCGCCGCGCGCCGCGGCCTGCTCGCCGCCGGCGCCGTCGAGGGCCTGAACACCTTCGTCTTCTGGTTCGCGCTGCCCGCGATGCTCTATCGCGCGGTCGCGACACAACCGATCACGCGGATCGTCGACGGGCGCTTCTTCGCCGCCTTCCTGGGCGCGGGCCTGCTGCTCTACGCCGGCACGCTGTGGGCCGCGCGCCGGCGTGGCGCCTCGGAGCGCACGGCGCTGGCGTTCTCGACCACGCACGGCAACGTCGGCTACCTCGGCCTGCCGCTGCTCGCGCAGCTCGGCGACGACCGACGCCTGCCCGGCATGGTGATGGCGATGATGGCCGACATCTGCGTGCTGATCGTGCTGTCGATCGTGCTCTTCGAGTTCGGGCGCGGCGGCCCCGGCGCGGACGTGCCGCTCGCGCGGCGGCTGCGTCAGGCGCTCGGCGGGCTGCTGCGCACACCGCTGATCCTGGGCATCGTCGCCGGCTTCGCCGCTGCGGCGACCGGCCTCGCGCTGCCCGCTCCCGCCGAATCCTTCGTGCGGCTGCTCGCCCAGGCTGCCGGCCCGTGCGCGCTGTTCGCGATCGGCGCCTCGCTCGGAGGCCGTGCGGTCATCGTCGACCGCACGGTGACCGCACTCATCGTCGCGAAGCTCGCGCTCCACCCCGCGCTGGTCGCCGTGGCGATGGTGCTGCTCGGCACCGACCCCGCACTCGCCGCGATCGGCGTGCTCGCGGCCTCGCTGCCGACGGCGAGCAACACCTTCATCCTGTCGCAACGTTACGGCGTCGACCCGCGAGCGATCGGCTCGGCGATCGTGGTGGGCACCTTCGCGGCCGCGGCCACGGTATCGTTCGTGATCTGGCTGCTCGGCCTGCGCCTGGCCTGACGGCCTCCGACCCTCCCACGCCCACACCGCCCATGACCCGAAAGACCATCCCGATCGTCCGCTACGACTGCTCGAAGTGCCCGGGCTACTGCTGCAGCTATCCGCGGATCGAGGTCAAGGACCGCGACCTCAAGCGGCTCGCGAAGCACTTCGGGCTCGAGCCCGCCGAGGCCGAGAAGCGCTTCACGAGGTGGTACGAGCCCGGCGAACGGATCCTGAAGCACCGCAAGGACACGGTCTACGGATCGATCTGTCGGTTCTTCGACACGGACGTGCGCCGCTGCACGATCTACGAGGCCCGGCCCGCGGTGTGCCGGGACTACCCGAACGGGTCGAAGTGCGGCTACTACGACTTCCTGAAGTTCGAGCGCAAGCATCAGGACGACCCGGACTTCATCCCGTCGGCCTGAATGCGACGCGGGCCCGGAGTCGCCCCCGGGCCCGCTCGGTGCGGCATCGCGGATCCGCGCGCCGCGTCAGTGCCAGTCGCGCCGGCCCCAGCCGTGGTGGTGCCCGTAGCCCCAGCCGGGGCCGGCCCGGTACACCACGGCCGGCGGCGGCGCGTAGACCGGCGCCGGCACGACCACGGTCTGCGGATAGACGACCGGGGGCGGCGCATACACCGGCGGCGCCACGACGATGCGCGGCGGCGGGTAGTAGACCGGCTGAGCGGGGTAGTACGCGGGCTGCGGCGGCAGGTAGGCCGGCCGGGCCGGGTAGTAGTGGACCGGCCGCGCACCGTGGTAGCCGTGCGACCCCGAGGAGGCGATCGCGGACCCGGTGATCGCGCCGATCGCGCCGCCGACGATCGCGCCGTCGCGCCCGCCGAGGGCCTGGCCGATCGCCGCGCCGGCCCCGCCGCCGATCACCGCGCCGACGATCGCGTCGCCGCCGTGTGCGTGGGCGGCAGGCGCTGCCGCGAGCGCGCCGATGAAAGCGATCGAGCCGAGGATGCGGGTGTTCATGTCGGGCCTCCGGAGGGGCGCGGGTGACGGTGGACCCAGGCTACCGACGGCCCGCCTCACCCGGCGCGGGCCTGCGGCAACAGACGTAACGCCGTGTATCCGCACTCAGCCGCGCGGTGGGCGCAGGTAGCGGTCCGGATCGAAGGTCTGCAGCCACTCGGGGCGGTAGACCGCCAGTCCCGTCACGACGATGCCCGTGGCGACTGCCTCGCCATCGGCAAGGATCAGCAGCGCGATCCACCAGTCGGCACCGGCGGCACGCCCGACGGTGGCGCCATGGAGCAGCCGCTCGACCGCACCGCCCGCGAGCGTTGCCGCGAGCGTACCGGCGAAGACCGCCGCGAACAGGTAGACGAACAGGTGGGTGGGCAGGCGACGCTCGACCAGCCGCAGCCAGCCCCAGGCCACGGCGATCGGCAGCCAGCCGTCGATGACGATGGCGGCCGGCACCGCGGTCCACGACATGCCGCCGGTGCCAGCCGCGAAAGCCGCGCCGCCGACCACCGCGAACGCGGCCCGGCCCGGACCGAGCACGTGCAGCGCGAGCGGCGTGACCAGCCAGTGCAGAGAGGGCCCGCCGACCAGCGTCGTGCGGAAGGTCCATGCGAGCCCGATCAGCACCGCCAGCGCGCCGAGCGCGTGCGGCGGAATCGGCCGGCCGGCCGGGGCGCGCGGGCTCATGCCACGGCCGAACGGACCAGCGCCACGCTCGCGCGGGTCCCCTGCCCCGGCCCGCTGCGGATCGACAGCGTCCAGCCCGCGGCCGCGCAGACCCGCTCGGCGATCGTGAGCCCGAGCCCGAGCCCCGAAGGACCCGTCTCCTCGCGTTCGCCGGCGCCCCGCCAGAACGGGTCGAAGACCCGGTCGATCTGGCTGCTGTCGATGCCCGGCCCCGAATCGGCGACCTCGATCACCCCCTCGTTCTCGGTGACCTCGACCGGCGCGCTGCGTCCGTGGCGGATCGCGTTGCGCAGCAGGTTGGACAGCACGATCTCGAGCATCGCGGGGTGGGCGACCGGACGCTGCGGCTCGCCGATCGAGACCGCGACGCGGGTACCGAGCAGGCGCGCCTCGGAGGCGAGCCTCGCGACGCAGCCGTCGATCAGTTCACCGAGCGGCCGCGGCGGCCCCTTCGGCGCGAGCGGCCGGGCAGCTGCGCCGCTCGGCTGCCAGCGGGCGACCTCGAGGAGCACGTCGAGCAGGCGCTGCAGTTCGTCTGCGGACTCGCGGATCGAGCGCAACCGCCCGACCACCGGGTCGGGCAGGTCGCTGCGGGCGATCAGCACCTCGGTACCGGTGGCGATCCGCGTCAGCGGCGTGCGCAGCTCATGGCTCGCCGCGGCGGCGAAGGCCCGCTCCTTGCGAAGCGCGGTCACGACCTGACGGCGCTGGTCGTCGAGCGCGTCGGCGAGCGCGGCGACCTCGACGTCCATCCGGTCGTCCCGGAACGGCGCCCCGCCAGCCCCGTCGGAAATCCGTCGCTGCAGCCGGCCGAGGCCGGCGAGCAGCCGATCGACCACCTCGAGCGCGAGCCGGGACGCGGCGAGCGTCAGCATCAGCGCGATCGCGAGCACCGCCCACAGCAGGTCGATCCGGCGCTGCTCGTGATCGCGGGCGTCGTAGACCAGCAGGAAGGTCTGACTGTCGTGCCGGGTGATGCCCACCCGGAAGTCGACGCCGTCGGCACTGCGAACCGAGCGAAGCGCGACGCCGCCGGCCTCGGCTGGCGCGTCGCGCAGTGCCTCCAGGTGCTCGGGCAGCGGATCGCCTGGCCGGGCCGCGTCGTCGGACGCCACGTAGAGCCGCAGATCCTCGGTATTGGGGTAGGCGAGACTCGGATCGCGCGAGTGGATCTCGATGCTGCGCCGCAGCTCCTCGCGCACCACCCGATCGATCAGCCGCTGCTCGTAGCCGTACCACACCACGTGCAGCAGCACCGCCTCCGCGAACGCCGCGAAAGAGGCGGTGACGACGATGCCGACGATCAGCCGTCGCCTAAGCGAGGGGGTCCGGCGCCCGGATGCGGTAGCCATGGCCGTGCAGGTTCTCGATCGGATCGACACCCACCTCGGCGAAGGCGCGCCGCGTCTGGGCCACCAGCGCGCGCAGCGCGTCGCCGCCGGGCGGGTCGTCGCCCCAGATCTCGCGTTCGAGGTCGGTGCGCGGGTACACCCTGTCGGGCGCGCTCATCAGCAGGTCGATCAGCTGGAACGAACGGGGCGTCAGCCGGACCTGCACGTCCCCCACGCGAACGCGGCGCGCTTCGCGCTCGAGCCGCAGCGCACCGATCGTGGTGGCGGCGCTCGCGCGGCCGGTGGCCCGCCTCGCCAGCGCGCGCAGCCGCATCGCCAGCTCGTCGAGAAGGAAAGGCTTGACCAGGTAGTCGTCGGCCCCGGCCGCGAAGCCGGCACGCTTGCTGTCGAGCGAGTCGCGCGCGGTCAGCATCAGCACCGGCGTGCCGCCGAGCGGGCCCGCCCGCAGCCGACGGCACCAGTCGATGCCGTCGATGCCGGGCAGGTTCAGGTCGAGCACCACGACGTCCGGTCGCTCGCGCTGCGCGAGCTCCAGCCCGACAATCCCGTCAGGGGCGTAGCGCGTGTCCATGCCGGTGGTCTGCAGGTAGTCGCAGACATTGGCACCGATCACCGGGTCGTCCTCGATCACCAGTACGCGCATCGTTCCGTGCTCCTCTCGGTCGCGCTCAGCCCAGGGCCGCACGCGCGTTGCGCCACAGGCGCATCCAGGGCGACTCGCCCGCCGGCCCGCCGACCGCCGGTGCACCCGGCAGCGGATCGTCGGGTCGCCACGACCACTGGGCCAACCGGAAGACCCGCTCCGGATGCGGCATCAGGATCGTGGCGCGGCCGTCGGACGTCGTGTAGCCGGTGAGCCCGCCGGGGGAACCGTTCGGATTGGCCGGATAGCGGGTCGCCGGCGTGCCGTCGCCATTCGTGAAACGCAGCGCGCCGATCGCCGAGGCCGCGTCCTCGGGCCGTGCGTGCTCGACCCGGCCCTCGCCGTGCGCGATCGCGATCGGCAGTCGCGAGCCCGCCATCCCGGCGAAGAACAGCGACGGGGACGGCAGCACCTCGACCGTGCCGAAGCGTGCCTCGAACTGCGCCGAGCGGTTCGTGCGAAAGCGCGGCCAGTGCTCGGCGCCGGGGATGATGGCCTTGAGCTGCGACAGCATCTGGCAGCCGTTGCACACACCCAGCGTGAAGGTGCCCGGCCGCCCGAAGAAGGTCGCGAACTGCTCGGCCAGTGCCGCGTTGAACAGGATCGTCTTCGCCCAGCCCGAACCGCCGCCCAGCACGTCGCCGTACGAGAAGCCGCCGCAGGCGACGAGACCCGCGAAGTCCGCGAGCCGGTGGCGACCGTCGATGAGGTCGGTCATGTGGACATCGAAGGCCTCGAAGCCGGCGAGGTCGAAGGCGGCGGCCATCTCGACCTGGCTGTTGACGCCCTGCTCGCGCAGCACCGCGACCCGCGGCCTGGCGCCGCGCGCCACGAAGGGCGCGGCGACGTCCTCGCCGGGATCGAAGGTGAGGTGGACCGTCAGCGGCGGCTGGGCACCCGAGCCGTTCGACTCGAACTCCTCGCGTGCGCAGTCGGGATCGTCGCGCAGCGCGGCGATCCGGTAGGAGGTCTCGCTCCAGGCCGACTGCAGCACGGCCCGGGCCTCGCTCCAGACCTTCTTCGCGTCGCGCCAGATCTCGATCGCGTCGCGGTCGTTCGGAGAACCGATCACATGCGTGATCCGCGACAGGCCGGCCTCGCGGAACGCGCCCAGCACCGCGTCGCGGTCCGACCGACGGACCTGCAGCACCACGCCCGCCTCTTCGGCGAACAGCGCCTTCATGGTCAGCTCGTTGCGCTGGACCGCGACCTGCTCCGGACGGATCTTGAAGTCGCCCCAGTCGGCCGAGTGCGGATCGATGGTCAGCATGTCGAGGTTCAGCGACACGCCGCAGTGGCCGGCGAAGGCCATCTCGCAGACGGTGGCGTACAGGCCGCCGTCGGACCGGTCATGGATCGCGAGCACGCGACCGTCTGCGGCGAGCGCCTGCACGGTCGCGAACGCGCGCGCGAGCAGCGACGGGTCGTCGAGGTCCGGCGCGGCATCGCCCACCTGCTGGGTCACCTGCGCGAGCGCCGAGCCGCCGAGGCGGTGCCGGCCCTCGCCGAGGTCGACCAGCAGCAGCGCCGTGTCGCCGAGATCGGTGCGCAGCTGCGGCGTCAGCGCTCGTCGCACGTCGGTCACCGGCGTCCAGGCGGTCACGATCAGCGACGTCGGCGACGCCACCTCGCGCTGTCCGCCGTCGGCCTCGGTCCAGCGCGTGCGCATCGACAGCGAATCCTTGCCGACGGGGATCGCGATGCCGAGTCCGATCGAGAACGTGCTCGCCGCCTCCACCGCGTCGTACAGGTCGGCATCGTCGTCGGGCGTGCCGCACGCGGCCATCCAGTTGGCCGACAGCTTGATGTCCGAGATCGCTGCGACGGGCGCGCCCATCAGGTTGGTCACCGCCTCGGCGATCGCCATCCGCGCCGACGCCGCCGCGTCGATCACGGCGAGCGGCGTGCGCTCGCCCATCGACAGCGCGTCCCCCCGGAAGCCGGCGTGATCGACCAGGCCGATCGCGCAGTCGGCGACCGGCACCTGCCAGGGGCCGACCATCTGGTCGCGCGAGCACAGCCCGCCCACCGTCCGGTCGCCGATCGTGATCAGGAACGACTTCGAGGCGACCGCCGGCAGGCGCAGCACGCGCAGCGCGACCTCGCCGAGCTCGAGCCCTGCGGCGTCGACCGCGGGCAGCACGCGGCGGCGGCGGCGCGCGTCGCGGTGCATCCGCGGCGCCTTGCCGAGCAGCACCTCCATCGGCATGTCGACCGGCTTCGTGCCGTCCGGCGCCTCGAGCACCAGCTGCCGCTCCGCGATCACCGTGCCGACCACCGCGTACGGGCTGCGCTCGCGGCGGCAGAGGAAGGCGAAGGTGTCGAGCGACTCCGGCGCGATCGCGAGCACGTAGCGCTCCTGCGACTCGTTGCACCAGATCTCCGCCGGCGACAGGCCGGTGGCGAGCAGCGGGATGCGGTCGAGCGAGAAGACCGCGCCGCGATGCGAGCCGTCGACGATCTCGGGGAACGCGTTCGACAGGCCTCCGGCGCCGACGTCGTGGATCGACAGGATCGGGTTCGCGTCGCCCATCGCGCGACACGCGTCGAGCACCTCCTGCGCGCGGCGCTGGATCTCCGCGTTGCCGCGCTGGACCGAGTCGAAGTCGAGCTCGGCGGTATTGCTGCCCGAGCCCATCGACGAGGCCGCGCCGCCGCCCAGGCCGATCCGCATGCCGGGGCCTCCGAGCTGCACCAGCAGCGAGCCGGGCGCCAGCTCGTGCTTGCCGACGTGCTGTGCGTCGATGTGACCGACGCCACCGGCGATCATGATCGGCTTGTGGTAGCCGCGAACCGTGTCGCCCACGGTCTGCTGGTAGGTCCGGAAGTAGCCGAGCAGGTTCGGGCGGCCGAACTCGTTGTTGAACGAGGCGCCGCCGATCGGGCCCTCGATCATGATCGCGAGCGCCGACGCGATCCGATCGGGCGTGCCGTAGGCGTCGGTCCGCGCGGGCCGGCCGTCGAGCGGCGCGGTCGCGTCCTGAGCGGTCTCCCAGGGCTGTTCGAAGCCGGGGATCCGCAGGTCGGACACGGTGAAGCCGGTCAGGCCGAACTTCGGCTTCGCGCCACGGCCGGTCGCGCCCTCGTCGCGGATCTCGCCGCCCGAGCCGGTCGCCGCGCCGGGAAACGGCGAGATCGCGGTCGGATGGTTGTGGGTCTCGACCTTCAGCAAAGCGTGCAGCGGGACCTCGTGCCAGCCGTAGCGGCCGTTCGTGCCCGCCTGGCTCGCGAAGAAGCGGCGCGCGGTACCACCGCCATCGAGCACCGCGGCGTTGTCCGCGTAGGCGACCACCGTGCCCTGCGGGTGCGCGGCGTGGGTCGCGCGGATCATCCCGAACAGCGACGCCTGCTGCGCCTCGCCGTCGACGGTCCACGAGGCGTTGAAGATCTTGTGCCGGCAGTGCTCGGAGTTCGCCTGCGCGAACATCATCAGCTCGACGTCCGTCGGATCGCGGCCGGCGTCCCGGAACGCGACGAGCAGGTAGTCGACCTCGTCGTCGGACAGCGCCAGCCCCATCTCGACGTTCGCGCGGACCAGCGCGTCCCGGCCGCCCTCGCCTACCGGGATGCGCCGCATCGGCTTGCCCGGCAGATCGGCGAACAGGGCCGCGAGCGCGGCCGCGTCACCGGTCGGGGCGACGACCGACTCGGTCATCCGGTCGTGCAGGCCCTGCGCGAGGAGCTCGAGGCGCGCGGCGTCGGGCGCGGCGCCCTTCGAGCCGACCAGGCTGCCGATCAGCGCGGACAGCCCCTTTCGCAGCGTGACCGCATACGCGGTGCCGCGCTCGATGCGCCGGACGGCGTCCAGCCCGCAGACACGCGCGATGTCGGTGGCCTTGCTCGACCAGGGGCTCACCGTACCCAGCCGCGGCACGACCCACAGCACCGTCGCACCGTCCGGCTCGGCGGGCGGCGGGGCGCCATCGTCGAGCAGCGCCTCGACGCGGGAACGCGTGTCCGGGCTCAGCGGCCCGTCCGACAGAACGAAGTGCAGGTGCCAGGCTCGGAGGTCGGCGACCGCGTCGTCCGCCGCCTGCAGCGCGGCCAGCAGGCGGCGACGGCGGAACTCGGAGAGGGCGGCGCCGCCGCGCAGGACGATCGCGTCGGACATGCGGGGGGCGGGAACGGAGCGGAAACGACGATTATACCGGCCGCGCCCCCTGTCCCGCCCCGCCGTACCGAAGTGCGTCGGGCCCGCGCGCCCGAGGGCCGACGCCGAGCCGACGCCGACCGAACGCCGGGTCACGCGGGACCGAACCCCCCGCCTCCCGGGGTCTCGATCACGAACACCTCGCCCGCGTCGAGCTCGGCCCGGCCGATGTGGCCGATCGGCTCGATCCGGCCGTCGTTGCGCACGACGTAGTTGTTCGCGACCGCGCCGCTGCCGCCCCCGGCCGCACCGAAGGCCGGATGGACGCGGCCGTTGCCCAGCATCGACGCGGTCATCGGTTCGAGGAAGCGGACGGTCCGCACGCCGCCGTCGCCGCCGACCCAGCGCCCGCGGCCGCCGGAATGGCGCCGGATCCGGTACGACTCGAGCCGCACCGGAAAGCGCAGCTCGAGCACCTCGGGGTCGGTCAGCCGCGAGTTGGTCATGTGCGTCTGCACGACCGAGCAGCCGTCGAAGCCGCCCACCGGGCGCCCCTCGGCATCGAAGACGCCGCCCGCGCCCGAGCCGCCCGAGATCGTCTCGTAGTACTGGTACCGGTCGTTGCCGAAGGTGAAGTTGCTCATCGTGCAGCCGCTCGCGGCCATCACGCCGAGTGCGCCGTAGACCGCGTTGGTGATGCACTGCGAGGTCTCGACGTTGCCGGCCACGACCGCGCCCGGGTGCCTCGGGTTCAGCATGCAGCCCTCGGGGACCACGATGTCGATCGGCTCGAGGCAGCCGGCGTTCATCGGGATCTCGTCGTCGACCAGCGTGCGGAACACGTAGAGCACCGCGGCCATGGTGACCGCGCTCGGCGCGTTGAAGTTGTTGTCGCCCTGCGGCGAGGTGCCGGTGAAGTCGACCTTGAGCCGGCGCGCTGCGCGGTCGACGGTGACCGCGACGCGGATCGTCGAGCCGTTGTCGAGCTGGAGCGCGTAGGCACCGTCCTTCAGCGAGCCGATCACGCGGCGCACCGACTCGGCCGCGTTGTACTGCACGTGGCGCATGTAGGCCTGGACGACGTCGAGGCCGAAGTGCGCCACCATCTTCAGCAGTTCCTCGCGGCCCTTCTCGTTGGCCGCGATCTGCGCCTGCAGGTCGGCGACGTTCTGGTCGGGGTTGCGCGCCGGGTACTTCGCGTCGCGCAGCTTCCCGCGCAGCGCATCCTCGCGGAGCACGCCCGCCTCGACCAGCTTCAGGTTGGTCAGCAGCACGCCCTCGTCGTCGATGTGCCGGCTGTCGGGCGGCATCGACCCCGGGGTCAGGCCGCCGATGTCGGCATGGTGGCCGCGGGAACCGACCCAGAACAGGATCCGGCCGCCGGCGTCGTCGAAGACCGGCGTGACCACGGTCACGTCGGGCAGGTGCGTGCCGCCGCGGTACGGATCGTTCAGCACGAAGACGTCGCCGGGCGCGATCCGGCCGGCGTTGTCGGCGATCACCGCCTGCACGCTCGCGCCCATGGACCCGAGGTGGACGGGCATGTGGGGCGCGTTCGCGATCAGCGCGCCGGTCGCGTCGAAGACCGCGCAGGAGAAGTCGAGACGCTCCTTGATGTTGACCGAATGCGCGGTGTTCTGCAGCCGGTAGCCCATCTGCTCGGCGATGGACATGAACAGGTTGTTGAAGATCTCGAGCATCACCGGGTCGGCCTGCGTGCCGACCGCCTGCCGCGCGGGCCGCGCGATCACGCGGGCCAGCACCAGGTCGCCGCGCGCGGTCATCGTCGCGCGCCAGCCGGGCTCGACCACGGTGGTCGCGGTGGCCTCGGCGACGATCGCCGGCCCGTCGATCGCGGCGCCCGCGGGCAGCGCCTCGCGCCGGTAGAGCGGTGCCTCGGCCCAGGCGCCGCCGGCGAAGACACGGGCGGTGGCGACCCGAGCGTCGTCGATCCGACCGCCGGCCGGAGGCGTCGCGGCCGCGGCCTCGCCGCCCTCGCCCGGGGACACCACCTCGACGCTGACCGACTCGACGACCAGCGGCCGCTTCGCGAGCAGGAACGCGAAGCGCTGACGGTAGGCGCTCTCGAACTCGGCGACCATCGCGTCGCGCGCGGCCTCGGCCACGCCGATGGCGGTGTCCGAGCCCTCGTACTTCAGGTGGACTCGGCGGGCGGCGCGCAGCCGCGAGGCCGGTTCGCCCTGCGCGACCAGCTCGGCGCGCGCCTGCGCCTCGATCGCGTCGAGCTGGGCGCCGGCCTCGTCGATGCCGCCGGCATCGAGTCGCCGCTCGACCGAGCGCTCGCGCAGCGTCGCCTGCTCGGCGAGCCCCATGCCGTACGCCGACAGCACGCCCGCGAGCGGATGCGCGAGCACCGTCGACATCGCGAGCTGGTCGGCCACCGCGCAGGCGTGCTGGCCGCCCGCGCCGCCGAAGACCGTCAGCGCGTAGCGGGTCACGTCGTAGCCGCGCTGCACCGAGATCTTCTTGATGGCGTTCGCCATGTTCGCGTTGGCGATGTCGACGAAGCCCTGCGCGACCTGCTCGGGCGTCATCCGCCGGCCGGTGGCGGCGGCGATCGCGTCGGCGAGCGCGGTGAAGCCGCGGACGACCGCGTCGTGATCGAGCGACTGATCGGCGTTCGGCCCGAAGACCTTCGGGAAGTGCTCGGGCTGGACCTTGCCGAGCATCACGTTCGCGTCGGTGACGGTCAGCGGGCCGCCGCGGCGGTAGCAGGCGGGGCCGGGATTCGCGCCGGCGGAGTCGGGGCCGACCCGCATCCGCGCGCCGTCGAAGTGCAGGATCGAGCCGCCGCCGGCCGCGACCGTGTGGATGCTCATCATCGGCGCGCGCAGCCGCACGCCGGCCACCTGCGTGTCGAACACCCGCTCGAACTCGCCGGCGAAGTGCGAGACGTCGGTCGAGGTGCCCCCCATGTCGAAGCCGATCACGCGGTCGAACCCCGCGGCCTGGCTGATCCGCGCCATGCCGACGATGCCACCCGCCGGGCCGGACAGGATCGAGTCCTTGCCCTGGAACGCATGCGCGTCGGTGAGGCCGCCGTTCGACTGCATGAACTGCAGCCTCACGCCCGGCATGCCCGAGGCGACGCGATCGACGTAGCGTCGCAGCACCGGCGACAGGTAGGCGTCGACGACCGTGGTGTCGGCGCGCGCCACCCAGCGGATCAGCGGCGAGACCTCGTGCGAGACCGAGACCTGCGGAAAGCCGATCTCCCGGGCGATCGCGGCCAGCCGCCGCTCGTGGTCCGGGAACCGGTAGCCGTGCATCAGCACGATCGCGACCGAGCGCAGGCCGCGGTCGAACGCCGCCTGCAGGCCCGCGCGGGCCGCGGCCTCTTCGAGCGGCCGCACCACCGCGCCGTCGGCGGCGAGACGCTCGTCGACCTCGAGCACGTCCCGGTGCAGCAGTTCGGGCAGCACGATCCGGCGGTCGAAGAGCCGCGGCCGGTTCTGGTAGGCGATCCGCGGCGCGTCGGCGAACCCGCGGGTGACGACGAGCAGCAGCGGCTCGCCCTTGCGCTCGAGCAGCGCGTTGGTGGCGACCGTCGTGCCCATCTTCACCGCCTCGACGCGATCGGCCGTCACCGGTTCGCCCGCCGCCAGGCCCAGCAGCCGGCGGATGCCCTCGACCGCGGCGTCGACGTACTGCTCGGGGTTCTCCGACAGCAGCTTCGCGGTCGTCAGCGAGCCGTCCGGTCGACGGCCGACGACGTCGGTGAAGGTGCCGCCCCGGTCGATCCAGAACTGCCAGCGGGCGGGGGTCGGCGGCGTCGGGTTCATCGCGGGGTCTCCTGGGCGTGCGGACGCGAGGCACCGGCCCAGAGCCAGCGCAGCAGCGTGCCGATGTCGTGGACGGGCAGGCCGACCGCGCGCTGCAGCGCGTCGCGGTACGGCGGGAGGTTCGTGCACTCGAGGACGATCGCGCCGAGCCGCGGCTCGCGCCGGCGCAGCCTCAGGCCGGCAGCGACCAGCTCGGCCGCGACGGCGGAACGGTCGAGCCGCGGCGCGTCGCCGAACACGGCGGCCGCGAGCGCGCCGTCGCGCGGCAGGCCCTCGACCGGCGTGTCGACCGGCGCGCCCGCGCCCGCGAGATGGGCCGCGCCGAGCGCGTCGGCGTCGATCGTGATGACGCCGACGCGCGCGCCCGGCCGCAGCAGCGGGCCGAGCCAGCCGACCTGCAGCAGCGCGGACGCGGCGAACGGCACGTCGAAGGCGGCGGCGAGCGCGCGCTGGTGGGCAGCGAGGAAGCCGCAGCTGGTGGTCAGCGCGACCGCGCCCTCGGCGACCAGCGCGCGGCCGGCCTCGACGAAGGGCACGAGCAGCGCGCCGGAATCGCCGCGGACCACGCGCGCCGCGGTGGCGCCGCGCACGACCGCCGTGCGCACCGGGAAGTCGAAGGAATTCGGATTGCCGACGTCGCCGACCGGGCGCGGAAACGCGGTGTCGAGCCGCAGCACCCCGACGAAGGCGCGTCCGCGGGACGCGCGGCCCGCCGACGGCGGCCGGGCGCCCGTCACAGTGACGCCGCGGCCCGTGCCGCCTGGTCGTAGAGGCCGGAGAGCCCGCGCAGCAGCCGCGCGGTCTCGGCGAGCGGTCGCGTGTCGACGAACTCGCCGCCCACCGACGGCAGCAGGCACGCCGCGCGGACCTCGCGGTAGCGCTCGACCAGCGCCCGACCCTGCGGCGTGGTCTGGTAGAGCACTTCCTTGCCCTGCTTCGACGAAGACAGCAGCCCGAGTCCGGCGAGCTTCTTCAGCGCATAGCTGACGACGTGCGTGTCCTCGTAGTTCAACGTGAAGCAGATGTCGGACAGGCGCTTCGCGCGGTCCCGGTGATGGACATGGTGGAGCACCAGCACGTCGGTGACCGCGAGCTCGGGCTGGCCCGCCGCCGCCATGCAGCGCGTGACCCAGCGGCCGAATGCGTTCTGCGCGACGATCAGCCCGAACTCGAACTCGGACAGCTCGCCGACCGGGCCCTCGCCGAGGTGCGATGACGACAGGATCCGCGGCGCGCGGCCGCCCTGCGCCGCAGCCGCGGCGGGCGCCTCGCGGTCGGCGGCGCGTGCGGCGGGCATTCCCCGCCCCGGGCTCCTGCGTGCGGCTCGGGTCGACATCACATCCTCGATTCGTCGATGAATCGTTGACATTTTCAACCCTGCATGAATAACCTTCAAGCACGCCTTACACTCGCGCGGACGCCGGCGCTCGCCGGCGCATCCTCTCGAGCCCAGCCATCCGGAGAACCCCCCGATGAAACTCGCCCCGCTCGCCGCCGCCGCGGCCCTCTCGCTCGGCGCCGTCGTCCCGGCCTTCGCGCAGACCAAGTGGGACCTGCCCGCCGCCTACGCCGCGACCAACTTCCACACCGAGAACCTGACCCAGTTCGCCGACGAGGTCGACAAGGCGAGCGGCGGAAGGCTGAAGATCACCGTCCACGCGAACGCGTCGCTGTTCAAGGCCCCCGAGATCAAGCGCGCGGTGCAGTCCGGCCAGGCGCAGATCGGCGAGGTGCTGCTGGTCAACTTCGAGAACGAGTGGCCGATCTTCGGCCTCGACGGCCTGCCCTTCGTCGCGACCAGCTACAAGGACTCGTTCCGGCTCTACCAGGCCCAGAAGCCGGTGCTCGAGAAGAAGCTCGCCGAGCAGGGCATGATGCTGCTGTTCACCGTCGCGTGGCCGCCGCAGGGCCTGTACGTGAACAAGCCGGTGGAGTCGGTCGCCGACATGCGGCGCATCAAGTGGCGTGCCTACAGCCCGTCCACCGCGAAGATCGCCGAGCTGATCGGCGCGCAGCCGGTCACCGTCCAGGCCGCCGAGCTGTCGCAGGCACTGGCCACCGGAGCGGTGCAGTCGTACATGTCCTCGGGCTCGACCGGCTACGACTCCAAGACCTACGAGCACATCAAGTACTGGTACGACACGCAGGCCTGGCTGCCGAAGAACGCGGTGTTCGTGAACCGCAAGGCCTTCGATGCGCTCGACAAGCCGACGCAGGACGCACTGCTGAAGGCGGCCGCGACCGCGGAGACCCGGGGCTGGAAGATCTCCGAGGAGAAGAACGACTGGTACAAGAAGGCGCTGGCCGAGAAGGGCATGAAGATCCTGCCGCCCTCGACCAAGCTCGTGCAGGACTTCAGGCAGGTCGGCGGCATCATGCTCGAGGACTGGCTGAAGAAGGCCGGACCCGAGGGCAAGCAGGTCATCGACGCCTACCGGAAGTGACGCCTTGAGGCGCGCGCTCGACCTGCTCTACGACGCGGCCGGCGTGCTGGCCGCGGCCTGCGTGTTCGCGATCTTCGTCGTGATGCTCGGGTCCGCGGTCCTGCGCGAGACCGGGTTCCGCACCGGCGGCACCGACGACTTCGTGTCGTGGCTGACCGCCGCGGCGGCCTTCCTCGGCCTCGCGCACACCTTCAGGCACGGCGACTTCGTCCGGGTCGGGCTGTTCCTCGAGAAGATGGGGCCCGGCACGCGCCGGGCCTTCGAGCTGCTGTCGCTGTCGATCGCCGCGGTCTTCTGCGGCTACCTGCTGCTGTCGGTCGCCCAGTACGTCTGGATGGGCTGGCAGTACAACGAGATGTCCACCGGCCTGCTGGTCGTGCCGATGTGGATCCCTCAGCTGTCGTTCCTGGCCGGGGCGGCGCTCCTCTTCGTCGCGGTGGTCGACGAGTGGATCACCGTCGCGCGCGGCCGCCGGCCGAGCTACGTGACCGCCGTCGAGGAACGCCACGCGCGCGGCGACTTCAGCGAGGACGTCTGAGGTGGGTGCGCTCGGCGTGAGCGAGATCGGCCTGTTCCTGCTGACGGTGATGCTGCTGCTGCTGGGCGGCGGCGTCTGGATCGCGATGACCCTGGCGATCGTCGGCTGGGTGGGCATGGCGCTCTTCACCGACATGGCCGCGGCCCGCTGGGGCGAGAACCTGTTCGTCTCGATGTGGGGCTCGTCGGCGTCCTGGGAGCTGGCGGCGCTGCCGCTGTTCATCTGGATGGGCGAGATCCTGTTCCGAACGAAGCTGTCGGAGCAGATGTTCGAGGGCCTCGCGCCCTGGCTGGGCCGCGTGCCCGGCCGGCTGATGCACACCACGATCCTCGGCTGCGGCATCTTCGGGTCGGTCTCGGGCTCGTCGGCCGCCACCTGCGCGACGATCGCGAAGGTGGCGCTGCCCGAGCTCAAGCGCCGGGGCTACGACGAGGACCTCGCGCTGGGCTCGCTCGCGACCGCGGGCACGCTCGGCATCCTGATCCCGCCATCGATCACGATGGTGGTCTACGCGGTGGCCGCCGACGCGTCGATCATCCGGATCTTCCTCGCCGGCTTCATCCCCGGCTTCATCCTGATGGCGCTCTTCTCCGGCTACATCGCCTGGTGGTCGCTGCGCCACCCGGACAGGGTGCCGCCCTCCGACCCGGTGCCCGGCTTCATGGAGAAGATCCGGCGCTCGGGCAGCCTGATCCCGGTCACGCTCCTGATCGTCTTCATCGTCTGGGTGCTGATCGCGGGCTGGGCGACCGCGACGGAGTGTGCGGCCTTCGGCGTGCTGGGCTCGCTGGCGATCGCCGCCGGCAGTCGCTCGCTGAACTGGGAGAACTTCCGCGCGAGCCTGATGGGCGCCACCCGCGTGTCGTGCATGATCATGTTCATCCTGGCGGGCGCGGCCTTCCTCACCAAGACGATGGCCTTCACCGGCATCCCGCGGCACCTCGCCGAGTGGGTCGCCTCGCTCGGCCTCTCGCCCTTCGCGCTCATCGCCGTCCTGGCGCTGGTCTACCTGGTGCTCGGCACCGCGCTCGACGGCATCTCGATGATCGTGCTGACCTCGGCGGTGGTGCTGCCGATGATCCAGAAGGCCGGCTTCGACCTGATCTGGTTCGGCATCTTCATCGTGCTGCTCGTCGAGATCGCCGAGGTCACGCCGCCGGTGGGCTTCAACCTGTTCGTGCTGCAGAACATGACCGGCAGGGACAGCAACACCATCGCCCGCGCGGCGATCCCGTTCTTCGCGATGCTGGTCGTCTGCATCGGGCTGATCACCGTGTTCCCCGAGCTCGTCACCTGGCTGCCCGACGCGCTGATGGGCAAGGACGGCTGACGCCGTGGCGGTGCGCCGCGTCGCGGTGGTGGGCGCCGGAATCGTCGGCTGCTGCACCGCCTGGTACCTGCGCGAGCACGGCTTCGAGGTCGAGGTGATCGAGCGCCGCGACGGCGTCGCGCGCGAGACGAGCTGGGGCAACGCGGGCGTGATCGCGCCGGGCTACGTGACGCCTTGGGCGGCGCCCGGCATGCCGCGCAAGGTGCTGTCCTACCTCTTCGCCGCCGAGGCACCGGTGCTGTTCCGACCGGTCGCGAGCCCGGCACTCGTCCGCTGGATCGCCCGCTGGCTGCGCGAGTGCGACCTCGCCCGCTACCGCGTCAACAAGTCGCGGATGCAGCGCCTCGCCTTCCACAGCCGCGATGCGCTGCACGCGCTGCGCGCGACCCTCGGCATCGACGACGGGAGGGTCCAGGGCTACCTGCAGTTGCTGCGCTCGCCGCGCGATCTGGAGATGGCCGGGCCGGCGCGCGCGCTGCTCGCCGAGAACGGCGTGCCGCACGAGCTCCTCGACGCGGCCCGCACGCGGGCGCTCGAGCCGGCGCTGTCGCCGACGACACCGCTCGCGGGCGCGCTGTGGCTGCCGCAGGACGAGTCGGCCAGCTGCCCGGACTTCGCGCAGGCGCTGGCCGATGCCGCCGTCCGCCGGGGCGTGCGCTTCGCGTTCGGGCGGACGGTCGAGGCGATCGTCGTCGAGGGCGGCGTCGCGACCGGCCTGAGGGTCCGCGATGCAGGCGATGCAGCCCCGCGCACCCAGCCCTGCGACGCGGTGGTGATCGCGGGCGCCGTCGACGCGCTGCCGCTGCTGGCGGCCCACGGCGTGCGTCTGCCGATCTGGCCGGTCAAGGGATATTCGACGACCCTGCCGCTCGCCGCGGCCGAGCGCGGCCCGCGCCACGCGATGATCGACGAGGCCTACAAGGTCGCGATCACCCCGTTCCCCGGCCGGCTGCGGCTGGCCGGCACGGCCGAACTCGGCAGCCCGGCACTGGTGCCGCGGCCGGCGGCGCTGCGTACCCTCGTGAAGGTGGGGCGGGACTGGTTTCCCGATGCGGCCGACTGGTCGCGCGCGGAGTGCTGGGTGGGGGCGCGGCCGATGACGCCCGACGGGCCGGCGCTGCTGGGTTCGACGCCGGTGCGCGGGCTCTTCGTCAACATGGGCCACGGCTCGACCGGCTGGGCGATGGCCGCCGGCGCAGGCCAGGTGGTGGCCGATGTCGTCGCCGGGCGCAGACCGGCGATCGACCTCGACGGGCTGACGCTCGAGCGCCTGCGCTGAGCCTCGCGACCGCGCGCCGCCATCCTTGCGTACCATCGCGGGATGGGTCCCGCTCCTGCTCCCCACCTGCTGCTGAGCGCCTCGGCGATCCGCGGGCTGGAGGCGCGCGGGCTCGCCGCGACGCCGCCGGGTACGCTGATGTCGCGCGCGGCCGATGCCGTCGCCGACGCCTGCGTCGAGCGGCTGCGCAGCCTGCCCGCGCGCACGCCGGTGCTCGCGCTGGTCGGTCCGGGCAACAACGGCGGCGACGCGCTGCTCGCGGCGCTGCGGCTCGCGGCTCGCGGCTTCGCGGTCCGCGCGATCGCGCTGTCGGCCCGCCGCCCCGACGCCGGCGACGCCGCGCGCGTCCGCGACGCCTGGGACGCATCGGGCCGGACGCTCGGCACGCCCGCCGACCTCGCCGACGCACTCGCGGCACGCCCGCTGGTGATCGACGGCCTGTTCGGCATCGGGCTCGCCCGCCCGCTCGACGGCGCGGCCGCCGCGGTCGTGGCCGACGTGAACGACAGCGAGCTGCCGGTGATCGCGGTCGACGTGCCGAGCGGCCTCGACGCCGACCGCGGCGGGGTCGTGGGCGGCGTGACCGGCACCGCGATCCGGGCGGCGGCGACGGTCACGATGCTGGCCGACAAGCCGGGCCTGCGGACCGGCGCCGGTTCGGCCCACGCAGGCCGCGTGACGATCGCCGACCTCGGGCTGCCCGCGCTCGGGGTGCGACCCGAGACCGTCTGCGGGGCGACCGGCGGGCCGTTCCCCTGGGGCGTGCTGATCGACGCAGCGACCGTCGGGCCGCTCGGCGCGCCTCGGGCCGCCGACGCGCACAAGGGCCGCTTCGGTGACGTCCTCGTGGTGGCCGGCGAGGCGTCGATGCGAGGCGCGGCGACCCTTGCCGCGCTCGGCGCGCAGGCCGTCGGCGCCGGGCGCCTCTACGTCGGCCTCGACGATGACGATCCCGCCGCGACGGACCCGCTCCATCCGGAACTGATGACACGGCGACTGCGGCTGCGTGTCGCGACCGGCGAGCCGGCGCTCGGCCCGGCGACCGCGGTGGTCGCGGGCTGCGGCCTCGGCCGCGGCGAGCGCGCCAACCGCGCGCTCGCCGCGGCGCTCGATCATCCCGCCGCGCTGGTCCTCGACGCGGACGGCCTGAACGGCGTGGCCGCGGACGGCGCGCTCGGCGCCCGGCTCGCGGCCCGGGCCGCGGCCGGCCGGCCGACGGTGCTCACGCCCCACCCGCTCGAGGCCGCGCGGCTGCTCGGCCTGGGGACGGCCGACGTCCAGCAGGACCGGATCGGCAGTGCCCACCGCATCGCCGCAGCCACCGGCGCCTGCGTGGTCCTGAAGGGCGCGGGGACGGTGATCGCGCTGCCCGACGGCAGCTGGCGGGTCAACGCGAGCGGCGGTCCGATCCTGTCGGTCGCCGGCACCGGGGACGTGCTCGCCGGCACGATCGCCGGCCTGCTCGCGGCCGGCCTCGCGCCCGCCGACGCCGCCTCGGGAGGCGCCTGGCTGCATGGCGCGGCCGGCGACGCGCTCGCGGCCGACCCGGCCTGGCGCGGCGCCATCGGGCTGCCGGCCTCGCGGCTGCCCGACGCGATCCGCGCGACGGTCAATCGACGAGCCGTCCGCTGCTGAGCCGCAGCGTGTGCGCGCAGCGCCCGGCCAGGGCCGGGTCGTGGGTCACCAGCACCAGCGTCGCGCCCGACTCGCGATTCAGCTCGAACAGCAGCTCGATCACCCGCTGGCCCGTCGCGTGGTCGAGGCTGCCCGTCGGCTCGTCGGCGAACAGCAGCGCGGGCCGCGGCGCGAACGCGCGCGCGAGCGCCACCCGCTGCTGCTCGCCGCCGGACAGCGTCCGCGGGTAGTGCCCGGCGCGATCGGCGAGGCCGACCCGGGCCAGCAGGTCGCGCGCGCGCGGAGCGGCGTCGCGCGCATCGGCGAGTTCCAGCGGCAGCATCACGTTCTCGAGCGCGGTCATCTGCGGCAGCAGCTGGAACGACTGGAACACGAAGCCGACGGTCTCCGCACGCCAGCGGGCGCGCGCATCCTCGTCGAGCGCGAAGAGATCCTGCCCCGACGCGACCACGCGGCCGCTGGTCGGCAGGTCCAGCCCCGCCAGCAGGCCGAGCAAGGTCGACTTGCCTGAACCCGACGCACCGACGATGGCGACCGTGTCCCCCGAGTCGACCGTGAACCCGACATCGTCGAGAATCGTCAGCCACCCGCCGGCATCCGGCACCTTCTTGCACAGGTGTTCGACATTGATCGCAGCCATGGTCCGCAGTGTAGCCCGCGCCCGCGTCGCGCCCGCCGAGGTGGCCCTGACGCCGGTGGGCGCGGCGCCTCCGGTCGGGCCGCGCACCGCCGGCCCGCGCCGGCGTGTCCTGCGCACCACCGGGCTCGCCGCGCTCGCGGCCGGCGCCGCGCTCGTCGCGCCGCAGGCGGCGCGGGCGGCTGCGCCGCGGACCCTGCTGGTCGTCGGTGACAGCCTGTCGGCCGAATATGGCCTGTCGCGCGGCAGCGGCTGGGTCGCGTTGCTGCAGAAGCGGATCGACGAGCGACGGCTGCCGTGGCGGGTGGTCAACGCGAGCATCAGCGGCGAGACCACGGCGGGCGGCCGCTCCCGGTTCGCCGACCTGCTGTCGCGGCATGCGCCGGACCTGGTCGTGGTGGAACTCGGCGGCAACGACGCGCTGCGGGGCCTGCCGCTCGGGGGCACCGAGTCGAACCTGCGAGAGATGGTCGCGGCCGCGCGCCGGTCGGGCTCGCGCACGGTGCTGTTCGGCATGCAGATGCCTCCGAACTACGGCCGCGCCTACGGCGAGCAGTTCTCAGCCCTCTTCCGACGCGTGGCAGATACCGAGAAGGTGCCGCTGCTGCCGTTCTTCCTGCAGCCGATCGCCGAGCGCGCGGACGCGTTCCAGCCCGATCGCATCCACCCGACCGAGGCCGCGCAGCCGCTGCTGCTCGAGCACGCGTGGGCAGTGCTCGCGCCGCTGCTCGGCGCGAAGTGAGCCGGCTCGCCGAGGCCGCGCCGCCGAACCGCTCAGCGCGCGTCGCGTACCGCGAGCAGCGCCGCCCCCACGATCATCGCGCCGCCCGCGAGCGTGCGCGCCTCCACGGTCCCGCCGCCCAGCCAGACCGCCGACAGGGCGGCGAACGGCACCTCGAACAGCAGCACCACCGAGGTCACGTTGGCCGGCAGTCGGGCCGCACCGTATTGCAGGCACAGGTTCCCCACGCCGAACATCAGCCCGAGCCCGACGATCCCGGCGAGCCAGCCGGGCGCAGGCGCGGGCGGCGCGGCGATCGAGCCGGCGAGGGTCAGCGCCGCGGCCAGGCCGCCCGCCACGGCCACGCCGCCGGCGAACATCGCGAGCGCGCGTACCGATTCGGGTTGCGCCGCCTCGCGCCGCAGCAGCACGTTGGTCGCGGCGAAGCCGATGCCGCCGACGATCGCGAGCAGGTCCGCCGGATCCCTCGGCAGCGGCCACGGTGCGCCGACCGGCTTCAGCACGACCGCCGCGCCGGCGAGCGCGAGCGCGACCCGGACGAGAACGGCCGGACGCAAGGCCTCTCCGAGCAGCACGCGGGCCAGCAGCGCCGCCCAGGCCGGCATCAGGTAGAACAGCAGCACGACCCGCACGACATCGCCGACGGTCACCGCCCAGTTGAAGCAGGCGTTGGCGATGCCGCTCGCCACCAGCAGCGGCCACAGCGACCGCGTGCGCAGCAGCAGGGCCGGCGCGCCGCGGTCCCAGGCGACGACCGCGGCGGCGACCGCGGCGTAGACGAGCGCGGTCGCCCACAGCCCGTGCACGCCCTGCTCCTGCAGCGCGCGGAACGGCCACCAGGACACGCCCCACAGGAAGGCGTTGACGAGCAGCGCCGCCGCGGCCGGCGCGGCGCCTCCCGGCACGGCCGGGCTCAGCGCGCGCCGCCCGTCAGGGCGACACCGGCCTCGCGCATCGCCGCGAGCGCGGCTGCGAGCGAGCCGTCGAGGTCGATGGCTCGGCAGGCATCGAGCGCCACCTCCGCGTCGAAGCCCAGGCGGCGCGCATCGAGCGCCGAATAGGCGACGCAGAAGTCCGTCGCGAGGCCGCAGAGCACGATCCGGCCGACACCGCGCTCGCGCAGGTAGCCCGCGAGGCCGGTCGGCGTACGCCGATCGTTCTCGAAGAAGGCGGAATACGAGTCGACGTCGACGCGAAAGCCCTTGCGGACGACGAGCTCGGCGCGCCGCGCGTCGAGCCCCGCGTGGAACTCGGCGCCCCGCGTACCCTGCACGCAATGGTCGGGCCACAACGTCTGATCGCCGTAGGGGAACGGCACGGTCTCGAAGGGCGCGCGGCCGGGGTGGCTGCTCGCGAACGAGCGGTGGCCGCGGGGATGCCAGTCCTGGGTGAAGACGACGTGCGCGTAGCGCGTCATCAGGCTGGCGATCGCCGGCACGACGGCGTCGCCGTCGGCCACGGCGAGCGCGCCGCCCGGGCAGAAGTCGTTCTGGACGTCGACGACCAGCAGCAGGTCGCGGTCGGTGTCGGTAGGCGGGGAGACGGACATCGGGCGGCACGCAGAGCGCGGCCCGCTCCGGGCCGCCTTCGCAACGACTCTACCACTGCGCCGTCCCGCGGACGGCCGAGGCCCGGCCTAGCGCAGGCGCAATCCGGGCGCGCCGCGGGTCCAGTCGCAGCCCGCGCTCTGATCGGCCCGTTCGCCGGCGCGGTCGCCGTAATGCATGCGCAGCCGCATCAGTTCGCGGGCGACCTCGACCGGGAAGCCGTCGCGGTCGCCGCGGTCGTCGATCATCAGCTTCTCGACGTAGCGGACCGCGACGTCGGGGGTGCTGTCGAGCAGGGCGAGCCGGTCGGCGATGCGAGGGAACTGCCTCGCGAGCGCCACCGGTCGGACCGCCTCGTCGAAACAGGCCAGCCAGGCCTCGATGGCGGCCATCGCGTGCGGCCGCAGGCCGGGGGCGCCGGGTCGGTCACCCAAGGCGCCCGCCGAGGCCGGCGCCGATGCAGCGCGAGCGGGGATCGTCGCCGCGGCGCGAGGTGTCGGAGCGCCCTGCGGCTTCGACGGGCCACCGCTCTTCGGGGAGGGCGATGTCGCTGCAACGACGGAGCGGGGCAGAACGGCCATGGAGACGGTCTCGCGCGCCGCGTGGGCCGGACCGCCCGGCCTGACGTCGGCGCATCAGGTTCAGGTCAAGCTTCGCTCCGCATGCCCGCGACCGATGACACACAACCGACCGACCGGACGACGGCAGGCGACGGACGGCGTTCGACGCAGGACGCGCCGTAGCGCCCGACAGACCATCGGCCCCATCGCCCGCTGGTGCCCCGAGCGGGACTCGAACCCGCACGCCTCGCGGCTGCGGATTTTAAGTCCGCTACGTCTACCGATTCCGTCATCGGGGCGAGCCGCGACGACCTTACCACGGCACGCGCCGCGGAACGCGTCGCGCGGTACCGGCGCTGTCCGCCCTACAATCCCCGGACACGGGTGCGCCACGACGCGCCGAGGAGACACCGATGCCCCTGCTCTTGCCCGACGAGGTCGACCGCTATCGGCGTGACGGTTGGATGATCCCGTCATACCGACTCGACCCCGCGCATCTCGCGCGCCTGCGCGAGACGCTGGAGCGCCTGATCCGCGAGAATCCCGGCATCCGGCCGGAGCGTCTCGTCAGCGCACACATCGAGGGACGCAATGCCGAAGGCGTGCGCGGCAGCGCGGACTTCCTCGATCTGGCCCGCGACCCGGGCATCGTCGACCGTGTCGCCGAGCTGATCGGCGACGACGTGATCCTCTGGGGCTGCCAGATCTTCTGCAAGCCCGGCGGAGACGGTCTCGAGACGCCGTGGCACCAGGACGGTCACTACTGGCCGATCCGCCCGCTCGCGACCTGCACGGTCTGGGTCGCGCTCGACGCGTCCACCCGGGAGAACGGCTGCCTGCGGGTGATTCCCGGCTCGCACCGCGACCGCGCGCTGCTGCCGCACCTGCGCGAGGAGCGCGAGGACGTGGTGCTGAACCAGCGCACCGAGGACTCGGCCTTCGACGCGGGCAGCGCGGTCGACATCGAACTCGAGCCCGGCCAGATGTCGATGCACGACGTCTACATGATCCACGGCGCTGCAGCGAACCGCTCGCCGCGGCGCCGCGCGGGCGTCGCGATCCGATACATGCCGTCGACCTCGGTGTTCGAGCGCGAGCTGATGACGCGTTCGGCGCAGAGCGGCTACACGGTCGACTTCACGAGCCGGCCGCTGTGGCTGCTGCGTGGCGTCGACCGAAGCGGCCGCAACGACTTCGAGGTCGGGCACCGGCCCGGCTGAACTCGCCAGATCGCGAGCCGCGCGCCGCCTGGACCGGCGAGCGCGCGGCTCAGAACTTGCCGTGCTGCAGGTACGCGTCGACCGGGTCGACGCCCGAGCGGATCGCATCCCGCACCGCATTCTCGGTGATCGCCACGCGCTCGGTCTCCGCGATGGCCTCCCCGGCGATCTCGTGCGGGATCACGATCACGCCGTCGCGATCGCCGAGCACGTAGTCGCCGCTCCGCACGGTCACCTCGCCGATCGTCACCGGTTCGCCGAGCCGGTCGGCGGTCCAGCGGGCGGCGATGTCCGACGGCGTGAAGCCGTCGTGGAAGACCGGGAAGCGCTGCGCGAGGATGAACTCGGTGTCGCGGCACGGCGCGTCGCAGACGTAGCCGCGCACGCCCTTGTTCGCGAGGGTCTCGGCCGAGAGCTCGCCCATCAGCGCGATCTCCCGCGTGTTCGGCTGGCAGACGACGACGTGGCCGGACGGCGCCTTCGACAGCACCGTCACCCACGACAGCAGCGAGTCGTGCCGGCTGAGCGTGCGGTCCACGCGCCCTGACATCGTCCAGGCAGGTCCGGCGAGCTTCAACGACGGATCGAGCGGCCTCAGCCGCATCGGCAGCACGCAGCGGTCGTGACCCATCGCGCGCAGCACGTCGTGGACGGCCCCGGTGTAGAGGCGCTCGAGGCGCTCGGTCAGCGGATCGGGCGGCATCACAGCCATGTCTTCGCCTCAGCTCTTGACGGCGCCGGCGGTCAGGCCGGAGACCATGTAGCGCTTGAACGCGTAGTAGATCGCGGCGGGCGGAAGCGCGTAGAGCACGCCGGTCGCCATCAGCAGTTCCCAGGGCGAATCGTCGGCCGACAGGAAGTGGCCGAGGGCGACCGCGAGGGTCAGCGCCTTCTCGTCCGACAGCAGCAGGTAGGCGTACAGGTACTCGTTCCACGCGAGCAGCACGGCATAGACGCCGATCGCCACCAGCGACGGCACCATCAGGGGCAGGTAGACGAGCCGGAAGAGTTGCAGCGGGGTCGCGCCGTCCATGATCGCCGCCTCGTCGAGTTCCACCGGCAGCTTGTCGGAGGCCTGCTTCAGCACCCAGATCGCATACGGCGACGCCAGCGTCACCATCGCGATCACCAGACCCCAGCGGTTGTTCAGCAGGCCGTACAGGCCCATGGTCTTGTACATCGGCACCGCGAGGAAGGCCGCCGGAATGAAGTAGGTGAACAGCGCCGCATTCATGACCCAGCGTCCGCCCTGCACCCGCAGGCGGCTGATCGCGAACGCAGCCGCCGTCGCGATCAGAAGCGTGAAGACGCCGACCGCCGCAGCGATCATCACGCTGGAGCCGAGCTGCGACCAGAAGTCGTGCAGGTAGAAGTGCTGCTGGGTGAGCACGATCTCGAAGTTCCGCGTGGTCGGCGGATCGGGGAACAGCTTGCCGGCGAAGGCCCCGTCCTTGGTCGAGGTCGCGAACAGCACCATGTGGTAGACCGGCAGCACGGTCCACAGGAACACGGGGATGCCGATCAGCCAGAGGCCCGCCTCGTTCAGCAGCTTGCGCACCCTTCAGTCCTCGTTCGGCCCGCGCGAGAGGCGCTTCATCATGAAGAACACCAGCGGCAGCACCAGCGGCATCGCGACCACGATCGTCGCCATCGCCATGTCGACCTGATCGAGACGCAGGTAGCGGATCCCGAGCGTCGCCAGCACGTGCGTCAGGTCGGACGGCCCGCCGCCCGTCAGCAGGTAGACGCTGTTGAAGTCGCCGAGCGTCCAGATCATCGACAGCAGCGTGCAGGTCACGTAGAGCGTGCGCAGCGAGGGCCAGGTGATGTGGCGGAACTGCTGCCAGCCCGAGGCGCCGTCGACCGCGGCGGCCTCGTACAGGTCCTTGCTGATCGCGAGCCGGCCCGTGACGAGGATCAGCGTCCAGAACGGGAGCGACTTCCAGATGTGGACCACGCCCGCCATGCCGAACGCGAGCCAGCGGTCGGTCAGCCAGCCTGGCCCGTCGAGCATCGTGAGCTTGAAGTAGAGGCTGTTGATCAGCCCCCACTCCGGATTGAGCATGAAGCGGAACGACAGGATCGTCGGGATCGAGGGCACCGCCCAGGGCAGGATGAACAGCAGCGCAAGGACCTTGATCCACCAGCGCTCGCGGACGAAGAAGCCGGACAGGAACAGCGCCAGCAGCAGCTTGATGTTGACGAAGACGAACAGGAAGAGCGCGGAATTGACGACCGCGTTGTCGAAGACCGGGTCGTTCCAGAGCTTGACGTAGCTGTTCGGATCACGGGCCAGCCAGAAGCCGTAGCCGACCGGATAGAGCACGAACAGCAGGAAGAGCAGCACGTACGGCGCGATCAGCGCGAGACCGAAGCGGTTCCACGACGCAGGCCGGAACGGCGCTGCGTCGCGGGCAGTGGTCACCGCTGCCGCCGCCTGCGGCGGAGAGACGGCGTCGACGGTCGGAGCGTTGGCGGCCATGCATTGCCGGGCCGGGCTGCACGCCCGGCCCGCTCCTGCGTCAGTTGCCAGCGACCTGCTGGACGCGTGCGACCAGCTCGTCGGTCGCCTTCTCGGGCGTCCACTTCTCGTTGACCACCCGGCTCATGGCCTTTGCCCAGACGTTCTCGTTGTTCAGCACCGTGAACTTCCAGTTGCGGGTGAACGGGAAGGTGCCGGTGCCTGCGCGGAACTGGTCGGAGACCATCTTCCGGTGCTTGTCCGTGCCGGTCCAGAAGTCGCGGTCGGCGCCGGTCTTCGTCACCGGATACCAGCGGCCGAGCGAGCCCTCGGTGTAGGGGATCAGGTTCGCATCCTCCATCATGAAGGCGACGAACTCCTTGGCCCGCTTCTCGTTCTTCGCGCCCTTGAACGCCACCGCCACCTTGATCGCGGCGAGGTAGTTCATCGGCTTGCCGTCAGGCTTGTTCGGCCACAGCGCGGTGGTGATGCTCTCCTCGTAGTTCTTCTTCGCCTGAGCGCGCTGCTCGGGCGTGAGCGTGGCGTTGTTCGAGTCGTCGAGCCACTTCGCGGCGATCGAGATCGTCGCGTTGTGGGTCATCACCGTCGTCTTGTTGTGGAAGTTGACGTTGTTGTCCGGGTCCTGCCAATTGATGGCGGATGCCGGGGTGCAGCCCTTGGTCGCGATGTCGGTGTAGTCCTTCAGCGCGTTGACCAGGCCCTGCTTGTTCTTCGGCTCGCCGATCGTGACCTTGCCGTTGTCGTCCACGACCTGGACATTGTGAGCCAGCATGAACTGATGGAACGAGAAGAACGAGTCGGTACCGTTCACGCCCATCGGGTTGCCGATCGCGAAGGTCCGCTTGCCGGTCTTCTGGCGATGCGCGGGCTGGACCTTGTCGCACCAGAACGACCAGTACTCCTTCCAGCCCTTCGGGATGTCCTCGGGCTTGAAGCCGGCCTCGGCCAGCATGTCGTTCCAGTAGTTGATGTGCATCGTCTGCTGGTAGATCGGCGCGGCGTAGTACGCCTTCTTGCCGCCGGGGCCCTGCAGGAACACGGTGGAGAGCGTGTTCGGGAGGAACTTGTCCTTCATCGGCGTCAGCACGTCCGACAGGTCCTGCAGCTTGCCCTCGCTCGCCCACTTGCCCGCGACCTGGAAGTCGAAGGTGTGGCCGAAGGCGACGTCAGGCGGGCTGTTCGAGTCGAGCGCCGCGACGGTCTTCGGGATGACGTCCTGGATCGGATAGAGCGACAGCTCGACCTTGACTCCGGTCTTCTGCTCGAACCGGTAGATCATCGTGTCGAGCGCCTTGTCCTCGGCGGGATAGAAGCCCTTGGTGAACCAGACGACCAGTTTCTCCTGAGCCGCCGCGCCGCCTGCGGCGACCGACAGTACCGACGCGACGGCCGCGGCGATGACGCCTTTCCTGAGCATGTCTCCTCCGTTGTTTGGGTCGGCCGCGAGCAGGCGCGACCGGCGGCGGAGTGTCTCCCGCGCGACCGGGCGACGTCAACGAAAGCCTTGCCTTGAATCGGTGCCCGTCGGCGCACCCGCACGACAGGTCGCAGGGGCCGGCGTTCCCGTCTGCCCCGAGGGCCCGGACCCGATCAGCGGGGCGCCGGCGCCATCGCCTGTTGGGGCTCGCCCACGAAGATCTCGACGCGCCGGTTCCTCGCACGGCCCGCCTCGCTCGCGTTGTCGGCCACGGGCTCGCGCGAGCCGCGGCCGTCGATCGCGATCCGCTGCGGCACGACGCCGCGGTCGGCGACGTAGTTGCGGACGCTGGCGGCCCGGTTGACCGACAGCGGATCGTTGATGGCGTCGCTGCCGGTGCTGTCGGTGTGGCCGACGATACGCACCGCGGCCTGCGGGTTCTCGATCAGGGTCTGCGCGAAGCGGTCGAGCACCGGCCGGAAGTTCGGCTCGATGTCGGCGCGGCCGACGCGGAACGACACGTCGCTGGGCACCTCGAGCTTCAGCTGGTTGTCCGGGGTCTGCGTGACCGCGACACCCGTGCCCTGCGTGGCCTGCTGCATCGCACGCTTCTGCTCCTCCATCTTCTTCGACCAGAGGTAGCCGCCCCCGCCGCCCGCGGCCGCGCCGATCGCCGCGCCGGTCCAAGCACCGCGCGGGCCGTGGACCATGCTGCCGATCACCGCGCCGCCGATCGCGCCCATCGTGGCGCCTGCAGCGGTGGTCTGCTGCCCCTCGGTCATCGACGCGCAGCCGGCGGCGGCGGCGGCGACCACGACGCATGCGATGGAGGTACGGGTCCTTTGGATCATGAGGGCTCCTCGAAGTCGGGGACGAAGGGTACCGCGACGACGCCCCCGCGTACGCCGAACGGCGCGCCGATCGCCGGCCGCGGACTCGCCGTGGGTCCGGTGGAACGACAACGCCGACGGGGGGCGGTGATCAAGGATGCGGGCAACGATTCCTGCGAGGTGCGCGTCGCGGCCCGCACGCGGGTGTTCGACCGACAGACCCGGGCGCCGGCCCGATCGTCGACGGCCGCGGCAACGTGCGGCAGGCCGGAACCGGCCGGGCGCGTCTGGTGCGGTCGACGCAGACCTGCGGCGCCGGAGGCGCCGGAGGCACCGGCAGCACGGGCGCCACGACCGACGGGACGTGCATCACCGGGAGGGTCGACCTCGCAGCGGGCCGCGCGAACGACAGCGCGACCGTCAACGCCATCCGGCAGGTGTCGTCGAACAGCAGGACTTCGTCGGGCTACCGGAAGCGCCAGGGGGTCACGCGGGCGAGGCGCTCAAGACGTCGCTCCCACCTGCGATCCCGGGACCGCGGGGGCGACGGGCCCTGCTCAGGCGGGTGTTTGGAGGCGCGAGCCGGAATCGAACCGACGTACACGGCTTTGCAGGCCGCTGCATGACCACTCTGCCATCGCGCCGTCAGCCGGTCGCGCGCGCCTTGCGTTCGACCGGTGGAACCCGGAAATGAAAAGGGAAGCCGTATGCGAGCTTCCCTTCCGAGAATCTGGAGCGGGAAACGAGTCTCGAACTCGCGACCTCAACCTTGGCAAGGTTGCGCTCTACCAACTGAGCTATTCCCGCATGCTGCCGTTGTCGACAGAAGCGGAATCATAGCACGCTTTCGCGGATTGTCAAAGCCCTCGGCCGGCGCCGGCAGACCGGATCGCCTCGCGCGGCGGGCCTCAGGTCGAGTCGCGCAGGTGCGGCCACGCCTGCCGAAGATAGTAGAACATCGACCACAGCGTGAGCACTGCGGCGGCATAGACGAGCCAGGTGCCGATCTCGCGGACCGGCACCACCCCGAACAGCGGCTCGTGGTAGAGCAGCATCGGGATCGCGACCAGCTGTGCGACGGTCTTCAGCTTGCCGATCGTGTGCACGGCGACGCTGGTGCGCGCCCCCATCCCGGCCATCCACTCGCGCAGCGCGGAGATCGCGATCTCGCGGCCGATGATCACCACCGCCACCAGCGCGTCCACCCGGTTCAGGTCCAGCAGGAGCACGAGGGCCGCGCAGACGAGCAGCTTGTCGGCGACCGGGTCGAGGAAGGCGCCGAACGCAGAGGTCTGGCCGAGCCGGCGGGCGAGCCACCCATCGAACCAGTCGGTGACCGCGGCCGCGACGAACAGGCTGGTGCCCGCCACGTTGCGCGCGTGCGGCGACAACGCGTCGGTCGGCAACAGGTAGACCGCCACCAGCAGCGGGATCGCGAGCATCCGCAGCCAGGTCAGAGCGGTCGGGAGGTTCCACCTCATCAGTGCAGGCGCTTGTAGATGTCCTCGGCCAGCGCCCGCGAGATGCCCTCCACCGAGGCCAGGTCGTCGACGCTGGCCGCCATGATGCCACGCATGCCTCCGAACCTCGCCAGCAACCGCTGGCGCTTGCGCGGCCCGACGCCGTCGATCTCCTCGAGCCGCGAGGTGTTGCGCGCCTTCGCGCGGCGGGCACGCATCCCCGTGATCGCGAAGCGGTGGGCCTCGTCGCGGATCTGCGCGATCAGCATCAGCGCCGGCGAGTCGCGGCCGAGGACCAGGGGCTCGCGGCCATCGGCGAACACCAGGGTCTCGAGGCCGACCTTGCGGTCCTCGCCCTTCGCGACGCCGACCAGGATCGACGGGTCGAGGCCGAGCGTCTCGAACACCTGGCGCGCGACCTCGACCTGCCCCTTGCCGCCGTCGATCAGCACGATCTGCGGCAGCCCGGACTCGACGGAGGACACCTCGCCGGACTCGGCCGCGGCAGCCGCCGACGCGTCGGCGTCGGCGTCGTCGGCGTTCACGACGGCCACAGTCGCGGGGCTCGCGGCAGCGTGCGCGCCCTGCGCCGTGCGATCGCCCGCGGAGCCGTTCCCCTCAGCCGCGCCATCGGCCGCCAGCGCCGCAGCGATCCGGCCGTAGCGTCGCGCGAGCACCTGGCGCATCGCGGCATAGTCGTCACCGCCGGTCACGCCCTCGATGTTGAACCGACGGTAGTCGCCACGCTGCATCGCGTGCTGGCGGTAGACGACGCACGAGGCCTGGGTGGCCTCGCCCATGGTGTGGCTGATGTCGAAGCACTCGATGCGCAGCGCGTCCAGGTCCGCGTCGTCCAGCGCCAGCACGTCGGCGAGTGCCCGCGTGCGGCTCTTCTGCGAGCCCTCCTCGGCCAGCACCCGCGCGAGCGCGATCCGCGCGTTCTGCGTGGCCTGCTCGAGCCAGCGCCGGCGCGGCCCCGACGGCTGCCGGACAAGGGTGACCGGATGACCGGCGCTCGCCTGCAGCAGCGCGAGCGCGTCGGGCGAGGCCGGCTCGGTCGCGCAGACGATCACGGGCGGCACCTCGCCGTCGGCGTAGTGCTGCGACAGGAACGCCTCGAGCACCTCGCCCGGCACCTGCTCGTCGAGCGCGTCGACGCGGGTCGGGAAGTGCGCGCGGTCACCGAGGTGACGGCCGCCGCGGACCATCGCGAGGTTCACGCAGACGCGCCCGCCGCCGGTCTCGACGGCGATCACGTCGGCGTCGACGTCGGTGCCGGTCTCCATCGACTGCTGGCTCAGCACCCGCGACAGCGCGGTCATCCGGTTGCGCAGCACCGCGGCATCCTCGAAGCGCAACTCGGCCGCCGCCTCGTGCATCCGGGTCTCGAAGTCGCGCAGCACCTCCTGCTGGCCGCCGCGCAGGAAGCGGACGGCGGCATCGACGTCGTCCCTGTAGGCCGCGGGCGTGACCGCGTCGACGCAGGGCGCGCTGCAGCGACCGATCTGGTGCTGCAGGCAGGGACGGGAGCGGTTGGAGAACACCGAGTCCTCGCAGGTACGCAGCCGGAAGACCTTCTGCAGCACCTGGATGCTTTCCTTCACCGCCCACGCACTCGGGAACGGTCCGAAGAACTGGCTGCGCCGGTCGGTGCCTCCCCGGTAGTAGGCGATCCGCGGGAAGCGGTGCGCGCTGAACTTCAGGTAGGGGTAGGACTTGTCGTCGCGGAACAGGATGTTGTAGCGCGGCGCCTGCGTCTTGATCAGGTTGTTCTCGAGCAGCAGCGCCTCGGCCTCGGACGCGGTGACCGTCGTCTCGATCCGCACGATCCGGGAGACCATGTGCGCGATCCGCGGGCTGTGGCCGGTCTTCTGGAAGTACGAGGAGACGCGCTTCTTCAGGTCGCGCGCCTTGCCGACGTAGAGCAGCACGCCGTCCTCGGCGATCATCCGGTAGACGCCGGGCCGGTTCGGCAGCGCGCCGAGATAGGCCTTGAGGTCGAACCCCGGGCGGTCGGCGGGAGGTGCGGCGGATTCGGTGTCGGGGGTGTGCACGACGGAAATTCTAGCCCGCCCGACCGGCGGACCCGGCGCCCGGCCTAGCCCGACGACGACGCCCCGGGTGCGGACTGCGGCGGCGCGACGCGCTCGATCACCACGAAGGCGAGCGCACTGTCGACCTCGTCCGAGAGCGACACGTGCGCGACGAGGTCACGCGCCCGCAGCCACGACGCGAGCGCCTTGCCCGGCACCGCCACCGGCCTGCCCTGCGCGTCGTTCAGCACCTGCAGCGACAGCAGCGTCATCGGCGCGCGCAGCCCGAGACCGATCGCCTTCGAGAACGCCTCCTTGGCCGCGAAGCGCTTCGCCAGGTAACGCACCGCGCTTTCGGGTCCGGCCGTACCGCGGTCGTGCCGGCGACGGTACTCGCTGAGCTCGTCCGGACCGAGCACCCGCCGCGGCAACCGGTCGCCCCAGCGCTCGACCCGCGCGCGGATACGCGCGATCAGGACGATGTCGGTGCCGATCCCGTGGATCACGCCCCGTCTCCGTCGCGTCAGCCGCGTTGCGCGGCGCCCTCGCGGATCAGCCGCTTCATCTCGCGGACCGCCTCGCGCATGCCGACGAACATCGCGCGCGAGACGATCGCATGGCCGATGTGCAGCTCGCGGATACCGGGCAGCGCGGCCACCGGCAGCACGTTCACGTAGTTGAGCGCGTGCCCTGCGTTGAAGCGCATCCCGGCCGCGCGGATCGCGTCTCCCGCGCGCGCGATCCGCTCGAGCTCGGCGACCACCGCCGCGCTCTCGGCGTCGCGCCCCTTCGCGAAGAACGCGTGCGCGTACGGACCGGTGTGGATCTCGCAGACCTTGGCGCCGATCGCCGCGGCCGCCTCGACCTGCGGGAGCTCGGCGTCGATGAACACGCTGACGACGATGCCCGCGTCGGCGAGTCGCGCGACCACCTCGCGCAGCCGCGCCCGCTGGCCGGCCACGTCCAGACCGCCCTCGGTCGTGATCTCGTGGCGCCCCTCGGGGACCAGCATCGCCATCTCGGGCCGCAGCGCGCAGGCGATGCCGACCATCTCGTCGGTGGCGGCCATCTCCAGGTTCAGCTTCACGTGGGTGAGCTCGCGCAGCCGGCGGACGTCGTCGTCCTGGATGTGCCGCCGGTCCTCGCGCAGGTGGACGGTGATGCCGTCGGCACCGCCGAGGTGGGCCTCGACCGCGGCCCAGACGGGGTCGGGCTCGTAGGTGCGACGCGCCTGGCGGACGGTGGCGACGTGGTCGATGTTGACGCCGAGTTCGATCATGGTCGGAGGGTCAGAGCTTGTGCAGGTCGAGCAGGATCTGGCGGGTCTTGAGCACCTGCCCGTCGAGGTGACGCGCGAGCAGCGAGCGGGTCAGTCGCTTGGCCTCGGCGAGCGTCGTCGCGGAATCGTAGCGCTCGTCGTCGATGTCGCGCAGCGTACGGCCCGAGTAGCCGCCCTCCTCGGCCGCGTCGGCCGCGATGAAGCCGCGGCCCGGGAGCAGCGCGTAGCGGCGCTGCGGATCGATCGGACGGTCCTCGGCGTCGGTCGAGAGGTCGAGCGCATAGCCGATCTCGCGCAGCAGCAGCCATTCGAAGCGCCGCAGCGTCGCCTCGATCGCCCCGCCCAGCCCGAGCGCCACCAGCGCCTGCGCGTAGCCGTCGAACAGCGCCGGATGCGGGTCGTCGCGCGGCAGCAGACGCACGACCAGCTCGTTCAGGTAGAAGGCGCACAGCAGCCCGTCGCCCTGCGGCGACGCCAGGCCGCCGAGCCATTCGGCCGAGGTCAGCGTCCGCAGCTCGTGGCGGCCGGTGAAGCTCGCGTGCAGCGGCTGGAACGCGAGCAGCACGCCACGCAGCTTCGATCCGGTGCGCTTGGCGCCCTTGGCGATGCAGCCGACCCGTCCGTGGTCGCGGGTCAGCAGCTCGACGACGAGGCTGGTCTCGCGCCAGGGGATCGTGTGCAGCACGAACGCGGGCTCGTCCTGCACACGCTCGGCCGCGCGACCGACCGGCCGGGACGGACGCAGGCCGCCGCGGCGCATGCCGATCGGCGGGCCGTCCGCGGGCCGACCCGGAACCGCTTCGGGATCACTCGTAGCCATAGGTGCGCAGGCGGTTCTCGTCGTCCGCCCAGCCGCCCTTCACCTTCACCCAGACCTCGAGGTAGACCTTGCAGTCGAGCAGGCGCTCGAGATCCTGCCGCGCCTCGCTCGCGATCCGCTTGATCCGTTCGCCGCCCTGGCCCAGCACGATCGGCTTCTGCGCGTCGCGCTCGACGACGATCGCCGCGAAGATCCGGCGCAGGCCGGGCAGCTCCTCGTACTTCTCGATGACGACGGTGCTCTGGTAGGGCAGCTCGTCGCCGAGCAGCCGGAACATCTTCTCGCGGACCGCCTCGGCCGCGAGGAAACGCTCGCTGCGGTCGGTGAACGCGTCCTCGTCGAACTGAGCCTCGCCCTCGGGCAGGTGCTTCGCGCACTCGTCGAGCAGCGCGTCGACCTGGCGGCCGTTGCGGGCGCTGATCGGCACGATCGCGGCCACTCCGGGCCTCGCCATCAGGCGCTGCGCGAGCGGCATCAGCCTCGCCTTGTCGGCGACGGCGTCGATCTTGTTCAAGGCGACGACGATCGGCTTGCCGGCCGGTACCAGCGCGAGCGCCTGGTCGTCGGCCGGGGTCCAGCCGTGCGCGTCCGCGACGAGCACCACGACATCGGCATCGAACGCGGCCTGCGCGGCCGTGCGGTTCAGCACCCGATTCAGCGCGCCGCGGTTGCGCGTCTGGTAACCCGGCGTGTCGAGCAGCAGGAACTGCGCGTCGGGTCGCGTGACCACGCCGACGATCCGGTGACGCGTGGTCTGCGCCTTCGCCGAGGTGATGCTGAGCTTGGCGCCGACCAGCCGGTTCACGAGCGTCGACTTGCCGACGTTCGGTCGGCCGACGATGGCGACGTGGCCGCAGCGGTGCGGGACCGCCGCCCCGGGAACATCGGTCATCGCGTCAGGCTGCGTGCGCGCGGCGACGCGGCGGCTCGGTGGCCGGCACGGGCACGGGCACGGCCGCGTCGGCGGACACGGCGGCCTCGGCGGCCATCGCCGGCGCGGGCAATGCAGGCTCCGCCGACGCGACGATCGGCACGACGGCCGCGTCGGCGGCCTGCGCCGCGCCGCGGGCGCTGCGCCGGGGCTTGCGGACGGTCGCCGGCATGATCGCCTGGGCCTGCTCGAGGGCCAGCTTGGCGGCCGCCTGCTCGGCCGCGCGGCGGCTGCCGCCACTGCCCAGCACCTGGATCGACAGCTTCGGGACCGCGCACTCGACCTCGAACAGCTGGTTGTGCGCGGCGCCGTGGGTCGCCACGACGGCGTAGACCGGCAGCGGGATCTTGCGGCTCTGCAGCCACTCCTGCAGCAGCGTCTTCGCGTCCTTGCCGAGGGTGTTGGGATCGACGTTCCTCAGGACGGGCTCGTAGAGCCGGTGGATCGCCAGCTGCGCGGCGTCGAAGCCGCCGTCGAGGAAGATCGCGCCGAAGACCGCCTCCAGCGTGTCCGCGAGGATCGACGGCCGCCGGAACCCTCCGCTCTTCTGTTCGCCCTCGCCCAGCAGCAGGCAGCCCGACAGTTCGAGCCGCTGCGCGATCTCGAACAGCGCCTGCTGCTTGACGAGGTTGGCCCGCACGCGCGAGAGATCGCCTTCGTCGAGCTTGCCGAAGGTCTGGTAGAGCAGCGACGCGACCGCGCAGTTGAGCACGCTGTCACCGAGGAACTCGAGGCGCTCGTTGTGGGTCGCGCCGTGGCTGCGGTGGGTCAGCGCCTGCCGCAGCAGGGCCGCGGACCCGAATCGGTAGCCGAGGCGCTCCTGCAGCGCCTGCAGGGCCTGCGTCAACAGCGGCCTCCGCTCATCGCGCCGCCGGCCCGCCCGGCGGCTGCGCGTCGCCCCGGTAGTCGAGCAGCAGCCACGCGGGGCCCACCAGCGGGATCCGCTTCTCGTAGGCGAAGGACACCACGTACTCCCCGCTCGGACGCCGGACGATCTGCAAGTCCTTCGAGGTGATCGAAGTGATGTCGTCGACCGCGGCAGTGCGCTCGAACGACGCGCGGATCGACGTCGGGTCGCCGCCGTCGTTGCGCGCCTTCACGACCGCCCGCTTGATCGCGAGGTATTCGGTGACCGTGGGGAACACGTTCATGGCGAGCAGGGCGCCGAACACGAGGATCATGCCGAGCACGATCAGGGAGACCAGCGAAAGGCCCCGCTGCCGGGCGGCGCACGTCGGGCGGACGGATCGGCTCATCAGCGGAACCGTCCGATCCGGCCGAGGTCGCCGAAGTTCATCCAGATGAAGAACGCCTTGCCCACGATGTTCTGCTCCGGAACGAAGCCCCAGTAGCGGCTGTCGAGGCTGTTCTCTCGGTTGTCGCCCATCACGAAGTAGTGTCCCGCCGGCACCTTGCAGGTCAGGCCGGTTCGGCCGTACGTGCACTGATCCCTGAACGGGAACGCGTCGACCCCCGAGATGAAAGACGGTTTCTCCAATTCTGTCAACAGCTTATGCTCGGTTGCTCCGAGTTTTTCTGAATACTGCTTGTAGTAGACCAGGCGCTCCGAATCGTAGAACTCCCCTGCCGGCTCCAGCGGCACGGGCTGCCCGTTGATCGTCAGCCGGTTGTCCTCGTAGGCCAGGGTGTCGCCCGGCACGCCCACGACGCGCTTGATGTAGTCGACCGAGGTGTCCTTGGGGAAGCGGAACACCATCACGTCGCCGCGCTCGGGCAGCCCCACGTCCATCATCTTCGTATGCACCACCGGCAGCCGCACGCCGTAGGAGAACTTGTTCACCAGGATCAGGTCGCCCACCAGGAGCGTCGGGATCATCGAGCCCGACGGGATCTTGAAGGGCTCGACGACGAAGGAGCGCAGCAGGAAGACGACCGCGATGACCGGGAACAGGCCCGCGGTGTATTCGAGCCAGATCGGCTGGCGGTCGATGCCGCGCCGCCGCCGGGCCGGCGCGAACCAGGCCTTGTCGAGGACCCAGGCGATGCCGGTCACCACCAGCAGCAGGAACAGCACCAGCGCGAAGTTCATCGGTCGTTCTTCTCTGTTTGCATCGGCCCCCGCACGGGGCGCCTGCCGATCACCGGTCCTCGACCTGCAGCACCGCCAGGAAGGCCTCCTGCGGGATCTCGACCGTGCCCACCTGCTTCATCCGCTTCTTGCCGGCCTTCTGCTTCTCGAGCAGCTTCTTCTTGCGGGTGATGTCGCCGCCGTAGCACTTCGCGAGCACGTTCTTGCGCAGGGCCTTCACGTTCTCGCGGGCGATGATGTTGCCGCCGATCGCCGCCTGGATCGCGACGTCGTACATCTGCCGCGGGATCAGCTCGCGCATCTTCGCGGCGATCTCGCGGCCACGGTAAGGCGCGTTCGATCGGTGCACGATCAGGGACAGCGCGTCGACCTTGTCGCCGTTGACCAGCAGGTCGAGCTTGACGACGTCGGCCGCGCGGTACTCCTTGAACTCGTAGTCCATCGACGCGTAGCCGCGCGACACCGACTTCAGCTTGTCGAAGAAGTCGAGCACGATCTCGTTCATCGGCAGTTCGTAGGTCAGGTGGACCTGCTTGCCGTGGTAGGCGAGGTTGGTCTGCATGCCGCGCTTGCCGGTACACAGCGTGATCACCGAGCCCACGTATTCCTGCGGCACGAAGACCGTCACCGTCACGATCGGCTCGCGGATCTCCTCGCACTTGTCGGGCGACGGCAGTTTCGCCGGGTTCTCGACGCGCTCGACGGTCCCGTCACGCAGCAGGACCTCGTAGACGACGGTCGGGGCCGTCGTGATCAGGTCCATGTCGAACTCGCGCTCGAGCCGCTCCTGGACGATGTCCATGTGCAGCAGCCCGAGGAAGCCGCAGCGGAAACCGAAGCCCAGGGCCTGAGAGACCTCGGGCTCGAACTGGAGCGCCGCGTCGTTCAGCTGCAGCTTGTCGAGCGCGTCGCGCAGTGCCTCGTACTGGTTCGCCTCGACCGGATAGAGGCCGGCGAACACCGAAGGCTTGACCTCCTTGAACCCGGGCAGCGGTGCGGCCGCGGGCGTGCGCTCGAGCGTGATCGTGTCGCCGACCTTCGCGGCCTTCAGCTCCTTGAGCCCCGAGATGACGAATCCCACCTGTCCGGCCGACAGGGACTCGCGCTGCGTGGACTTGGGCGTGAACACGCCCACCTGCTCGCACAGCACCGAGACGCCGGTCGCCATCATCCGGAACTTGTCCTTCGGTCGCAGCGTGCCGTTGACGACCCGCACCAGCATCACGACGCCGACGTAGTTGTCGAACCAGGAGTCGATGACGAGCGCCTGCAACGGCGCCTCGGGGTCGCCCCTGGGCGCCGGGATCCGGGCGACGATCGCCTCGAGGATGTCGTCGATCCCCATCCCGGTCTTCGCGCTCGCCGGGATCGCGTCGGTCGCGTCGATCCCGATCACGTCCTCGATCTCGACCTTGGCCTGCTCGGGGTCCGCCTGCGGCAGGTCCATCTTGTTCAGGACCGGCACGACCTCGACACCCAGCTCGATCGCGGTATAGCAGTTCGCGACCGTCTGGGCCTCGACGCCCTGCGACGCGTCGACCACCAGCAATGCGCCCTCGCAGGCCGACAGCGAGCGGCTGACCTCATAGGAGAAGTCGACGTGGCCGGGCGTGTCGATCAGGTTGAGGTTGTAGACCTGCCCGTCCTTCGCCGTGTACTGCAACGCCGCGGTCTGCGCCTTGATCGTGATGCCCCGCTCCTTCTCCAGGTCCATCGAGTCGAGGACCTGCGCCTCCATCTCACGGTCGGACAGTCCGCCGCAGCGCTGGATCAGACGGTCCGCGAGCGTCGACTTGCCATGGTCGATGTGGGCGATGATCGAGAAGTTGCGGATGTTCTGCACGGTGGGAGGAGCGGCGCTTGGTTCGCCGTTGAGATCGCCGGAGCCGGATGGGCTCGAACCGGGCCGGGGCACGGCGCAGGCGGGGCTGGGCCCACTTCCTGCCGGAACAGCCTGCCATTCTAGCCGATCGGCCGCTCGGGGCCGTCGATCCCCTGGGGCCCGCAGCCGCCCGGGGGCCGCGGATCCGGGCGGGTGGACCGGTCCGCGGCGGACGGCGGGCAGCGGCGCGGTCCGGGCGCGAGGACCGCGCGCCGATCGACCGCGAAACGCCGCGCTACTGGCCGCCCTGGCCGCCCTGGCCGGTCGGCCGGATCGGCACGAACTGCGCGCTCTCGCCGCGCCGGACCAGAAGGATGTGCGTCTTCGTGCGGTCGAGCTTCGCGACCGCGTCGTTGAACGCCTTCGCAGCGGTCACATCCTGATTGTTCAGCGACAGGATCACGTCGCCCGGCCGCAACCCCGCGCGCGCCGCGGCGCCCTCGACCGATTCGACCAGCACACCGCCCTTGATCCGCAGCGCGTTGCGGCGATCCTCGGGGATGTCGGCCACCACCAGCCCGAGCAGGTTGCTCTGCTGCGCGCCGCCGCCGGGCGTCTGCTGGGGCCGGCCATTGCTGCCGCCCGCGCGCGCCGTCTGCTCGGGCTGCATCTCGGCCACCACCACCGACAACTCGCGCTGCTGGCCCTTGCGCCAGACCGTCACCGGCACCTTCGAACCGGGCTTGGTGTTGCCCACGAGGCGCGGCAGGTCGGTCGAGCGCTGGATGTCCTTGCCGTCGAACTTCAGGATGATGTCGCCGACCTCGAGCCCGCCCTTCTCCGCAGGTCCGCCGGCCTCGACGTTGCGCACCAGCGCGCCGGCGGCACGCGGCAGCCCGAGCGGCTCGGCGACATCCTTGGTCACCTCGGCGATGCCCACGCCGATACGGCCCCGGGTGACCCGGCCGGTGCCGCGGATCTGCTCGGCCACGCGCATCGCCTCGTCGATCGGGATCGCGAACGAGATGCCCATGAACCCGCCAGTGCGACTGTAGATCTGGGAGTTGATGCCGACCACCTCGCCGCGCATGTTGAGCAGCGGGCCGCCCGAATTGCCCGGGTTCACCGCGACGTCGGTCTGGATGAACGGCAGGTAGTCGCCGGTGTCACGGCCCTTGGCAGAGACGATGCCCGCGGTCACGGTGTTCTCGAGGCCGAAGGGCGAACCGATCGCCACGACCCACTCGCCGACCCGCAGCCGCTGCGGATCGCCGATCCGCATCGCCGGCAGGCTCGAACCCTCGATCTTCACCAGCGCGACGTCGGTGCGACGATCCGATCCGATCAGCTTGCCCTTGAGCTCGCGCTTGTCGGTCAGCGTCACGTAGATCTCGTCCGCGCCCTCGACCACGTGGTGGTTCGTCAGCACGTAGCCGTCGGGCGAGATGATGAAGCCCGAGCCCACGCCGCGCGGGACCTCGCTGCCATCGCCGCCGCGACCGCGCGGGCCGTTCGGTCCGGGCTGCTGGCGCGGCGGGAAGAAGCGGCGGAAGAACTCGTAGAACGGATCGTTCTCGTCGATGCCCTCCGGCATCTGCGGCGCACCGCCGCCACCGCTCGGCGGCTGCGCGTTGGCGCGTGCCCGCTCGGTGGTGCGGATGTTCACCACCGCCGGGCCGGTGCGTTCGACCAGGTCCGCGAAGTCGGGCAGCCCGCGCTCGACCGCCGCCTGCTGGGCGGTCGCAGCGACGGGCAGGAGCGAGGCACCGGCGACACCGAGCGCCAGCAGGCATAGGGAGAGGAGTCGTTTCATCTTCTGTCCGATCACGGGCCCGGCGGGCCCCGTTCGATCCAGCGCAGCCACACGTGCAGCCGGCGCCAGCCGTCGGCGGGCACCGCGTCCCGGCCGATCCGCAGCGCGACGGGACGACCGCGGCGGGGTGTTCCCCACTGGCCCGGATATGGTGCCACGACCAGCAGTGTCAAGCCCGGCAACGCACAGGACGCGCGCAGGGCCATCGGCCGGGCGGGTCCACGGTGGTCCTGCAGCGCGAGGGCGCCGTCGTCGGAGACGGACAGCCTGGCAGGTGGACGGGCAGAAGCGGCCCGCCGTCCCAGCAGGCAGCCGAGTCCGAGACCGATCGATACGACTGCGGACAGCGCCGCGACGATCGCGAGCGCCGCCCGCAGCCCGGGTTCGCCGTCGGCCACGAACACCGGTCCGGCTGCGAGGGACGTCGCGCACAGCGACAGCGATGCTGCCGCCACGAACCAGGCGAGTGCATCGAACCGGTCCGCGCCACGGGAGCGCGTCACCTCGAGTTCGAAGGCGACGCCCATCGCGGCGTCCCGGTCAGGCCAGACGCTTGACGACCAGCGTGCCGTTGGTGCCGCCGAACCCGAACGAGTTCGAGACTGCGGCGTCGATGCGCATCTCGCGCGCGGCGTTGGCGCAGTAGTCGAGATCGCACTCCGGATCCTGCTCGAAGATGTTGATCGTCGGCGGCGAGATCTGGTGGTGGACGGCCAGCACGGTGAAGACCGCCTCGACCCCGCCGGCGGCGCCCAGCAGGTGGCCGGTCATCGACTTCGTCGAGTTGACCACGAGCCGCTTCGCGTGGTCGCCGAATGCGAGCTTGATCGCCTCGGTCTCGTTCCTGTCGCCCAGCGGCGTGGAGGTCCCGTGCGCGTTCACGTACTGGATCGCATCCGGCGCCAGGCCGGCATTGCGCAGCGCGGCGAGCATACCGCGCTTGGGACCGTCGCGGTCCGGGGCGGTGATGTGATGCGCGTCGGCGCTCATGCCGTAACCGGCGAGCTCGCCGTAGATCCGCGCACCGCGGCGCCTCGCGTGCTCGTACTCCTCGAGCACCAGCACGCCGGCCCCCTCGCCCAGCACGAAGCCATCGCGGTCCTTGTCCCAGGGACGGCTGGCGGTCGCCGGATCGTCGTTGCGCGTGGACATCGCACGGGCGGCGCAGAAGCCGCCGACGCCCAGCGGGGACACCGTGGATTCGGCACCGCCGCAGACCATCACGTCGGCGTCGCCGTATTCGATCAGGCGGCCGGCGTCGCCGATGGAATGCAGGCCGGTCGTGCAGGCCGACACCACCGCGTAGTTCGGCCCCTGGAAGCCGTGCATGATCGACACCTGCCCCGAGACCATGTTGACGATCGAGCCCGGCACGAAGAACGGCGAGATGCGGCGGGGGCCGCGGCTCGTGTACTCGGTGTGGTTCTCCTCGATCATCGGCAAGCCGCCGATGCCGGAACCCACGATCACGCCGACACGCTCCGGATCCACGTTGTCCGCCGTGATGCCAGCGTCCCGGACGGCCTGCGCGGAGGCGGCGATCCCGTAGTGGATGAAGGTGTCGAAGTGACGCGCCTCCTTGGCCGGCATCCACGCCGACACGTCGAAGCCCTTCACCTCGCCCGCGATGCGGCAGGTGAAGGCGGACGCGTCGAACTTGGTGATCGGACCGATACCGCCCCGGCCTGCGACCAGGTTGGACCAGCCGGTGGCGACGTCGTTGCCGACCGGACTGATCAGCCCGAGACCGGTGACGACCACTCTGCGTCGGCTCATTCGGCGTGCGCTCCCGCGGGTGTCGTGCGAAGGACCGTCAGGCCTTGGGATGGGCCTTGACGTAGTCGATCGCCTGCTGGACGGTCGTGATCTTCTCGGCTTCCTCGTCCGGGATCTCGGTCTCGAACTCGTCCTCGAGCGCCATCACCAGCTCGACGGTGTCGAGCGAGTCGGCGCCGAGATCGTCGACGAACGACGACTCGGTCTTGATCTCGGCCTCGTTCACGCCCAGCTGCTCGGCGACGATTTTCTTGACGCGTGCTTCGATGTCGCTCATCTCTGTTGTCCTTTCCTCATGCGCTCGGGGCGGCGACGGCCGCATCCCGGCTTGAAACCGGCGCGAGATTCTAGCACCCCGCGCCCACGGCCCCGGTGGCACCCGGCCCCGGGGGATTAAGCCCTGCGGCGGCCTCAGGCCATGTACATCCCGCCGTTGACGTGCAGCGTGCTGCCGGTGACGTAGCCGGCCGCGGGCGTGCACAGGAACCCCACTGCGGCGGCGATGTCGGCGGGATCGCCGAGCCGGCCGAGCGGGATCTGCTGCAGCAGCGTCGCGGTCTGCGACGCGTCCAGCGCGCGCGTCATGTCGGTGTCGATGAACCCCGGCGCGACGCAGTTCACGGTGATGCCGCGCGAGCCGAGCTCGCGGGCGAGCGCGCGGGTCATGCCCGCCACGCCGGCCTTGGCGGCCGCGTAGTTCGCCTGGCCCGGGTTGCCGGACGAACCGACGACCGAGGTCACGTTGACGATCCGGCCCCAGCGGGCCTTCATCATCGGGCGCATCACCGCACGCGACAGGCGGAACACGGCCGACAGGTTGGTGTCGATCACCGACGCCCACTCGTCGTCCTTCATCCGCATCGCGAGGTTGTCGCGGGTGATGCCTGCATTGTTCACCAGGATCGTGACCGGTCCGTCGGCCTTGCCGATCGACTCGATCAGCGCGTCGGCGGAGGCCGCGTCGCCGACGTCGAGCACCGCGCCGCGTCCGGCCACGCCGGCGGCGGCGAACGCATCGGTCGTGCCCTGCGCGCCCCCCTCGGTGGTCGAGGTGCCGATCACGGTCGCGCCGAGGCGACCCAGCTCCAGCGCGATCGCGCGGCCGATGCCGCGCGAGGCACCGGTCACCAGCGCGACGCGGCCGGACAGCGGAGCGGCGGTGTCGGTCATGCGATCTCCTTCAAAGCGGCTTCGAGGCTCGTCGCGTCGGTCACGGCCGACACCGCGACGCCCGGGGCGATGCGCTTGACGAGGCCGGCGAGCACCTTGCCGGGCCCGAACTCGACGATGCGGTCGACGCCCATGGACTCGAGCGCCTTCACGACCTCGACCCAGCGGACCGGCGAATACGACTGGCGGACCAGCGCATCGACGATCGCCGCCGGATCGGTGGCCACGGCGACGTCGACGTTGTTCACCAGCGGGATCCGCGGCGCGGCGGGCACCGTCTCGCGAAGCGCGGCCGAGAGCCGCTCGCCGGCCGGCCTCAGCAGCGACGAGTGGAACGGCGCCGACACCGGCAGCGGCATCGCGCGCTTGGCTCCGAGCGCCTTCGCGGCCTCGCAGGCGCGCTCGACCGCGGGCTTGCTGCCGGCGATCACGACCTGCGCGGGCGCGTTGAAGTTCGCCGGCTCGACGACATCGGCCACGCCCGCGACCGCAGGCGACTGGCCGGCGAAGGACTCGGTCGCCTGTCGGCAGGCCGCGCGGACCTGGTCATCGTCGAGGCCGAGGATCGCGGCCATGCCGCCGCTGCCCACCGGCACGGCCTCCTGCATCGCCTTCGCGCGCAACCTGACCAGGCGCAGCGCGGCGCCGGGCTCGAAGGCGCCCGCGGCGGTCAGCGCCGTGTATTCGCCGAGACTGTGGCCGGCGACCGCCGCCGCGTCCGGGCCGCCCGCGGCGATCCAGGCGCGGTAGCACGCCAGTCCGGCGAGCAGCATCGCGGGCTGCGTGTTCACGGTGAGCGCGAGCGCCTCTGCCGGACCCGAATGGATCAGGCCCGACAGCGACTCGCCGAGTGCCGCGTCGGCCTCCGCGATCAGCGACGCGACCTCCGGACGGTTGGCCAGAGAGTCGAGCATGCCGACGGCCTGCGAGCCCTGCCCCGGGAAGACGAACGCGAGTTTCATGGGTTCGGGAGGAAGTGTTCGGTCAGACGCGCAGCAGCACCGCGCCCCAGGTGAAGCCGCCGCCGACGCCCTGCAGCATCACGTGCTGCCCGGGCTTCACGCGGCCGTCGCGGACCGCGACGTCTAGCGCGAGCGGCACCGACGCGGCCGAGGTGTTCGCATGCCGATCGACCGTCACGATCACGCGCTCGGCAGGCAGCCCGAGCTTGCGCCCGGTGGCCTGCAGGATGCGGACGTTGGCCTGGTGCGGGATCAGCCAGTCGATGTCGGAGACCGTCATCCCGGCCGCGGCGACCGTCTCCCGCGCGACCTCGTCGAGCACCGAGACCGCCAGCTTGAAGACGGCCTGCCCGTCCATCGTGAGGAAGGGATGGCCGGTGATCGAGCCGTGGGCGACGTTGCCGGCGGTGCGCAGTATCGACTCGTGGCGGCCGTCGGCGTGCAGCTTCGTCGCGAGGATGCCGGGCGCATCGGCAGCCGACAGCACGACCGCGCCGGCGCCGTCGCCGAACAGCACGCAGGTGCCGCGGTCGTTCCAGTCGAGGATCCGGGAGAAGGTCTCGGCGCCGATCACCAGCGCGTGGCGGGCGCTGCCCGCCCGGATCATCGCATCGGCGATGCTCATCCCGTACACGAAGCCCGAGCAGACCGCCTGGACGTCGAAGGCGGCGCCGCCGACGATGCCCAGCTCGCGCTGGACGAGGCAGGCCGTGCTGGGGAACACGTAGTCGGGCGTGGAGGTGGCGACGATGACCAGGTCGACCTCGGCGGGCTTCAGGCCCGCCGCCTGCAGCGCGCCGCGCGCGGCGCGTGCGCCGAGCACCGAGCTGGTCTCCTCCGGCGTCGCGATGTGGCGCTGGCGGATGCCGGTGCGCGCGACGATCCAGTCGTCGGAGGTCTCGATGCCTCGGGCACCGAGTTCGGCGGCCAGCGTCGCATTGTCCACGCAGCGTTCTGGCAGCGCGGCGCCGGTGCCTGCGATCCGGGAATACACGCGCGGGGAGGTCGTCATTGGGGCTGGTGGACCTTGGGGATCGCGTCGGTGATCCGGCGCAGCAGTCCGTTGCGGGCCGCATCATACCCGCGCCGCAGCGCCTGCTCGAAACCGTAGGCATCGGACGAGCCGTGGCTCTTGATCACGATGCCGCGCAGGCCGACGAGGCTGGCGCCGTTGTAGCGGCGGTGGTCGACCCGGCGCTTGAAGCGCGTGAGGACCGGATAGGCGACGAGTGCCATCGCCTTGGCGAGCGGACCGCGGGTGAACTCCTCGCGGATGAAGCCGGCGAGCATCTGGGCGAGTCCCTCCGAGGTCTTCAGCGCGATGTTGCCGACGAAGCCGTCGCAGACGATCACGTCGACCGTGCCGCGGTAGATGTCGTCCCCCTCCACGTTGCCGTGGAAGTTGAGGCCGCTCGCACGCAGCAGATCGGCGGCCTGCTTCACCACCTCGTTGCCCTTGATGACCTCCTCGCCGACGTTGAGCAGGCCCACCTTGGGCCGCTCGACGCCGCCGAGCGCGGTCGCCAGCGCCGAGCCCATCACCGCGAACTGCAGCAGGTGCTCGGGACCGCAGTCGACGTTGGCGCCGAGATCCAGCATCATCGTCTGGCCGCCCGACTGGGTCGGCATCGGCGCGGCGATCGCCGGGCGCTCGATGCCCTCGACCATGTTGAGCACGAAGCGCGAGATCGCCATCAGCGCGCCGGTGTTGCCGGCACTGACCGCGGCGTCGGCCTGGCCGTCGCGGACGAGTTCGATCGCGATGCGCATCGACGAGTCCCGCTTCCGGCGCAGCGCCTGCGAGACCGGGTCGTCCATCTCGACGACCTCGGACGCATGCCGGACCGAGAGGCGGGGACCCGGCGCGCGGCCGAGTTGCCTCAGCCGCTCGAGCACCTCGGGCTCGCGACCGACGAGGATCACCTCGGCGTCGGGCTCGTGCTCGAGGAAGGCCAGCGCGGCCGGGACGGTCACGGGCAGGCCGTGGTCGCCTCCCATGCAGTCGATCGCGATCCGGACGGTCATCGGCGTGACGGGCCGTCCGGCGCGCGGGTCCGGCCGGGGCCACGCGCCCCCGGAGATGGGGCCGGCGGCGAACGTCTCCGGCTGGCACCGCGGGCGGCAAGGCCCGCGGCGGCTGTTACTCGTCGGCCTTGGTCTTCACGACCTTGCGGCCGCGGTAGAACCCGTTCGGGCTGATGTGGTGGCGCAGGTGCACTTCACCGGTCTGCGGCTCGACGGCGGTGGCCGGAGCGGAGAGGAAGTCGTGCGCGCGGTGCATCCCGCGCTTCGACGGAGATTTCTTGTTCTGCTGGACGGCCATGTCAGAGCCCCTTCCGAAAAGGTCAATCTGCAATCATATCAGAGCCTTGCGCGGGATTGCCACTACAGCCTCGCAGGACCTGGCGGGACGGGCCCCGCCGCCCTGCCCGCGCGGCGACGCGTCGCCTGCCCGCCAGGCCGCGCGCGTCAGCGCCGCGGGCGGCGACCGATCCCGCCGGTGCCGGGGGCCTCGGAGGGGTCGGGGCCCGCCTCCCCGGTCGCCGCCCCCTCGCCGCCCGACTCCCGAGCCGCCTCCGGTGCGCGCAGCGCGGCGAGCGCGGCGAACGGATTGCGCCGCTCCGGTGCCGACTCGGCCGGGGTCGCGGCGATCCCCTCGACGGGTGCGTCCGCGACGGCGGGCGCCCGGCAGTCGTCGTGACGCGGTGCGGGCGGCAGCGCCATGATGGCCTCGTCCTCGATCAGCCCGCCCAGGTCGAAGCGGCGCGACGCGACCAGCAGGTCCACCTCGTCCTCGTCGGCGTCTTCCGCTTCCGCCTGCGCCTCGGTGGCGACCAGCCTGTAGTCGCGCTCGACCGCGAGCGCGATCCCGACCGGTTCCAGGCAGCGGACGCAGCGGGCGACCAGCGCGCCCGAGAGGTCCAGGCGCAGGAATGCACGGCGGCTGCCGTCGGTCCCCATCTCGCTGCGGCCGGACAGGCGCCAGTCGAGCCCCCCCTCGTCGGACGCGAGCAGCGAGACGAGCCGGTCGCATCCGGCGACCGGCACGCGGCCTTCGGCGACGTCCCCGCGCCGGGTGAACTCGTGGGTGTCGATCGGCGGAACGGGCATGCGCAGGGGCGGAAGAGCGGAGGCTCGGCGAAGGGAGCGTCGTATGATACGCGGCACCGCACACGCCCCGCGTCGGCACAGACTGCGTGCCGCGCCGATCGGGCCGCGCCGCCGCCCGCGGGGGACGGGCTCTGCGCAAGGCCTTGACGCCACGTCGGCGTACCGCCTCACCGCCTGCCGCCTCACCGCCTGCCGCCTCACCGCCTGCCGCCGATGTCGCACCCGCCGCTGATCCTCGCGTCCACCTCCGCCTACCGCCGCGAACTGCTGCAGCGGCTGCGCCTGCCCTTCGAGGTCATGGCGCCCGGCGTCGACGAAGCCCATGGGCCGGGCGAGGCCCCGGAGGCCGTCGCGCGCCGGCTGTCGCTCGAGAAGGCCCGTGCGGTGGCCGCGCGCCGTCCCGATGCGCTGGTCATCGGCTCGGACCAGACCGCGACGCTCGACGGCGTCGGCGTGATCGGCAAGCCCGGCACCCACGAGCGCGCGGTCGCGCAGCTTCGCACCGCCTCCGGCAGGACGATGGTCTTCCACACCGGCCTGTGCCTGTACCGCCCCGATGGCGAGCCGATGGTCGACTGCGTGGACACCCGCGTCCGGTTCCGCACGCTGCGCGATGACGAGATCGAACGCTACCTGTGGACCGAGACGCCGTACGACTGCGCCGGCTCGGCGAAATCCGAGGGCCTGGGCATCTCGCTGCTGGACGCGCAGGAGGGTCCGGACCCGACCGCGCTGGTGGGCCTGCCACTGATCCGCCTGGCCGCGATGCTGCGCGCCGCCGGCCTGCGCCTGCCGTGAGCGCGGCGCCCGCGCCCGGCACGCTCTGGTGCGTGCCGACGCCGATCGCCGCCGAGCGCGGGCCCGCGCACGACCTCGCGCCATGGGTGCTCGCGCAGGTCGCGTCCCTCGACTACGTCGTGGCCGAGAACGCCAAGACCGTCCGCGCGGTGCTCAAGCGGTTCCCCCTGGAGCGGCCGATCCAGCAGATCGAGATCGTCGAGCTGTCCGAGCACACCCGCGACGACGCGATCGCACCGATGCTCGCGCCGCTGCTTGCCGGTCGTTCGGCCGCGCTGATGTCGGAGGCCGGCTGCCCGGGCGTCGCCGACCCCGGGGCGCGCCTGGTGCTCGCCGCCCACGGCGCCGGGGTGCCGGTGAGCCCTGTCGTCGGCCCGAGCGCGCTGCTGCTGGCGCTGATGGGCTCGGGGCTGAACGGCCAGCGCTTCGCGTTCGCCGGCTACCTGCCCACCGCGCCCGAGGCGCGCCGCCAGCGCCTGCGCGAGCTCGAGCAGCGCTCCCGGCGCGAAGACGAGACGCAGCTGTTCATCGAGACGCCGTACCGGAACCAGGCGATGCTCGACGCGCTGCTCGCCGCGCTGTCGCCGTCGACGCTGCTCTGCGTCGCGGCCGACCTGACCGGCGCCGGCCAGCGGCTCGAGACCCGGACGGTGGCCGACTGGCGCCGGCGTGCGCCGACCCTCGAGAAGGTGCCGACGGTGTTCCTGCTGCTCGCGCGCTGAGCGCGCGGACGAGCACGACGCGGACATCGGTTCAGCGCAGGCGCGGCACCTCGGCTGCCAGGCCGAGCCGCCGGGCGATGGTGTCGCCGGCCGATACGCCGGCGCGCTTGGCCAGCCGCTCGGCCAGGTTCGCGCGGCGGGTGAAGTCGACGAGCTCCTCGGCCTTGATCACGTCGCGCGCCACCGAGCGCAGCGAGCCGAGCTCGTCGGCCAGTCCCAGCTCGACGCTGGTCGCGCCGGTCCAGACCAGCCCCGAGAAGAGTTCGGGCGAGTCCTTCAGCCGATCGCCGCGACCGGCCTTCACCGTGTCGACGAACTGCTGGTGGATCGTGCCCAGCATCTTGCGCGCATGCTCCTTCTGCGCCTCGGACAGCGGGGAGAACGGGTCGAGGAAGCCCTTGTTCTCGCCGGCCGTCAGCAGCCGGCGCTCGACGCCGAGCTTCGCCATCGCGTCGGTGAAGCCGAAGCCGTCCATCAGCACGCCGATCGAGCCGACGAGGCTCGCCTTGTCGACGTAGATCCGGTCGGCGGCCGAGGCGACGTAGTAGCCCCCGGACGCGCAGATCTCCTCGACGACCGCATACAGCGGCGTGTCGGGGTGGAGCGCGCGGAGCCGGCGCATCTCGTCGGCGATCAGCCCCGCCTGGACCGGGCTGCCGCCCGGGCTGTTGATGCGCATGACGACGCCGGCCGTCGCGCTGTCCTTGAACGCGGCCCGCAGCGCGGCGATGACCGCATCGGCGTCCGACTCGCCTCCGGACTCGAGCACGCCGTCCACCTCGACGACCGCGGTGTGGCGCCCGGTGCTCACCGTCTCCGGCGCGTGGATCCAGCCGAACGCGGCCGCGACGAACAGCAGCGCGAACCCCAGTCCGACGAACCGGAAGAAGATCCGCCAGCGACGGGCGCGGCGCTGCTCGACCACCGTGGCCATCACCAGCCGCTCGAGCACGTCGCGCTCCCAGCCCGGAGCCTGCGCCCGCGGCCCCACCGCGGCCGGCGGTGCGGCGCCGCCCCAGGACGGCTCGACGCGGGGACGGTTCGGATCCTGATCGCTCATCGTTGCGCGCTCGCGAGTACGGCCTGCACCTCGATCCAGCCGTCGGCCTCGCGGCTCGGCACGGCCACCAGCGCCTTGCCCCGGCACGGACCGCCGACACAGGCCCCGTCCGAGGCATCGTACACGGCGCCATGGGTCGCACAGACGATGACCGTGCCGGTGTCGTCGAGGAAGCGCCCGGGGTTCCAGTCGAGCTCGACCGGCACGTGGGCGCACTGGTTCAGGTACGCCGTGGGCCGGCCGTCGATCCGCAGCACGAAGGCCGGCACGGGGCCGCCGCGCGCGGCGATGTCGAAGCGCACGCCCTCGGCCCGCTCGGCCAGCGCGGCGGACTCGCAGACCCTGGACCAGACATCGCCGCTCGCGCCGCCCCCTGCGCCCGCGCTCACCGCCGCCCCTCCGAGGGCCCGAGCAGCGACCGCTCGACCGAGCAGACCGCCGCCAGCCAGTCGGCGAGCTCGGCCACCGTTCCCACCGCCGCGTCCGGGCCGCTCGCCCGGAGCCCGTCGGGCTCGTGGGCGCCGTAGAGCACCGCGACGCTGGCCGCGCCGGCCGCCTGCGCCATGCCGACATCGTGCGTCGTGTCGCCGATCATCACCATCCTCGAGGTCGGGGTCATCAGGGTCTCGCCCAGGTCGCGCAGCATCCACGGATCGGGCTTGGGCGCGCCTTCGTCGGCGCAACGGGTCGCGGCAAAGCGCGGCCCCAGTCCGGTCTGGGCCAGTGCGCGGTTCAGCCCGACCCGCGACTTGCCGGTGGCGACCGCGAGCGGCACGCCGGCCGCGTCGAGGCCGCGCAGCAGCTCGGGGATGCCGGTGAAGGTCCGCAGCTCGGCGTCGCGGCGCAGGTAGTGGACCCGGTAGCGCTCGACGAAGGCCGGCATCTGCTCGCGCCGGATCGTCGGAACCGCGTGGTGGATCGCCTCGAGCAGGCCCATGCCGATCACCCAGCGGGCGTCGCGCTCGGACGGCGCCGGCAGCCCCAGGTCCACCGCCGCGCCGATGATCGCGTCGGCGATCGCCGAGGTCGAATCGACGATCGTGCCGTCCCAGTCCCAGACGACGAGGTCAAACCGCCGCACGGCAGGCCTCCACGAAGCGGGCGAACGCCTTGGGCACCGGCGCCTCGATCCGGATCTCGCGGGCGGTCTCCGCGGGGTGCCGGAACGCGACCTGGAACGCGTGGAGGAACATGCGCTTGTGCCCTTCCTTCTCGAGGAGCTTGTTGAGCTCGAAGTCGCCGTACTTGTCGTCGCCGAGCAGCGGATGGCCGACGTGGGCGAGGTGCACGCGGATCTGGTGGGTGCGGCCGGTCTCGAGATCGCACTCGACCAGGGTGCACGGGCCATGGCGCGGATGGACGAGTCGCTGCCGCGCCCTCACCTTCGTGCCGGACGCCTGGCCGCCGTCCCGGACCACGACGCGCTTCTCGCCCTCGGCGGTCGTGTACTTGTGCAACGGGAAACGCAGCGCGCGCTGCGGCCCGGACCAGTCGCCCCGGCAGATCGCCAGGTAGCGCTTGCGGACGTGACCCTGGCGCATCGCATCGTGCATCGCGGTGAGCGCCGACCGCTTCCTGGCGATCAGAAGCACCCCGGATGTCTCCCGGTCGATCCGGTGGATCAGCTCGAGCAGCTTCGCCTCGGGTCGGGCCGCCCGCAACTGCTCGATCACACCGAAGCTGACGCCGCTGCCACCGTGGACCGCGACGCCCGACGGCTTGTCGATCGCCAGCAGCGCATCGTCCTCGAACAGGACGGGGAACTCCTGGGGGCGGACCGGCGCCGGCGCGTCGGGCTCGGCGGTGCGCACCGGGGGGATCCGGACCACCTGGCCGTGCTCCAGGCGCTGCTCGGGCGACGCCCGCCCCTTGTCGACCCGGACCTCGCCGCTGCGGACGATCCGGTAGACGTGGCTCTTCGGCACGCCCTTGAGCTGTCCGAGCAGGAAGTTGTCCAGGCGCTGCCCCGCGTGCGCCTCGTCGATCGTGACCCACCGCACGTCGGGCGAAGAGCGGTCGGGCGTCGCAGACCGGGTCTCAGGTTTTGCCGCTAAGGCATTCATCTTGCTATACTTTGCCTCGCTGTGAGGCCCTCTGTTCCCGGTGGGTCGTCCGGCCGCATTGTAGCGGCGCCGGACGACCGGGACCGCTCCGGACCCTGCAGCAGACGAATGCAAGCGCGGCGCCGAATGGTTCGGCGCGCGGATCACACGCAAGAATCGACAAAACGAGCCCCGAGGCCAGCCCGGCCCGGCCGGCCGGTCGCACCGAGCGCCGGCGCCCGCCCTCCAGGCCCCTCGCCCATCCAACCGCCCATGCAGCGCGAGACGTGAACACACGAAGCCGCCGGTCCCCAGAGGGACCCGGGCTGCGCACGCGCCGCCCGGGCAGCAGGCGTTTTGGCCGGACACGCTCCAGGCGTTAGACCGGCATTCGTGCGTTGATCCGCTGGCCCCGCGCACCACGCCGGATGCGCGAGTCGGAGATATTGGATGAAACGCATGCTGTTCAACGCGACGCACTCGGAAGAGCTGCGCGTCGCGATCGTCGACGGCCAGAAGCTGATCGACATCGACATCGAGTCGGCCGGTCACGAGTCCCGCAAGAGCAACATCTACAAGGGCGTCGTCACCCGTGTCGAACCCAGCCTCGAGGCCTGCTTCGTCAACTACGGCGAGGAACGGCACGGCTTCCTGCCGTTCAAGGAGATCAGCAAGGCCTACTTCAAGCCGGGCGTCGAGGCGTCCAAGGCGCGCATCCAGGATGCGATCGCCGAAGGCCAGGAGCTGATCGTCCAGGTCGACAAGGAGGAGCGCGGCAACAAGGGCGCGGCGCTCACGACCTACATCTCGCTCGCCGGCCGCTACCTCGTGCTGATGCCGAACAACCCGCGCGGCGGCGGCGTGTCGCGCCGTGTCGAGGGCGAGGACCGGCAGGAGCTGCGCGAGACCATGGACAAGCTGGAGGTCCCGCCGGGCATGAGCCTGATCGCGCGGACCGCCGGCATCGGGCGGACCGCCGAAGAGCTCCAGTGGGACCTGAACTACCTGCTGCAGCTGTGGCGGGCGATCGACGGGGCCGCGACCTCGGCGTCGGGCGCGTTCCTGATCTACCAGGAATCGAGCCTGGTGATCCGGGCGATCCGGGACTACTTCACCCCGGACATCGGCGAGATCCTGATCGATACCGACGACATCTACGAGCAGGCCCGACAGTTCATGGGCCACGTGATGCCGGACACCGTCGGCCGGGTGAAGCGGTACAAGGACCACACCCCGCTCTTCTCCCGCTTCCAGATCGAACACCAGATCGAGACCGCCTATTCGCGGCTCGTGCCCCTGCCTTCGGGCGGCGCCATCGTGATCGACCACACCGAGGCGCTGGTCGCGATCGACGTCAACTCGGCGCGGGCCACCCGCGGTTCCGACATCGAGGAAACCGCGTTCCGCACCAACCTCGAAGCCGCCGACGAAGCGGCCCGCCAGATGCGCCTGCGCGACCTCGGCGGCCTGATCGTCATCGACTTCATCGACATGGAGAACGCCAAGAACCAGCGCGAGGTCGAGCAGCGCGTGAAGGACGCGCTGCACTACGACCGCGCGCGGGTCCAAGCGGGCAAGATCTCCCGGTTCGGCCTGATGGAGCTGTCGCGCCAGCGGCTGCGCCCGGCGCTGAACGAAGGCACCCACATCACCTGCCCGCGCTGCAACGGCACCGGCGTGATCCGCGACATCGAGTCCTCGGCGCTGCACATGCTGCGCGTGATCCAGGAGGAGGCGATGAAGGAGAACACCGCCTCGGTCCACGCGCAGGTGCCGGTCGAGGTCGCGACCTACCTGCTGAACGAGAAGCGCGCGGAGATCGCGAAGCTCGAGGCGCGGGTCAAGGTCGAGATCGTGCTGATCCCGAACAAGTACCTCGAGACCCCGCACTACAAGCTCGAGCGGCTGCGCCACGACGACGAACGCCTGGCGACCTATCGGTCGAGCTACAGCCTCGCCGACGGGCCCACCGACGAGGGCGAGTACCTCGAGAAGAAGTTCGAGGCGGTGAAGCCCCGGCAGGAAGCGGTGGTCAAGGGCATCACGCCCGACCAGCCCGCGCCGGTGGTCGCGCCGAAGCCCGAGCCGGTGGCCGAGGCGCCGGCTGCGGTCGCCCCCCCGGCGCCGGCGCCGGCGCCGGCCGCCGCGCGGATGTCGGCGCCCGAGACGGGCGGCTTCTTCGGCAAGATCCTCGGGATGTTCCGCCGTCGCGCCGCGAACGAGGCGGTGGTGGCCGAGTCGTCGCCCCCGGTACCGGCCGCGACGGCGGCGAGCGCGCCCGTGGCGACCGATGCCTCGGCAAGCGGCGCGCCGGGTCGCTCGGACGGCGAGGCCGGCGGACGCCGCGGGCGGGACGAGGGTCGCCGCGGCGGCCGGGGTCGTGAAGGCCGGGAGGGCCGGGACGGTCGCGGGCGCGAAGAACGCGGCGCCGACGGCCGGACCCGTGATCGTGGCGATCGTGCCGATCGTGGCGAACGGAGCGAGGTCGGGGCGGAGGGGCGCGAACCGCGCCGCGGCCGCGGTGACCGCCGCACCGGCGAGCGGCCGCCGCGCGACGA
>JBJOKE010000066.1:0-72838 GCA_046046245.1 Pseudomonadota bacterium | reverse complement strand
TGCGCAATACACTCAGTCACGGGCTTGCAGGCCCAAGCGACGTCCAGGCTGCACGGTCCGGTCCGGTCACCTCAGCGGTGATCGGACTCTACCGCGCTGGTCAGGCCTGAACATACAAGCGACGGCGCGCGATGGACCTGCTCTCCACGCTCCGGATCGCGCTGCGCGCGCTGCGCACGAACACGCTGCGCTCGGCGCTGACGATGCTGGGCATCGTGATCGGCGTGGGCGCGGTGATCGCGATGATCGGCGTCGGCAAGGGCGCGCAGACCCGCGTCGAGGAGCAGGTCCGCAGCCTCGGCTCGAACGTGATGGTGCTGTGGCCGTCGTCGACCAACACCGGCGGCGTGCGCAGCGGCAGCGGCGGCGTGCAGACGATGACCGAGGACGACGCGAAGGCCATCCCGGTGGAGGTGCCCGAGGTGCTGTACGCCGCGCCCACGCACCGCGCGTCCTCGCAGGTGGTGTTCGGCAGCCAGAACTGGTTCGCCGCGGTCTTCGGCATCGACAACGACTTCTTCCTCGTCCGCGAATGGGGGCTGGCCGCAGGGCGCCTGTTCGAGCCGAACGAGATGGCGAGCGCCGGCAAGGTGGTCATCCTCGGGCAGACGGTCGCGCGGCAGCTGTTCGGCGAGGACACGCCCTTCGAGGACATGATCGACCGCGTGGTCCGCGTGCGCCGCGTGCCGATGACGGTGATCGGCATCGCCGAGCGCAAGGGCCAGAGCGCGGTCGGGCAGGATCAGGACGACGCGATCTTCGTGCCGCTGTCCACCGCGCGCACGCGGCTGTTCGGCATCGCGCAGGGCAAGCTGAGGCGGATCAACTCGATCTGGGTGAAGGTCGAGCAGGGCGCGGACATGAAGCAGGCCGAGGAGGGCATCCGCGCGCTGCTGCGCCAGCGTCACCGGCTGCAGCCCGGCCAGGAGGACGACTTCACGATCCGCAACCTGACCGAGATCATGCAGGCGCAGGAGGCCGCGAGCCGCGCGATGACCGCGCTGCTCGCCGCGATCGCCGGCGTGAGCCTCCTGGTGGGCGGCATCGGCATCATGAACATCATGCTGGTCAGCGTCACCGAGCGCACCCGCGAGATCGGCCTGCGGATGGCGGTCGGCGCGCGCGGCGGCGACATCCTCGCGCAGTTCCTGGTCGAGGCGGTCACGCTGTCGTCGATCGGCGGCGCGATCGGCGTGGTGCTGGGCGTCGTCGCCGCCGAGCTGGTCGGGCAGTCGGCGGGCTGGCGCATCGAGATCGATACCCGCGCGATCGTGATGGCCTTCGGGTTCGCGGCGCTGGTCGGCGTCTTCTTCGGCTTCTACCCCGCACGCAAGGCCTCCCGGCTCGAACCGATCGACGCGCTGCGCTACGAATGACACGAGCGATCCCATGAGCATCCCCAACGCGCTGACCGTCGCCGGCATCGATCCGTCGGGCGGAGCCGGCATCTACGCCGACCTGAAGGCCTTCTCCGCGCTCGGCGCCTACGGCTGCGGCGTGGTGGCCGCGCTGACCGCGCAGAACACGCAGGCCGTCACCGGCATCCACGGCGTGCCGCCCGAGTTCGTGCGGCTGCAGCTCGACACGCTGTTCGCCGACGTGCGGATCGACACCTGCAAGATCGGCATGCTCGGCACCGCCCCGATCGCGCGCGCGGTGGCCGAGGGGCTGGCGAAGCCGGTCGCGGCCGGCACGCCCGCGCATGTCGTGGTCGATCCGGTGATGGTCGCCAAGAGCGGCGACGAGCTGCTCGGCAAGGACGCGGTGGCGATGCTGATCGAGGCGATCCTGCCGCTCGCCTCCGTGATCACGCCGAACCTGCCCGAGGCCGGCGTGCTGCTGCGCGAGCGGGCCCCCGAGACGCTGCGCGAGATGCACCGCGCCGCCGAGCGGCTGCGCCGGCTGCTGCCCGACGGCCGCCATGCCTGGGTCATGCTCAAGGGCGGGCACCTTTCCGGCGACGCCATCGACCTGCTGCACGACGGCGACCGGATGATCGAGCTGCCCGCGCCGCGGATCGAGACGAAGAACACCCACGGCACCGGCTGCTCGCTGTCGGCGGCGATCGCCGCGCTGCTGCCGCGGCGCGGCTCGGTGCCCGAAGCGGTCGCCGACGCCAAGCGCTGGCTCACCGAGGCGATCCGGCGCTCGGGGGAGCTGTCGGTGGGACACGGTCACGGTCCGGTGCACCACTTCCACACGCTCTGGCGCGACGCGAGCCGGTAACATCCGGCTCCCCGCGCCTTCGCGCCCCGTCACCCGATCCGGTGCCCCGCGGCCCGGCCGACCCGCCCATGGAACTGCTCGTCGCGCTGCCGCTGCTCGTGAAGGCGGTGATCCTCGGTCTCGTCGAGGGCCTGACCGAATTCCTGCCGATCTCCAGCACCGGCCACCTGATCCTCGCCGGCAGCCTGCTCGGCTGGCACGACGACAAGGCGAAGGTCTTCGACGTCGCGATCCAGACCGGCGCGATGGCGGCGGTGATCTGGTACTACCGCGCGCGCATCGGTCGCGTCGTGGCCGGCCTCGGCCGCCCCGGCACCGAGCGGCGGTTCGCCGTCAACGTCGTCGTCGCGTTCCTGCCCGCGGCGGTGCTCGGCGTGCTGTTCGGCAAGCACATCAAGGAGGTGCTGTTCGAACCGGTGCCGGTGGCGCTCGCCTTCATCGCGGGCGGCGTGATCATCCTCTGGGTAGAGGCCCGCCAGAAGCGCGCGCCGCGCCCGCCGCGCATCGACGACGTCGACGCGCTGACGCTCGCCGACGCGGTGAAGCTCGGCCTCGCGCAGGCCGTCGCGCTGATCCCCGGCACCTCGCGCTCGGGCGCGACGATCATCGGCGGCATGCTGTTCGGCCTGTCGCGCCGCGCGGCGACCGAGTTCTCGTTCTTCCTCGCGATCCCCACGCTCGTGGGCGCGGGCGTCTACCAGACCTGGAAGTACCGCGCGCTGCTGTCGGCCGCCGACGTGCCGCTGTTCGCCACCGGCCTCGTCGTCTCGTTCTTCAGCGCGCTGGCCTGCGTGCACTGGCTGATCCGCTACGTGTCGCGGCACGACTTCGTGCCGTTCGCGTGGTACCGGATCGCATTCGGGCTGGTCGTGCTGGCGACCGCGTGGACGGGCGTGGTGGACTGGTCGGGGGGTTGACCGGCCGCTACCTGCCCGGCTGCACCGCGGGCGGCGCGTAGCGCGGACCGGCACCGAGCCCGCCCAGCAGGAAGCGGTCGTCCAGGTCCGCGGCACGGGCGCAGCCGACCAGCGCGAGCGCCCGGTCGATCTCGTCGGCGAGGATCGACACCGCCCGCTCCGCCCCGGCCTGTCCTCCGGCGACGACGCCGTAGAGCGTCGCCCGGCCGACGAAGACGAAGTCCGCGCCCAGCGCCAGCGCGATCAGCACGTCGGTGCCGCGACGGATCCCGCTGTCCAGGAGCACCGGCACGGCCGGGGGCAGCGCGGCTCGCACCGCCGGCAGCGTCTCCAGCGGGGAGGGCAGCGGATCGAACACCTTCCCGCCGTGGTTCGAGACGATGATCGCGTCCGCGCCGATCTCGACGGCGCGACGTGCGTCGTCCGGGTGCTGGATGCCCTTCACGAGGAACCGGCCGGGCCATCGCCCGCGGATCCGCTCCAGGTCCGCCCAGGTCTGCACCGACGGGCTCTGGGTGCGGAAGAAGGCGCCGACGCCGGCCGGGTCCGCAGGGTCCGGCGCGTAGCGCGCCCAGGCGCCCATCGTCGGCAGGCCTCCGGCGCGCAGGTACTCGAGGATCCAGGCCGGATGCGTCAGCATCTCGGCGAGGATCGACGGCCGCAGCTTCAGCGGCAGCGCGAAGCCGTTGCGGATGTCGCGCTCCCGCTTGGGCAGCACCGGGTTGTCGACGGTGACCACGAGGTGGCCGACGCCCGCGTCCCGGGCGCGCGCGACGATGTCGTCGGTGATCCGGACCTCCTTGGCCGCGTACAGGTGGTACCAGAGGTGACCCGGCGCCTCGGCCGCCACCTCCTCCAGGTCGGCGACGCTCGCGCCCGACAGCACGTAGGGGATGTCGGCCTTCGCGGCAGTGCGGGCGAGCATGCCGTCGGCACCCCGGCGGAACAGGCCCGCGAAGCCGGTCGGCGCGATCCCGAACGGCAGCGCCCAGCGTCGCCCGAGCAGCTCGAGCGACGGATCGCGCCGGGTCACGTCGACGCCGTAGCGCGGCAGCAGCCGGAACTCGCCGAACGCCCGCTCGTTGCGGACGATGCCGCGCTCGTCCTCGACGCCGGACTCGATGCAGTCGTAGAGGATCTTCGGCAGGCGGCGCTTCGCGATCCGCCGCAGGTCGTCGACGTTGAGCGCCTGCTCGACCTTCAACGATCGCCTCCGCGGGCACGCTCGAGCAGGCGGTCCACCGCGTCGCGCAGGCGCTGGCCCGGCGCGAGGCCGAGCGCCGCCGCCGAGCGGTTGACGTGCGACAGCACGCCCTCGGCGAGGATGCGGCGCGCGTCCCCGATCGGCGCGCTGTCGGCGGACACGGTACCGGCCGGCATCGACCGGCCGTCGAGGTCGGCGAGCCGCGCGATGCCCGCGCCGTCGAGCCCCACGCCCGCGTCGCTGAAGAAGACCGCGTGCAGCGCGGGCTTGATCACGTCGTCGGGACGGCCGCGAAAGAGCGCGGCGTGCGAGCCGGTGACGGCGATCGCGCCGGCGTCGTCCATCGTCAGCATCGGCGCCGCGTCGCTGCAGATCACCTTCGGCTCGCCCGGCACGTCGTGGACCAGATGCCGCTGCCCGCCCGCGATCGCCGGCAGCGTCGCGTCGACGACCGGGGCGGCCTTCATGCGTTCCGCGCAGTCGCGAACCGTCTGCCCGGGCGCGCAGCCGACCGCGCGCGCGGCCTCGTTCACGAAGGAGACGAGGCCGCGCTCGAGCACGTGTTCGCCGTCGGCGATGTGACAGGTCATCGTGTCCGCCGTGGCGCCCGGGATGCCCAGTCGGTCGAGCCAGTCCAGCCCCTTGACGCCGGCGCGGTCGCGGCCGACCCCTGCATCGCAGAGCACCACGCCGCGGATGCCCCACTTGGCCGCATGCCAGGCGTTGTACTCCCCGCCGTAGGAGCCGGATACGACGACCTGGCCCCGGCAGTCGGCGGGCAGCGTCGCGCTCGACGACGCGGTGACGATCCTCGTGCTCATCCGAAGCCTCCGGGTCAGTGCAGCGTCGCCGCCATCGGCGCGGACCGGCGTACCCCGGCGACCTTCGCGATCAGCGCGGCGAGCGCCTCGCGCTCGTCGGCCGTGGGCTCCGACAGCGGCGGCCGCACCGGGCCCGCGCCGCGGCCGACCAGGGCGGCCCCCGCCTTCGGGATCGCGACCGCGTAGCCGGGCTGCCGGGCCCGCAGCCGGCCATAGGGCACGAAGAACTCGGCCATCATCCGCTCGACGTCGGCGAGTCGCCCCGCCGAGACCGCGTCGAAGAACGCGAGCGCGTACTCGGGTAGGAACGCGTAGACCGCGGACGAGTAGGACGGGATGCCCATGCCCCGGTAGGCCGACGCATAGACTTCCGCCGTCGGCATGCCGTTCAGGACGACCAGGCGGCCGGCGAGCCGCGTGCGGATCGCCCACAGCTCCTCGAACTCGCCGAGCCCGTCCTTGTAGCCGACGAGGTTCGGGCAGCGCTCGCACAGCCGCGCGAGCGTCTCCGCGCGCGGCCGGCAGTTCGCGCGGCCGTAGACGATCACGCCGAGCGAGGTCGCGCCGCAGACCGCGGCGACGTGCGCCTCGATGCCGGCCTGCGACGATTCGGTCAGGTACGGCGGCAGCAGCAGCAGGCCGTCGGCACCGAGCCGCTCGGCGGTGCGCGCCGCGTCGATCGCGTCGCGCGTGCCGCCGCCGGCCGACGCGATCAGCGGGATCGCGCCGACCCGCGCCTCCAGCGCGCTGCCGAGCACCGCCGCGCGCTCGTCGCGCTCGAGCGAGAAGTACTCGCCCGCGCCGCCGGCGACGACGAGCGCGTGCGGGCCGTGCGCGGCCATCCATTCGACCCGCGCCTGGAAGCGATCGGCGACGAAGCGGCCGTCGTCGGCGAAGTCGGTCAGCGGGAAGGCGAGCAGGCCGGGCTCGGCGAGGTGCCGGTGCAGGCCGTCGGGCGAGAGGGGTGTGGACATGACGACTCCCTGAAGGGGCCGGCCCGCGATCCGTCGGAGGCGGGCCGGTCGGACATCACTTCAGCCGGCCGGTGCGCTGGTAGAACTCGCGCTCCTTCTCGGCCAGCGCGTTCAGCGCGGCCGTGGGGTTCGGCGAGTCGCGCAGCGCCGGGTCGAAGTACACGCCCATCTTCATGTACTCGTCGACGAGCGCGGAATCGCGGGTCGCGGCCTTGACCGCGGCACCGAGCCAGGCCTTGCGGTCCGCCGGCACGTTCTTCGGCACGACGACGAAGCGCAGCAGCGTCCACTCGTAGTCCTTGCCGTTCAGCGCTTCGTTGAAGGTCGGCAGGTCGGGCAGGTGCCGGACCCGCTGCGCCGACGCGATGCCGAGCAGCCTCACCTTGCCGGCGTCGAGCTGCGCGCGCAGGTCGGCGTAGAACGCGGGCGCGATGTCGATGTTGCCGCCCACCAGCGCGGTCGTCGCCGCGCCGCCGCTCTGGAAAGGCACCTTCAGGAACTTCGCGCCGGTGTTCGTCTCGACCTGCTCGATCAGGTAGTCCCACATCGAGCCCGGCACGGTCCCGACACGGAAGGTGTTCGGCTTGTCCTTGCCCATCTGCACCAGCTGCTGCAGCGTCGCGGCCTTGAACGGCCCTTCGGTGCCCACCGCCCAGATCATCGGGTCGCTGTTCAGGTAGCCGATCGGCTCGAGGTCGGTGTGGCTCCATCGACCCTGGCCGCGGAGCATCGCGTCGCCCCAGACGAGGTTGACGACCATGCCCATCACGCTGCCGTCGGCCGGCGCCTGCGTGGCGAGCCAGGTGTGCCCGACCATGCCGGCGCCGCCGGTGCGGTTGTTGACCAGGATCTTCTCGCCCGTGACCTTCTCCATCGAGCGTGCGAGCAGCCGCGCGGTCAGGTCCGCGCCGCCTCCGGCCGGGTAGACGACCGTCATCTCCATCGGTCCTGACGGGAAGCCGGCCGGCTTCGTCTTCGCCAGATCCTGCGCCGACGCCGGCGAGGCCGCGAGCATGCCCGCCGCCGCGACCAGCGCGGCAAGCCCGCGCACCGTGTGCATGAACGACATCAGAGGTCTCCTCCGCTAGGGACGTTCTTCCTGGGTTTGAAAACGATCAGCCCGACCAGGACCGCGCTGATCACGCAGATGACGATGGCGATGGGCCGCTGCAGGAAGATCATCGGGCCGTCGGGCGACATCACCAGCGACTGCCTCAGCGACTGCTCCATCAGCGGCGCGAGGATGAAGGCGATGACCAGCGGCGCGAAGTCGTACCGCAGCTTGCGCAGCAGCCAGCCGAGCACGCCGAAGCCGAGCATCACCCACAGGTCGAAGACGTTCTTGTTGGCCGAGTAGGTGCCGACCACGCTGAGCAGCAGGACCACCGGGAACAGGTACCGGTACGGCACCTTCAGCAGCTGGACCCAGAGCCCGATCATCGGCAGGTTCAGGATCAGCAGGAACACGTTGCCGACGTACATGCTGGCGACGATGCCCCAGAACAGGTCGGGCTGCGTCTGGATGAACATCGGTCCGGGCTGGATGCCCTGGATCACCAGCGCGCCGAGCAGCAGGGCGGTGACCGGCGTGCCGGGGATGCCGAGCGACAGTACCGGCACCATGCCGCCGCCGACCGCCGCGTTGTTCGCGGCCTCGGGACCGGCGACGCCCTCGATCGCGCCCTGGCCGAAGCGCTCGGGCGTGCGGGACAGGCGCTGCTCCACCGCGTAGGACATGAAGGCCGCGGTGATCGGTCCGCCGCCGGGCACGAGCCCGAGCACGAAGCCCAGCCCGCTGCCGCGCGCGATCGGGCCGGCCGAGCGCCGCCAGTCGTCTCGGGTCGGGAAGAGGTTCCGGATCCGCTCGGTCACGAGCGAGCCCGCGACGACCCGCTCGACGTTCGAGAGGATCTCCGAGACCCCGTAGAGGCCGATCACCAGCGCCAGGATCTCGACGCCGCCGGTCAGGTCGATCGAGCCGAATGTGTAGCGCTCGCGGCCGTTCACCACGTCGATGCCGACGCACGCGAGCAGCACGCCGAGCGCGATCATCACCAGGCCCTTGAGGGTCGAGCCGGCGATCATGTACAGGGTGCAGACCAGTCCGAGCACCATCAGCGCGAAATTCTCCGGCGGACCGAAGCTCAGCGCGACCTTGCCGAGCGCCGGCGCGAAGAAGGTCAGCGCGACCACGCTCAGCGTGCCCGCGATGAACGAGCCGAACGCGGCAACGCCGAGCGCGGCACCCGCCCGACCCTGCAAGGCCATCTGGTGGCCGTCGCGGCAGGTCACGACCGACGCCGCCTCGCCGGGCATGTTCAGCAGGATCGAGGTGGTCGAGCCGCCGTACATCGCGCCGTAGAAGATCGCCGCCAGCATCAGCATCCCCGCGACCGGCGGCAGCGTGAAGGTCACCGGCAGCAGCAGCGCGAGCGCCGCGAGCGGACCGATGCCGGGCAGCACGCCGACCAGCGTGCCGATCACGCTGCCCAGCAGGCAGAACATCAGCATCTGCGGCTGCAGGATCAGCTGGAAGCCGTGCAGCAGGCCCGCGAACGCGTCCAACTCAGAATCCCCACGGGCCGCGTGGCAGCGGCATGCCGAGCAGTCGGCCGAACACCAGGACCACCGCGGCGACCGAGCCGCAGGACAGCAGCACCGCCTGCGGCCAACCGGTGCGCTCGACCGTCCGCATCAGGATCATCATCGTCGCCAGCCCGGAGACGACGAATCCGGCGCGCGGCAGCGCCAGCGCGATCGTCGCGAGCCCCAGGGCCACGCCGCCCAGCCGTACCCATCCCGACCGATCCGGCCACTCGACCCCGGTCGCACGTTGCGCCGGCGCGAGCATCAGCGCGATGCCGCCCGCGAGCACGCCGATGCTCGCGATGAAGGGAAACAGGCCGCTGTCCGGCCCGGACGGTCCGACGACGCCGAGGTCCCAGGCCATCCGGGCGCCGAGCGCCCCGATCAGCACCCAGGCCGCGTTGACGGCACGTTCGATCATGCGCACGGTCCCCGAGAGGGCGCGCGGCTGACGGCGCGCATGCGGTGCACGGCCCGACGCCCGGCGTCCCCGATCAGCAGAACCTTCACCGGCGCATCCGATCGCGCCGGGGCGGCGTCCGGTCCATCCCGTCTCCCCTGCGCCGTCCGGACGTCCGGACGGTCTTGCATCTTCGATCATGCATTTTGCACAATCCGACGGGCTTGGCAACAGCGACGTCCGCGTCGCGGAGCCGGACGGCTGCTAGAGTTCGCGGATCACCGCTCGGGCGTGCCTGTCGGGAGGGGCATGGGATCGAACGACTGGCGTGGCGCGAGACCCGAGGGTTCGGCGGTCGAGCGGACCACGATCGCAGAGAAGGTCTACGAGGACATCAAGGAACGCATCCTCGACCGGACGCTCAAGCCGGGCGAGCGCCTGACGATCGAGTCGCTGTCGCGGCTCCTCGCGACCAGCTCGTCCCCGATCCGGGAGGCGCTGGCGCGGCTGGAGAGCGAGAAGCTGGTGGTCTCGCGCTTCTACGCCGGCTACTCGGTCGCCCCGCCGCCCGATCCCGCGTTCCTGAGCGGACTGCTGGACTTCAGGGCGCTCGTCGAGGGGCATTGCGCGAGGATCGGCGCGCCGCGCCGCGATCCTGCGATCCTCGAAGCGATGGAGTCGGCCTACGCGCAGATGTCGAAGACCAAGCGCCTGGGCAACCGCTATCGCGAGTATCGGCGCTTCGTCCAGGAGGACGCCCGGTTCCACCGCACGATCGTCGCGAGCTCGGGCAACCCGGCGACGCTGCAGGTCTACGAGAACCTGCATGCGGTCCTGCTGCAGTCGCGCCTCTACGCGTCGCGCTCGCAGGCCGACGGAGAGCGGGCCCGCCAGGTGATGGCCGAGCATCTCGACATCCTCGAGGCGTTCCGGGCCGGCGACGGCGAGGCGGCCGAGCGTGCGATCCGCGACCACCTCGCAGGCGGCAGGCGCCGGCTGCTGACGCCTGCGGTCGAGCCGGCGCCGGCCGTCCGAGGCCGCGCCCGGTCGGCCTGAACCGGACGCCCGGGCGGGTCTCCGATCGGCGGGCGACGGTCCCCCGCGGGTCGGACCGTCCCGCCTAGGCCGTTCGTCCGGCGGCCTGCCGACCGCCTTCGCGTACCATTCCGCCGTGAACGCCCCGACCTTCCCCCCCGCCTCCGGCGACCCTGCCGCCGCCGCGCTCGCGGTCCTGCGCCGGGTCTGGGGCTACCCCTCGTTCCGCGGTCCCCAGCAGTCGATCGTCGAGCACATCTGCGCCGGCCGCGACGCGCTGGTGCTGATGCCCACCGGCGCCGGCAAGTCACTGTGCTACCAGGTGCCGTCGCTGGTCCGCGTGGGCACCGGCGTCGTCGTCTCGCCGCTGATCGCGCTGATGCAGGACCAGGTCGACGCGCTGCGCGAGAACGGCGTGCGCGCCGAGTACCTGAACTCCACGCTGTCGCTCGACGACGTGCGCCGCGTCGAGCGAGCGATGCGCGCCGGTGAGGTCGACCTGCTCTATGTCGCTCCCGAACGGCTACTGACCGAGCGCTGCCTCGAGCTGCTCGAGCAGAGCCGCATCGCGCTCTTCGCGATCGACGAGGCGCACTGCGTCTCGCAGTGGGGCCATGACTTCCGCCCTGAGTACCTCGGGCTGTCGGTGCTGCACGAGCGCTTCCCCGAGGTGCCTCGGGTCGCCCTCACCGCCACCGCCGACCCGCAGACCCGCCGCGAGATCCGCGAGCGGCTCGCGCTCGAGGACGCGCGCGAGTTCGTCTCCTCGTTCGACCGGCCGAACATCCGATACGCGATCGTCGAGAAGGACGAGCCGCGCCGCCAGCTGCTCGCGCTGCTGTCGGGCGAGCTGCGCGGGCAGGCGGGCATCGTCTACTGCGCCACGCGCAAGCGCGTCGAGGAGACGGCCGCCGCGCTGTGCACGCACGGCTTCGATGCGATGCCCTACCACGCCGGCCTGCCCGCCGAGACGCGCGCAGCCAACCAGTCGCGCTTCCTGCGCGAGGACGGCGTGGTGATGGTCGCGACCGTTGCCTTCGGCATGGGCATCGACAAGCCCGACGTGCGCTTCGTCGCCCACCTGGACATGCCCAAGTCGGTCGAGGGCTACTACCAGGAGACCGGCCGTGCCGGCCGCGACGGGCTGCCCTCGCAGGCCTGGATGGCCTACGGACTGCAGGACGTCGTCAACAACCGCCGGCAGATCGACGAGTCCGAGGGCGGCGACGAGCACAAGCGCGTCTCGCGAGGGAAGCTCGACGCGATGGTCGCGCTCGCCGAGGCCGACTCCTGCCGCCGCGCGATCCTGCTGCGCTACTTCGGCGAGGCGAGCGGGCCCTGCGGCAACTGCGACAACTGCCTGCACCCGCCCGAGCGCTGGGACGCGACCGAGGCCGCGCGCAAGCTGCTGTCGTGCATCTACCGTATCCGGCAGGCCACCGGCTACGGCTTCGGCGCGCACTACGTGATCGATGTGCTGCGCGGCGAGCGGCAGGAGAAGATCCTCGAGCGCGGGCACGACCGGCTCTCCACCTTCGGCATCGGCGCCGACACGGACGCGCGCATGTGGCACGCGGTGCTGCGCCAGCTGGTCGCGCGCGGGCTGGTCGAGGTCGCGCACGAGCGCTACGGCGCGCTCGAGCTCACCGAGGCCGCGGTGCCGGTGCTCAAGGGCCTGCAGCCGGTGATGCTCGCCAAGGCGAGCCTCGCGCGCGCGGAACGGCCGAAGGGTGGTCGCGGCCGTGTCCGCGGCCCGGCCGTCGACACCGCCACCGCGATCGGCCTCGACGGCGACGCGGCCGAGCGCTTCGCGCGGCTGCGTGCGTGGCGCGTCGCGACCGCCAGGGAGCACGGTGTGCCGTCGTACGTGATCTTCCACGACGCGCACCTGGCCGAGATCGCCCGCCGAGACCCGCAGGACCTCGACGACCTGCGTGGCGTGCCCGGCGTGGGCGCGACGAAGCTCGAGCGCTACGGCGAGGCGGTGATCGAGGCGCTGCGCGGCCACTGAACCGCCGTGCGGCTCAGTCCGGCCGCCGCCAGCCGTCCGCGCCGCTCGCGTGCGCCTGCTCCCGCCCGACCCTCCCGTGGAAGTCCGGTACCGCCGCATCGAACGACGCAGGCTCCTGGCGGTTCGGCGTCGGGACCCCGACACGCATCAGCCGGACGCGCGCCATCGTCAGCGCGCAGTCGAGTGCCGAATGCTGGGCGCCTTGACGCTGCGCTGCCTCGTTCCTGCTGTACTGCCAGTGCAATCGCAAGGCCTGCCCGCTGCTTGCGGCCTGGGAGCAGAGAGCCCCTCCGATTCGGACTCACCTCGCAGGTGCGTCCGGTCATCGGCTGACGTCGCCCGGTTCTAGACGGGTTCGCGGATTCAGATGATGTGCCCGGCCCCGGTGGCTCTTGCCGAGCGGGTCTTCTCGAAGACCGCCACCGGACTGCCCGTCGACGATTCCCGGGTCTGCTCGGCTACCTGACGCGCGAACCTGGCCGTATACGACGTGTCGTCGAGGATCGCCCGGCGCCGAGCCTTGTCCGCCTCCGCCGCGACCTTGGGCATCGTGCCGTCGTTCCTGGCGAGGCGCCCGATCGCATCGAGCTGTCCGATCTCCGTGCGGGCCGTGGGCGTGATCATCGAGACCATCAGAAAGCTCGAATCGATCGTGTCCGGCCACGCTTCGATCGCCCGGGTCAGTGCGTAAGCCTCGTTCCTCAGCAGCTCGGCGATACGGGCGTCGGGGGACAGCCCTGCAGCCCTGCACCGTTCGACCTCGGCGGCGAGCGTCTTCGGGTCGTCAAGGCCGAGCTTGAACGCGGCCAACTCCCAGATCCGCTTCTGCAGCAGTGCCTGTCCATGCGGGCTGGTCGGGCTCGGAGCCTGTTCGGACAGCGAGCTGTTGGCGTTGGGCATGCCGTCCTCCATGGCGACCTTGGCGATCCGAACGGCCGCGCGGTTGTGGGTCTGCCACTGGGCCGACGCGAGGTGGCTCTGTGAGCCCGGCAGAGCACCCAGGATCTGTACGGAACCCGTACCGGTAACCGCCTTCCTGGTACCGAGGTTCTCCACCCCGTATGGACCGTTCTCCTTGATGTGGGTCGTACGGCGAGAGGCTTCGACGGCATAGGCGCCGCCGATGAGCGAGAAGCCGTGGCGCGAGTCCGTCTCGGCGGCATCGGGCGGTTCGGACGCGACATAACCGACCCCGGCCGCGACATCCACTGACCCCCTGTGCGTCCTTTCGGACGGTTGGAGCCGCTTGTCCCGCACCGTGGTGATCTGCAGGTCCGGGAACTGAAGCAGTAGCTTCTCCACCATCCCGGCCGTTCGGTCTTGCCTGATCCAGCCATCCACGGTCCGCAGGACTTCGGCCATCCGCTGCGCGACGATCCGGTCGCCTTCGATGCCGGGCTTGCCCCGCCCGTGCCCGGTGCCTATCGCCACGCCCGTACGGGGGATACGGAGCACGACGGCATGGGTGCCGGAGCCTTCGAACGTGTAGCCGGCGGTCCCGGAGACGCCAGCCATGACGTGGTCGCCGCCGAAGCCACCGACCCCGCCGACCTTCGCGCGAAGGAGGTCTCTGCGTAGGGTTCCGATGACGATCTCGCCGCCGGTGGAGGTCAGGTTCATGCTGAGGACGGCGTCCTTGCCGGTCGAGGCCCGGAGCTCGCCCGCGACGCCGCCCACACCTCCGATCGCGACATTTGCAACCGCCAGCGGCACGGCCAATCCGATGTGGCGACCGTGTCTCAGCACGAGCGAGTCGTTGACCTCGAGTCTCGCGGCATGCGCGGCGAGCTGCTCGAGAGGGCGGTCCATGATCGGGCGTTCAGTGGCCTGTCGCGCTCTGGCACGAATGCACTCGGGATGCTCATCGATCCGTGCGCCGTCCTCGGACCGGATGCCGAGCAGCGCGTCCTCGAGCGTACGCAGTGCGTGCTGCGCGCCCGCGATGTCATCGTTGTTGTTGTTGAGGGGCTGTCCGGTATCCGCGTCCTGGATTCCCGCGACCGCGGCGACGATCCTGGAGTCTGCTCCGGTGGGGTCATCCGGGTTGTGTCGCCCGATGGCCGCGCGCAGCTCCCCGATCAGGTTCCAACCCGTTTCCTGCAGGGCCGTGGGCTTCAGGGTGTCGAGCATGTCGACCCGCTTGCACAGCATGTCCGCTCGCGCCCCCTCGTCGGCGCGGATGGACGCCTTGATGTCCGCCTTCTGCTTGTCCGAGAGCGTGATCCTGACCTGTTGGCTGGCGACGGGGCGCTTCGCCCAGTGGTCGTACACGGCAAGATGGTAGGAGGACTCGTCGATGAACGTCCGCAGCGTCGCAGTCGCGGTGCCCGAGGCAGACGATCCGACGGTCTCCCGAAGCGACTCGAGCCGTTTGAAGATCTCCGAGAGCCTGTCCGCCGACTCACGTGTCGCCCTCATCGACGCGAGCGCGGAATCGATCTTCCCCCGCACCGCCTCGCCCGCCGACAGCGTTTGCCTGTCGAGGGGATTCTTGTGGAAGGCCCTGCGTACCGCGGAGCTCCAGCGGCCGTCGTCGGCCTCTGTCGTTCGGTTCGACCACTTGGCGAGCTTGGCGACACGCTCGTTCGCGAAGGCGTGGTCCGAGCCCGGCGCGGTGGAGCCGAGGCCGTTGCGGACGGCTCGGATCGCTGCCGTCACGCTGTCGTCGGGCACCGAGGCGTTGGGGGCGGCGAGCGCGACCATCGCCCGCGCCGCGAGTCGCCTCGGTTCGTCGGGGCTGGGGTCGTGCGCGATGGCGTGCGCACGCTCGAGGACCGCGGCGAGTGGGGCGTTGCCACTCGGGTCGAGAACGCGTGCGGCCTGGACCAGGGTACGGCGGTCCTGCGGCGTGGTCGAATGACCGCTTCCGTCCTGCCCGTCCTGGCCGCTGGGGAGGCCCGCCCTCTGACGTGCCGCCTTCTCGACGATCGCCCAGCCCGCTGCGCCCGAATCCACCAGGTTGCCGAGCATCTTCCACGCGTGGGGGTCATGAAGGTCGGGCTGTCCGTTGCAGAAGTCCGCGATCCTCTCGAGGCGCGACTGCAGGCGGTCGCGCGCCAGGGCACACATCGCGTCGGTCATGATCCCGGGTGCGATGCCCTGGAGTTCCGAGCGCGCCGCCAGTGCGAGGAGGGCCGCTTCGTTCCCGTTCAGCTTCAGGCCGTTCAGCTCGATCGGCCTGGGCGGCGAGCCGGATCGCGGCGTGGCAGGTTCCGGGACGGCGACCGTCGACGGTTGCGTCCGGGTCAGGGACGCGACGAGCGGGCGGAGATTGTCGGGCAGGCTCTCGAGGATCGCGGCGTCCAGCGGCCGGACCGCCGCCCCCGGTGCGGCGGTATCGGCGTCGAGACGCGCAAGCAAGTGCCTGATCATCTGTTCGGGAGGCCGGTCCCAATCCGCCGGCGCCGGTTGCTGTCCGTCCGCCTGCCTGATCGGCAATCCCGCGCCTTCCGACATCGTGCGGCCGACGCTGGCCACGCCCGCCAGCACTGAGCCCGACACGACGCTCGCGCGCCCATGCCCCGGACGCAGCCTGTCGACGACCGACGACCACGATGGAGGTCTTGCCGATGGAATCTTCACTGGGACACCTCGCCGGTGCTCGGCTGTCTGGAGGACTCCGCTCGGGGTTCGAATAGGTCGACGACTCCGCGGGATGGGTGGCGCGGGCGTGCGCGCGGTTCCCCGTCGTGCCGCGTCGAGTCGAGATCCGGAACGCCATCGCTTCGGGAGCGCCGGCAGCGGAGCGCCCGGTCCGTCGCGCATCCGCGCAGTACACCCTCCCGGTTGGTCGGGTCGACCGGATCCACGCGGGGCGCGACGACTTCGCGAGGCGGCGTACGCGACGCGATGGAACTTTCACGCTGCGTATGGCGACTCAGAGCGGACGGGAAACGGCCTCGCAGGTGTTGCGCGTGTGGAAGGCCGCCCCGGCGAGGCGCCGCTGACCGGCGCGCGTTGCGGAGAACGACGATGAGCCTGTCCGTGTTCGAACGACTGCCCGACTGGGCGCTCGACTACCAGCAGCGGGTTTCCCTGTTCATCCAGTCCTTCGGACAGCGGCATGGCCTGCCGGCCGGTCCGGGCCTGGGCGAAGGGCAGGCATTCGAGTTCGACGGCGTGGCGATGAGCTTTCGCTACGACCCGACCCGGATGCCGCTGCACCTGGTGGTCGCGGTCGACTTCGGGCCGCTTCCGGACGACGCGCTGCCTGCCTGCCGTGAGCTGCTCGAGGCGAACCACCTGGAGTTCTCCAGGGGGTCGGTCTACACGGTGGCGCCCGAAACGGGTCATGTCGTCTGCTTCGCCTCGCTGTCGATCGAAGGACTGGACGATGGTCGCCTGGATGCCTCGCTGGGGGCGCTGTCCGCGGCGGCGAGAGCGCTCCGATGATCACGACGAGAGCAGTCGGCGTCGTTGCGTCCGCTCTGGCGAGGCGCATCGCCGAGCCGCGCGGCCCGGTGGCGGCACGGGCGCTCGCGATGCTGGGCGGTACCCATTTCCTGTCGGGCGCATCGCAGCCGGGCGCGTCCGCATCCTGGGCTCGACATCCGGTTCCCGGTGGACGGGCGGCCGGCTCGTTGTCGGCCGCGGCGCGGCTGGGGGTCGCGGCGATGGGACTGGTTGCAGCCGGTGCCGGACTGGCCTCGCCGATGGGCCCTGGCTCACCGGGCGGGGCGGACGCGGTTCGGGCAGGCGGCCGGCCCGGTCCCGTTGTGCGTGCTGCTGCGACGCAGGTCGGATCGAGGTCGGTCGAGGCGCCCCGGCCCGCTCTGCCCTCGGCCTTCGACTTCCTCTTCGCCGGTCTCGCAGGCACGCAGGGGTGGGTGCACAGCCCCGGCGCCGTCGAAGCCACCGCCGAACGGATGCGCGCTCACCCGCACATCGTGGTCGCGGTCGGGTGCCCGTCGACCGAGTCCCACGGGCTCGACGAGGCGGTGGCATCCGCCGCGCTTCTTGCGCGGATCGCCAAGGCCGACGGCAAGACCGTCTCGGTGATGACCGACGCCGCGACCCGTGGAGCGCTCTCGGCCGCGCTCGAGCGGGACGGCACGACCGTCGATCACATCGGCGACGCGACGCCCGGCGGCTCCCGCGACGCGGCGATCGGCCGGGTGGCCGGACCGGGGCCGCGGATGATGCTCGTACTCGGGCCGACCGTCTCGGCGGAGGCGACGCCCGAGTCCCGGGTCGTCACGCTGTCGCGATACCCGCTTGCCTCCGAGATCGTGTCGGCCGGGCTGGCGGCGACGCAGCGCATCGACGCGCAGACCCTGCCGTTCGGAGGCGACAGGGTGCACGGGCCCAGCGCCGGCGATGCCGGCTACGCGGTCGCTGCTCACTATGCCGCCACCATCGGGAAGGGTGACCTGGTTCCGGTACCGGAGAGGCATCTCGCCAGCGTCCACCAGGCACGGGCGGACCTGTCGCGTGGTCCGGGCGGCCCGGATCGTTCCCGGCCGGCCTTCGCGTCTCGTGTCGATTCGGACATCGTCACCGGTGCCGAACTGATCCGCGCGATCGCGCTGAGCCCGGTATCCCGCGCCCCGTCCGGTCGTCCGGTCTCCTCGCCGTTCCTCGTCGCGGCCTTCGACTCGAGCAACGGCGGGATCATCGCGGCCAGGAACGCGGCCGGGGAGCTCAAGAAGGCCCTCGGTGCACAAGGCGACGGACGCGACGTCAACCTCGTCGTGGTCGCCGACCATGCCAACGCACCCTACGGCAAGAAGTCACCCCAGGAACTGGTCGCGCTGGTCGTCGGCGGGCTGACAGGCTCCGCGCTGCTGCGGCCCGATGCCATCATGATGGCGTGCAACACTGCCTGCACCGCCTTCCCCGCTGCCCTCGATCAGTTCCGGTCCAGCCAGGATCACGATATCCCGGTCGTCGACCTGATCGACACGACGGTTCAGGCGATGAAGGCCCAGGGCGGGTTCGTGTCGCTGTTCTCGACGGAAGGAACGAAGCACAGCAACGCCTACCAGAGCGCGCTGACGCGGGAAGGGGTCCCGCACGCCGTGGTGGCCTGCCCCGATTGGGCGGACCTGGTGAACGACAACCGACACGTGAGCGCCAGCCCCGACGATCGCAAGCTCGTCCAGAAATCGGTGGACGAGCAGGTCGCCGCCCTGCTGAAGGCAGCGCCCGACACCCAAACGATCTGGCTGTGCTGCACCCACTACCCCGGCCTGAAGCCGTTCATCGAGAGGTCGCTGCAGCAACGGGGCAGGGACATCCCCGTCATCGATCCGATGACGAAGCAGGCCGAAGCCGTCGCGGGCCTGCTGGCGCACCGGGCGCCCGGAGAGGCGCGTGGCGCCGCGCGGGGGATCTCGGTCGTCACGTCCGATTCGGTCGAGAACGTCCGTCCTCTCGCGCAGACCCTGCTGGACAATCTCGGCGTCGAGGTGTTCTCGATCGGAAACGTCGCGCACCGGCACGGACAGCCTGCGTCGCGTGAAGCGTCCGGGGCCGCGGGCCTCGCCGCGCTCGCCAACGTGCGCCGCCATGCCGTCGGACTGCCGGCCGACCCGCGTGACGCCCAACTGCAGGCCTACGTCATGCGCAATGTCGACCAGTTCGCCGCCACCAAGGGCCCGGAAAGGCTGGCAGGAGCGCTCGCGGACAAGCAGAAGGTCATGCTGCTCACGGGATTCTCGGTCGCGCCAGGCAAGCCCGAGACCGATGGACCGCCCGGGACGGCCGTGCTGGCCAAGACGCTCGTCGCGTGCGGCAAGGACGTCACCATCGTCGTCGACAGGGGCAACGAGGCAGCGATGCGCGGGTCCCTGGGGGCGATCGTGGCGCAAGGCGGCAAGGTCCCGGAGCTCATCGTGTTCGATCCCCCCGAGGGGGCGGCAGCGGATCACGCGGCGGCGATCCTCGACGAGCGCAGACCCGATGCCGTGGTCGCGATCGAACTGCCTGGTCGCACCCCGGAGGGGACCTACCTGAACATGCGGGGCGCGAGCATCGGGGAGTTCAACGCTCCCGTCGACACGCTCCTGATCGCGGCCGAATCCCGGCCCGCGATGTTCACGGCGGGCATCGGAGATGGCGGCAACGAGGCCGGGGTCGGCAATCTGTCGGGTATCCCGAAGGGCCGGTACGAGGGTCGTGAGGTCGACTTCAAGACCGCCGTGCCGAGCAGGCTCCCGGTCACCGCCTGGAACAGCAACTTCGGCGCGATCGCGACCGCGATCGAGCTGGCCCATCGGATGGACGTGCGCGGCGCGATGCCCGACCCGGCCGACGTGAAGGCGACGATCGCCGGCGCGCTGGAAGGCGGCGCCGTCGACGGCGTGACCCGCGAACCGGCGAAAAGCGTCGACGGGTTCAGCGATGCGGTACACGCCCGGTTCGCCCAGCTCTACATGAACGCGCTCGAACCGCGCCGCTGAGCGTCGCACCGTACGAGCGGCCGACCTGTCCTCATCCACCAGCCCGGAACGGCCGTCCGTGTCGATCCCGACGTTTCGAACCGATCCGGCGAGAGCGCCATGCCGCGGCCGGTAGGCGGCCCTCCCGCACACGGAGGCCCGTGGCGGCGGATGCTCGGGAGTCTGGGCACCGGTCCGGAGCCCGACGTCTCCCTTGCCGGACTCGTGCAGAGACGGGCGACGGGGGCCGCGTCGGATCGCGTCGCGCCGCAGGTGATCCGACGCGACCTCTCCCAGGACGGCCGGCTCGACGAACTCGCCGCGGATCTGGTCGAGACCCCGGGGCTGCCTCGCCTGTCCGAGCTGCTGCACGACGGCTGCGACCGGGATTCCCGGGACTCGATCAGGGTGGTTGGCGAGGTCCTCGACCGTCACGGTGACCGGGAGCGGCCGCCACCCGGTCAGGGCGATGCGGCGCCTGCCGCCGAGGCGTCGGACTCCCGGCGCGCGCTGATCACCGCGGCCCTGCTCCGCGCCCATCAGGGGACCGGCAACGAGGCGATCGGACTCGAGGCTGTCACCGAGGCCCTCCTGGACGCCCGATTCGACGAGGGCGAGCGACACGGCGGGGCGCCTGCGACGGTGAACGACCCCGACGCGCGGGTGGCGCGGGTGGCATTCTCAGCATGGCGTGCGCTGGCAGGGGCGGGCGGCTCGGGGCCTGGCATCGCGGTATCGTTGCTTCCACGCGCGCCGTATCGAGACGGCGGCGAACTCGCCGCCGCGCTGGAGGCGGCCTCCGACCGGGTCGGCCAGGTGACGGCTCCGGCCGTGGCCGCTTCGGTGATGGCCCGAGCGGCCGACGTGCTCGACCCGACCCGCACGCAGTCGTTCGCGTCGCTGCGCCGGAGCGCCGAGGCGGTCCTGCAACGCACCGTGCCGGCTCCGTTCAGGGACCGATCCGAGGCGGGGCTCTCGCTGAGCCCCGGGTTCACTCTCGACCACCTGTCGAGTGCGCTCGATCGTCGCCACGACCGGGGTGATGCCGCCAGTGCCACGATGCTCCCGGCGGTCGCGTTCCTGGCGCTGATCGCCCCGGCGGAGCGCAGGCCGTCCGAGGTCGAGCGCGCGGCGATCCACGCCGTCCGAAACGGTCTCACCGACCACCACGAGGGCTCGGACCTCGCGTTCTCGAACGGACGGATCTCGAAGCTCGGTACCTATGCGGCACGGGTCCGGGGAAACCTGCTGTCCAGGCTCGTCCACAAGAATCCGCTGCTGCCGATCGTCGCGCGGGGAGACGCCCGCATGCCGGACAGCGTGCTGTCGGTGATGCGAGCCATCAGGAACTCGGCGTCGACGATGGCGCGGATCTTCGACGGCCTTCACGCGCTCTCGCCGGATGGATCGCACCAGGCTGCCGCGACCGCCGCGACGAGGCCCGATGCCGACGGATCGCCCATCCCGGCCACCGTAGCGGCCTATTGGGCCGTGGTGCTGGAGCACTGGGGGAAGCGGTACCTGACGACTCAGGGGCTCGATCAGTCGCCGGGACCGCAGACCGTGGAGCGGATGAGGACCTCGCTGCGGGCCAGGTTGCCCGATGCGGACCCGGCCACGCGCGGGTACCTCGAGCAGCGACTGGCCGGGCAGACCCTGGAGCCGCACGCGCTGGAGTCGCTCGGCTGGGAACTCGTCGGGGCGCTGCAGGCCTCCGTGCGGAGCGCGGGCGCCACGACCGCGCCGATCGAGTCGGCCGGAACGGAAGGATCCGGTGCGGCGCATCGTGCTCGGGAGCGACCCTCGGACGACATCGCGCCGCCCGAGCGGATCGACCCGACCGAGCGCGCGCGTGCCGTGGTGCGCATGCTCGCCGGACTGGGCCGACCTGCGCGGGCGTCCGAAGACGGTTCCACTCGGCGTCCGCAGACGGACGCCGACCTCGCCGCAGCCGCGAGTGACGTGCTCCGGGGTCTGGAGTCCAGCCTGCTCGCGATGCGGATCAGCGTCGCATCGCCCTCCTCGGATGGCCCCGCGGGCCCGGGACGGACCGCCCGCCGGGATGGGGCCGGGGCGCCGACGCACCCCGAGAAGGCGCGGGCGCTCGCCGAACGGGGCCAGCGCCCGGCGCCCTCCGCGGGGCGTGCCGAGCGGGCCTCGGATCCGATCGGCTTCCTGGCCGACTGCATCGGCCGGTTCGAGCTCGGCAGCTCGGTCACGATGTCCAGAGGGCACTTGAAGGGCGTCAATTTTCCTCACGGCCTGGTGACCAGCATCCTGTCCGCCTTCGTGCCGTCGCCGGTCCAGCTCACGGGGCGCTTCGCCAGTCGGGAGCGACGCGAGGCCGTGCTGAGCGCATCGCTGTCGTCCAGCGGCGGCGAGATCTTCGTCGGTACGGTCGCCGCGTCCGAATGCGAGCGCGCCTACGGCGCGGCCGCGGGCCTGCCGGTCGTACCGGGCGTGCTGGGCGTCGGCGTGGGCGGGACGATCTCGCGGCGCGAATCGGATACCCGTGCGAGCGGCGTCTACCTGCGGATACCGCGAAGCGGCGAGGTGATCGACGAAGCCTCGGGCGACGATGGCCGCGCCCACCATGCTCCCGCCGGGCTCGACGGAGACCATCTCGTCGCGGCCAGGATGGCGACCGTGCTGAAGCGCATCGCCGCGCTGACGGCGGTTTCTCCGGAGCAGGCGGCACCCGGGGCGCGGCACGTCGTCCTCCGCCTGCTCGCCGAGTTTCCCGAGCTGTCGGTCGGCGTGGTGCGCGGACCGGACCGGCAGGGCGAATCGGCGCCGGACATCGTCCGAGTCGATGCGGCGGTCGGACTGGTCTCGCCGTACGTGCCCGCCATGACGCTCGCCGGTGCCGTCGTGTCGGTCGAGAGGGCAGGCGCCATCACACGCTGGCGGCACGAGGAGGGCGGACACAACCGCGTCACCGTGAAGGGCGAGGGCGACTATTCGCGCCTCGACGCTGGGGCGAGGTTGGCGGGACTGGTGCCGGGCAGCGGGCTGAACCTGGCGGCGGTCCGAACTCCGATCGCGCACGGTGGCGTCGCCCGGTCGACGACCGTGGCCCGTCTCGACGGCAGTGTGGCGGGCAGCAGCTTCAGGACCCATACCACGCCGAACCTCGGGACGTTCCGCAGGCGGGTCGACGCAGCGCTCCCGGGGCTGGTCGATTTCGGTCTGGCGGTCGGCGGCAACGAGGCGGCCGCAGGCGAACGCGAGCAGGCGCGACTGCGACAGGCCTCGCACCTCATCGCCGGGACCGAACGCATCGAGCATGGCGCGGGCAAGACCTACACCGTGTTCTCCATCATCCGTCCCGATGCGCGCACTGCGCTGGACAACCTGGCGGCCCTCGAGTCGATCACCGAGGGGGCGCATCGCACGTCCGCCGTGGCGGGCCTGGCGAACGAAGCGTTCGCCAGGATTGCCGGCAGCGATGACGCGTTCCGGCCGTCCTTCGCGTTCCAGACCGACGACCGGATGGACGAGCATCAGGCGGGCACGCGGGTGCTTCTCGAGGCCCAGGTCCGGACCGCGATCCGCTGGACGGGCGTCTTCAGGCTGGCCTGAATCCGCAGGGCAGCGCGGATCCGCGCGCTGCGGCAGGGGGCGGGAACCATCGCACCCGGGCCGACACTCAGCAGGCGTTACCGGATCGGTCGCGCCATGTGGGCGCGAGCCGACGTCACCCAGTTGGAGGAAGTGACCCGTGAGCGTCGAAGGCTACCAGCGCGTGTTGCGAGAGTTGTGCGAAGCACTCGGATTGCCGGACGGAGCGGGTCTGGAGCAGTCGCGGCATCTCGAGCTCGGCGAGACCGTCGTGGGCTTGCTCCACGACGCCGATGCGACGCCGGACACCCTCTTCCTCTACTTCGATCTCGGGCCGATCTCCGGCGATCGGCGCGAGCGTGTGCACGAGGCCATGCTCCGGTCGAATCTGCGGCCCGACGCCGAGGCGTTCGGTCACTTCGGGCTGCACCCGGTGACCTCGCACGCCGCGTGGCTGGTCCGGATCCGCGGGCTCGACACGCTGCGTGGTGCCGACCTCGCGAGCTTCCTCGCGACCCAGATCGCCGGCCTGCAGGGCTGGATGGATCGAGTGCTCGAGCCGCTGCGAGAGACGGCGGCATGACCGGCATCGGAGCGCCTGCGGGCGCCGGTGCGCGCGGCCTGCCTCCCGGCCGCGTACAGGCCGCTCCGCTGCACCGTCCGACGGGGCCGGATGGTCCCGCACCGGGCCGGTTTCGCCTTCGTGCCCGTGTGCTGGGGAGCGACCCGGGGCCCGGATCGTCCCGTTTCCTCCCGGGTGACCTGCGGACCGGGGTCGCGTCGCCGCTCGCCTCCGGGGCGACCGGCCGGTGGCGTGCGCCGGACGCGGTCGAGCTGCGGGGTGCGCTCGCGGCCGAACGGTCGCTGAACGAGGCCCTGAAGTCCGAGGGTGATGCGGGGCACGCCTGGGTGGGACGCCTCGCGGGCGCGATCGATCGGGCGACGAGCGCCAGCGGTTCTGCCGCCGGTGTCGAGATGGTGATGCGCTTCGCCGCTGCCTACGGCGGGGGACGGGTCGCGCACATCGCGCTCGGCGCCGCGTGGCGCGAGCCCGGCGGGACCCTTCGCGTGGCGTTCCTGCACCAGGAGAGCCTGCCCGACGTGGCACGGGACGGCCGGCGCACCGGCACCTTCACCGGCCGCTTCTACGAGGGCTTCGACACCGCGGCCGATCATGCCGACAAGGTCGCCCCGGTCGTCGAGTCGATGAAGCTCGCCGGGCTGCCATCCGTGAACGTCTTCTCCTGCGACCGCCCGCAGTCGCTGCCGCACATCACCGCCGCGCTGAAGGCGCGCGTCGGGGATCACGTGTACGCGCCGTCGCCGACCTGGCCGGGTGTCAAGGAGGGGCTGGCGAACGGGCGCACGGCCTACGGCACCTGCTTCACGGCCAGTCAGGTGGCACACGACGCGCTCGCCGGGCAAGCGCTGAAGTTCCCCGAGGCGCACACGACCGACCAGAGCCTGGCCGCGCTCGCGCCGTTCGCATGCATCGACCTGGAGGCGCTCGCGTCCGTGCCGGTCGGGCGGCAGGCGGTGCCGCTCGATCGAGCCTTCGCCGACGAGCAGCCCGTCCGGGGGCAGCAGCTCGCCTTCCTGCACCTCGGGGAGCGCTGGGGGCAGAGCCCGGATTGGCAGGTGCCGGCGACGCGCACGACGAGCCCGGCCGCGCTCGGGCTGGAGCCGGGCAAGCGCCTGACGGCGGTCGGCGGACTGCCCGACGGCTGGTCGGCGCTCCAGTTCAGTGCCCCGCCGAAGGGGCTCTCGCTGGATGGGGCCGCGGTCAGGGTGGGCGTCACGTATTCGAAGGCCGAATGCGATCGGATGCAGGTCGGGGAAGGCGCGAAGGCGCGGGTGGTCGTCGGTCATCCGCCCGAGGGTCCACGCGCGCGACTGTGAGCGGGCGGGCGAAGGCGGGCCGTCTCCGGGGAGCGGCGGGAGGGGCGGATGGAACTGGGATTGCAGGGTGCGAAGGTGCTCGTCTCGGGCGGTACCCGGGGCATCGGACGCGCGATCGCACGGGCGTTCGCGGCGGAGCGTGCGAACGTGTCGATCTGCGCGCGGGACGGTGCCGAGGTCTCGCGTACGGTCGCGGACCTCGCGGGCGAAGGCGGCCGGATCCAGGGCGCGTGCTGCGACGTGGCGGATGGGGAGGGTGTCCGCGCCTGGGTCGATCAGGCTGCCACCGCGTTCGGTGGCGTGGACGTGGTGGTCGCGAACGTCAGCGCCATGACCATGGGTGCCGACGAGAGCGAGTGGCGCCGGAGCTTCGAGACGGACCTGCTCGGTGCTGTCCGCCTGATCCGTGCCGCCGAGCCATGGCTCGCCGCGAGCCCGCGCGCGGCGATCGTGACGATCGGGAGCGTCCTGGCGCGCGAGATCGACACGTCCGGCGGCCCCTACGGATCGCTGAAGGCGGCGCTGGTGCACTACACGCAGAGCCTCGCGGCCACGCTCGCCGCTCGTGGCATCCGAGCCAACTGCGTATCTCCCGGTGCGACGTACTCGCCCGACGGCGTCTGGGCGCGCGTCGAGCGCGAGCAGCCGGACGGGTTCGCGGCGACCCTTCGAGCCCACCCGAGCGGACGGCTCGCCCGCCCCGAGGAAGTCGCGAACGCGGTGCTGTTCCTGGCGAGCGGGGCGGCGGGCTTCGTGAGCGGCGCGCACCTGGTCGTGGACGGCAGCGCGTCGCGCGGCATCCAGTTCTGACTGACATCGGGAACCGCGCGGCCCCTCGCGCACACTCACGCGAGCGCGCGGGCGCCGTCGCCTCGCCTGCGTCACCCCTGGAGCGAGCCTTCGATGACGAGACGACGTGGTCCCCGAGCGATGCGTGCCCTCGCCGCATTGATCCCTGCCCTGGTCGGCTGTACCGGGGTCGCGCCGGGCCCGGTCGCGCTCGTGATGCCGGCGCAGGGGCGGTCGCTGGCCCACTTCCAGGTCGACGACGAGTTCTGCCGCGCCTTCGCGCTGGACCGGCTCGGCGGCGTCTCTCCCGAGGCCGCGGCCATCACGAACCTCGCATCGAGCGTGATCGGGGCGATGGGCCTCTTCGGGCTCGCCGGGGCCGTGATCGACGGGTCGCGGGGTGCGAGGATCGGTGCGGCGGTGGGGGCCGTCACCGGCGGAATCGGCGCGGGCGTGGCGGGGCTCGATGCGAGGTCGCCGGTCCAGACGCGGTTCGACAATGCCTACGTGCAGTGCATGTTCACCCGGGGTCATCGGGTACCGATCTCCGCCTCGCTGGCTACCGGATCGGGTGGGACGTCGTCGCCGGCCGGCAGCGAGACGCCCGCTTCGTCGCGGCTGCGGGTCGGGGTGACGCAGCCTTGGTGAGCAGCGCGCCGCAGGGTGCGCGTCGTGGCGCTCCCGTCGACGAGCGGATGGAGTCCCCTTGGCACTGAGCGCCGTCCGAACCCTCCCTCCGACGGGACTGGCCCGTCGCCCGGTGCCGGGAGCGCGAGCGGGTCCGGCGCAGGCGCCCGTGGTCCGGGATCCGGCCGCGCTGGCGCCGGGCAGTCCGGATCCGTTCGCCGAGTCCGTCGCGGGGGCGGGTCGGGACCTGCTCGCCGATCGCCTCAGGCTCGGCGGCGCGGGCGGGTTCTCCATCCAGGGAAGGTCGAAGCAGCGTCCGGGTCCCGGTGCGTTCGCGGGGACGGCGGGGACCGGCGGCGCGCCTGGACGATCCTGGCGCTCCGATCGCGCCGAGGCCGACCGGAGGATCGCCACCCCCCGTGCCGATTCGGCAGGGAACGCCGCCGTCACGCATCTGACGCGCGTCGCTGCACTCGCGGCAGCCATGTGCTCGGCCGACGCCCGGCACGCCGGGCACGACGAGGGCGGCTGGGCGCGCCTCATCGCCGCGTACGTGCAGGGCATCGATACGCTGTTCGACGCCTCCAGCCCGCTGCCGCCTGCGCGAGCGGGCGAGGAGTCGGCCGTGTCCCTCCTGCGGCTCATGGATGCGCGCATCTTCGAGATGAAGATGCTGGTGGAAGGCTCCGGCGAGTTGCGGCCTGGCAAGCGCGATCTCGCGCTGCGCAGGTCGGCGGGGCGGGTCGCGCACGAGGCGACCTCGTTGGCTCACCGGATCGCCTCTCGAGTCGACCCGCCTGACTCGCCAGGCAGATTCGTGGTGAATGGCACGGCGCTGTCGGTGGGCGGGATCCGCCGAGATCGACCCGGCTACCTCGATCCGATGCACCGGCCCGGTCGCGCCGCCCCGCTGGAGGTCGACCGCCGCGATCATCCCGTGCCCAGGCGTCCGGAACGAGCGGCGATCGACCCGCGTGGCGCGCCGGGCGGCGAGGGGGGCCGTCCGGATCATCGACTCGCTCGTCCGGCCGACGTCTCGAACCGCATCGCCTCGGCGTTCGTCGAGCGGTCGCGTGTGGTCGACGGCAGTGCGTTCGCCGTCGCACGGGCCTCCACGGGATACCTCGAGACGGCACGCGCCGATCTCGGGGGCCGCAAGGAGACCGCGATGACGCGACGGATCCGGCACGAGAGCGCGGTTCGCCTCCTTCAACCGGTCGACCACGTCCTGCTGAGCCACGCCGACCGCGCGGTCGCCTCGCTCCGCGCCTGGCGACGGACCGGGGCATGAGTCCCTCGCTTCAGTCCGGTCCGGTCGGCGACTGCCAGGGCCGGTCCGATCCATCGGCACGAGCGACGAGCCAGGCGAGCACGTCCGCCACCGGACCGAACAGCGCATCGGGGATCGGTGCGTCGACCGTTGCCTCGGCGTGAAGGCGACGTGCGAGCCAGACCCATTCGACGGTCGGAATGCCTTCCCGGGCCGCCAGCTGGCGGACCCGAGCCGCCGCGTCGTCGGCGGCCAGCAGCGTGACCACGGGAACGGGAGTCTCGTCCCGAGCGTCGTAGCGCAAGCCGACGCACAGATGAGTGGGATTGGTGACGATCACCGTCGAGCGCTTCACGGCGCCCTCCGGCCCATCGAAGATGTCCGACCAACCGATCGACCGACGTCGAGACTTGACGAGCGGGTCGCCCTCCGTCGTCTTGAAGTCCTCCTTGACCTCGTGCTGGTCCATCTTCATGTCCTCGATGTGCATGTAGCGTTGCACCAGGAGGTCCGCCAGCCCGAGCCCGAACGCTGCGACCAGCACGCCTGAGGTCAGTGTCGCGACCGGCTTCGCGATGGCGGCCATCATGGCGGGCCCCGTGAGCAGCAGATAACTCCCCAGCGATCTCCGCGCCTCCTCCAGCGTGGAGTCGGTGACCGCATAGACCACCCCCAGCTTCAGCGCGACGGCGACGGCGACGGCGACGGTTCGCAGCGAAAAGATCCGCTTCAGCCCCGAGATGGGGTTCAGCTTCGATGGATCGGGGCTCAGCGGCTTGGACGAGAACGCCCCGCCCGTCTGAAGCGCACCCGCCAGGATGGCCAGCACGCCACCGATCGAACACAACAGGGCGGCGAACGCTGTCACCGCGAGACCCGTGACGAACATGAACTCGGAGGCGCCCGTGGCATCCGGGGCGCGCGCCCAGTGCTGGATGACCGATCGCACCCGGGTCATGGCGTCGTCCCACCAGAACCACGCGAGTCCGTAGACGACGCCGAACACCGCGAGTGACGCGACCGACCCCGCCAGCTCCTGACTGTGAGGGACCTTGCCGTCGCGCCGCGCCTCCCGCAGACGCCTCGCGGTGGGTTGCTCGGTCTTCTCTCCCACTGTTCAGGTCTGACCCGAGGCGTCGGGTCGGGCTGCGTCCAGGCGTCGAAGTTGCCGCAGCAGGGTCCGAGGCCGGACGGCGAGTCCCTGCCCGATGAGCAGGTCCGCCCGCGCCGCCCAGGCGCGCCGGGAGACGGAGAAGCAACTGACCGGAAGGTCGCCGTACTGCACGACGGAGCGCTCGACGAAGCCGCAGACCTTCAGCACCGAATGCGCCGACGCGTTGTGTTGATGGGAGAAGCTGATCGTGCCGATCAGTCCGAGACGAAAGCCATGCTCGATCAGGGCCGCGCAGGCCTCGAAGGCGATGCCCCGCCCCCAGAACTCCGGCAGGCACACCCCGCCGAAATGCCCGACCTGCCTCGGGCACAACCCGAGGAACGTCGAGCCGACGAGCCGGTCGTCATGGGTCGCGATGCGCCAGACGCCGAAACCGGGATCCCGCGCTTCGGCTTCGCGCCATTCCTCGATCGCAAGGCGTGCGGCATCGACGTCCCGATAGCGCACGTTGTAGGGCATGAACATGAAGAGCCGGTCGAGGGACGACAACCGGACCACATCTTCGGCATCGTCGTGACGGAAGGGGCGAAGCTTCAGGCGGGGCGTATCGATGTTCATCCGTGACTCCGTTGCGGCGGCGATGCTGAGTGTGCGGATCCGTGGACGCGTTCCATCCGCATCCCGCTTGGAACCAACCCTCGCCGCGGGGCACTCATCGCCGTGTGGATCGATCACGGATCAGGAGGAGCGGAATGGATACGACAGGCGGCGCGCTGTCTCTGTTGCGTCAATCGTTCGAAAGCACTGCTTCGGTCGTCAACGGCGCCGTCTCTCGGATGCAGGCGACGAGCGCGGTGACGATGGCGGCGAACGATGCGCACACGAACTTCAAGATCATCCTGAGCGCTCGGATCGACGGCGTGAAGACCGTCGCCGAGCTCGCCCGGAGCGCAATCCAGAAGTCCGGTAACGGTTGAACCGGGTAGCGGACTCGAGGAGGGCTCGTCCGGGGGGTCCGGGCGGGCGACACCCTGGCCCTCAGTGGCCGATTTCGCACCGGGAGACCGGTGCTTCATGAGGAGAACTCGAAATGATGTCTGGTCCTGCACTCGGTTTCATGGGCGCCCTGGCGGCGGATCAAATGGCGCTGCAGATGGGTGCCGCGGCAATCAACCAGCAGTCGCAGACCGTGTCGATGATGGCCGACACGATGAACAAGAACACGGAAGGCGCCATGAATGCCGTCTCGGGTACCAACAAGGCGGGGACGGACGCCGTGAAGAGCGCCTTCCAGTAACTGAAGCGATCCGGGGCCGGTTGGCCCCGGAGCTTAGGAATCGTACTCGCAAGGAGAAAGGAAAATGGGCGACATCTTCGGTATCGGCTCGAAAAAGCAGGCGGATGCCATGAAGGATCAATCCGCGAAGATGCAGGAAGAGTTCACGAAAATGGCCGATGACCTCGTGAAGGAGCTCACGGCCAACATGGAGAACTTCGGCGATGACCTGGGCGACATGCTCCAGGGAACGTTCGGAGGCAAGGGCGACGTGGGTGGCCTGGGCGGGGGTGGCATGGGTGCCTCGGGACAGGGCGCGGGTGCGGTCGGCAACACCTTGTCCATCACCTGGACCTCTGCAGGCGGCACGGGAGCCTGCGGGGGGGGCATGAGGATCTCGTGACGGTCTGATTCCCACGCCCATTCAGGTCTGGCCGCAAGGGGCAGGGGCTTCGGCTCCCTCCCTTGCGGCCACAGGTCCCGCCCCGCATCACCCCTCACGGCGCCCGATCCAGATGATCCCCGTTCTTCCCGGCCCCGAATCCACAGTCGCGCAGAGTGCGGTCGCGTCCCCGACGGTTCGGGCTCGAGCCGACGCGACGCCTGCCGCCGCCGACGCCTTCGACGTCGTCATGAGCCGGGCACTCGAGCGCGTGGGTGCCTCCGGAGGCTCGGTCCATGCGGTTCCCCGGGTGGGAGGTCAGACGAGTCCGTTCGGCGAGGTCGCCCGCTCGGCCTTCTCGTCGATCGAGCGTCGCTTCGCCACGATCCAGCGCGATGCGTTGAACGTGGGCGCGGGCTTCGACGTCAGTCGTCCCGAATCGGCGCTCCTCGTCTACGAACGGCAGGTCCGGCTGACATCGTCGCTGATCGAGTACCAGTGCATCCTGCAGGGTGCGGACAACCTCAAGCATGCGATCAAGTCGCTCACCCAGCTCCAGGGCTGATGCTCGATGGGTACGGGCGTCCCGCGTCGCGGTGATCGCCGTGGCGATCGCGCTCTTCGGCTGCAAGTCGAACGTCATCACCGGGGTCGCGGAGTACGACGCGAACGAAGCCGTGTCGCTCCTGCTGTCGAGCGGAATCCGTGCGGAGAAGGTGCCCGTGGGCGAGCAGGGCTTCGACGTCGTCGTCCAGGACTCGGACTTCGGGCGCGCGCTGAGTCTGATGACCGACGCCGGCCTGCCTCGCGAGCGGCGCGCCAGCCTGGGCGAGCTGTTCAAGCGCGAAGGGCTGGTGTCGACCGCCGCCGAGGAGCGGATCCGCTACGCGTTCGGACTGTCGCAGGAGCTCGAGCGCACGATCGCGTCGATCGACGGCGTCGCGAGCGCACGCGTGCACGTGGCCATGCCGAGCGCGGATCCGCTGGCCACGCATCGCAAGCCCGCCTCCGCCTCCATCTTCGTCCGTTACCGCGAGCCGGCCGAGCCGCTCGAGATCGGTCCGCTGATCCGCGGGATCGTGATCCGGGCGATCGAGGGACTCGACGCGGAGCGTGTGTCCATCGCCTTCACGCCGGCGATGGGGGGCGGCGGTCGGGCCACGGCGGAGCCGGTGTCCTGGATGGGCTTGCGTGTCGCGCCGGATTCGCTCGGTGCGGTCAGGGCGATGGTCCTGCTGCCGTGGGTGCTCTTCGCCGCACTGCTCGCGGTCGGTCTGTACCTGCGGTTCGGCGGGCTGCCCGGGCGGGGCGCGACCCCCGATGGGCGTACGGCCTCGAGACGGTCCGTCGCGCAGGCCGCGCCGCGGCGAGGTGGCACGGGGTCGCTGGGATGAGCGCCGGACGCAGTCCCGGAGCGCTCAGCATGCTCAGGTTCATCTCGGCCCCGGCATCGTATTGCCTGCCTGAATGGTGGCCGGACGCGGTGCGCCGTGCCGTGTCGGCGTCGGGTGCGTCGCTGGGCGCCATCGGGCTCGAGGCCTGCTCCGCGACGATCCTGAGGCGCTGCGGCCTCGATGGCGCCTGCGACGAGGCGATGCGGGGCGCGGCCCGTGCGGCGGTCCTGTCCAAGGACGATCTCGACCGCCTGCTCCTGATGCTCGGGATCGTCCGGCAGCGTCGCCTGGTGTTGCGAACGATCGATGCGGCGGTGCTCCGCGACCTGCAGGGGGCGCTCGCGCCCATCACGGTCCGTGATGTCGTCGCACTCGCGTCCGGGGCGGCGGCCGACGTCGACGGCGACTCCGCCTGGCCGGTCGCCGGCCGATCCGTGGCCTGGCTCCGCCAGGAAGGCGTGAGGACCCTCGGCGAGGCGGCCGCGGGCTGGGGCCGCGACGTGCGGATCCGCACCGCGCTGCGCGTGCCCCGCTCGGGCGCGCGCGGCTGGACCCGGACGCGGCGTTCGGTGTCGATGCAGGCGAGCGACACCGTCGAGGCCTGCCTCGAGCATGTCGAGGCACCGCTGTGGCTCTGATGGTGCTCAGGCGGCTGTCCTGGGGGGCGATCGTCAGCGACGAGCCCGTCATCGATCCAAGCGCCTGCGCGATGCTCGAGAGGATCGAGGCGATGGAGGTCGAGATGCGTGCCGCCCTGGAGCGTGAAGCGCAGGCGACGCGGGCCGAGGCTCATGCGCAGGGATTGCGGGAGGGCCGGGAGGAGGCGATCCGTCGGCTTGCGGTCCGCGCGATCGACGCCGGCGAGCAGGCCCGGGCCCTGCAGTCGTACGTCGTTCGTGCGATCGAGGCGGGACTGCTCTCCGTCTTCGGCGCGCTCCCGAGGCAGGTGGCGATCCCGGCGATGATCGGCCGCGCGCTGGCGCAGGTGGATCTTCCGGGCAAGCTGCTGATGCGGGTGAACCCGAACGACCTCGATGGCGCGCGCCAGGCGCTCGAGCGGGTCGAAGCCGATCCGGGCCGCATCCTGATCGTCGCCGACGCGGGGTTGCCGGCAGGCGGGTGCCGGCTCGAGTCCGACCACGGCAGCATCGACGCGGGCCTGGACGTCCAGTTGCGGACGTTGCTGGAGGTGCTCGTGGAAGCGGCCGGACACGCGTCCGCGCCCGAGGATCGCCTCGGTGCCCCGACCTGAGGCGTCGATGGACCCGTCCTGGATCGGTTCGATCGAGCGTGCGCTCTCCAGGCCGATGTGGCGCCGGGCGGGGCGCGTGCGGGAGACCGTCGGTGCGGTCCTGCGGGTCAGCGGGCTCAGATTGCCGGTGGGCGAGCTGTGCGCGATCCGGCGCGCGGACGGCACGGAGTCCCTGGCGGAGACCGTCGCCTTTCGCAGCGATCACCTGTCGGTCGTGCCGTTCGATGACGTGCGTGACGTCGAGCCTGGCGCCGAGGTGCTTGCGCTCGGCCACGGACATCGCGTCGCCGTCGGCGATTTTCTCGTCGGGAGGGTGCTCGATGGCTTCGGGCGACCCATCGACGGGCTGCCCGTGCCGACGGACCCGCGATGGGTCCCGGTCGATCGTGCGGCCCCCAGCCCGCTCGAACGTCCGGTCATCCGGGACGTGATGCCGGTCGGCGTCCGATCGGTCGACGTGCTGAACACGCTGGGCGTCGGGCAGCGGATCGGCCTGTTCTCCGTGGCGGGGGGCGGCAAGACGACCCTGCTGAAGATGACCGCGCGACATGCCGACTGCGACGTGGCGGTGATGTGCATCGTCGGGGAGCGCGGGCGCGAGCTCAACGAGTTCCTGGAGGAGATCACCGATTCGACGGCCGGCCAGCGTCTCGTGTGCGTCGCGACCACCTCCGACCGACCGGCGTTCGAGCGCGCGCGCGCGGCCTTCACCGCGACGGCGATCGCCGAACATTTCAGGGATCGCGGCGCCCGCGTGCTGCTGCTGGTCGATTCGGTCACGCGCTTCGCGCGGGCCCAGCGCGAGCTCGGCGTGTCGATCGGCGAGCCGGTGACGCGACGCGGGTACACCGTGTCGGTCTTCAGCGAGCTCGCCCGCCTGATGGAGCGCGCGGGTCCGGCCCGGCACGGGTCGATCACCGCGATCTACACGGTGCTCGTCGAAGACGAGCAGACCGCCGATCCGGTCGCCGAGGAGGTGCGGTCGATCGTGGACGGCCACCTCGTGCTGTCGCGCAAGCTGGTCGAGCGCGGACAGTTTCCCGCCATCGATGTGCTGGCCAGCCTGAGCCGACTGATGCCCCGTCTGGTCGATTCCGATCATCGGGCGCTGGCGGAAGCCGTGCGCGCGTTGCTCGCGAAGTTCGACGAGATCGAGATGCTCCACCAGATCGGGGAATACCAGGCGGGCTCCGATCCGATGGCCGACCAGGCGATCGCCGTCGTCGACGCCCTTCGCGCGCTGCTGGCGCAGCACGAGGACGAATCGGAGCCGATGGACCGGATGCTGGAGCGGTTCCGCGACGTGCTGCGCGGAGCGGGTGTCGACGCCGGCGCACGGATCGCGACGGGCGGCGCCCGATGACGCGCGTCGCCCAACTTGCGGTCCTGCGGCGGATCCGGGAACTGAAGCGTACGAAGGTGGCTGCCGAACTCGTCCGCGCGCGCATCCAGTCCGAGGTGGAGCGCGATCGCCTGGCCGGTGCGACGAGCCGGCTCGCGGCGGTGCGGGACGCCTCCGCGATGCGGCGCCGTGCCACCCTCGAATCGGCCTCGACGGGCCTGTCGGGCGCGCTGCTCGTGAGGCGGATCGAACGACTGGGCGAATCCGACGCTGCCGTGGGTCTCGCCGAGCAGGGCGTCCGCGACGCCCGTTCGGCACTGGAGCACGCCGTTCGCCGGACCGAGCAGGTCGCCTCGACGCTCGGCGTCGTGCGTCGCAGGGAGCAGGCGGTCGCGTCGGCGCACCGGCGGGCGCTCGAACGTGCATCGATCGAGTCCGAGTCGCGCGCCGAGACGGTCTCGGAAGACGAGCGGTCCGCGTCGGATCGCGGAGAGGTTCGATGAGCGCGGTCGACAGCCGATTCGCACACCCCGTGTCCGGGCGCAGCGGACCGCTCGCGGAGTGTCCCCCCGTCCGGCAGGCCGAATCCGGTGCGCGCTTCCAGAGGACCCTCGACCGCGCGTGTCGCACCGCGGTCGAGTGCCGCGGACCCGGGACGGCGGGCCGGATCGGGAAGGATTCCGGTGGCGGGCATGCCGAGCTGTCCGCGCTGCGGGGCGGCCTGGATGGGCCCGCGGCGCGTGACCCGGAAGATGCCGACGACGGGCCGGCTTCATCGCGGCCGGATGAGCCCCCTGACCCGTCCGCGCCGCAGGCGGCGCCCGCCGTTCAGCCCTGCGGGTTGGGTGGCGCAACGGACGGCGGTCAGGGTTTACCGGTCCCCGAACGGCCGTCATCGATGCCCGGTGACCAGACGCCGCTGGTGCGACCGGGGGCGACGCCGGACCCGGGGACGGCGGCGGGTCGCTCGCAAGAGGCGTCACGAGCCGACCTGATGCGCGCGCTCGCCGTCGCCGCGCTGCGCGCCGACACCCGGACCGAGCTGCGCCTGCCGCGTCTGGGGCGGGTCGTCCTTCACGTTCGAGCGTCGGAAGGCCCACTGCGCCTGGTCGTGGAGATCGACGCCTCGAATGCCGCGGCGGCACGCGAACTCGGGCGCGAGCTGGAGTCGGCCGTGGCTCACGGTGTCGGTCGGGCGACCGTCTCGGTCGTCGTCGGAGCGCGACCGACCACGGTCGGACAGCCCGGCGAGTCGGCCGTTCGACGCGAGCGGCTCGGCGCATGAAGCCGTCCGTACGTCCTGCGAAGGGGGACGGCGCGACCGGTGTCCTGCGCGCCGACTCGGCACGCCCGGACGACCTCCATGCGATGGGGCGGCTGATCCGGGCGCCGCGAGCGGACATCGCGATCGGGCAGGCGCGATGCGTCGTCGGCTGGTTGCCCGAAGCGCGCCCCCCGTTCGTGCTGAGGCTCGAGTTCTCGGTCGGCTCCGACACGTTCGACCTCTGGGCGGACGACGGCGGCGTCATTCCGGAGCTGTCGGCCGAAGCGATGGCCGTGCTCTCCTCGAACGCGCGCCGTACCTGCTTCGCGTTGGCGCTCGAGTCGGTGCTGCTCGCCGTCGAGCGAGTGCTCGCGCGACCGGTGCGGCTCGTGCGGATGGAGTATCAGCGCAGGGTCGATGCCCCACCGCGCTCCGTGGGGTTCGAACTCGTCGACACGCTCGGCGCGACGGTTCGGCACGGCGCGATCTCGGCGCGGGAGGACGGTGCCTGGCATCGACTCGCCGAGGTGCTGCCCGAGCCCGTGGAGCTGCCCGGTGGCCGGAGACCCTGCACGCTGCGGCTCGGGTACACCCGAGTGACCGTGTCGCAGTGGCGTCGGCTCGCTCCGGATTGGCTGATCCTCGTGACCCGGCGGACCGTCGAACCGCGCGGATTCACGCTCCACGACGCGCGGGGTGTCCGGCTCGCTGCGTTCTCGGTGGAACCCGGACGGGTCGAGGCGCGACGAACGGATGGAGACGCCGCCATGGACCTGCATCTGCTCGAGCCCGACCCCTCTGATCCCGACCGCCGCGGCGAGCCGTCCCTGGCGCTCTCGTTCGAGCTCGGGACGGCCCTCGTCGCGCTCGAGGAGCTCGATGCGCTCCGGATCGGTGACATCGTGCGCCTGGATCGTCCGATCGAGTCGCGCACCGTCAGGGTGGTCTGCGGCGGCGTCGACGTGGGGGCCGGGGTGCTGCTCGAACTCGACGGGCAGCTCGCGGTCCGGCTGACCCGGATCGGTCCCCATGGCTGACCGGCTCTTCACCGAACCCCTGTCGCTGTTCCTGGCGCTCGCGGCGCTGGGGATGCTGCCCCTGCTCGCGGTCCTGACGACGTCGTTCGCCAAGGTTCAGATCGTGCTGATGCTCACCCGCAACGCGATCGGCGTCCAGTCGACGCCGCCGGCGCTGGTGATCAACGCGCTCGCGCTGCTCATCACCTGCTACGTGATGGCACCGGTCGCGGTCAGGGCGTACGAGCCCCTGAAGACCGACATCGAGAGCGGGCGGGTGCCCACCGGGGCGCTGATCGTCAAGGCGGCAAAGGCCGCGCACGAGCCGCTCAAGCAGTTCCTGGCCAAGCACGCCCACGAACGCGAGCTCGACTTCTTCGTCTCGGTCACCCGTCGGATGTGGCCGACGGAGCTCGCCGACACCGTGCGCAGGGACGACTGGGCCGTCATGGTCCCCGCGTTCGTGCTGTCGCAGCTCACCGAGGCGTTCGTCGTCGGGATGATCGTCTACGTCGTGTTCATCGTCGTCGACTTCATCGTCGCCGCCGTGCTGCTGGCGTTGGGCATGGCGATGATCTCTCCGACCGTCGTCTCGGTGCCGTTCAAGCTGCTCCTGTTCATTTCGACCGACGGCTGGTCGATGCTCCTTCACAGCCTGATCCTCAGCTATGAATGAGGCGTGGGAGCGCATGCCGTGACGAACACGCCGCTGGCGTCGGAGCTGACCGCACGTCGACGTGCGGAGATCGCCCTCAGGATCATCGGGCGCCAGCGCGATCTGCTGATCGTGCTCGTGGTCGTCGCCGTCGTCGCACTGATCGCGGCCCCGCTGCCGGTCTTCGCGATCGACGTGCTGATCATCGCGAACTTCGCGCTCAGCATGGTCGTGCTGCTCGCGGTGGTCGCGGCCCGCAGCCCGCTCGCCTTGTCGAGCTTCCCGAGTCTGTTGCTCTTCACCACGCTGTTGCGGCTAGGTCTCAACATCGCGTCGACGAAGCTGATCCTGCTCACCGGACACGGTCCGCGGATCGTCGAGTCGTTCGGCGTGCTCGTGGTGGGCGGCAACTACGTGGTCGGCGCGATCGTGTTCCTGATCCTGAGCGTCGTCCAGTTCGTCGTCATCGCGAAGGGGGCGGAGCGTGCCGCCGAGGTGTCCGCGCGATTCACGCTGGATGCGATGCCCGGGAAGCAGATGTCCATCGACGCGGACCTGCGGGCCGGTCTGATCACCATGAACGAGGCGCGTGCACGACGCAGCGAGATCGAGCAGGAGAGCAAGCTCCACAGCGGCCTGGATGGAGCGATGAAGTTCGTGAAGGGCGACGCGATCGCGGGCCTGGTGATCGCCGCGATCACGATCATCGGAGGGATCGCGGTCGGCGCGGGTCTGCAGGGCATGAGCGTCTCGGAGGCGGCGAAGCGTTTCGCGCTGCTCACGATCGGCGACAGCATGGTCGCGCAGATCCCGTCCCTGCTGCTGTCGATCGCGGCCGGCGTGATGATCACGCAGTCCGGGTCGCCGCCGACCGCAGGATCGGAACAGGGCGGCATCGGCGACCTGATCGTCCGCCAGATCGCGGGCCATCACAAGGGGCTCATGATCGCGGGTCTGGTCCTGATCCTGACCGCGGTCCTGCCGGGGTTTCCGATGCTGCCGTCGCTCTTCGTCTCCATCATGCTGCTGCTGCCGGCGGTGCTGCTGATGAAGCGGGAAGCCCGGATGCACCATACGCCGTCGGCGCCGATCATGGCCTTCGCGCGCAGCGGTCTCGCCAAGGCGCCGCCCATGGTGTCGAGCGCTCCGGCGCCGATGGCGCTGCCGCTGTCGGTCGCGGCATCGGACGACATCATCGGACGGCTCCACCCGATGCGGATGAACCTGGAGTTCGGGCGGATGCGCCTGCGACTCGGCGGTGAGTCGGGTCTGCCGTTTCCCGGCATGACGATGGTGCGCGAGCCCGATGCGGCGCCGGGCGAGCTGACTGTAGTGACCTTCGATGTCAGACGCTTCCGCCTGGAGGTTCCGGCGGATCGGCTGATCGTGGAGTGTCCCGCCGGAATGCACGACGTGCCGGGTTTCGAGCGATCCGACGCGCTCGCCACGCTGGACCCCTCCTGGCGTCTCATGAAGGCCGACGCCGCGATGCCGCCCGGGTGCGTGACGGTTCCGCTGGAGCGCTGCATCGCGCAGGCCGTCATGCACGTCCTGGAGCGACACGGCGCGGCGATGATCGGCTTGGGCGAGACCGCGATGATCCTGCGCGCCGCGGCGAACGAGCATCCGGAGCTCGTCGCGGAAGTGGAGAAGTCGCTGCCCGTGACGAAGCTCGCCGACATCCTCCGGCGCCTCGTCGACGAGGCCGTCCCGCTGCGCGACCTGCGCACGATCCTGGAGACGCTCAGCGTGGCCGCGACGCGCGAGAAGGACCCCGTGCTGCTGACGGAACAGGTCCGCCTGGCGCTGTCCAGCCAGACCTGCCAGCGCTTCGCCGACGGGACCGGCACGGTTCGCGCCGTCGTCCTGTCTCAGGAGTCCGAGGCGGCACTGCGATCGGCGCTCCAGGCATCGCGCGGTAGCTACCAGCCGTTCGAGGCGGCCGAGGTCCTCCACCTCGTGGACCAGTTCCGCGAGGTGACGGCAGGGGCGTCCGGGACGCCGGTGCTGGCGGTCCAGCTCGAGACGCGGCGGTTCGTCCGCAAGCTTCTCGAGCCCCACGCGCGGGAGATCCCCGTCCTCTCGTTCGGCGAGCTGGCCGAGGCACGCGAGGTCGTGGTCCTGGGCGAGCTGAGCCTCGGGCGCTGACATGGATCCGGATGCGATCATCAGGTTGTGCCAGGCGGCCCTGTGGATCGTGCTCGTGATCGTCACGCCGGTGGTCGTCGTGTCGGCCGGCGTCGGACTGCTGGTCGCGGTGATCGAGACCCTGACCTCGGTCCAGGAACAGACGATCGGGACCGCGGCGCGACTGATCGCCGTGCTGGTGCTCCTGCTGGTGTTCGGTGGTGCCGCGGGATCGGCCATCCACCGGTTCGCGCAGGAACAGTTCGGTGCCATCGTGCAGGTCGGACGTTCGTGACGGAGCCCTACGCGCCGTTCGGCGAGGCGCTCGCCTGGCTGGTGGCGCTGGTGCTCTCGAGCGTCAGGGTCCTGGTGGTGTCGCTGTTCCTGCCGATGCTCAAGCCCACGGTGATCATGCGCACGACCTATCTCGGCGTCGTGCTCGCGATCGCGTCCCTGAACGTCCCGGTCGTGATGTCCGGACTGCCCGACCGCTGGCCCTGGTCCTTCTGGTTTCCCGTCGTGGCCAAGGAGGCGTTCATCGGGATGGTCGTCGGATTCGTGGCCGGCGCCGTCTTCTGGGCCGTCGACGCGGCGGGGGCCCTCATCGACCAGCAGACGGGGTCCACGCAGAGTTCGGTGCTCGATCCGCTGAACGACCACAGCGGGGGGCCGAGCGACGACTTCATGACCCAGGCCTTCACCACGCTCGTGTTGGCGTCGGGTGCCTTCCTGGTCCTGCTGGGAGGGCTCTACGACACGTTCGCGCTGTGGCCCGTCCTGTCGACCTGGCCCGCGCTGACTGAGGGGTTCGTGTCCGGGCTGGCCGACGAGTTCTCGCGGCAGTTCGCGCTCGGCGGCGCGCTCGTGCTGCCGTTCCTGGTCGTGCTCCTGCTCGTCGAGGTCGCGGTGGGCCTCGCCGCCCGGGCGATGCCCTCGCTCGACGGCCACACCTTCGCCCAGGGACTGAAGCACCTGGCCGCGCAGTTCCTGATGCTGATCCTGCTCGGTGCCCTATTCGCGAGGATCCTGGAGTACATCGCCGCCTTCCCGGTCCGGGAAGGCGTCAAGCGTATCCTCGGCGTCTGACTCACCCCCCCGCGGTCGGTCGGCCTGCCTCCAGGGCACGCCGGAGTGCGGTCAGGAAACGATCCACCTCGGCGACGCCGAGCGTGAGCGGGGGGGTCAGCAACATCCCCGTGCTGATCCACCGAACCATGATCCGTTCCTCCTCGAGGACGTGTCGGATGGCGGCAAGTGCGGGGTCGGCCTGCTCCAGGGTGCGGCGACTATCACGATCCGATACGAGCTCGACCGCGCACATCAGGCCGACGCCGCGGACTTCGCCGACCAGCGGATGCCGCGCGAGGCCGCGCAGGCCCTCGAGCAGGTGCGCGCCGACCCGAGCGGCGTTCCCCGGCAGGTCCTCGCGCTCCAGCACGTCCAGGTTGGCCATCGTCGACGCGCATCCCAGCGGATGCCCTGCGTACGTATGGCCGTGAAGGATCATCGATTCCGCCCCGGTGCCCGACCACGCGTCCGCGATCCGCTCCGAGACGGCGGTCGCGCCGAACGGGACGTAGCCGGAGTTGATGCCCTTCGCGAAGCACATCAGGTCGGGTGCGACGCCCCACAGTCGGCTCCCGAACCATGCGCCGGTGCGACCGAATCCGGTGACCACCTCGTCGGCGATCATCAGCACGTCGTAGTGCGTGCAGACCTGCCGAAGCGCAGGCCACAAGGTGGCAGGCGGCACGATCGCGCCGAACGCGCACTGGACGGGCTCCGCGATGAACGCCGCCACGGTTCCCGGATCCAGCCAGCCGAGCATGCGCTCGAGTTCGCGCGCGACGGCGAGGCTCAGCGCGTCGCCCTCCGCCCGGTCGTGGCGCCGGTACGAGTAGGGCGGATCGATGTGGTGGACGCCCTCGAGCGTCGGGCCGTACAGCCGCGGCGCCATCGGCACGCCGCTCACCGCCATCGATCCCAGGCCGAGCCCGTGGTGTGAGAGCTTGAACGACACGAAGCGGGTCTTCTCGGGCCGGCCCCGCAGCTTCCAGTATTGCCGTGCGATCTTGAGCGCGTTCTCCACCGCTTCGCTGCCGCCGCTCGAGTACATCACCTTCGACATCCTCTCGGGCGCAAGCATCGCGACGAGCCGTTCACCGAGCTCGAGTTCGAGCCGGTGGGCGTGCTGGCCGTGACTCGGGAAGGTCGCGAGCCGGCCGCACTGGCGGGCGATCGCCTCGATGATCTCGGGACGACCGTGGCCGGCGTTCACGTAGGCGAGACCCGCGGTCATGTCGAGGTATCGCTCGCCCGCTTCGTCCGTGACGTAGACGCCGCTGGCCGAGTCGGCCATGAACGGCGCCGGCCCCGGCGCGCCGGGGATGCTCATCGGTCTCCAGACCGGCCAGTCGATGTGGGGCGTATCGGCAGCGTTCATTCGATTCTCACCTGGATGGATTGACCGTTTCGACGGAGCACGATCTCGTCGTGCGATTGCCAGTGAAGGGCGAAACCGTCGCCGTCGGCGGCGGACAACGGATATCGATCGCCCTGCTGTGTCTCGAGGTAGGGGCCGGCCGGTCCGTCCGCCAGCTTCGAGAGCGTGCGGCGAACGGGCGCAGGAGGGGGGGCTGGCGTCGGCTCGCTCGGGGTCTCCATCAGCACCGATCCGGCGCGATCGTGGGCGAGGAGCGCCGGCCGACGCGCCAGCCCCTGGTCGTGCGACACGGTCCCTCGCGTCGTCGGGACCGTCCCCGGCGCGGAGACCGTGACGGGCGCGGACAGCCGGCGCGGATCTGCCGTGGCAGGCGCCGACATCAGCGACAGCACGGCCCAGGTCAGCGTGACGCAGCCTGTCGCCGTGCATCCGATCAGGAGCATCGGGATCCGTCGCGGGCGCGCCGGACGGGGCGTCTCCGATCCTTCCGGGTCGGGGGCGTCCGATCCGGTGTCGTCGGCCCGGACGGACACCCGCGGTCGGAGCAGGAGTTCCGTGTCTCCGACCCTGGCGCAGATCGGTCCGACGAACGTCATCGGCGCCTGCAGCGTGTGCTGCGCATCGATGACCACCTCGGCCGAGTCGATCGGTCGCAGTTCGTGCCGGCCGTCCGGACCGACGTGGATCGAGAGGTGGCGAGGGGCTACGGCGGGGTCGAGCAGCACCAGGTCGCACTGCCCGGGATCGGATCCGATCGTCACGACCTCCGCATCACGTTCGAGGCTTGCGCCGGCATTCGGTCCGGCGAGGACGTTGATGCGCATCAAGGAGCTCCCTCGTCGATGAAGCGCGGCGTGATGATGTACGCGCGCTCGCTCCGACCGTGGGCGGCGACGCCCCCGCTCGACGAGCGGGTGTCCGCCGGATGGAGGGGGCTCCGCTGGTAGTCGTACGACATCCCGCCCACCATCATGCTCTCCCCCGGTCTCAGGATCGCGGCGGTGGTCAGCGAGTGGGAGGTGTTCGAGTCCTCGCCTTCCCCGCTGCGCTTGCCGACGAGCCCGTCGTGCACCGTGACCGAAAGCTGGATGCGGCGCGTTCCGTCGGGCTCGATCATCGACTGCGGCAGGATCCGCAGTCGCAGCCCCGCTTCGAGTTGCGTCGCATCCGAATTCGGCATCCCGCCAGGGGCCGTGAAGGCGCGCATGTTCGCCAGTTCCGCGACGGTGTTGTCCATGGCGACCAGTCGCGGCTCGGCGACGACGCGCACCCGGCCGGGAACCGGGCCGGATCGCGGCGGCATCGCGATGCCGCCCGGGGCGTCGCGGGAGACGCCGAGCCTCGTAGCGCTCGCGTTCGTCGTGTAGGTCGCATCGACCGCGTCGATGGAACGGATCGCCGGAGCCGGACCGATGCCGGCCCCTATCCCGGAGGCGGCCGGATCCGGCCCGGGCACGAACGCGGTCTCGGCCTCGATGATCCTGATGTGCAGTTCGATCATGCGCGGGCGCACGTCGAGGAGCCGTACGAGCTGCTGATGGGCTTCCATGCGACTCGAACGGTCGCGGACGACGACCGCGTTCTGGCGGGGGTCCGCGTGGATCTGAGGCAGCGGGTTGCCCGCTTGCGGGGCGCCGAGCGGATTGAAGCGCGAGAGGAGCTCCTCGAATTTCTCGTGCGGAGGAGGCGGTACCTCGATCGGCCCCCCGGGGGCGTCCCGCAGCCTGGACTTCGGTGCGGTCGACGGGTTCGACGGGCGGACCGGCGCGGCGGGCCCGGAGGGGCCGCCCGTCTCGCTACCGTGGTGGATCGCGCGCATCAGCGACGCGACTCCGGGAACGACCGTGTTCTCCGAGCCCGACTTCATCGTGCGGTCCCTCGCGGTCGCATAGTGGAGCGGGAACACACGGACCTCCTCGTCGTCCGCATCCTGCGCCATGCGCCCGTTCCGAGCGGCCTCGCGCACCAGCTCGATGTACCGCGGCGGGCCCGACACCATGGCGACACCGGTCGAGGCGTCGTAGCGGATCGGGAAGCGCGGATCGGCGATGCCGAGACGCTTCAGGCTCGCCTCGAAGGCGGCACCGCTGCCGCGGTCCAGGCGCACCATCGCCGTGGCGTTGCGGTCGACTGGGGTGACGTGCAGCGTCGATCCGTCGAAGTACGCGACGCAGCCGAACAGGGTCTCCAGTTGCCGCAGCAGGCCGGCGGGTGAACCGTCGAACTCGAGGGTGAGCGTTCCCCTGACCCGGGGGTCGACCCTGACGCGCAGACCTTCGCCCGCGGCGATCCGATCGAGGACCTGCTCGATCGGCATGTCCGTCGCGACAAGGGGGACCTTCGACTGACGCCACTCGATCGACGAGGCGTGCACCACCGACTGCGTCGCCGCGAGCGCGAGGGTCGCGATCAGCAGGCCGACCGCCAGCAGCGCGGCCGGCTGCGCAGGGATGCCTCGGGTCATGGATCGCGTTGCGGAAAGTCTCGAATCGGATCCTGAGTCGCACGGCGCGCCCGATCGTTCCGGCGCCCTGATCCGATGCCGTTCGAGCGCATGCCGGAACCCGCGATGCATCGCGCGGCACTCAGTCCGGACCCTTCTCGAAAGTCGACTATCCATGCAGGCCTCCGTACTCTTGCGTATGCGACCGATCGGCACGTCCCTGAGATGTGCTGCCCTGCTCCTCGCGTGCCTTGTGCTCGCCGATCGGGGGCATGCGGCCGCGTCGTGCATCGACGCGGGCGGCAAGGTGTTCCGTGCGGCCGCCGATCCGGGATACGTGCTGGCCGACGTCCGATGCGAGCGCCTCGCCGTGCAGCCTCGCGCCGACGAGCGTCCCGCCGGCGGCGCGGTCGTCCTCGGCGCCTCGGGCGTGCGGGACCTCGGGGCCGACGATGCGGGCCGAGGGAACGATCTGCTCCCGCCTGCGGTCCCCCCGACGCACCGGACGCGCCAGCGCGCCGCGGCTGTCTTGCCGCACATCGAATCGGCCGCCCGCACCTGGGGCCACGACCCCGCGCTGCTGCACGCCCTCGTGTCCGTCGAATCCGGGTATGCGCCCGATGCGGTCTCGCCCAAGGGGGCGGTCGGCCTGATGCAGGTCATGCCCGAGACCGCACGCCGCTACGGTGTCGCGGATCCCCGCTCGCAACTGCTCGATCCCAGGACGAACGTCGAGCTCGGAGCGAAGCACCTCGCGTCGTTGAAGCGGGCGTTCGACGGCGACCTTCGGCTCGCCCTCGCCGGCTACAACGCCGGGGAGCAGTCGGTGATCAACAATGGTCGTCGCGTTCCTCCCTTTCCGGAGACGCGTGCATACGTCCGCGACGTGATCGACCGATACCTCACGTTCAAGCAGTGCGTGAACGTGATCGACTGCGTCCGCTGAGCGAGGCTGGCAGGGATGTCCCAGCGCATCTTCGACGGCCTGCTCGAATGCCTCGCCGGGCGGATGGGGCTTGACCCGGCGCCGCTGGTGGCGGCCCGCATGCTGGAGGTCGAGGGCGTCGCGTTCCGCTTCGATTGGCATGCGCTCGATGGCGAGGATGTGTTCGTGGCGCTCTGTCATTTCGGCCCTCTGCAGGCGCATGCGGACCGTCAGGCGCAGCTCGCTCGGCTCCTCGAGGTCAACCTCTTCCTGGTCGACTCCGACATCGTGACCTTCTTCGCCATCGACCGATCGACCGGCGATGTCATGTTGTGTCTCAGGGCGCCGCTCGCATCGCTGGGCGCGGACACGTGCGAGAGCGCGGTGATCGGCGCCGCGGCACAGGCCCAGGCGTGGCGCTCGGGTCATTACGCGATGGAGCCCCGACTGGCGTGACGAACGGACCGTCTCCCCGAGCGGCTCGGCGGCATCCACCGTGCTCATGGGCCCTCGCACTGGTCGCGCAGGGCTGCCCGCAGACGGGACACGCGGCTGCGCACCGTTCCCACTGCCACGCCCAGACGCTGCGCCGCGGCTTCGTAGCTGAGCCCGTCTATCGCGACCAGGAGCAGCGTGTCCCGATGGTCGGGCGATGCGGCGTCCAGCCCTCGAAGCACCCGCTCGACCGTGCACCTCACCTCGTACGCCTCCTGTGGCGAGCGCGCGGTCTCGCCGGCCGTCAGGAGGCCGTCGTCGTCCAGCGGCGTCGCATGACGCCAGGACGACCGGAAGTGATGGTTCCGCATGACGTTGAGCGCGATGCCGAAGAGCCAGGTCTTCATGCTCGACGCGCCGCTGAAGCGGCCGTAGCAGCGGAACGCTTCGACGAAGGCGCTCTGCACGATGTCGTGCGCCTCGTCCGGGCTGGCCATCCGACGCGAGATGAACGCCAGGAGCGACTTGTGGTGCTCGACGAACAGGCGGTGAACCTCGGCGGTCCGGGTTCGATCCCAGGACGCGTCGATATCGCCGGCGGCAGGTGACGCGGGCTCGGTCGTCCCGGACGCGGGGTCCTGACCATGCATGTCGCCCGCGTCGAAGTCCTGTGCGGTCAGCCAGTCCATGTGTGTCTCCTCCAGATCGGGAAGCGCTCTCTTGCAAGTCGCAGGCCAGTTCCGCGGGCGGCGCAAGTCGTTGAATCGATGGAGGTGGCGTGACGAGTCGCGATGCCGATCGCACGAACGGTCATGCCGCCGGCGGCTCGCCGTCACAAGATCTTGTGCGGAGCACGGAGGCCGGCGAGCGGAGTCGGCGCGTGACAGCATCGGTCCGTGGAGACGGTCTTCGGAGGGAGGCACGTGTGATGACCCTCCTCGGAGGGAATGCGCCAGCGGGGCGAGGGTCTGCGCTCGAGAGGTCTTCCCCGATCGGACCGCTGGCGTTCGGTCGACCGATGCTCGCCGCCGGACGCGGAGCGCGCCGCATTCGGAGCGGCACGAAGCGCACGCGGGACCGCTCAGGACACCGTCTGTCTGGGCGGTCGATCCGACCTGGGGGCCGCGCCGCCCAGTCCGAGCAGACGGACCCGATACCGCAAGGTCTCGAGCGGCAGCGACAGATCGATGCTGGTCGATCTCAGATCGCCGTCCCGCTGCGCGAGTGCGCGGGCGACGAGCGCCCGCTCGATGCCGATCATCTGCTCGCGCAATCCACTCGTGCGCGCGGGCACCGGATCCGTCGCGAGCGGCGGCAGCCCGATGGCGAACCGCTGCGCCGCAGCCGTCAGTTCCCGGTAGTTGCCGGGCCAGTCGTGCGCCAGCAACGCGGCATAGATGACCGGCGGGATCGGCGAGTGCTTCAGGCCCATGCGCTCGCGTTCGTTCACGACAAGCCGCTCGAACTCGGCGATCAGGTCACTCCCCAGCGACCGCACGGGAGGCAGCGTGATCTCGACGACCGCTACCCGGTGCATCAGGTCCGCGCGAAACTTCTTGGCCGCGACGAGGTCGCGCAGTGGTGTCTGCGTGGCAGTGATCAGCCTGAAGTCCGACGGTCGCAGCCGGTGATCGCCGAGGCGGGTCGTGCCACCATCCTGCAGCACGCCGAGCAGCTTCGCCTGAAGATGGAGCGGGAGACTGTCGAGCTCGTCGATGAACAGCGTGCCGCCGTCCGCGAGTTCGAAGCGGCCGGGCCTGGCTCGACGCGCACCGGTGTAGGCGCCGGGCTCCACACCGAACAGCTCGCTCTCGATCAACGTCTCCGGAAACTCCGCGCAGTTGATCGACACGAACGGACCCGGGCGGTTCGACAGTTCGTGGATCGTGCGTGCGAACGTGTTCTTTCCCGTACCGGTCTCGCCGACCAACAGCACCCGAAGGCCGTTCCGTGCCGCACGTCGGGCGAGCTCGAGGGGGTCGACGATCGTGTCTTCCTTCGGATCAGGGGGCTGCAGGCCGCAACGCCCGGACGACGCGTCCATGTCCGATGTGCCGACGGCCCGCGCCCGGACGAACCGCTCGATCGCGGCGATGGCCGATGCTTCCGTCCGTGGCGCCGCGATCGATCCGAACGCGGGCAAGTCGTGGTAGACCCAGCCGAGCTGCGCTCCGTCGAGCAGACGGATCAGGGTCCGTCGCGGGTCTGCGCCCCGGGCGCGCAGGTTGGCCGCGTAGCGAGCCAGCATCTGCGGCTGTGCGTCGGTGAAGAGGAGCGATCGATCGGCGCCCGGTCGCGGGGCACCAGGCTCCTGCCATGGCGAGCCCACGAGGCCCATCGCGCGCGCGCCGAGCAGCAGGCACTCGCGGACCTCGGGGTCCGCGCACTGGACGTAGACGATCAGCGGGTGACGGGTCATCGGGATGCGAACGTACGGACGCTCTGCGTCGTGCGGGTCGGTGACGGGCTCATCCGCGTCGCCATGCGAGTGACCGATGCGCAGTGCGGAACGTGAGGGTTGCCGGCCCTAGCATCGAAGGCCCCGGACGGCAACGCGGGCAGTGCGGGGCGGATGTCACCCGAATCGATGACAGCAGGGGATGGGTTCGAACCGGGGTGCTCACGCCGCCACCTTGTAGCATCGTTGTCATGTGCAATATCCCCCGAGCGGAGCTAGGGGGCGGTACTAGGGTGATGTGGCGGGGGACGCAGGCGGCCCCGGCTGACGTCCATCGGGTCGGGGAGGCGGAGATGAATGGTGTGGGGCGAGAGATGCTCGCGGTGCCGCTCGTGATGACGAAGCTCGAGCCCGGGCGCCCCGTTGCTGAGGTGATTTCACGACCGCGCTTCGAGTCGCAGCGACGTGCCGCGCGCAAGACGCGTCTGGTGTCCATCGTGGCCCCGTCCGGATTCGGGAAGTCGACGCTGATGTCCGAGTGGCGTCGGACATGGGCGACGGAGGGGCTGAAGTGCGCGTGGTTGTCACTCGACCCGGATGACAACTCCGCCGGCCGCTTCCTGCTCCACCTGTGCCTGACGCTCGGCAATGTCGAGAAGGAGGTCGGCGAGCAGGCGCTCGCGCTCCTGACCTCCCAAGGGGTCGCCGCCCATCGGGTGATCGCCTCCCTGCTCGTGAACGGGCTTCAGCGATGCGGGCGTGAGGTCATGCTCCTGCTCGATGACTTCCACGTGATCACCGAGCCCTCGGTCTCTGAGGTGGTCGATTTCCTGATCACCCACGCACCGTCCTCGTTCAGGCTCGTCGTGGCGTCCCGCGAACCGCTTGCCCTGAACCTCGCCCCGCTGTTCGCGCGCGGCCAGTGTCTCGAGATCGTCGCGTCGGATCTGCGGTTCGACGAGTCGGAGACGGCGTCGTTCGTCGAGGCGCTCCCGCCTGCCGAACGCGACAGCGTCGACGTCGGCCTGCTGCTGAAGCGGACTGAGGGTTGGCCGGCTGCCGTTCGCATCGCCAGTCTCGACCGCTCCGGCGGCACGGGGGCGATCGAACGCATGCGGGCGCCCGGCGTCGACCGGGCCCTGCGGTCGCTGGATCGGATGATCGAGGCTGTCGTCGACGGCCTGCCGAGGTCGATCCAGCTGTTCCTGGCCGCCACCTCGATTCTCGATCGCTTCGACGCGGAACTGTGTGCGGCCGTGACGGAGGCGCCGGATGCTGCGGCGTGCTTCGAGCAGATGCGACACAGTGGGTTGCTGGTCGAGGCGATCGGTCCGGAGGGCCGATGGGTCCGGCATCACAGCCTGCTGAGATCGTATCTGTCGGGGACGCTGATCATGCGGCTCGGGGTCGATGTCGCGCCGCTGCATCGTCGTGCGGCCGCGCGGTTCGCCGCGCACGCCCAGTGGGTCGATGCGGTCAGGCACGCCATCGCTGCGGGAGACCTCAAGACGGCGAGTCAATGGTTGTCGCGCTGCGCTCTGGAGTTGGTGCAGAAAGGCGACCTGCTGATGCTCACGACATGGGCCCGGTTGCTGCCCTCGGCGATGCTCCGTGACAAGGCGGGCGTGCAGCTCGCCCTCGCCTGGGGCTTCGCGCTCGCGATGCGGTTCGGCGAAAGCGAAGAGGAGCTCGTCCTGCTGGAGGAGCGGGCGAGGCAGCATCCCGATCCGGCTCATCGTTCGAACGTGCTGGGCCATGCGTGCGTGGTGCGGATCGTCAAGGCTGCGCTCCAGGACGATGACGACGAGGTTCGTCGACTGCTGGCCGCATGGGGCGGGGCGCACACGGTGGATCGCTGGGCGGCCAACAGCGTCAGCAGTACGCGTCGCTGGCTGAACTGGCATGCGGGCGACTGGGTCGGCATGTATGCGCAACCGTGGCTGTCCGGCTCCGATGAAGGCGATCTGCGCGATGTGTTCACCGAGGTCTATCGCGGCATGCTGCTCGGGAGTGCCGAAGTCGAGCGCGGTCGATTCGAACTCGCGGAGGTCCACTCACGGCGCGCGTTCGAGGATGCGGAGCGTGCCGGTGGGCCGGGCGGCATACAGGCAGCCGTGGTGCTCCCCATTCTCGCGTCGATCCGGTACGAGCGCGGCGATCTCGAGGAGGCCGAGTCGATGCTGCTGCCCTCGCTGGCGCTGATCGACAACGGTGCGATGCTTCACTGCGTCTCGCGCGCCTACCTCTGCCTTGCGCGAATCGCCCATCGACGCGAGCCGTCAGGTGAGCAGGCCTACAGGCGCCTCGAGCAGGGCGCGAGGTTGGGGTACTCCCGCGGGTGGAGGCGGCTCGTCACGGCAATGCTCCTGCAGCGGCTCGACTGGCTGACGCGGGAGCAGCGCATCGACGAGGCGTTCGCCTGCCTCGAGCAGATCCGGCGTCTGGCCGACGGTGTCGAGATGATGCCGAGGCGACCCGGTAGCGAGCTCGCCCTCCACCAGCAGTGGGCAAGCGCGCTGTTGTGGCTCCGGACCGGCGATCCGAACCGATCGGCACAGGTGTTCCGGCGATTGCGGGCTGCCGAGTCCTCGTTCGGCAACACGCTGACGAGCATTCGGCTCGGTGTCGCCCTGGCGGATGCCGTTGACGCAGCGGGTGACTCCGAGGTTGCGGAGCGGACCATGCTCGACGTGCTCCGGAGTGCCGCCGCGGTCTCGACGGTCCGTTCGGTGCTCGACCATGGTCCCCGGGCGATCGTGCTGTCGAAGCGGGTACGTTCGCGACCGGACTGCAAGAACTCGGTGGCGGGCTTCATCGACCACCTGCTGATGCCGTACGTCGGCCCCGATACGCCGGACGCCGGGCAGCCTGGCGCGTTGACGGCCCGGGAGGTCAGCGTGCTCGAGCTCGTCGGCAAGGGGCTGCCGAACAAGCTCGTCGCACGGGAGCTGGGCGTCTCGGTCGAGACCGTCAAGACCCACCTGTCGCGTTCCTTCACGAAGCTGGGCGTCAGCGATCGCGTCCGGGCGGTCTCCACGGCGCGCGCCAGGAGGCTCATCCCGTAGCGGGAACCCGCGCTCGTTCCGTCGGGACGAGCCTTCCGGCGCGTAGGGATCGATAGGAATCGCTTGTTTCTGTGGCACGCCGAAGTCGTTTGGCAGCCACGGGGAGGCTCTCCATAGTCACGTCCGTCATCGGCAAGCCGTCGGCGGAGGCGTGAATGTTCCAGAGCAGCGGAGAGGTCCGGAAGGCGATTCGGCGCGGATTCGTGACCGACCACACGGCCGGTCTCGCACCGGGACACGTGCAGGGAAACATCGTGATCCTGCCGCGTGCCTACGCTGCAGAGTTCCTGCTGTACTGCCAGCGCAACCGCAAGCCGTGCCCGTTGCTCGCGGTGGGCGAGGCCGGCGATCCCTCGCTGCCCACCCTCGGCGAGGACATCGACATCCGGACGGACGTGCCGCGCTATCGCGTCTGGCGGGACGGCGTGCTCGTGCAGGAATGCACCGATGTCCTGGAGCACTGGCGCGACGACCTCGTGCCTTTCGTGATCGGCTGCTCGTTCTCGTTCGAGCGTGCGCTGGCCGATGCCGGCGTTCCCCTCCGGCACGTGCGCGACGGCGTGAACGTGTCCATGTACCGGACGTCGATCGAGACGTCGCCTGCGGGGCGCTTCCGTGGGCCGCTGGTCGTCTCGATGCGTCCGATGAGGACGGCCGATGCGATCCGCGCGATCGAGATCACGTCGCGGTTCGGAGAGGTCCACGGCGCACCCGTGCACTTCGGTGATCCCGCGCAACTCGGAATCGCCGACATCGGACGTCCCGACTTCGGCGATCCGGTTCCCATCCTCGATGGCGAGGTGCCCGTCTTCTGGGCGTGTGGCGTGACGCCTCAGCTCGCCGTGGCCAACGCGAAGCCCGACCTGTGCATCACGCACGCGCCTGGCGCGATGCTCGTCTGCGACCTGCGCGACGTCGACGTCTCGCGCGGCTGACGTCTCGTTCCACCTCAACTGGAGGACATTCCGATGAAACGCGTTGTGTTGATCGCCCTGGGCTCTCTCGGCATGGTCGCTGCGGCCTGCCGGGCGTCTGCCGAAGACCTTCCTCCCGGCCCCAGGGTGCAGGTCGTCGCCGTCACCCAGGTGGCGCCGACGCTGCCGCAGTACACGCTGGTCGACCAGCCGTTCCTCAAGGAGTCGGTGGGCAGGCGCAGCGGCGGTCGGATCGACGTGACGCTGGCGTCATGGCCGGAGCGCAACGTCAACGGACCGGAGGTGCTGCGTCTGGTCCGCTCCGGTCAGGTCGAGATCGCCGCGGCACCGTTGACGACGGTATCGGGCGACGTCCCGCTGCTCGACGGGATCGACCTGGCGGGCATGAATCTCACGATCCAGCAGGCTCGACGGGTCGCGGACGCGATGCTGCCCGCCGCGAACCGGGAGCTCGAACGGCTCGGCATCCGGATTCTCGCGACGTATCCGTTCTCCGGGCAGATGCTGTTCTGTCGCAGACCCATCGTCGCGCTGGGCGACCTGAAGGGCCTGAAGGTCAGGACTGCCGGACCGTCCTCGGCCGATCTCGTCAAGGCCGTCGGCGCACAGCCCGTCTCGATCGCATTCGGCGAGGTCTACACCGCGCTGGAGCGCGGCACCGTCGACTGCGCGATCACCGGGTCGGGTTCGGGCAACGGCGTGAAGTGGCCTGAAGTCTCGACGCACCTGTTCGTCCAGCCCCTGAACTGGGCGACGGCGGCCTACTACGTCAACCTGTCCTGGTGGAACCGGCTCGATCCGCAGGTGCGTGGCTTCCTCGAGAAGACCTTCGACGACATCAAGGAGCGGCAGTGGCAGCTCGGCGAGGAGGCGACGCGCGACGGTGTCGACTGCAACGTCGGCCGCGCGTCGGGCTGCAGGTTCCACACGCTCGCCCGCCGACCGATGACCGAGGTCAAGCCGGTTGGCGATGTCGCGGCGCAGATCCGCAAGGAGATGGCGGAGGATGTCCTGCCCGGTTGGATCAAGCGTTGCGGGGAGCGATGCGCGGCGATCTACAACGACGTGATCGCCCCGATCAGCGGGATCCGCTTCGATGGCAAATGACATGGGGGCGACCGACCCTTCCGTGACGGAACCGGTCCCGCTGGTCGGGAGGGCAACGCGGTTCGGACTCGAATGCGCGGGCTGGAGCTACCTCGCGCTGACCGGCCTCGTCTGCGCGGACGTCGTGGGGCGCAGGGTCCTTGGGCTGTCGACGGCTGCCACGACCGAGATCGGGGGCTACCTGCTTGCGATCGGCATCGCCTGGGGGCTTGCTGGCACCCTCGTCGAGCGCGCCCACATCCGCATCGACGTGTTCGTCCTCAAGGCGCCTTCGAAGGTACGCGCGTGGCTGCACGCGTTCGCGTTGTCGGTGCTGTCCGCTGCGGCGCTCTTCGCCCTCTACGGATCGCTCCAGGTCACGATCGACTCCTGGCGGCTCGGGGCGACGGACCTCACGCCGCTGCGCGTTCCGCTCGCGCTGCCGCAGGGGCTGTGGTCGCTCGGCCTCGCGGGATTCGCGCTGGTCGCGCTGGTGCTGCTCGTCGCGGTGATGCGGGCGGTGCTCTCCGGCGTGCCGGAGCGCGCCGACGCGATCTGCGCGCCGAAGACCTACCAGGACGAGGCGACCGAGACGCTCGACGCACTGGGACGGACGCGTCCGGCCGACTGGCGTTCATCCTCGGAGCGCGAACCCTGCGATCCGACGGGCGGCGACTCGGCGCCCGGTCGGCGGGAGGCAGGGCGATGATCGCGGCGATCTACGCGGGGCTTCTCGCGCTGGTGTTCGTCGTGATGGCCGCGCTGGGCGTGCTGCCGGCCGCGGTGACACCGGCGTCGGTCGCGCTGGTCGGCGGCCTGGTCGGGACGTTCGTGGTCCTGTTCGTCTCGGGCGTGCACGTCGGCGCGGTGCTGCTCGCGATGGCGGTCGTCTGCGGCGTGTTGCTCACCGACCGGCCGTTCTGGCTGTTCGCCGGCGATGTGCTCTGGTCCCCGAGCACGAGTTTCGTCTTCGTCGCCGTGCCGCTGTTCCTGCTGATGGGCGAGATCATGCTTCGCGCCGGGTTGTCCGAGCGGCTGTACCGCGCCCTCGGCGTCTGGTTCGGTCGGTTGCCGGGCGGGTTGCTGCACACGAACATCGCTTCGTGCGCGGTCTTCTCGGCTGTCGCCGGATCGAGCGTCGCGACGGCCGCGACGATGGGTTCCGTCGCGCTGCCCCACTTCGAGCGGAGCCATCACTCGCCCCGGCTGGTCCTCGGTTCCCTCGCGGCCGGAGGGGCGCTGGGCAACCTGATCCCGCCGGGGATCACGTTCATCATCTACGGACTGCTGACCGAGACGTCGGTCGGTGACCTGTACCTCGCGGCGCTCGGTCCGTCGCTGCTGGTGATGGGCGCATTCGTGCTCGTCATCCTCTGGAAGTCCCGTTCGGAACCGAGTCCCGCGGCCGATCCCGCGACCGGGGGCCCGCCGGGCGCGCGTGAACGCCTGTCCAGCCTCGCCGACATGCTCCCGACCGGTGTGCTGATCCTGCTCGTGCTCGGCACGATCTACGCAGGCCTCGCGACCCCGACCGAGTCGGCCGCGCTTGGCGTGGGCGGTGCGCTGCTGATGGCGACGGTCAGTCGACGGATGAGCCTGCGCATGCTGAGGGAGGCGCTGATCTCGACGGCGCGCGTGACGTCGATGATCGGGGTGATCCTCCTCGGCGCGTTCATGCTGAACTACGTGCTCTCCTCGGCCGGCGTGACTCAGGCCCTCTCCGCTGCGATCGGTTCGTTGCCGTTGCCGCCGTGGGCCGTGATGCTGGCGATCATCGGCTTCTACCTCGCCATGGGAACCTTCATGGAGGGGATCTCGATGATCGTCACGACGGTACCGCTGCTCTTTCCGATCGTGGTCCATCTCGGCTACGACCCGATCTGGTTCGGGGTCGTGGTCACGATGATGGTCGAGATCGCGATGATCAGCCCGCCGGACGGCACGGTCCTCTACGTGCTGCAGGGAATGCGCAGTCGCGCGGGCCCGATCACCGACGTGTTCGCCGGTGTCCTGCCCTTCATGACCGCCTACATCGGCTGCGTGCTCCTGCTGCTCGTGGTTCCCGGTATCGCCACGTGGCTCCCCGGCGTGATGCGCTGACGCGACTCGCGCTCCTCCTTCGACGAAAGCATCGATGACCAACGCATCCAAATGGGCCTTCTGGGTCGACCGAGGCGGCACCTTCACCGATATCGTGGCGCGTGCGCCAGGGGGAGGGCTGGTGACGCACAAGCTGCTCTCGGAGAACCCCGAGCGTTACGCCGACGCCGCGATCGCCGGAATCCGGGAACTGCTCGGGCTGCAGCCGGGCGATCCGCTCCCGGTCGATCGGATCGAGTGCATCAAGATGGGCACGACGGTGGCCACCAATGCCCTGCTCGAGCGAAAGGGCGCGCGGACGGTGCTGGTCACCACCGCCGGCTTCGGCGACGCGCTGCGGATCGCCTACCAGAACCGCCCGGACATCTTCGCGCGCAGGATCAGGTTGCCCGAACTGCTCCACACCGACGTCATCGAGGTCGACGAGCGCATCCAGGCTGATGGACGCGTATTGCGCCCGCTCGACGAAGCGCACGTCCGGCGGGCATTGCACGAGCGATTCGCCGCCGGGTATCGCGCGGCGGCCGTCGTGCTGATGCACGGATACTGCTTCACCGAGCACGAGCGGAGGATCGGCGCGATCGCCAGGGAGATCGGCTTCACGCAGGTCAGTCTGTCGTCCGAATGCTCGCCGCTGATCAAGTTCGTGTCGCGCGGCGATACCACTGTCGTCGACGCCTATCTCTCGCCGGTCCTGAACGCCTATGTGTCGGCCGTCAGGGCGGAGGCTCGGGGCGTCGAACTGTTCTTCATGCAGTCGAACGGAGGCCTGACCCGAGCCGATCGATTCCAGGGCAAGGACTCGATCCTTTCCGGTCCGGCGGGCGGCATCGTCGGCATGGTTCGGACGACCGCCGCAGCGGGCTACCGGAAGGTCATCGGATTCGACATGGGTGGAACGTCGACCGATGTGTCGCACTACGCGGGAGAGTACGAACGCGTCTTCGATACCGAGGTGGCGGGCGTGCGTGTACGGGCGCCGATGATGTCGATCCACACCGTGGCGGCGGGAGGCGGATCCGTCCTCGACTACGACGGCAGCCGCCTGCGCGTCGGCCCCGAGTCGGCCGGTGCGAATCCGGGACCCGCCTGCTATCGCCGGGGCGGGCCGCTGACCACGACCGATGCGAACGTGATGCTCGGCCGGATCCAGGCCAGTCACTTTCCCCGGTTGTTCGGCCCGCGCGGCGACGAGCCCCTCGACGTCGATGTGGTCCGTTCGCGGTTCGCCGAACTCGCGGTGCGCCTGTCCGCGGACACCGGTCGAGCGTGGACACCCGAGTCGGTCGCGGAGGCGTTCGTCGGCATCGCGGTGGACAACATGGCCAATGCGATCAGGCACATCTCGGTTTCGCGCGGCTATGCGCTGGACGACTACGTGCTGTGCGTCTTCGGCGGGGCCGGCGGCCAGCACGCCTGCCGGGTGGCGGACGCGCTGGGGATGACCGCGGTGTTCTCGCATCCGCTGGCAGGGGTCCTGTCGGCCTACGGCATGGGGCTGGCCGATCGTGCCGTGATCCGTGAGCACGGGCTCGAGACCGAGCTCGATGCGGCGGGCCAGGTCCGTGCGCAAGAGGTGTGCGATGTGCTCGAGCGCGCCGCACGAGGTGAGCTCGAGTCCCAGGGGGCGCGACTCGACCGGATGTCGTCGAGCCGCACGGCGTACCTGCGCTATGCCGGTACCGACTCCTCGCTCACGGTGCCGCTCGGTTCGGTTGCGGCGATGCGGGCCGCGTTCGAGGTCAGGCACGAGGCGCGTTTCGGCTACACCATCGCAGGGCGGCCGATGATCATCGAATCGGCGAGTGTCGAGGTGATCGCCCACGAAGGCGAGGAGGTCGGTACCTCGGCGGCGCCCGCGTCGCGGTCGCTCCCGCCGCCTTCGCCCGCGGAGCAGGTCGAGGCGCATTTCGACGGTGCGTGGATGCGGACGCCACTCTATCGGCGCGATGCCTTCGAACCCGGACAGTCGGTGGACGGTCCGGCGATCATCGCGGAGGACAACCAGACGACCGTCATCGACCCGGGGTGGTCCGCCACCCTGTCCGGGCACGGCCACCTGATGCTGCGCCGCACGGCTGCGGTCCGCCGTCGAGAGGTCTCCGTCTCGAGCGTCGATCCGGCGCTGCTCGAGGTGTTCAACAATCAGTTCATGAGCGTTGCCGAGCAGATGGGCCTGCAGCTGCGCAATACGGCCCACTCCGTGACGATAAAGGAACGGCTCGACTTCTCGTGTGCGGTCTTCGACGGCAGCGGCAACCTGATCGCGAACGCGCCGCACATCCCTGTCCACCTCGGATCGATGGGTGACGCGATCAGGACCGTGCTGCGTCTGAACGCGGGCCGGATGCAGCCGGGCGATGTCTTCGCGCTGAATGCACCCTACAGCGGCGGAACCCACCTGCCCGACATCACCGTGGTCACGCCGGTCTTCGCCGCCGACCGCTCGACGGTGCTGTACGTGGTGGCGTCGCGGGCCCATCACGCTGACATCGGCGGTATCGCGCCAGGATCGATGCCTGCGGACTCCCGCACGGTGCATGACGAGGGGGTCCTGATCGAGAACTTCAGGCTCGTCGAGAACGGGAGCTTCCGGGAGGCCGAGCTGCGCGACCTGCTGCGCACCGGGGAGCACCCGGCTCGCCGGCCCGACCAGAACGTGTCCGATCTCCGGGCCCAGGTCGCGGCGAACCGCAAGGGAGTGGCCGCGCTCGAAGCGCTGTGCGAGGCCTGGGGCACCGATGTCGTCCTCGCCTACATGCGACATGTGCAGGACAACGCGGAACGTGCCGTCAGGCGGCTCGTCGGGACGCTCAGGAGCGGCCGCGCGTCGTGCACCATGGATGACGGTTCGACCGTCGAGGTGGCGATCGAGGTGGATCGCGAGCGGCGTTCCGCCATGATCGACTTCACCGGCACGTCGCCCCAATGCGAAGGCAACTTCAATGCGCCGAGGTCGATCACGAATGCCGCGGTGCTGTACGTGTTCAGGACGCTGCTCGACGAGGATATCCCGTTGAACGAGGGGTGCCTGCGACCTCTGACGATCCGTGTGCCGGACGGGACGCTTCTGAACCCCCGCTATCCGGCGGCGGTCGTCGCGGGGAACGTCGAGACCAGCCAGTGCGTGACGCAGGCGCTCTATCGCGCGCTGGGGATGATGAGCGAGAGCCAGGCGACGATGAACAACTTCACGTTCGGCAACGCACGGGTCCAGTACTACGAGACGCTGGCCGGTGGTTCGGCCGCGGGCGTCAGGTGCGACGCTGACGGCACCACGCTCGAAGGATGGGATGGGACCGACGCCGTCCAGACGCACATGACCAACTCCAGGCTGACCGATCCGGAAGTGCTCGAGTCGCGCTTCCCCGTGTTGCTCGAGTCGTTCGCCATCCGCCAGGGGTCGGGGGGGAACGGCCGCTGGCGGGGCGGGCACGGCACTCGACGCCGGATCCGCTTCCTGTCGCCGATGACGGCCTCGATCCTGTCCAACCACCGCAGCTCGGCGCCGCGGGGCCTCGCCGACGGCGGCGACGCGCTCCCCGGGCGCAACGTCGTCGAGCGGGCCGACGGGCGGATCGACGTGCTGCCGGGTTGCGCGACCGTCGAGGTCGGGGTCGGCGACGTCTTCATGATCGAGACCCCGGGTGCCGGAGGGATCGGGGCGTGAAGGCGCGCGAGTCGGAGGCGATGCCTGGCCTGTCCTTCGCGTCCCGGTCGCCGGGCAGCCCGTGGAGGAACTTTCTCGACCAGGTCGATCAGGTCGAGCCCTGGATCGGCTCGCTCTCGCGCTGGATCGAGACCCTGCGGCGGCCCAAGCGGATCCTCGTCGTCGATGTACCGATCGAACTCGACAGCGGCCAGGTGGTTCATTTCGAGGGCTACCGCGTCCAGCACAATCTCTCGAGGGGGCCCGGCAAGGGGGGCGTGAGGTTCCACCAGGACGTCACGCTCGACGAGGTGATGGCGCTGTCGGCGTGGATGACGGTCAAGAACGCCGCGGTGAACCTGCCGTTCGGGGGTGCCAAGGGCGGGATCCGTGTCGATCCGTCGAGGCTTTCGCCAAAGGAGCTGGAGCGGCTCACGCGCCGCTACACCAGCGAGATCGGTTTCGTGATCGGTCCCGATCGCGACATCCCGGCCCCGGACGTCAACACCTCGCCGCAGGTCATGGCCTGGATGATGGACACGTATTCGATGAACATCGGGGCCACGGCGACCGGTGTGGTGACCGGCAAGCCCGTGTCGCTGGGCGGTTCGCACGGCCGCGCCAGGGCCACGGGACGAGGCGTGTGCCTGGTGGGGGCCATGGCGGCGAGGCGCTGCGGTGTCGACCTGAAGCGCGCACGGGTCGCGATCCAGGGATTCGGAAACGTCGGTCGGGTCGCGGCCGAGTTCTTCGGGGAACGCGGGGCGACGGTCGTCGCGGTGCAGGATCATGTCGCCACGGTCATCGACGATCGCGGGCTGGACGTGGGTGCACTGGCGGCACACGTCGCCGCGCACGGCAGTCTCGGGGGGTTCCGCGAGGGCGAGGTCGCGTCCGCCGAGGACTTCTGGGAGGTGCAGTCGGACATCCTGGTGCCCGCGGCACTCGAGGGACAGCTGACGGTGGAGCGCGCCCGTCGGCTCAGGACACGGATCGTGGTGGAGGGCGCCAACGGCCCCACCACCGTCGCGGCCGATCGGGTGCTCGCGGAACGCGGCATCGTCGTGGTGCCCGACGTGCTCGCCAACGCCGGCGGAGTGATCGTCTCCTACTTCGAGTGGGTCCAGGACTTCTCCAGCTGGTACTGGACCGAAGACGAGATCAACGCCCGTCTCGACCGTGTGCTCGGTCACGCGTTCGAGGAGATCTGGAGCCGGCACGTGGCGCTCTCGATCCCCCTGCGGACGGCGGCGTTCGTCGTGGGCTGCACGCGGGTCCTCGAGGCGCGCGCGCTGCGCGGGCTCTATCCCTGAGCGTCGATGTACCGGGCGTCGGGCTCGTGACCCGACGCCGTCACGTACGATCGTGACGGCGTGGCCGTGGACGCACTACACTCCGTGGCAACGCCTTACGCACGAGTCGACGCGTCCGCATGCCCAGCCGATCCGCTCCACCCGAGGGGCACACGACGTCTCGGCCGATGTCCGGGAACGGACCGCCGGATGCGCGAGTCGGCCCGCGGGGGCGTCGATCATGAACCTTCGCTTCGTCGAGGCCTTCGTCTGGGTTGCGCGTCTGCGCAGCTTCAAGGGGGCGGCGGAAAAGCTCTTCACGACGCAGGCTGCGATCAGCAACCGGATCGCGACGCTCGAGTCCGAGATCGACGTGCGCCTGTTCGAGCGGGACAAGCGGTCGGTCGAGTTGACCCGACACGGCCGCACGCTGATGCCGATCGCCGAACAGATGCTGGTGCTCGCCCAGCAGTTCCGAAGCGCTGCCCGTCCGAACGGCAAGGCCGACATCACCGGGACGCTTCGGATCGGCGTCATCGATTCGGTCGCGCACACGTGGCTGCCGGAGCTCGTGTCGGCGTTCTCCGCACAGTACCCGAACGCGACGACCGAGCTGTATTCGGACATCACGCCCACGCTCCGAGACGAGCTGCTCCGCGGTCGGATCGACTGCGCGCTGATGAGCGAGGAGCTCTTCGAGGCGAACATCGAGTCGCGCGTGCTGGTGCATTACCCGGTCGTCTGGGTGGGGGCGATCTCGTCGGCAGAGGCCGTGGTCGAGGGCAATGCGGTCGAGCGTCTGACCAAGCTGCCGATCTTCACGTTCCATCGGCAGTCGAGCGTCTACAAGAACATCGGACGCCTACTGCCTCGCGAGCCCCGGCCGCGGATCCACACGTTCTCCTCGATGTCGTCGATGATCGGCATGGTGAAGGCCGGCCTCGGTGTCGCCGCGCTGCCGTTGCCGGTCGTCATGGACGAGATCGACAGGGGCGTGCTGCATGTCGTGGACGGACTGCCCGACCTCGATTCACTGCCGATCTCGGTCAACATCCGCTCCGAGCACCATTCGCCGATCCTCGAGGACTTCCTCGCGATGGCGGTCGCGGTCTGCGAATCGTGGTCGCGTCGCCGACCGGACTGCCTGAGGATGGCCCCTGGCGGGGCCGACTGAGCCCCTCGGTCGGCGCGAGGCCGCGGCCCACGGCCGCGCGTCGTCACAGCGACATCGATGCCCGCTCCGCCAGCCCCGCCCGCCACCGCAGCACGTTCGGGTGCCTCTCCGGATCCGGCTTGATCTTCACCACCCGCGCGAAGTCCACCGCCACCGCCGCGGTCACGTCGGCGATCGAGAACCGGTCGGTCGCGACGAACTCGCGGCCGGCGAGCCGCGCGTCCAGCGTCTCGAGGAAGCGCTCGACGCGCGCGCGGCCGCGCTGCGCGAGCTCGGGGATCTGCGCGTAGTCGACCGGCCCGGGCAGCGCGCGGTTGGCCATCGCGGGCGAGCCGTTGCGCAGCCCCTCCGCGATCGCCATCAGGCCCTCGTATTCGCCGCGCCAGTGCCAGCTCGCGATCTCGGCCCGCTCCGCGGGCGTGCGGCCCATCAACGGCGGCTCGGGATACGCCGCCTCGAGCCAGGCTGCGATCGACGCGTTGTCGGTGAGCGTGAGCCCGTCGCCGGTCACCAGCACGGGCACCGTGCAGCCTGGGTTGATCCTGCGGAAGGCCTCGCCCAGCTGCTCCTTGTTCGCGAGGTCCACCTGCACGACCTCGTGCGGCACGCCCTTCTCGGCGAGCAGGATCCGCGCGCGGCGCGGGGACGGGGCGGTCTTGCAGTCGTAGAAGACGATGGTCATCGCGGCGGCTCCGTGGGGTCATTCGTCAGATGATGCGGCTCGTGCGGCCCTGCCAGTAGCGGTCGCGCAGCAGCCGCTTGTACAGCTTGCCGGTGGGGTGGCGCGGCAGCTCGGCCTCGAAGTCCACCGACTTCGGACACTTGATCGGCGACAGCCGCTCGCGGCACCAGGCGATCAGCTCGCGCTCGAGCGCGGGGCCGGCCTCGGCCATGTCCTTCGGCGTGACCACCGCCTTCACCGACTCGCCCAGTTCCTCGTCGGGCACGCCGATCACCGCGACGTCCGTCACCTTCGGATGCGTGACCAGGAGGTTCTCGGTCTCCTGCGGGTACACGTTCACGCCGCCGCTGATGATCATGTAGGCCTTGCGGTCGGTCAGGTACAGGTAGCCGTCGGCATCGAGGTAGCCCACGTCGCCCAGCGTGCTCCAGCCGCGGGCGTTGCGCGAGCCGGCGGTCTTCTCGGGGTCGTTGTGATAGGCGAAGGGCCTGCCGTCGGCGAAGTAGACCGTGCCCTCGCGGCCCGTGGGCATCTCGGTGCCGTCCTCGTCGCAGATCCGCACGGTGCCCACGACCGCGCGGCCGACGGTGCCCTCGTGCGCGAGCCACTCGTGCGAGTCGCACAGCGTCATGCCGTTGCCCTCGGTGCCCGCGTAGTACTCCCAGACGATCGGGCCCCACCAGTCGATCATCTGCTTCTTGACCGGGATCGGGCAGGGCGCGGCCGCGTGGATCGCGCAGCGCAGCGACGACACGTCGTAGCGCGCGCGGACCGCGGGGTCGAGCTTGAGCATCCGCACGAACATCGTCGGCACGACCTGGGTGTGGGTGATCCGGTGCCGCTCGACGAGCCGCAGGCAGGCCTCGGCGTCGAAGTGCTCCATGATCACGCAGGTGCCGCCGAGCCGCAGCACGTTGAAGTTGAAGCGCAGCGGCGCGGCATGATAGAGCGGTGCCGGCGACAGGTAGACCGTGTCCTCGCCCACGCCGTAGCGGGTGCGCATGGTCTCGGTGAGCGCCACGGCGGCGTCGATCGGACCGGCCTCCGGCGGCACGAACACGCCCTTGGGACGGCCGGTCGTGCCGGAGGAATACAGCATGTCGCCGCCCGAGACCTCGTCGGGGATACGCTCGGCGGGCTGCGCGGCGACCGCGTCCTCGTAGTCGGACCAGCCGGGGACGGTCCCGTCGATCATCCAGCGGCCGGCGAGCGCGGCCACGCCCTCGGCGGCCGCGGCCGCCACCGGCGCGGTGGCCGCGGTCGCCACCATCGCCTTCGCGCCGCAGTCCTCGACGATGTGGCGCGCCTCGCCGACGGTGAGCCGCGTGCTGATCGCGGTGTAGATCAGGCCGGCGCGGTGCGCGCCGAAGCACAGCTCGTAGAAGCGCGGATGGTTCTCGACCAGCAGCGCGACATGGTCGCCGGCCTTCAGGCCGGTGGCGCGCAGCAGCCGTGCGAAGCGGTTCGAGCGGTCCTCGAGCTCGCGGTAGGTGATCGTCTCGCCGCTGTCGGCCATGACGATCGCCGGCCTGGTCGGCGTGCGGGCCGCGTGGTGGAACGGATGCATCGAGGCTCTCCGGAGGCGGTGCGGTCGGGGCCGCGACGGGCGCGCGCGTCGCCGCGCGCGCCCCGGGGGCTCAGGGCTTGAACTGGTAGCCCGGGCCGATCTGCGCGGCCGCCGGGATCGGCGGCAGGTCGGCGAAGAGCTTCGGGTTGTCCTGCATCACCTTCAGGATGTGCTTCGGCTCGATGTGTCGGTTGACGTCGAAGGTCTGCTTGATCACGCCGAGCTTGAAGAGCCGATCCTGCGCCGCGTGCAGCGCGCGGAAGTTGTTCGCCGACAGGCGGCGGTCGGTCTGCGTGACGTTGTACTGCATCGCGGCCTCGGCGATCTCGGGCTTCAGGCCCGGGATCCATCGCGTCGCCACCTGCGCGGCCTGCTTCGGGTTGGCGCGCATCCACTGGTCGGCCTCGGACACCGCGGCGAGGAACTTCTCGATCGTCGCGCCGTTCTTCTCCACCCAGCCGCGCAGCGCGACGTTGTAGCCCACGTACGAGATCACGTCGCCGCCGCGGATGACCTCGACGGCGCCCGGCACGTCCTTCAGCGCGACGATCGGCCACGGATCCCAGGCCGAGAACGCGTCGATGCCCTTGGCGAGCAGCGCCACCGTCATGTCGGGCGGCGGCGTGTTGACCAGCGTGACGTCGTTCGGCGTGAGGCCCGCCTTCTCGAGCAGCGCGAGCACGTAGAGGTGGTTGATCGTTCCGAACGAGGCGGCGATCTTCTTGCCCCTGAGCGATTTCAGGTCGCCCTTGACGATGCCCGAGTCGGCCCGCGCGATCAGCGCCATCGTCGCGTCCGAGCCGAGCTTGGTCGAGTTGCCGCTGTAGTTGCCGAGCGCGACCAGGTCCATGCCGCGCAGCACCGCGCCGATCATCGGCACGCCCACCTGCACGATCTCGCTCTCGCCGGCCTGCAGCGCGTTCAGCGCGTCGACGCCGGTGGCGTAGGGCCGTGCGATCGTGACATCGAGCCCGTACTTCTCGAAGAAGCCGCGCTCGAGCGCGATCGGCAGGCCGATCTGGTCGATGCCTGTGACCATGCCGGCCTTCAGCTTGACCAGTGCCTGCGCGTGCGCGGCCGTGCCCGCCAGCATCGCGAGGGTGAACATCAGTACCCGGAACAGCATCGCGTGTCTCCTGTGGTGGTGGTGGTGGTGGTGCGTGGGGTCTGGGGTCAGGGCTGCTTCAGCGGCTCGACGCGCTCGACCCAGTAGGGCCGCGCGAGCCGCTCGAGGTTCGCCTTGGGCACGCCGCGGACCTCGACGGTGTTGCCGTCCGTGCCCGAGACGCGCCCGAAGCGCTGGAAGACCATCACGTGGAAGCGCTCGGGCGGGAAGGGCAGCGTGACCAGCACCGCGACCCGCTCGCGGTCCGGCGGGAACTCGCCGGTCACCTTGCCCGGTGCGGCGAGCGACAGCCAGGTCTCGTAGACCGCCCAGGCGACGATGCCGGCGATCACGACGCGACCCTGCGTGCTCCGCAGCGCGTCGCGCAGCAGGCCCGGTCTCATGCCGAGCGCACCTTCGCCAGCACCCGCGCCGACAGCGACTTGAAGGCGTCGTCCTCGACCAGGGCGTCCCATCGCCGCGGATGCGGCAGCGGCACCGCGATGTCGTCGAGCACCGTGCCCTTGGAGAGCACCACCACGCGGTTGGCGAGGAAGACCGCCTCGGGCACGTCGTGGGTGATGAAGAGCACCGTGGTGCGGCGCTGCTGCCAGATCCGCGTCAGCTCCTCCTGCAGCATCAGCCGCGTCTGCGCGTCGACGCTCGCGAAGGGCTCGTCCATCAGCAGCACGTCGGGCTCGTTGGCGAGCGCGCGGACCACGCCCACGCGCTGCTGCATGCCGCCCGACAGCTCGGCCGGGTAGCGGTCGGCCGCATGCGCGAGGCCGGCGAGCGCGAGGTAGTCGCGGGCGATGCGGTCGCGCTCGGCACGTGGCACGCCGCGCATCTTCGGGCCGAAGCCGACGTTGTCCAGCACGGTCTTCCACGGGAAGAGCGCGAAGGACTGGAACACCACGCCGCGGTCCGGCCCCGGGCCGTCGACCTCGCGGCCGTCGACGAGGATGCGCCCGCCGGTGTGCGGCAGGAAGCCGGCGATCATGTTCAGGATCGTCGTCTTGCCGCAGCCCGACGGCCCGACCAGCGACACGAACTCGCCCGGCGCGACGTGCAGCGACACGTCGCGCACCGCGGTCACCTGGGTGCCCTTGTACGGGTCGTAGTAGGTCTTCGACAGTCCCTCGAGCGCCAGCGCCTTCATCGATCCCTCTGCACCATCCCCCAGCGCTGGCCGGTCGCGCGCTCGATCGGCGCGAGCACCCACGCGTCCACCGCGTACCAGAGCGCGCCGAGCACCACCATGCCCAGCATGATCTCCACCACCGAGCCCGCGCGGCGGGCGTCGAACATCATGAAGCCGATGCCGCTCGTGCCGACGATGATCTCGGCCGCGATCAGCGCGCGCCAGCCGTAGCCCAGCCCGTTGCGCAGCCCGGTCATGATGTTCGGCAGCGCGCCCGGCAGCAGCACCTCCCAGAGCACGCGGGCCGGCGACGCGCCCAGGCTGCGGGCCGCCCGCACCAGGTCGATCGGCACCGAGCGGATGCCGAGCACGGTGTTCAGCACGACCGGGAACAGCACGGTGTAGACGATCACGAAGGTCATCGTGGTCAGGCCGAAGCCGAACCACACCAGCAGGATCGGCAGCCACGCGATGTCGCCCACCGCCTGGAAGAACAGCAGCACCGGCCACAGCGCCGCGTGGGCGCGCCGCGAGGTGCCGATCAGCACGCCGATCGGGATCGCGAGCGCGATGCCGACCGCCGCGCCGGCCGCGAGCCGCGTGACGCTGTCGGCGAGGTACTCGGGCAGGATGCCCTTGCGGATCAGCGAGAAGAACGCGTTGACGACATCGACGGGCCCCGGGAAGAAGGCCTTCGGGAAGACTTCGAGCGCGGCGGCGATCCACCACGCGGCCACCAGCGGCACGAAGGGCAGGATCGAGCGCAGCGCGGGCACGGCGGCGGTCGCGCGGATCCAGCCGCGCTGCACGCGCTGCCAGGGCGTGGGGCGGACGCCCGCGGTCGGGGAGGAGGGCATCGCGGCGCTCATGTCCTCACCATCCCCCACCGCTCCGCCGCCAGCCGCTCCAGCGGCGCGAGCAGCAACCGGTCGAGCACGAGCCACAGCACGCCGATCACCACCATGCCGAGCACGATCACCTCGGTCCGGTAGAAGTCGCGTGCGGCGAACAGCATGTAGCCCAGCCCGACGTTGGTGGCGATCATCTCGGCGGCGATCAGCCCTCGCCACGCGAAGCCGAGCCCGGTGCGCACGCCGGTCACGATGTTCGGCAGCGCGCCGGGCAGCAGCACCTCGGTCAGCATCGCCCAGCGGCCGGCGCCGAGCGAGGCCGCCGCGTGCCGGACCGGCATCGGGATGCGGGCCACGCCGAGCAGCGTGTTGTAGGCGACCACGAAGAAGACCGCATTGAAGATCACGAAGGTGATCGCGCCGAAGCCGTAGCCGAACCACAGCGTGGCGATCGGGATCCACGCGATGCCGGCCAGCACGGAGAAGAAGCGGACCAGCGGCGTGAAGAACGCGGCGACCGAGGGGCTGACGCCCATCGCCACGCCGAGCGGGATGCCGAGCAGCAGCGCGATGGCGGTGCCGGCGGCGACCCGGCCCAGGCTGGCGGCCACGTGCTTCGGCAGCGAGCCGTCGGCCACCGCCTCGACGCCGGCCTGCCAGACGGCGCCCACGCCGGGGAACACCCGCGGGTCGACCTCGAAGGCCCGGACGAGCGCCGCCCACAGCACCACCAGTGCCGCCAGCGGCAGCACGAACAGGACCGCCGCGCGCGCGCGCCCGGCCAGGCCGGTCTGCGGCCCGCTCGCCCTCATCGGAAATGGTCTCCTGGTTCGGTGCACGGCGTCGTCGTGGACACCGTGTCTCGGGGAGGGGCGATCCTATCCGTGCGGCAGCGGACGCCGCAACCATGACCGCGCGGACACGAAACCCGGGCGCACGCCATCGTGTCCGATGTGCTGTCGGAGGCCGCCTCGGATCGAGACGGCCGTCGAGCCGCACCCGCCCATCGCGCTAGAATGCTGCAGTCGCACATCAGATCCGCACGGGGCGTTCCGGCGCCAGGCGGGTGCATCATCCGAGTCACGCGTCATGGAAGAGCTCCTCAAGGTCTTCGACGACGATCTCCTCACCGCCGTGCAGTCGGTGGTCGAGTTCCTCGTCTGCCTGCTGCGCTGACGGCGTCCGAGGCGGGCTCCCCGGCCGCGGCGCCGGTTCCGGTCCGGGACCGGGACCCGCGTGGGCTCAGCGCGCCGTCGACCCCAATGCCGCGGGCGCTTGCCAGCCGCCGCCCAGCGCCTTCATCAGTTCCACGCTCGTCGCCAGCCGTGCCTGGCGGTTCTGGATCGCCGCGAGTTCCGCCGCGTTGAGCGTGCGCTGCGCGTCCAGCACCTCCAGGTAGCCCGAGTAGCCGGCCTCGTAGCGGACCTGCACGAGCCGCAGCGCGTCGCGGGCGGCTGCGAGCCGGGCCTGGACGTCGGCTTCGGAGCGGGTCGCCGCGCCGAGGCTGTCGAGCGCGTCCGCGACCTCGCGCCACGCGACCTGCACGGTCTTCTCGTAGACCGCCGCCGCCTGCTCGGCCCGTGCCTGCGCCTCGCGGGTACGTGCCGCGTAACGGCCGGCGTCGATCACCGGCCAGAACACCGATGCGCCGAGCTGGCCGACGCGGCCGCGCCCGTCGAGCACGTTGCCGATGTCGGCCGCCTGTGCGCCGAGGAAGGCGGTCAGCGAGAAGCTCGGGTACTCGGCGGCCTTGGCCACGCCGATCAGCGCGCTCGCGGCCGCCAGCGAGGCCTCGGCCTGCAGCACGTCGGGCCGGCGGTCGACGAGGCTCGAGGGCAGCCCGGCGGGCGGCGCGGGTGGCACCGGCAGCGCGGTGAAGCCCTCCGTGGGCGGCACGCCGGCGCCGGGGCGGCCGGTCAGCACCGCGAGCTGGTGCTCGACCAGCGCACGCTGGCGGCGCAGCTCGACGAGCTGCACCCGCGCGTCGGCGAGCGCGCCGGCCGCCTGCGCGACGTCGAGGTCCGAGGCGACGCCGCCCTGCACGCGGCGCCGCGCGAGGTCGAGCGTGCCCTCGCGAGCCGTCACGGTCGCCGCGGTGGCCTGCCCCTGCGCGTCGAGCGAGCGCAGCGCGAAGTACGACTGCGCGGTGGCGCCGGCGAGCGTGGTCGCGACGACGCCCTCGGCATAGCGGCTGCCGAGCGCCTGTGCGCGCGCGGCTTCGTCGGCGCGGCGCAGCTTGCCCCAGAAGTCGATCTCGAAGGTCGTCGAGAGGACGAGCCGCTGGCTGTTCTGCCAGATCGGCGCGGTGACCGGCAGCGGCACCGCGCCGACCTGCGTCGCGCGGGTCCGCGAACTCGCTCCCTGCAGGTCGACCTGCGGGAGCAGCGCGGCACGTGCCTGCGCGAGCACCGCCTCGGTCTCGTCGACCCGGGCGGCCGCCGCTCGGACGTCGGCATTGCGCGCGAGCGCCTCGTCGACCAGGCGCACCAGCACCGGGTCGCCGTAGAGCGTCCACCAGCGCGGCTGCACGATCGGGGCCTGCACGGCCGGCTGCTCGGGGAAGGCCGCGGGCAGCGCGGTGGCGGGGCGGGTGTAGTCCGGGCCGACGGCGGTGCAGCCGGCGACGGCGAACGCGGCGCAGGCGAGCGCGACGGTCCGCGCGAAGGGGCCCGCTCCGACGGCTGCGGCGCGCGGCGACACGACGGGCGCGACGCTCATGTCACGTCCTCCTGCGGGGGGTGGCCGACGACGGGGCCGCCCCGTTCCTCGGGATGTTCGTGGCTCGGCCGCGCGCGGCGGGCGAGCAGCGAATAGAACAGCGGCACGAAGATCGGCGCGACGAAGGTCGCGACGATCATCCCGCCGAAGACGCCGGTGCCCATCGACTGGCGGGCCGCGGCGCCGGCGCCGGTCGCGATCACCAGCGGCACCACGCCCAGCACGAAGGCGAGCGAGGTCATCACGATCGGCCGGAACCGCAGCCGCGCGGCCTCGGCCGCGGCCTCGGCCGCGGTCCTGCCCTGCTGCATCCCCTGCATCGCGAACTCGGCGATCAGGATCGCGTTCTTCGCGGCCAGGCCGATCAGCACCACCAGGCCGATCTGGAAGTAGATGTCGTTGTTCATCGACCGCAGCATCACCGCGCCGAGCGCGCCGGCGAGCGCGAACGGCACCGCGAGGATCACCGACAGCGGCACGCCCCAGCGTTCGTAGAGCGCCGACAGGATCAGGTAGACCATCACGATCGCGAAGCCGAACGCGAAGATCGACGCGCGACCGGTCCGCTTCTCCTGGAAGGCCTGGCCGGTCCACTCGGCGTTGTAGCCGGGGGGCAGCACCTCGCGCGCGACCTGCTCGACCGCCGCGATCGCCTCGCCCGACGAGAAGCCGGGCTTCGCGCCGCCGAGGACCTTCGCGGCGATGTAGCCGTTGTAGCGCTCGATCTGCTCCGGCCCGATGATGTTGGTGACGGTGATCAGCGACTTCAGCGGGATCATCGAGCCGGTGGTGCCCGAGCGCACGTAGGCGGCGCCGAGGTCCTCCGGATTCGAGCGATACGGCGCGTCGGCCTGGATGGTCACCCGGTAGGTGCGGCCCGACCGGTTGAAGTCGTTGACGTACAGCGAGCCCATCTGCGCCTGCAGGGCCTGGAACACCTCGGCCGGGCTCACGCCCAGCGCGAGCGCCTTCTCGCGGTCGACCTCGACGCGCAGCTGCGGCACCGTCGGCCGGAAGAAGGTGTTGTTGCCGGCGAGCACCGGATGCCGTCCCAGCGCCGCGATGAACTGCTGGGTGACCTGCGCGAGCCGCTGCGGGTCGGCGTCGAGCCGGCTCTGCACGTAGACCTCGTAGCCGCCGGCCTGGCCGAGGCCCTGGATCGCCGGCGGCACGAAGGCGAACGCGATGCCGTCGCGCAGCGCGAAGCCCGCGCCCATCACCTGCTGGGCGAGCTGCGGCGAGGTCTGCGTGCGCTGGTCCCAGGGCACCATCGGCAGGAACATGGTGGCGGCGTTCGACTTGTTGCCGCCGCCGATCAGGTCGAATCCGTTGATCGCGAAGAAGGCCTCGACCGCCTTGTTGTCGCCGATCATCCGGCGCAGCGTCTCGGTGGTCCGCGCCGTGCGCTCCAGCGTGGCGCCGTCGGGCAGCTGCGCGGCCGCGATGATGTAGCCCTGGTCCTCCGGCGGCACGAAGCTGCCCGGCACGCGCTGCAGCAGGAACACCGTGCCGGCCACCATCGCGACGAACAGCAGCAGCGCGATCACCCGGTGGCGCAGCGCCAGGCCCACCGCGCCGAGGTAGCGGCGCGTGATCCAGCCGAAGCCCGCGTCGAACGCGCCGAACGCGCGGCCCGCGAGACCGCTGCGTCCGCCCGCGTGCGGCTTGAGCAGGATCGCGCACAGCGCCGGCGTGAGCGTCAGCGCGACCACGCCCGACAGCACCACCGCGATCGCCACCGTCACCGCGAACTGGCGGTACAGCTGGCCCGCGAGGCCGCCGAGGAATGCGACCGGGATGAACACCGCGCACAGCACCAGCACGATGCCGATCACCGCACCCTGCACCTCGCGCATCGCCTCGATCGAGGCCGCCACGGGTGACAGCCCCTCCTCGCGCATCAGCCGCTCGACGTTCTCGAGCACCACGATCGCATCGTCGACGACGATGCCGATCGCCAGCACCATCGCGAACAGCGTCAGCGTGTTGATCGAGAAGCCGAACAGCCACAGCCCGGCGAAGGTGCCGATCAGCGAGACCGGCACCGCGAGCATCGGGATCAGCGTCGCGCGCCAGGTCTGCAGGAAGACGAACACCACGAGCACGACGATGAGCGCGGCCTCGAGGATCGTCTTCAGCACCTCGTTGATCGACGCCGACACGAAGCGCGTGGTGTCGTAGGGGATCAGGTAGCCGACGTCTTCGGGGAAGCGGTCGCGCTGCAGCTCGGCCATCCGTTTCTTCACCGCGGCGCCGGTGTCGAGCGCGTTCGCGCCGGACTGCAGGAACACGCCGAGCGCGAGCGAGGGCTTGCCGTTGACGAAGCTCGAGGCGTCGTAGCTCTGCGCGCCGAGCTCGATGCGGGCGACGTCCTTGAGCCGCAGCACGCCGGCGGCGCCCCCCGAGCGCAGCACGATCTCGCCGAACTGCTCGGGCTCGACGAGGCGCCCCTGCGCGGTGACGGTGTAGGTGAGCTGCTGGCCCGGCGGCGCGGGCTCGGCGCCGATCTTGCCGGCGGCGAACTGGGCGTTCTGCGCGGCGATCGCCTGCGCGACGTCGGTGGTCGTGATGCCGAGCTGCGCCATCCGGTCGGGGCGCAGCCAGACGCGCATCGCGTAGTCGCGGGCGCTGAAGTTGATGACGTCGGCGACACCCTTGATCCGCTTGATGTCGTCCATCACGTTCAGCGTCGCGTAGTTCGACAGGAACAGCGTGTCCTTCGAACCCTTGGGCGAGTTGAGCGCGATCACCAGCAGGAAGTTCTGCGAGCGCTTGGCGACGATCACGCCGTTGCGGCGGACCTCGTCGGGCAGCCGCGGGGTGGCGAGCTGCACCCGGTTGTTGACGTTGAAGGTCGCCTTGTCGGTATCGGTGCCGACCTCGAAGGTCGCGGTGATGGTCACCGTGCCGTTCGACGACGAGGACGAGTTGAAGTACAGCATGCCCTCGATGCCCGAGAGCTGCTCCTCGATCGGCGCGGCGACGGTACGGGCGAGCGTCTCGGCCGAGGCGCCGGGGTAGGTCGCGGTGATGGTGACCGTGGGTGGCGCGATCTCCGGGTACTGCGCGACCGGCAGGATCAGCGCCGACACCAGGCCCGCGAGCACGATGATCACCGACAGCACGGTCGCGAAGACCGGCCGCTCGATGAAGAAGCGGGAGAGCGGGACGCGCGTCACTTCGCGGCCTCGCCGGCCTTCGGTGCGGCCGCGCCCTTGCCGTCGGCCGCCGCCGCGGGGGCGCCCTTCGCGTCGCCGGCGAGGGCGCCGGCCGGCGCGCCGCCCGCGGCGCCCGACGCGCCCCCCGGT
>JBJOKE010000057.1:0-7692 GCA_046046245.1 Pseudomonadota bacterium | reverse complement strand
CGTGCCGGCGGCCGCGGTGCGCGCGCAGCCGGGCGCCGCGAATCCGCCGGCGCCCCCGCGCGAGGCGCCGCCGCCGGCCGCGGAGCGTTTCGGCTGGGCACCCGTCGCCCCGGGCCCGATGCGCTTTCCCGCCGACTTCGGCGCCCATCCGGACCACCGGACCGAATGGTGGTACGTGACCGGCTGGCTGTCGCGCCCCGGCGGCGCCGACCTCGGCATCCAGCTGACCTTCTTCCGCAGCCGAACCGCGCACCCGGCCGCGAACCCGAGCCGCTTCGCACCGACCCAGCTCGTGCTGGCGCACGCCGCGCTCGCGCTGCCCGAACGCGGCCGCCTGCTGCATGCCGAGCGCGCTGCCCGCGCCGGCACCGGGCTCGCCGACGCCGCGGTCGGCGACACGCGGGTCCGATCCGGCCGCGGCGTCGACGCCTGGTTCCTCGAGCGCGACGCGGCCACCGACCGCTACCGCGCGCGGATCGCGACGGCGGACTTCGACTGCGACCTGAGCCTCGATCCCGGCGGGCCGCCGATGCTGCAGGGCGAGGCCGGCTACTCGCGCAAGGGCCCGGCACCGGGCCAGGCGAGCCGCTACTACAGCCGGCCCCAGCTCGCCGTCGACGGCCGGCTGCGGGTCGGTCGCGATGCACCGGTCGCGGTCCGCGGCTCGGCCTGGTTCGACCACGAGTGGTCGAGCGAGACGATGGGCGCGGACAGCGTCGGCTGGGACTGGACGGGCCTGAACCTCGACGACGGCGGTGCGCTGATGGCGTTCCGGATGCGCGGCCGCGACGGCGGCGTCACCTGGGCCGACGCGACGCTGCGTACCGGTCGCGACGGCGTGCCGCGCACCGGCCTGCGCCCGGTCTTCGAGCCGATCCGCCACTGGGCCTCGCCCAGGACCGGCGCCCGCTGGCCGGTCGCGATGCGGGTGCGCGTGGCCGGTCGCGAGCTCGAGCTGCGGCCGCTGATCGACGACCAGGAACTCGACGCGCGCGGCAGCACCGGCACCACCTACTGGGAGGGTGCCGTCACCGCCTACGAGGGCGGCCGGCGCGTCGGCCGCGGCTACCTCGAGCTCACCGGCTACGCGGGCGCCCTTCGGCTCTGAGCCGCCGACGGTCGTGCGAGCTTGCGCACCGCGTCGCGCCGCGCGACAGTACCGGATCCGGCGACCTCAGCGCCGGCCCCAGGATCGCGCCATGTCTCCCGTACCGGTCCTCACCACGCAGTCGCTGCTCGCCGTGGGCTTCGCGATCCCGCTGCTCTGCTCGCCCGCCGACTTCCTCTGGCTGTACGGCGGGGCCACCCTCGACGGCGACGCGCTCTACCTCGCGCGCCTGGTCGGCGCCGGCCTGATCGCGGTCTCGGCAATCACCTGGCTGCTGCGCGAGGTGCCCGAGGGGCCGACGCTCGACGCGATCTGCGTCGGTCTCGGCCTCGGCTGCGCCGCCGGCTTCGCCGCGTCGATCCACCACCAGCTCGCTGAAGCCGCCAGCGGCCCGCTCGGCTGGACGACGGTGGCGGTCTTCGGGGGTCTCGCGATCGCCTACGCGGCGCTGTGGCTGACCCGCGCATCGCGACGCACGGTCCCGCCCTCTCTCCAGCGCGTCGGCTGAGCGCGAGGCGCCGGCTGCGGCCGGCCGGCCGCAGCCGCCTCTCAGACGCGTCGTTCGCCCGCCCCGCGCGTGCGCAGCGCGCGCTCGGCGCGCTCGCGGACCGCCTGCGGCAGCCGCTTCACGAGGAACGGGATGCCCACCATCAGCAGCGCGAGATCGTCGGCCCAGCCGAACAGCAGCGCGACGTCCGGCAGCAGGTCCACCGGGCTCACCGTGTAGAGCGCCAGCGCCACGATCGCCGCCTTCAGCAGGCGCGGCGTCGCGGGGTCGCGCAGCGCGAACGCGAGCACGAGGCCGTCGCGGCCTACGGTCTTCAGGAAGGTCCAGGCACGGAGCGGGAACATGCGATGCGTCCTCCGGAAAGGCGGCGGGTCCGAGGGGGCCAGATGCGGCCGGATCGCGCCGATTCAAGCGTGGACCCGGCCCCGCGCCGGTCTCACTTCACCAGCTGGTTGATCTCGATGATGGGCAGCAGCACCGCCAGCACGATCATCAGCACCACGGCCCCCATCACCAGGATCAGCAGCGGCTCGAGCAGGCTGGTGAGCGCGAGCGTGCGTCGCTCGACCTCGGACGACAGGGTCTTCGCGGTGCGATCGAGCATCTCCGGCAGCTCGCCCGTCGCCTCGCCGCTCGCGATCATGTGGATCATCACCGGCGGGAACTGGCCGCCGGCGGCGAGCGCGCGCGACAGGCTCGAGCCCTCGCGCACGCGCGAGACCGCGTCGTCGACGTTGACCCGCATCGCGTCGTTGGTGAGCGTCTGCGCGCCCGCGTCGAGCGCGCGGATCAGCGGCACGCCGCTCGCCGACAGGATCGCCAGCGTCGACGCGAAGCGCGCGGTGTTCACGCCGCGGATCAGGCGGCCGAGCAGCGGCGCACGCAGCAGCCGGGCATGCCAGGCGAGCCGGACCGAGGGGCTGCGCAGCAGCCATCGGAAGCCGGCCACGGCCGCGGCGATCACGATCGCGAGCAGCCAGCCCCAGTGCCGGAGGAAGTCGGAGACCGCGATCAGCGCGACGGTGAGGAAGGGCAGCTTCTGCTTGGTCTGCGCGAACACGCCCACGACCTGCGGCACCACGTAGGTCAGCAGCGCGACGATCACCGCGATCGCCACCAGCGTGACGATCGCCGGATAGGTGAACGCGAGCTTGACCCGCTGGGTGAGCGCGGTCCGGGACTCGACGTAGTCGGCGAGCCGGGACATCACGAGCGCGAGGTCGCCCGACTGCTCGCCCGCCGCCACCAGCGCGCGGTAGACGTCGGGAAAGTCGCGCGGGAACTTGCCCATCGACGCGGCGAGGGTCTGACCGGCCACCACGTCGCTGCGGACCGCGGCGAACCGGTCGCGGACCGTCGCGCGCTCGGCCTGCTCGACCACCGCCGCGAGCGCGCGCTCGAGCGGCAGTCGCGCCGACAGCAGGCTCGCGAGCTGGCGCGTCGCCATCGCGAGCTCGGCGTCGCGCAGCCGGCCGCCGATCGTGATCGACCCCGCGCCGCCGGACCGCTCCTCGACCGGCGCGACCTGGATCGGCGTCAGCCCGCGCTCGCGCAGCACGCCGCGCGCCTGCTTCGGACTGTCGGCGTCGACGATCCCCTTCTCGATGCGTCCGGCCGCGGTCGCGGCCTCGAAGCGGAAGGCCGCCATCAGTCTCGGGTCACGCGCACCACCTCGTCGACCGAGGTGACGCCGGCCTGCACCCAGCGGTTGCCGTCGTCGCGCATCGTCTGCATGCCGTTGCGCTGCGCGGCCGCGCGGATCTCGCCCTCGCCCGCGTTGCGGTGGACCAGCGCGCGGATCTCGTCGTCGACCGTCAGCAGCTCGTAGATGCCGGTCCGGCCCGAGTAGCCGGTCTTGTTGCAGGCGAGGCAGCCCACCGCACGCCAGCCCTTCGAGATCGGGTCGGGCTGCCGGCACTGCGGGCACAGCTTGCGCACGAGGCGCTGCGCGCCGATGCCCAGCAGCGACGACGACAGCAGGAACGGCTCGACGCCCATGTCGATCAGTCGCGTGACCGCCGAGACCGCGTCGTTGGTGTGCAGCGTGGCCAGCACCAGGTGGCCGGTCAGCGAGGCCTGGACCGCGATCTGCGCGGTCTCGAGGTCGCGGATCTCGCCGATCATGATGACGTCCGGGTCCTGCCGCAGGATCGACCGAAGCGCCTTCGCGAAGGTCATGTCGATCCGCGCGTTGACCTGCGTCTGGCCGATGCCCTCGAGGTCGTACTCGATCGGATCCTCGACGGTCATCACGTTGGTGGTGGTCGAGTCGACCCGCGCGAGCGCCGAATACAGCGTGGTCGTCTTGCCCGAGCCGGTCGGACCGGTCACCAGCACGATGCCGTGCGGCTGGTGCACCAGCCGGTCGAACTCGGCGAGCGTCGCCGACGCCATGCCGAGCTTGCCCAGGTCCAGGCGCCCCGCATCCTTCTCCAGCAGCCGCAGCACCGCGCGCTCGCCGTGGCCCGTGGGCAGCGTCGAGACCCGCACGTCGACCGGCCGGCCGCCGATGCGCAGCGTGATGCGGCCGTCCTGCGGCAGCCGTTTCTCGGCGATGTCGAGCTGCGCCATGATCTTGATCCGCGAGACCAGCGCGGCGTGCAGCTCGCGCTTCGGGCGGACCACGTCGCGCAGCGCGCCGTCGACGCGGAAGCGGACCAGCGAGTAGGTCTCGAAGGCCTCGATGTGGATGTCGGAGGCACCGTCGCGCGCTGCCTGCGTCAGCAGCGCGTTGATCATCCGGATGATCGGCGCGTCGTCCTCGGTCTCGAGCAGGTCCTCGATCTTCGGGATGTCCTGCAGCAGCCGGGACAGGTCGAGGTCGCTCTCGACCTCGTCGACCACCGCGGCAGCCGAGCCCTCCTGCTGCGAATAGGCCTTCGCGATCGCGGCCGAGAGCTCGGTCGCCGGCTTGCGGACCGGCACGACCCGCAGCGGCAGGGTGCGGCTCAGCTCGGCGATCGCATGCGGCGGCGTCGCGTCGCCGATCCAGACCTCGATCGCATCGCCCGACACGCCCGAGACCAGCAGCTGGTTCTGGCGCGCATAGCCGTAGGGGACGTAGCGGGCGGGCGAGACCTGGCTCATCGCGTGCTCAGTTCACGCTGGACCCCGACGCGCCGCCCGGCTCGGACAGGCGCCGCGGGATCACGATCTCGTTCGGCGCGGTCTGGATCACCGCGCCGTCGCCGCCCGCTGCACCGGCTGCACCCGGCTGCGGCAGCGGCGCGCCCGGCCGTGCGTCGGGCGGCGCCGGCAGACCAGGCACCGGCGGCTGCGCCACCCCGGGTACGGGTGCGGTGCGCGGAGGCACCGGCCGCCAGCGGTCGGGCATCGCCTCGTTGATCTGCGGCGACATCCCCGGCGGGACGATGCCCGGCTGGCCCGGCCGCGGCGGCATCGGAGACACCGGCTGCGGCTGGAACTGCCGCTCGGGCACGATCTCGTTCGGCGTCACCGTCGAGTTGCCCTGCAGCTGGCGGATGTAGTCGTAGCGGTCCGCGCTGATGCCGTACGACGCGTCGGCGTTGCGCAGCACGACCGGGCGCAGGAACACCAGCAGGTTGGTCTTCACGCGCTTGCGGTTGTCGTAGCGGAACAGGTTGCCCAGCAGCGGCAGCCGCCCGAGCCCCGGGACCATGCTGACGCCGCCCTCGACGCGTTCCTCGATCAGGCCCCCCAGCACCACGACCTGCCCGTCGTCGACCAGCACGTTCGACTCGATCGCGCGCTTGTTGGTGATGAGGCCGGCCGCGAGCGATGCGTCCTGCACGCTCGAGACCTCCTGGAAGATCTGCATCCGCACCGTGCCGCCCTCGGCCACCTGGGGCCGCACGCGCAGCGTCGTGCCGACGTCCCTGCGCTCGATCGTCTGGAACGGATTGACCGCGCCGCCGGCCGTGCCGGTGGACGAGAACGAACCGGTGATGAAGGGCACGTTCTGGCCGATGATGATCCGCGCCTCCTCGTTGTCGAGCGTCACGAGGTTCGGCGTGGCGAGGATGTTCGCGCCGGCCTCGGTCTCGAGCGCGCGCGCCAGGAAGCCCAGGTTGATCGCGGTGCCCGCCGCCGTGGAGCCGAGGATCGGCTTGGCCGAGACGAGGCCCACGTTCAGGCCTCGCCCGACGCCCAGCACGTTCGTGGTGACGTCGAGGATGTTGCTGCCGGTGCCGCGCGCCGGCAGGTTGGTGCCGCCGATGGTGTTCGTGCCCTGGTTCAGGAACTGCCACTGCACGCCGAGTTCCATCGAGCGGTCGGCGCTCACCTCGACGATCAGCGATTCGATGTAGACCTGGACGCGCCGGGCATCGAGCTTGTCGATCACCGAACGGAGATTGCGGTAGATCGGCTCCGGCGCCGTGATGATCAGCGAGTTCGTCGACGGGTCGGCCGCGATCACGGCGCCGCCGGCGCTGATCGTCGTCACGCCGCTGGCGCCCGGCTGCGAGCCCTGGAGCGGCGTCGTTCCCGGCGAGTTGGCACCGCCCACCCCGCCGAGGCCGGCCGTGGGACTGTTGGGCGTCGAGGTGCCGGCCCCGAAGGCGCCGCCGAAGCCGCCCTGGGTACCGGCGCCGAACGCGCCGCCCGCGCCCGCCGCGCCGCCCGCACCGTCGCCCACGAGGACGCCGCGCAGCACCTGCACCAGTCGCGTCGCCTCGGCGTTGCGCAGGTAGACCACGCGGATGTTGCCGGGCTCGGACGAGGGCTGGTCGAGGCGCGCGATCAGGCTCTTCGCCAGGTTCATCCGCGCCGGGCTCGAGGACCGGATCAGGATCGAGTTGATCCGCGTGTCGGCCAGCACCGTGACCCGCTGCCCCGGATCGACCGTGGCGCCCGGCGCGCCGCCGCCGGCCCGTGCCTGGTCGTCGAGCAGGCGCGAGACCTGCAGCGCGACGTCGGTCGCCAGCGCGTGCTTCATCGACACCACCTCGACCTCGCCCGCGGCCGGGCTGTCGAGCGTGGCGATGATCCGGGCGAGCCGCTGCAGGTTCGCCGCGTAGTCGGTGATGACGAGCTGGTTGTTGTTCGGATAGGCGACGATGGTGTTGTTCGGCGAGATCAGCGGCCGCAGCACCGGCACGAGGTTGCTCGCCGACTCGTAGGTCAGGCGGAAGACCTGCGTGACGACGCGATCGCCGGACGCGCGCGGCGTGGTGCCGGCGTCGACCGGGCCGGACTGCAGCTTGGCGTCCGCCTCGGGCACGACGCGGGCGATCGCGCCGGTCTCGACGATCGAGAAGCCCTGCAGACGCAGCGCCGACTGCAGCAGCTCGTAGGCCACCGCCGGCGACACCGGCCGCGGCGTCTCGAGCGTGACCTTGCCCCGCACCCGCGGGTCGATGACGAAGGTCCGGTTCAGCAGATGCCCGAAGGCGCCCACCACGGAATCGATGTCCGCATCCTTGAAGTTCAGCGTGATCGGCGCGCCCGGCGCGGGCCGTGCGGGTGCGGCGCCCGGCGTCTGGGCGGACGAGGTCCCCGCGGGCTGCAGGAGCGCGATCGCCGCGAGCGCGAGCGCGGGCACGACGACGCGTGCGATCCGGCCCGACACGAGGCGCAGCAGCGGTACGAGGCGCAAGACTCAGGCTCCTATCTTGATGATCGTGCGCTCGCCTTCGCGTCGACCGAGCAGACCGAGCAGCGGCTGCAGTCGCGCCCGCTCCGGCTCCTCGGCCAGCGCCTCGGCGGTGAACCGCAACCCCGATCTGGCATCCCAGCTGCCGCTGCCTTCCAGACGCAGCGGCCCCGAGAGTGTAATCATCCGGAGCTGCGCCTGGGCGCCCGAGCCCACGACCTCGATCCGATAGGCACCGAGCGGACGGACCGGCGTGAGCGCCGAGGCCGCCTGCCGGAGTTCGATCGAGGCGCGGCCGTCGAACCGCCCGCTTCGCAGCGTGACGCCGTCCCACGACACCGTCAGCGCGCCGGTGGGACGGATTGTATTCCACGGCGACCCCAGTCGATCGAGCGCAACCGGCGGCAGCGACAGCGATCCGGGTGTGGCGCGCAACTCGCCGGCCCGACCGGTGAGCAGCACGGGCTCGCGCATGCTGTCGTGCTCGATGCGCGCATCGAG
>JBJOKE010000053.1:0-2675 GCA_046046245.1 Pseudomonadota bacterium | reverse complement strand
CGTCGCGGCCGCGCTCGCGAAGACGCTGAACGCGACCGTCGTCGTCGAGAACGTCGGCGGCGCGGGCGGCGCGATCGGCGCGCAGAAGGTGCTCGACGCGGCGCCCGACGGCTACACGCTGCTGGTCGGCGCGAACAACGAGATCGCGATCAACCGGCTGGTCTCGCCGGCGGTGAAGTACCAGTGGCAGGACTTCACGCCGATCGGGCTGATCGCCTCGCAGCCGCTGGTGCTGGTCGCGGGCCCGAAGACCGGCGTGAAGACCGTCGACGAGTTCCTGAAGCTGGTGAAGGCCAATCCGGGCAGGTTCAGCTACGGCAGCTCCGGCATCGGCACTTCGCTGCACCTGGCCGGCGAGATGGTCAAGGAGCAGTCCCGGATCTTCATGACGCACATTCCCTACCGGGGAGTAGGACCGCTGGCCAGCGACCTGATGGGCAGCAACATCGAGTTCGGCGTCTTCGTGCTCTCCAGCGGGCTGCCGCACATCCGCAGCGGCAAGGTGGTCGCGCTCGGCACCACCGAGAGGAAGCGCTCGCAGGTCACGCCCGAGATCCCGGCGCTCGCCGAACACCCGGCGCTGAAGGACACCGACATCGGCAGCTGGTTCGCGCTGATGGGGCCGGCCCGGATGCCCGAGGCGGTGCAGGCGAAGCTGCGCCGCGCGCTGGCCGACGCGCTGCAGTCGCCGGAGCTGCGCGGCAAGCTCGAAGCGGCGGGGTCGACGATCGCGCCGCCGAACGTCGACATGCCGAAGTTCCTGCGCGACGAGACCGCGAAGTATCAGCGGATCGTCGACTTCGCGAAGATCCGCGAATGAGCGCGCTGCGTTTCGATCTGCCGAAGCCGGACATCGCCCGCTGGCGCGCCGGCAACACCGGCGTCGAGGGCGTCTGGCGCTTCGACTCCGGACTGCCCGGTCGGCACGTGATGATCGCCGCGCTGATCCACGGCAACGAACTCTGCGGCGCCTGGGCGCTCGCGGGCCTGCTCGACGCCGGCGTACGCCCCGGGCGGGGCCGGCTGACGCTGGCCTTCGCGAACCTGGCCGCGTTCGACCGCTTCGACCCGAACGACCACGACGCGTCGCGCTTCGTCGACGAGGACCTGAACCGGCAGTGGATGCCGGATCGGATCGCGGCAGCCCACACCCGCGAGCGGCGCCGCGCCGCGGAACTCGCGCCCTTCGTCGCCGAGGCCGACTGGCTGCTCGACCTGCACTCGATGCACGAGCGCGGCGCGCCGCTGCTGCTGACCGGCGTGCAGCCGCGCAACCAGGCGCTCGCGCGGGCACTCGGCAATCCGGCGCACATCGTCATCGACGCGGGCCACAAGGACGGCGTGCGGATGCGCGACTACGGCCGCTTCGGCCTGCCGGATGCCGAGGCCCCGGAGACGCGTTCGCTGCTGATCGAGTGCGGCTTCCACGGCGACCCGCGCAGCCGCGACGTCGCGCGCGACCTCTGCGCGCGATTCCTGATGGTTTCCGGCGCGCTGTCCGACGCCGAGATCGCCCAGCGGCTCGACGGGTGGACGCTGCCCGCGGCCGACCGGCAATGGGCGCTCGAAGTGACCGGGCCGGTGGTCGCGCGCAGCACCGGTTTCCGCTTCACCGAGCCGTTCGAGGGGCTGGAGTGCATCCCGCGCGCCGGCACCGTGATCGGCGACAACGACGGCGAACCGGTGACGACGCCCTACGACGACTGCGTGCTGGTGATGCCGTCGGTGCGGCAGGCGCGCGCCGGGGTCACGGTGGTGCGCTTCGCGCGGCGGCGGCCGCTGGACTGACTCTTCGGGCGGGCCGGTTTGCCCATCGGTGTCTCCTGCCGGGACAGGCGCGGCCGCCCGCCTCGATGGGCGGTCGCCGGTCGACCCGAGCAGCCGCCACCATGATCGCCAACGAGATGATCGATAATTTCGGAGTCCCCCTGATGACCACCCGCCCCGACCCGGATCGCAACCATGCGATCGCCCCGGAAGCCGCCGACCTGGGCCTCTCCAAGGGCCTGACCAACTACGGCGACCGCGGCTTCTCGCTGTTCCTGCGCAAGGCCTTCATCAAGGGTGCGGGCTACACCGAGCGCGCGCTCGACCGCCCGGTGATCGGCATCACGAACACCGGCAGCGCCTACAACCCCTGCCACGGCAACGCGCCGCAGCTGATCGAGGCGGTCAAGCGCGGCGTGCTGATGGCCGGCGGCCTGCCGATGGATTTCCCGACGATCTCGGTCCACGAGAGCTTCTCGCAGCCGACCAGCATGTACCTGCGCAACCTGATGTCGATGGAGACCGAGGAGCTGCTGCGCGCGCAGCCGATGGACGCGGTGGTGCTGATCGGCGGCTGCGACAAGACGGTGCCCGCGCAGCTGATGGGCGCCGCGTCGGCTGGCCTGCCGGCGATCCAGCTGATCACCGGTTCGATGCTGACCGGGTCTCACCGCGGCGAGCGCGTCGGCGCCTGCACCGACTGCCGCCGCTTCTGGGCGAAGTTCCGGGCCGAGGAGATCGATGCCGCCGAGGTCGCCGAGGTCAACGACCAACTCGTCGCGAGCGTCGGCACTTGCTCGGTGATGGGCACCGCGAGCACGATGGCCTGCGTTGCCGAGGCGCTCGGCATGACGGTGCCCGGCGGTGCGTCGCCGCCCGCGGTCACCGCGGACCGGATCCGCGTCGCC
>JBJOKE010000017.1:0-121512 GCA_046046245.1 Pseudomonadota bacterium | reverse complement strand
CGGTGCGGACGGCAACTCCGGTGCGAATGGCAACACCGGTGCGGACGGCAACTCCGGTGCGAATGGCAACTCCGGTGCGAATGGCAACTCCGGTGCGGACGGCAACTCCGGTGCGAATGGCAACTCCGGTGCGAATGGCAACTCCGGTGCGGACGGTAACTCCGGTGCGGACGGCAACGACAACCGCGACCGCTCTGCCAACCCCAATGCGAACGGGAATCGCAATGCCAACGCCAAAGCAAGCGCCAACGCCAACGGGGGAAACCGCAACCGCAACAGCGACAGCATCGGCTCCGATTCGCCCCCGGTTCGCTTCGTCGCGAACAGCAGCGCCTCGCCAGGCACTGCCGCGAGCCCGCCGAAAACACCCTACGTCGTCGACAAGGTGCAGGTCACCGGAATGATCGTTGCGGTGCCCCGCGCAAACCGGATTCGGGTGACGGACGCGTCGATGCGGACGTTTTCCATCGACACCAAGGGCGCGGACGTCGTCGGCGGCAGGCGGTCGGATCTGGATCGGGGCGCCATCGTCCTCGTCACCGGCAGGCACGGCTCGCCCATCGACGCGAGCACCATCCGGATCGTCCGCAAGGCCTAGGTCGAGGCCACGCGGCGGGTCGCGGCCCGCGCCCCGGCGTTCAGTCGGCCGGCGGCGTCGACTCGCGGACCGCCTGCGGCGGTCGCCCCGCGAACTGCGCGACCGCCACGCCGGCCATCGCGACCGCCGCGCCCACCAGCTTGATGCCGGTGAAGCGTTCGCCGGTCAGCACCCAGGCGACCACGCCCGCGACGGGCGGCATCAGGTACATCAGCGGCGCGGTGCGCGCCACGCCCCGGATCGCGTTGACCCAGCCCCAGACCAGCCAGCCGATGAAGGCCGAGACGATCGTCGACCACAGCAGCCCCGCCCAGAGCGCCGGCGTCATCGCGGACCAGTCGACCCGCAGCGCGAAGGGCAGTCCGCCGATCACGAGCAGCGGCGTCGCGGCGAGCAGCGCATAGGTCATCACGACGATGCCGCCGTGGCGCTCGATCAGCGGCTTGGCGGCGACCGTGTAGTACGAGAACAGCGAGGCCGCGGCCAGCAGGAACAGGTCCCCGCCCGACGCCGCCCAGCTGCCGGCGAGCAGCTTGTCGGACAGGAACAGCAGCACTCCCGCGAGCGCGAGCGCCACGCCCAGCACCTGCGCGCGCCCCAGCCGCTCGATGCCCATCCAGCGCAGGATCAGCAGCGTGTAGATCGGCCCGCAGGCGAGGATCAGCGAGCTCGAGAACGCCGTCGACCAGTGGATCCCGAACGAGACCATGCCGACGTGGACGAAGTGCCCCCAGAACCCGAGTTGCGCGAGCTGCAGCAGGTCGGCACGGGGCACGCGCGGCCACCGCGGGCCGAAGCGCCAGGTCAGCAGCGCCGCCGCGCACGCCGGCATGATCAGGTAGCGGACGAAGAGGAAGCCCCCCGGTGTCGCCACGGCGAAGACCGCCTTCTGGATCGTGAAGTTGGCGCCCCAGACCACGATGGTCGCGAGCGCCGCCCACAGCGCGATGCGCTGCAGCCGGGCCGCACGAGCCGCCGCCGCCGACGCGACCGTCCCCGCGGCAGCGCTCATCTCCCCTCTCCGGCACCCGGCAGCGGCCCGACGAGCTTGCCCAGCAGGGCCTTCAGCTGCGCGGCCTCGGCCTCGGTCAGCGGGGCGAGCAGCTCGCGCTGGATCGAAGCCACCACGGGCTCCAGCCGCGCGAGCAGCGCCTGGCCGTCGGGCGTCACGCGCAATCGCCAGGCGCGCCGGTCGGTCGCGTCGGCGATCCGCTCGACCAGCCCCTTCGCCTGCAGACGGTCCAGCACCGCTCCCACGGTCGCCTTGTCGCAGGCGATCGCGCGGGCGATCGTCGACTGGTCGCTGTCGGGCCACACGCCGATCGCATGCAGCGCCGCGTACTGGACGGGCGTGAGGTCGATGTCGCCCGCGAACTGGCCGAAGAGCGCCACGCCCTGCTGGTGCAGGCGCCGGAACAGGTGGCCGGGCATGTCGTGCAGCGGCATCGGGCGGGCCGGCGCCGGCCCGCGCACCGGGTCCCGCGCCGCCGCACGCGGTGCCACCGCACGCGAGGACGAAGCGGTCACGCGGGCAGGATGGTCGGTGGACGGATCGTCAGTGTACCTACTTTCTGCCTGCCCACCTTCCCGTCCGCTCGGCGTGCGGCGACGCGGGCCCAAGACCCTGGACTTGAAAAGCCGGGCCCAGGCCCCTACCATTAGCACTCGCAAGCGGTGAGTGCTAGCAACATCCCGGTCGACCGATCGGACCGTTGCAGCCCGCGCTGCGCTTCGGTCGCCCCTCCGGCGGCCTGTCAACCTCAATCGAATCAAGATCTTAGGAGCCAAGTTCGATGAAGCTTCGTCCTTTGCATGATCGCGTGATCATCAAGCGCCTGGACAACGAGCGGAAGACCGCGTCGGGCATCGTCATTCCCGACAACGCGGCCGAGAAGCCGGATCAGGGCGAGATCCTCGCCGTCGGCAACGGGAAGGTCGGCGACGACGGCAAGGTGCGTCCGCTCGGCGTCAAGGTCGGCGACAAGGTGCTCTTCGGCAAGTACTCGGGCCAGTCCGTCAAGGTCGAGGGCGAGGAACTGCTGGTGATGCGCGAGGAAGACATCATGGCCGTCGTCGAGTGACGACCGGGCCTCGCATCGCACAACCGAACCGAATCCAGGAGTTCTAAGAGATGGCTGCCAAGCAAGTCTTCTTCCACGACGACGCCCGCTCGCGCATGGTCGAGGGCATCAACATCCTCGCCAATGCGGTCAAGGTCACGCTGGGCCCGAAAGGCCGCAACGTCGTCCTCGAGCGCTCGTTCGGCGCGCCGACCGTCACCAAGGACGGCGTCTCGGTCGCCAAAGAGATCGAGCTGAAGGACAAGTTCCAGAACATGGGTGCCCAGATGGTCAAGGAAGTCGCTTCCAAGACCTCGGACAACGCCGGCGACGGCACCACCACCGCGACCGTGCTCGCCCAGGCGATCGTCCGCGAGGGCATGAAGTACGTGGCCGCGGGCATGAACCCGATGGACCTCAAGCGCGGCATCGACAAGGCCGTCATCGCGCTGACCGACGAGCTGAAGAAGGTCGCCAAGCCCTGCACGACGACCAAGGAGATCGCCCAGGTCGGCTCGATCTCGGCGAACTCGGACGTCGAGATCGGCGACATCATCGCCGAGGCGATGGAGAAGGTCGGCAAGGAAGGCGTCATCACCGTCGAGGACGGCAAGTCGCTGAACAACGAGCTCGACGTCGTCGAGGGCATGCAGTTCGACCGCGGCTACCTGTCGCCGTACTTCATCAACAACCCCGACAAGCAGGTCGCGGTGCTCGACGATCCGTTCGTGCTGCTGCACGACAAGAAGATCTCGAACATCCGTGAGCTGCTGCCGGTGCTCGAGCAGGTCGCCAAGGCCGGCCGTCCGCTGCTGATCGTCGCCGAGGAAGTCGAGGGCGAGGCGCTGGCGACCCTGGTCGTCAACAACATCCGGGGCATCCTGAAGACCGTCGCCGTCAAGGCCCCGGGCTTCGGCGACCGTCGCAAGGCGATGCTCGAGGACATGGCCATCCTGACCGGCGGCACCGTGATCGCCGAGGAAGTGGGCCTGACCCTGGAGAAGGCCACGCTGAACGACCTGGGCCGCTGCAAGCGCGCCGAGATCGGCAAGGAGAACACGACCCTGATCGACGGCGCCGGCGATGCGAAGGCCATCGAGGCCCGCGTGAAGGCGATCCGTGCGCAGATCGAGGAAGCCACCAGCGACTACGACCGCGAGAAGCTGCAGGAGCGCGTCGCCAAGCTGGCCGGCGGCGTCGCGGTGATCCGCGTCGGCGCGGCGACCGAGGTCGAGATGAAGGAGAAGAAGGCCCGCGTGGAAGACGCGCTGCACGCGACCCGTGCCGCCGTCGAAGAGGGCATCGTCGCCGGTGGCGGCGTGGCCCTGCTGCGTGCCCGCTCGAACATCACGGTCAAGGGCGACAACGCCGACCAGGACGCGGGCGTCAAGATCGTGCTGCGCGCGATCGAGGAGCCGCTGCGCCAGATCGTCGCGAACTGCGGCGACGAGCCCAGCGTCGTGATCGCCAAGGTCCTCGAGGGCAAGGGCAACTTCGGCTGGAACGGCTCGGACGGCTCGTACGGCGACCTGGTCCAGATGGGCGTGGTCGACCCCGCGAAGGTCACCCGGATGGCGCTGCAGAACGCGGCGTCGGTCGCGGGCCTGATGCTGACCACCGACGCGATGATCGCCGAGATGCCGGAAGACAAGCCGGCCGCCGGCGGCATGCCCGGCGGCATGGGCGGCATGGGCGGCATGGGCATGGACATGTAAGTCGTCCGTGCCGTGGGCCGGCCCCGTGCCGGCCCGCTGCGACGATGGAGGGCCCGACGCGAGTCGGGCCCTTTTTCGTTGGCGCGCGCGGCGGCCGCGATCGGGCTCAGCGCTCGGGCATCACCTTCAGGCCGATCCAGGCGGCCAGCGTCACCGCGTTGACCGGCACCGTCAGCACGCAGGTGCCGAAGAAGAGCAGCGCGATCGGCGGCGGTGCGTGCGGCTCCAGCCCCCAGCCCAGGCCGAAGCAGAGCAGGCCCAGCAGGGTCCAGCGCCGCAGATAGGTCGGCAGCCAGACCGATCGCGACTGGTTGTGACGCCACGCCGCCGCCCGTTCCAGCATCGAGCCGCGGTTCACGTCGCGGAACATCCAGCCGTAGAACCAGTATCGGTACAGCTGCTGCGCGAAGGTCGTCGACTGCACGGTCGCACTCCGTCTCCGAGTCTGCAGGCAACGTTACACCCGACTGCCTTGCAGCAGGGAGTCGGGCTCGGGTCGGCCGGGCGGGCGGGGGCGGGGCGCGGCGGTGGAGGCGGTGCGGCCTCGGGAACCGTCGGGGCCGCCGACCGTCGCGCCGGGACTTAGGCCATCCGTCCAATGGTGGATCGAACGGTCGCGGACGACCATCGCTTCCTGCCGGCACCTGCCGGTCCAGGAGGCACGGATGACCACTCGGTCGCTGCTCGTCGTCGCGCTGATGATGTTCGCCTGCGTCGCCCGGGCGCAGGGCAGCTGCGGTGCGGCCGGCGGCGCACCGGCCGGTTCGTCGCCCGGCGCGTGCGGGTACCTGAACGAGGCGCTGGGGCTGCCGGCACCGGGTGCGCCCGCAGGCGCCGGCAATCCGGTCGACCTGGTCACCGGCAACAAGTACCGGCGCGAACTCGACCTGCAGGTTCCCGGACGGCAGCCGTTCGTCTTCGCGCGGCACTACAACAGCCGGAACCGCTTCGCCGGCCCGATGGGGGTGGGCTGGAGCCATTCGCTCGAGACGCGGATCGCGCGGGTGCAGGCGGGCTCGCGGGACACGGTGCAGATCGTGCAGGGGGATGGGCGGCGGCTGGTGTTCGAGCGGGATCGCTCGCGGCCACGGCTCTGGCGGACCGCCGAACCGTCCGAAGGCGCGGTGGAGGGGCCCCGCGTCGGTGACGACGTGATCGTCCGGTGGATCTGGAGGCGTGCAGGCGGCGTCGCGGTGAACTTCGACGCGGACGGCAACGTCATGTGGCTCGCGCGGGACGGCGACGAGGTGCTGTCGCTGCGGCAGCGGTTCGGGGATCCGCTGCGATCCGTCAGCGGCTCGGGCGGCGGATCGGTCGACTTCGAGTACGTCGATCACCCGAAGGGGCGCCGCCTCGCCTCGATGCGCCATGACCGCGGCACGATCGAATGGACCTACGACGAGACCGGTCAGCTCGCCTCGTCGCGATGGCCCGACGGCAGCGAGCACCGCTATCGCTACGAGGATCCGAACGACCCGCTGCTCCTCACGTCGGTGTGGCGCATCGAAGCGAGGGACGGAGCGAAGCCGGAGGAGATCGCCCGCTACGGCTACGACCCGCAGGGTCGCGCGGTGTCGACCTGGGAGCGCGACGGCGATGCCCTGATCATCGCGTGGTCACTGCCGCTGCGCGCCGGAGCTCGCGGCGAGACGACCGTCACCGATGGCGCGGGACGCGTGGCCCGCTACGGCTGGACCTACGATGCCTTCCGACACCGCACGCGACTGCTCGATGCGGTGGGACTCGCCTGCGCCACCTGTCCGCCGGCGCCGCGCCGCTACCGTCACGACCCGGCGGGAAGGCTGATCGGCGTCGAGACGCCGACAGACGCGTGGACCCTGGAGCGCGACGAGATCGGCCGGCCGGTCGCCGCGTGGCGACATGCGAGCGGACGTCGGAACGCCGAATGGCTGTGGCGGGCCGGTTATGCCGACCGGGACGGCATCGAGGGCTGGGCGTGGCTCGAGCAGCCGTCGATCGCGCCGGGGCGCATCCATCGCATCGACGTGGAACGTGACCGCGAGCGGCGTGTCACCGCGGTCGTCGAACAGGGCTGGGCGCCCCGGCCCGACGCCACCGACGTCCGCGCATGGCGTGCGATCGACCGGCGCTTCGAGATGCGGCACCTCCAGTGGGACGACGCGGGGTCGTCGACCGACCGGAGCCGGCGTGACCTGCCCATCGCATGGATCGACGGGCCCGAACCGGGCGATGCCGATCGGATCGTGGTCGGCCGCGGACGGGTCGGCGTGGACTTCGAGTTGCGTCATCCCGCCGGCGTCGTCGAAGAACTCTCCTTGTCCGACGGTGCGCTGACCGCCCACCTCTCCGCTCATGGCCGACGCGCGGGCCTCGTCCACGAGTGGGACAAGGGACCGGTCATCTCGGAAGTGACGAACCTGCTCGACACGCGCATCCGCTTCGAGTTCGATCGGGAGGGACGCCTCGTCGGGATGGCCGAGAGCGCGACGCCCGGTGGGCCCGGCCGCGAGCGCGTCGTCGCGGACCCGTGGGCACCGACGCGGATCGTGGTGCTGTCGAGCTGGCGCGGACGTGCGACGCGGGTCGCCCTGCCCGACGGCTCGATCTTCGAGCGCGGCTTCGACGACTTCGCCCGGGTCGTGTGGATCGCGGAACCGGGCGCCTCCCGGCGCTGGGCGGACTACGACTCGACCGATCGGCTGATCGCGCACCAGCCGGGCGACGGAAGCCGGTTCGTGTACCGTCGGGACCCCGCCGGCCGCCTGGTGGAGAGCCGCCGGATCGGCTCCGAGGGCGAGACCGTGCTGGGTCGCTACGCCTGGGACGGGAACCACCTGGTCGAGGCGTCGAACGACACGACGTCGATCCGGTACGACCATGACTGGCGCGGTCGGCTGACCGCGACGGAGCACCGGTTCGCGGACGCCCCGGATCGCCCGCTGCGATGGCGCTGGCTGCGCGACGAACGGGCGGGGCACGTCGACGAGACGCTCCCGGACGGCCGTATCGTCCGTTACGAACTGTCGGAGGGCCGCGTCGCAGCGCTGGACGTCGCGGGACGCAGGATCGAGGTGGCGTCGCTGGTCCGCCCGATGCGCCTGCGGCCGAGCGTCGCGGTGCCTCGGACCGAATCGTTGCCGCGCTTCGAGGGCGAGCGCCTCGTGGAAGCGGCCGGGGTCGCGTACCGGCCCGATCCGCATGGACGGCGAGCGACCAAGCAGGCGACGGACCCGGCGCGTACCCGGTTCGACCGCAGGTTCGTGCACCACGACTGGCGCCTTCGGGCCGAGTCCGACCCATCGGGACGCCTTCGCCAGTGGCTGTGGGCCGACGACCGGCCGGTCGCGCTGCTGGAGGGCGACGCGCTGTACACGATCGTGACCGACGAGCGCCGCGCGCCGGTGCAGGCGCTCGATCGGTCCGGGCGGGTCGCCTGGCAGGCCGAGTACGATCGCGACGGCGCGGCGAAGGTCGCGCCCGGCGCTCGCATCGACATCCCGCTGCGGCTGCCCGGGCAGTACTTCGACGCGGAGAGCGGCCTCCATCACAACGTGTTCCGCACCTACGATCCGGCCCGCGGCCACTACCTCGAACGCGATCTCCTCGGGCTCCAGCCGGATTGGACGCGTCGCGAGGACATCACGCTCTATGCGAGCGGAGACCCCGTCGGCCACGCCGACCCGTGGGGGCTGGCGCGGATCACCTACGTCGCGCTCACGACCGACGCGCGAGGCAGGCCGATCGGCAGGACCCGCGGCTTCGACGATGCGCGCTGGTCCTTCATGATCGAGGACATCGCGCCCGTGCCCCTGCTCGGCGGGGCGGGTCGACCGCCGCAGCCGGCGGGCATCGACGCCGTCCTCTTCGACCCCTGGGGCGACTTCGTCGGCGGACGCGATGCGGCCGGGATCGGCACGGGCAACGGCGTCGACGCGATCGTGGTGACCGGCACGACCGGCCGCGACGTGTTCGCGTCCTTCGTCGCGCACTACGGCGAGGCCCTCGCGACGACCGACCGGTTCGTCGTCGACGCCTTCGACGACCGCCGGGCGGGTGCGCTCGCGCTGATCCTCTCGGCGCCGCCCGTCGAGCGCAGCGGCTGCATCCAGGCGGCGCTGCGCGGGCTGCCCGCGTTCTCGCCGTCGCCCACCGGAACCCCCTTCTCGCCGAACGCGACCCGGAACGAGCCGAACCGCCTGATCGCCTGCGCGGGCGCGGTGACGCCTCCGATCACCTACCGCGACGACATGGAGCGCTGGCGCGTCGAACGGCTGCAGATCGCCGCCGAACTGCAGGAGAGCCCGATGCGCTCGATCGCCGATCCGTGCGCGCGGCCGGGCTGTGCGGCGCAGGACCGCGTCGTCGTCAACGATCGGCAGTACACCGCTTCGTACGGCCGGACGCAGTTCACCGTCACCACGTTCCTCGCCGAGATCACCCGCCTGGCGGTCCGCCCCGAGGACGCGGACGCGGCAGCCCTTCGCGCGGCGATCGGCCTCGACCGGGCGATCGCGCTCGGCGATCGGGCCGCGACGGTGCGCGATGCGCTCGCCCTCGCGCGCTCGCGAGTGGACGCCGCCTACAGGATCTTCCCGACGCTGCGCAACGAGTTCGGTCGCGGGGTCGACGAGGCGACCGCGATCGCGACGTGGAACGCGTTGCCCGAGGCGCGACGGGCGCGGTTCACTGCCGACACCGGACTCGGCCGGAACGGGTTCGTCGACATCCTCGGCTACCGCGCCACCGGCACGGGCGGCGTCACCGAGGAAGAAGGACGGCATGCGCTCGCCGCGTCGGCGATCCGGACGGTCAACTGGACCGAGGGCGGCCGGCCCGCCGCGTTCGAGCGATGGCTCGTCGACCTGTTCGGCAACCGCGACCCGTACGACCACGTCTCCCGGGCCTTCCTTCGGGACAACCTGCGCCGGGTCCTGGACGCGCCCGCCCTCGCCGGCCGCTTCACGAACGACCGGCCCGCCGGCACGGCAGGCTGGTCCGAGCGTCAGGACGCGATCGAGCTGGATCTCGCCCGCCGGGTCGCGGTCCTGCACAACTCCGGCAGCACGTCGCTCGCGCTGCGTCCGGACCTCGAGGCATGGCTGACCGCGAATCGTGATTCGGGCCTGGGCCGATACGTCTCCGAGTTCACGGCCGCGAACGAGGCGGGCAACTGGGACGCGCTGCGCTGCGCCCCGGGTCTCGCCGCAGGCCGTGCCCTGCAGATGGCGAGCCTCGCCCAGACCTTCGCGCCGCCGCCTCCACCGCGCCCTCAGGGCGGGCGCGGCCGCCGCTGACCCGCCTCACCCCCGCTCGCGCATCAGCATCGGCGCCGGATCGAAGATCCGCGGATCCATCGTGCCCAGCGGCTCGGCCACCTTCACCCCCGGCGGGCAGAACGCGAGCACCTGCTCGCGCACGTCGATGCCCGGGGCGACCTCGACGAGCGTCAGCACGCCGTCGCGCAGCTCGAACACCGCACGCTCGGTCACGTAGAGGATCCGGCGGCCGAGCGACGCGACGTAGCGCGCGTCGAAGGTCAGGTGCGAGACCCTCGGCACCACCTTCGCCGTGCGGCCCTCGCGGACGATCCGCAGCCGCCCGTCGACCGCGGCGACCTCGAGGCCGCCCGCGGTCAGCGTGCCCATGAACACCACCTCGCGCGCGCTCTGCGTGATGTTGATGAAGCCGCCCACGCCCGCGATGATCCGCTGCGCGCCCTCGCCGAAGACGCTGACGTTGACGTTGCCCGCCACGTCGAGCTCGGCGAGCCCGAGGAAGGCCACGTCGATGCCGCCGCCGTCGTAGAAATCGAACTGCGCGGGGTGGTCGACCACGGCCTCGGGGTAGGCCGACGCGCCGAACGACAGGCCGTCGGCCGGCGTGCCGCCGATCGGGCCGGCCTCCACCGTCAGCGTGAAGCCGGACACGCCCTCCTCGTCCGCCACCGCACCGATGCCGGCGGGCATGCCCACGCCCAGGTTCACCACGCGCGGTCGGCGCGCCACCAGCTCGAGCAGCCCGCGACGCTGCACGATCTTGCGCACGTCGAGCGGCGCGGGCGCGCGCCTGGGCGACTCGTGGCCCGGCCCGCGCCATGACGTGTAGTAAGCCGGGTTGTCGGCCTCGCCGAAGGTCATCATGTGCTCGTCGTCGTGCTCGGCGATCACCACGTGGTCGATCAGGATGCCGGGCACCTTCACCGCATGCAGGTTCTCGTGCCGCTGCACGATCCGCCGCGCCTGGGCGATCACGATGCCGCCGCTGTTGCGCGCGGCCTGCGCGATCGCGAGCAGCTCGTGGTGGAACGCCTCCTTCTCGGTCGCGAGGTTGCCGTGGGCGTCGACCGAGGTGCCGCGGATCAGCGCGACGTCGATCGGGAACGACGGATACAGCAGCCAGCGCTCGCCGCGCAGCTCGAGCGGCTCGACGAAGCGCCGCGCGCCGCGCGCGACCGCGTCGCGCGCCACCGCGTTGATCGCGCCGCCGTCGAGCCGCGGATCGACGAAGGTGTTGAGGCCGATCTTCGTGATCACGCCGGGCTTGTCGCCGGCGATCGCGCGGTAGAGCTGAGTGATCACGCCCTGCGGCAGGTTGAACGCGGCGCAGCGCTCGTCGAGCGCGAGCGCCGACAGCTTCGGCGCCGAGCGCCAGTGGCCGCCGACGATGCACGAGGTCATGCCGGCGTGCCCGAAGTGATTCACGCCGCGGTGGCCGCGGTCGCCCTGGCCGGCGGAGTAGACGAGGGTCAGGTCGGCGGGGGCGCCCTCGGCGAGGAAGCGCCGCTCCAGGGCGGCGGTCACGGCCTCGGCATGGCCGCAGCCGACGAAGCCGGCGCTGGCGACGGTCGCACCGCTCTTGACGAGGGCGGCGGCGTCGGTGGCGGACAGCAGGTTCACGACAGGTCTCCCGAAGCTGGTTGTGATCGCGTCTCGACCGACGCGCCCGTACGGGCCGCGACGTGCACGCCCGGCCGTCTCCCGTCGTTCCAGCGCCCGCCGAGCGCGCGCTCGACCTGCGCGGCCAGCTGCAGCAGCAGGCCGTCGTTCGCCTGCGCGGCCTGGGCGTGGAGGCCGAAGGGCAGGCCGTCGTCCTGCTCGCCCATCGGCATCGACAGGCCCGGCAGGCCGCACAGGTTCGACAGCGGCGTGTAGGCGAAGAAGCGCCACAGGTTGGCGAACCAGTCGTGCACCGACGGGTTGTCGCTGAGGGTCAGGTACTCGGTGGTGCCGATCCGCGGCGTCGGCCGCGCGGTGATCGGCGTGAGGATGACGTCCCACGACTCGAAGAACGCGCCGAACCCGCGCGAGGTCGCGTTGAAGGTGGCCTGCATCCGGTACCGGTCGGCCCAGGACGCGGCGCGGCCCGCCTCCCAGATCTTCACGTTGATCGGCTCGACGAGCCCCTCGGGCGGCCGCTCGAGGCCGCGCTGCGCGAGCAGCGTGTCGATGGTCTGGGCGAAGTTGGTGATGTAGCAGAAGGTCTGCGCGTCGAACGCGGCCCGGAAATCGACGTCGGGCAGCGCCCATTCGACATGATGGCCGAGGCCCGCGAGGAAGCGCCCGGCGCGCTCGAGCTCGGCGACCAGGCGGGGGGTCGCCCGGTAGTCGCCCCACTCGTGCGACAGCGCGATCCGCAGCGGCGGCGGGTCGCGCTCGATCAGCGTCAGGTACGGCTCGGCCGGGGTCCAGTAGGGCATGAACTCGCCGGGCGCGCCGCCGCGGCACGCGTCGACGAGGGCGGCGGTGTCGCGGACCGTCCGGCTGTGGCAGCCCTGCGTCGAGACGAGTCCGGTCAGGTCGGACAGGCCCGGCGCGATCGAGAACACGCCGCGCGAGGGCTTCAGGCCGATGTTGCCGTTGAAGCCCGCGGGGATGCGGATCGAGCCGCCGCCGTCGGTCGCGTGCGACAGCGGCACGACGCCGGCGGCCACCACCGCCGCCGTGCCCGCCGACGAGCCGCAGGTGGTGAAGTCGGTGTTCCAGGGGTTGCGGGTGACGTAGACCGCCGGGTTCTCGGCCGAGCTGCAGACGCCGAACTCGGGCGTGGTCGTGCGGCCGATCACGTTCAGCCCGGCGCGTCGCAGTCGGCCGGCGAGGAAGCTGTCGGCCTGCGCGCGGTGCCCGCGCATCAGCAGCGAGCCCATCTCCTGGAGGCGGCCCTTCAGCGTGGGTCCGAGGTCCTTCATCAGGTAGGGCACGCCCGCGAACGGCCCGGCCGGATCCATGCCGTCGCGGGTCGGGTCGGCCACGACGTCGTCGAAGACCTCGACGACCGCCGACAGGGCGGGGTTGGTCATCGCGATGCCGGCGGCCGCCTGGGCGGCCAGCTCGGCGGGCGTCAGCTCGCCCAGGCGGACCCGCGCGGCCAGCGCGAGCCCGTCGTGCCGGGACCATTCGTCCCAGCTCATCGGCAGTGTCATGTCGGATCGCTCGAAGGCGCCGCCCGCGCGGGGCGGCCGGCCCGGGGGGGCGGATCGCGGCAGTCTAGCGTCTGGACACCGCACCGGGCGGCCCGCGGGGCGGCATCGGCCCGCCCCGCGGTCACCGCGCCGACTCAGACCGCGCGGATCGGAATGGGCGCGCGCCGGCCCGGCCCGCCCTCGCCGCGGAACGCGGCAAGACGCTCGGCCCACTCGACCCGGACCTTCGCCAGGTGCCGCTCCTTCACGTGTCCGTAGCCCCGGATCTGCTCGGGCAGCCCGGCGAGCGCCACCGCCTGCGCATGGTTCGACGCGTCGAGCCCGGCGAGCAGCTCGTCGACCAGCGCCTCGTAGTCGCCGATCAGCGCCCGCTCGGTGCGGCGCTCGGCCGTGCGGCCGAACGGATCGAACGGCGTGCCGCGCAGGACCTTGAGCTTCGCGAGGACGCGCAGCACCGGCAGCAGCCAGGGACCGAACGCGCGCTTGGCCGGCACGCCGGTCTCGGGGTCGGGCTTCGAGAGGATCGGCGGCGCCAGGTGGAACGTCAGGGTCCAGTCGCCGTCGAAGCGCTCGCGCAGCGACTGGAGGAAGGCCGGATCGGCGTGCAGCCGCGCGACCTCGTACTCGTCCTTGTACGCCATCAGCTTCGCGAGCCCGCGCGCCACCGCCTCGGTCAGCCGCCACTTGCCGGCCGCGCCCAGGCGGTCGCCCTCGACCCGCCGCACGCGCTCGACCCAGCCGCGATACCGCTCCGCGTAGGCGGCGTCGCCCCACGCGGTCAGCAGCGCCACGCGCCGCGCGACGAGCTCGTCGAGGTCGGCTTCGGTCCGCACCTGCCCCACCGGGCGCCGGAGCTCGATCACCTTCGCGCCGCTCGGCCGCACCAGCCGGCGCACCGACTCGGGATCGTGCGCGAGCCGCCGTCCCCAGCCGAAGGCCTCGAGGTTGCGCGCCACCGACACGCCGTTCAGCTCGATCGCGCGTTCGAGCGCCGGGCGGGTCAGCGGGAGCCAGCCCTTCTGCCACGCATAGCCCAGCAGCAGCGGATTCGTGTAGATCGCGTCGCCCAGCAGCGAAACCGCGGCGTCGTTGGCCTCGACGAAGTCGATGTCCTGCTCGCCGGCGGCCTCGAGCACGTTGCGCCGGAGCGCGTCGGCGGGCAGCGACCAGTCCGGGTCGCGCAGGAAGTCCGAGGTCGGCGACACGTTGCCGTTGATCACCGCGCGCGTGACGCGCGGCCGCATCTTCGACAGCGCCTCGTTGCCGGCGGTGACGACGAGGTCGCTGCCGATCACCAGGTCCGCCTCGCCGGTGGCGATCCGCGTCGAGAAGAGCTGGTCGGGCCGCTCGGCGATCTGCACGTGCGAGAACACCGCGCCGCCCTTCTGCGCGAGGCCGGCCATGTCGAGCACGGAGATGCCCTTGCCCTCGAGGTGCGCGGCCATGCCCAGCAGCTGACCGATGGTGACCACGCCCGTGCCGCCGACGCCGGTGACCAGCACGCCGTAGGTCCGGTTGCCGGAGTCGGCCAGGCCCACGACCGACGACGGTTCGGGCAGCTCGGGCAACGCGGTCGCGCCCGAACCCGACGACGCATCGCCGGCGGCGGCCCTGCCGCGCCCGGCCCGCAGCGTGCCGCCCTCCACCGTCACGAAGCTCGGGCAGAACCCCTTCACGCAGGAGAAGTCCTTGTTGCACGAGCTCTGGTTGATCCGACGCTTGCGGCCGAGGTCGGTCTCCAGCGGCTCGACCGACACGCAGGCCGACTGCACGCTGCAGTCGCCGCAGCCCTCGCAGACCGCCTCGTTGATCACCGCGCGCCTGGGCGGATCCGGATAGGCGGGCCGGCCGTCGACGATCTTCTTGCGGCGCCGCCGCTTCTCGCTCGCGCAGGTCTGGTCGTAGACCAGCACCGTGCAGCCGGGCACCTCGCGCAGCTCGCGCTGCACGGCGTCGAGCCGGTCGCGGTGGTGGATCTCGACGCCGTCGAACGGCGCCGCGCCCTTCACCGCGTCGTACTTCTGCGGCTCGTCGGTGACGACGACCACCTTCCTCGCCCCCTCGGCGCGCACCTGCGCGACGATCGCGGGCACGTTCAGCGTGCCGTCGTGCGGCTGGCCGCCGGTCATCGCGACCGCGTCGTTGTAGAGGATCTTGTAGGTGATGTTGACGCCGGCGGCGATCGACGCGCGCACGGCGAGCAGCCCACTGTGGAAGTACGTCCCGTCGCCCAGGTTCGCGAAGAGGTGCGCCTCGTCGCTGAACGGCGCCTGGCCGATCCAGGGCACGCCCTCGCCGCCCATCTGCGTGAAGGTCGCGGTGTTGCGCTCGGGCATCCAGATCGCCATGTAGTGGCAGCCGATGCCCGCCACCGCGCGCGAGCCCTCGGGCACGCGGGTCGAGGTGTTGTGCGGGCAGCCCGAGCAGAAGGTGGGCGTGCGCACCGCCGTCACGTGAGGCTCGGCGAGCGCGCGCTCCTTCGCCTCGATGATCGCGATGCGCGACTCGATCCGTGCGCGGATGTCCTCGGACAAGGCGCCGCCGAGCTTGTGCGCGTACTGCCCCGGGTTCAGCAGCCGCGCCGCGATCGCCTTGGCGATGATCGCCGGCGACAGCTCGCCCAGTCCCGGCAGCAGCCACTGGCCCTGCGGCATCGCCCACTCGCCGCCGCGGCCGTCCTTCTCGTCGAACTTGCCGTAGACGCGGGGCCGCACGTCGTCGCGCCAGTTGTAGAGCTCCTCCTTCAGCGCGTACTCGAGGACCTGCCGCTTCTCCTCGACGACGAGGATCTCGTCGAGACCGGTGGCGAACTCGCGGACGGTCGCGGCCTCCAGCGGCCAGACCACGCCGCACTTGAACACGCGGATGCCGAGCCGCTCGCAGGCCTCGGCGTCGAGCCCCAGGTCCTCGAGCGCCTGCATCGTGTCGAGGTAGGCCTTGCCCGCGGTGACGATGCCGAACCAGGCGCGCGACGAGTCGACGACGGTGCGGTTCAGCCGGTTGGCGCGCACGTAGGCGAGCGCCGCGTACCACTTGTAGTTGAAGAGCCGCGCCTCCTGCGCGAGCGGCGCGTCCGGCCAGCGGATGTTGAGGCCGTGCGGATCGTCGTGCGGATACGGAAAGTCCTGCGGGATCACGATCGAGACCCGGTCCGGGTCGACCTCGACCGAGGCCGAGGCCTCGACGACCTCGGTGACCGTCTTCATCGCGACCCACAGGCCCGACCAGCGCGACATCGCCCAGCCGTGCAGGCCGAGGTCGAGGTACTCCTGGACGGTGGCCGGGTAGAACACCGGCAGGCCGCACGCCTTGAACACGTGGTCCGACTGGTGCGGCAGCGTCGAGCTCTTCGCGCCGTGGTCGTCGCCGGCCAGCACGAGCACGCCGCCGTGCCGCGAGGTGCCGGCCGCGTTCGCATGCTTGAAGACGTCGCCGGAGCGGTCCACGCCGGGGCCCTTGCCGTACCACATGGAGAACACGCCGTCGACGTTCGCCTTCGGCGTCATCGTCACCTGCTGCGTGCCCCAGACCGCGGTCGCGGCGAGCTCCTCGTTGAGCCCGGGCTGGAAGACGATCCGGTGCTGCTTCAGGTGATCGCGGGCCTTCCACAGCGACTGGTCGACGCCGCCGAGCGGCGAGCCGCGGTAGCCCGAGATGAAGCCGGCGGTGTTCAGGCCGGCGCGCCGGTCGCGCTCGCGCTGCAGCATCGGCAGCCGGACCAGCGCCTGGGTGCCGGACATGAAGGCCCGGCCGCGCTCGAGCGCGTACTTGTCGTCGAGGGTGACATCGCGCAGCGCGCGTTCGAGGTGGTCGCGCAGTGCGGGATCGAGCGGTGCGTTCACAGCCGCGTCTCCTTGTGCCTTGGATCGTGTCCGGGTGGCCCGGTGCGGCCGTTCGGTCCGCGCCGGGAGTCTCTCGCCGCTCGTGACGGCTCGAACGCCGATGGTAAGTCAGCCGCCGCGCGGCGCGAACCGCCGTCCACCGGTACGGCCGCGACCGTCCGTACCGGTACGGACGGACCGGACGGCCGGTCCCGGGGCGACGCCGGGCGGTCGCGACCCGTCATCGTCCTGTCATCGGCCGTTAACGAGGGAGTCACACCGACTCACGAGACTGCGCGCTTCCGACCAGGAGGCACTGCCATGTCCCACCACGACGATTCCGTGACCAACCCCTCGGCCAACCCCCGACTCGTCGACGTCGTCGACGTCCGGCTGCAGGACGCCCGGCGCCGCGGCCTGCTGCGGGGCGGCCTCGGCCTGTCCGCGATGGGCTTCGTCGGCGGCGCGAGCGGCCTGCTCGCCGGCTGCGGCTCGAACGACGACACCTCGACCGCGGTCGCCGGCGTCTCGCAGACCGCCGCGACGACGACGCCCGTCCGCCCCGCCGCGCTCGGCTTCACCGCCGTGCCGAAGTCGGTCGCCGACACCCTGACCGTGGCCTCGGGCTACACCCCGACCGTCCTGCTGCGGCTCGGCGACCCGATCGCGCCCGCGACCTCCGCCTACGCGAACAACGGCACCGATCCGGCCGCCAGCTTCGCCACCCGGGCCGGCGACCATCACGACGGGATGCACTTCTTCCCGCTCGACGCTGCCGGCCAGCGCAGCGCCACCGCGTCGGACCGCGGCCTGCTGGCGATCAACCACGAGGCGATCACGCCCGCCTTCCTGCATCCGAACGGCGTCACCACCACCGGCACCGGCAACGCGCAGCAGCGCACCGTGGCCGAGGAGGTGCTGCGCGAGTACTACGTGCACGGGGTCACCATCGTCGAGGTCCGCAAGGCCGCCTCCGGCGCCTGGTCCTACGTCCAGAACTCGGGCTTCAACCGCCGGCTGCACACGCTGACCGACGCGGTGCTGTCGGGTCCGGCCGCCGGCACGCCGTACATGGCGACCAGGTACTCGCCCGCCGGTACCCGCACCCGGGGCACGATCAACAACTGCGGCAACGGCTACACCCCCTGGGGCACCTACCTCACCTGCGAGGAGAACTGGGCCGGCTACTTCCGCCGGATCGCCGCGCTCGACGATCCGAAGCGCTCGGCCAAGGAGCGGACCTCGTTCGCGCGCTACGGCGTCTCGGGCACCGGCCGCGAGCTGTGGGCGACCGTGACCCCCGACACCGCCGACAACCTCCACGGTCGCTGGAACGCCGAGGTCCGGGGCGCGACCGCCGCCGACGACTACCGCAACGCGCCGAACACCTTCGGCTGGAACGTCGAGATCGATCCGTACGCGCCGACCTCGCCGATGAAGAAGCGCACCGCGCTCGGCCGATTCGCGCACGAGGGTGCGTGGCCGGCGAAGGCGGTCGCCGGCCGGCCGGTGGTGTTCTACATGGGCTGCGACTCGCGCAACGAGTACATCTACAAGTACGTCTCGACGCGCAACTGGGATCCGGCCGACGCCAACGGCGGCATGGCCGCCGGCGACAGGTACCTCGACGACGGCAAGCTCTACGTCGCCCGCTTCAATGCGGACGGCACCGGCCAGTGGCTCGAGATGCGCTTCGGCAGCGGCCCGCTCACCGCGGCGAACACCGCGTACGCCTTCGCCGACCAGGCCGACGTGCTGATCAACGCCCGCCTGGCGGCCGACGCCCTCGGCGCGACGAAGATGGACCGCCCCGAGTGGGGCGCGGTCGATCCGGTCACGGGCGCGGTCTACATGACGCTCACCAACAGCAACGCGTCGAACCGCACGCTCGCCTCGACCGATGCCGCGAACCCGCGTCACTACAACGACGTGAAGGGCGGCACGACCAATCAGTTCGGCAACCCGAACGGCCACATCATCCGCTGGCTCGAGCCGAACGGCGACGCCTCGGCGACGACCTTCAGCTGGGACATCTACCTGTTCGGCGCTCGGGCGGGCGCGAACGCGGCGAACGTCAACCTGTCGGGCCTGACGGCGGAGAACGACCTCTCGAGCCCGGACGGCCTGTGGTTCAGCGAGAAGGGCGTCTGCTGGATCCAGACCGACGATGGCGCGTACACCGACGTGACGAACTGCATGCTGCTCGCGGCGCTGCCGGGCACGGTGGGCGACGGCGGCACGAGGACGATCACGAACACCGACTCGACGGGCGCCACGAAGCAGGTCACCACGCGCGTCGGCGCACAACCGGGCACGAAGCTGCGCCGCTTCCTGGTCGGCCCCAAGGACTGCGAGATCACCGGCGTCGCCGAGACCCCGGACGGCCAGACGCTGTTCATCAACATCCAGCACCCCGGCGAGGACACGCCGGCCGCGCAGATCGGCAACCCGGCCGCCTACACCAGCCACTGGCCGGACGGCGGCCTGACCCGGCCGCGCTCGGCGACGGTCGCCATCACGAAGAACGGGGGCGGGGTCGTCGGACTCTGAGCCCGACCGGCGACGCGCGCCGTACGGCGCGCGTCGTCGATCCCGGCTGCGGGCGGGCAGCCGGTTCGGCCGTCGCGGGGCGCCCCTCCGCGGCGGCTTCCTCCTTTCCGCTCGCCGCGACCGTCAACGACGTCTGACACCCGAGCGCGCTCCGGCCATCGATCGCCCCTACCGTCTGTCCATGACAATGCAATCGTGAATCGATCGGTGACCTGACCCCCGATGACTCACGACATTGACACTCGTTGGACATCGATGACCCGAGTCGGTGCGCTTTTCGACATATGACCGCCAAGTTACTGATTTAAATCACGCTTTTCTCACAATACGCCTGGAGGCCGTGGGCCCGAGCCGCGTCAGCAGGCCGTCCGTTCATCGGTGACGTCGAGCCAATCGACTCGATTGTCGTGGACACATCGAGCCGGCGAGCCGTCAAGTGCGGTCATGAACTCCCGCCCGATCCCCGGCTCACACCCGTCTCCAGGCCTGCCTCCGCGGACGCGGCCGTCGCTCCTCGCCCGGCTGCGTGCCGCCGTCGGCCGCGATCAGGCGGCACGGCGCGCGGGCACGCTCGACGATCGGGACGCGGCGCTGCTGGCCCGACTGGACGAGGCCGGCGCGGTCTGGGCGGCCCACCTGGAGACGGTGCGCCGCCAGACGCGCGAGGCGACCGACTCGCTCCTCGCCGGCTTCTCGACCATCCTCGAGACGCTCGACGATCTGGCACCCGGCACGGGTGCCGGCGGCGACGACCGGGTCGCGACGCTCGCGCGCTCCGAGGCCGAGCTGAGGACGCTGCTCGCCTCGATCCGCTCGCTGGCGACCTCGCGGGAGGCCGTGCTGGAGTCGGTCGGCGCCGCCGCGGACCGCGCCCGCGAGCTGCGTGACCTGTCCGACGACATCGTGCGCCTGTCGCGACAGACCGGCCTGGTCTCGGTCAACGCCGCGGTCGAGGCGGCACGTGCGGGCGAGGCCGGCCGCGGCTTCGCGGTGGTCGCCGCGGAAGTGCGGCGCCTGTCGGTGGAATCGGCCCGCGCCAGCCGCGACATCGTCGAGCGCGTCGACGGGTTCGAGGCACGGATGCGCGGCGCGCTGACGGAGGCCGCCGATCGCACGTCCGAGGACTCGCGCGTCATCGCCGACTCGGAGCGGACGATCTCCGAGGTGATCGAGCGGATGGACGCGACGATCGGCGGGCTCGACGCCCGCGCCGCGTCGCTCGCCGAGCGCGGCGCACGGGTGCGCGACATCGTCGAACGGATGCTCGTCGCCTTCCAGTTCCAGGACCGCGTCGACCAGATCACCGCCCAGGTCGGCACGTCGATCGAGCAGGCGAACGCGCTGCTGCGGGCCTCGATCGCGCAGGGTCGCGCGCCGGACGAGACCGACTGGCGCTCGCTGCTCGAGGCCGGCTACACGACCGACGAGCAGCGCGAGACACACGCCGGCGGCGCCGCCGCCGGCCCGCGGCCCGCCGAGGCCACCTTCTTCTGACGGGAGCTCCACCGATGGCCAAGACCATCCTGATCGTCGACGACAGCAGTTCGCTGCGGACCGTCGTCAAGATGTCGCTCACACGGGCCGGCTTCGACGTGCTCGAGGCGAGCGACGGGCGCGACGCGCTCGCGCGCCTTGACCAGGCCTCGAAGGTGCACCTGGTCGTGAGCGACGTGAACATGCCGAACATGGACGGCATCTCCTTCGTGAAGGCCGTCAAGGCCCATCCGAAGCACCGCTTCGTCCCGGTGATCATGCTCACCACCGAAGGGCAGGACGCCAAGAAGGAGCAGGGTCGGGCCGCCGGTGCGAAGGCCTGGCTCGTCAAGCCGTTCAACCCGCCGCAGCTGCTCGACGCCGTCTCGCGGCTCGTGCCGGCCTGAACCGGGGAGCGACCGTGACCCGACGCCTGGAACTTCCCCGCGAGCTGTGCGTGCCCGCCGTCGCGGCGCTGCGCACCGCCTGCCTCGAGTGGCTCGACGCGGAGGACGCCGACCCGCAGGTCGACGCCTCGCCGGTCGAGGAGATCGACGCGGCCGGCGTGCAGCTGCTGATCGCCCTGTCGCACTCGCTCGCCGCGCGCGGCCGACGCCTGCACCTGCACGCCCCCTCGGGCCCGTTGCGCGACGCCTGCCGGACCCTCGGCGCACCCGCGCTGATCGCCCCCTCTGCCGGAGATGCCCGATGAGCCGCCCGATCGACACCGATGCCGACACCCGGTTCATCGCCGAGGCGCTGCCCGCCTTCATCAGCGAAGCCCGCGAGCAGATCGAGGGCATCGAGCAGCTGCTGCTGCAGCTCGAGACCGCGCCCGACGACCGCGACCTGCTCGACGCGCTCTTCCGCTGCGCCCATACGGTCAAGGGCTCGGCGGGGCTGTTCGGCCTCGACGCCGTGGTCGAGTTCACGCATCACGTCGAGACCCTGCTCGACCAGCTCCGCGAGGGCCGCCTGCTGCTGACGCCGGCGCTGTCGACGCTGCTGCTCGGCTGCAACGACCAGATCCGCGGGCTGGTGGACGCGGCTGCCGGACAGGGCGAGGACGACCGCGGCGACGAGCGCGCCGTGCTCGTCGCGCAGCTGCGCGCGGCCGCCGGCGACGGATCCGACGGCCCGGCGAGCGCGGCCGTCGCGGCCCCGGCCGGCGACGCGGCTGCGGCGGGCGCGGCGTCCGCCGCCCGCCGCTGGCGCGTCTCGGTCGTCTTCGGCCCCGAGACCTTCCGCAACGGCATGGATCCGCTAGCGATCCTGACCTATCTCGCGGGACTCGGACGCGTGGTCTCGGCCGAGTGCCGCGAGAGCGCGGTCCCCGCGCTCGACCTGCTCGAGCCCGAGGCCTGCCATCTCGCGTTCGAGCTCGAGCTCGAGGCCGGAGCCGGAGTCGGACGCGCCGACATCGAGCATGCGTTCGCCTTCGTGCGCGACGAGATCGAGCTCGTCCTGCGGGCGCTCGACGAGGCCGAGGCCGACGCGGCCCCGGCCGCATCGCTGCCGCGCGAGTCGTCCGCACCTGCGGCGAGTGCCTCGGCGGCACCGTCCCGCGGCGACGCGGGCGACGGCTCGGAGTCGGCTCGCGCAGCCGAGGGCGGGACACCGTCGCGCAGCGCACGGCCGCGCGAGGGTGCGCCGGCCGACGATGCCACGCGATACATCCGCGTCCAGGCCGACCGCCTCGACGAGGTGATCAACCTGCTCGGCGAGCTCGTGATCGCCGGCGCGGGCGCCTCGCTGCTGGCGCGCCAGGCCGGACAGGACACGCTCATCGAGGCGAACGCCCAGATCGGCCGCCTCGTCGAGGAGATCCGCAACGGCACGCTGCAGCTCCGGATGGTGCCGATCGGCGAGACCTTCGCCCGCTTCCGGCGCGTGGTGCGCGACACCGCATCCCAGCTCGGCAAGGACGTCGCGCTCGAGCTGGTCGGCGGCGAGACCGAGCTCGACAAGAGCATGGTCGAACGGATCGCCGATCCGCTGATGCACCTCGTGCGCAACGCGCTCGACCACGGACTGGAGTCGCCCGCAGACCGCGCCGCGGCCGGCAAGCCCGCGCGCGGCCGCCTCGTGCTCGCCGCCTGCCACGAGTCGGGCAGCGTGCTGATCCGCATCACCGACGACGGCCGCGGCATCGACCGCCGCAAGGTGCTCGCCCGGGCCTGGGACCGCGGCCTGCTCGAGCGCGGCGTCGTGCCGTCGGACGAGGAGATCTGCGCGCTGATCTTCGAGCCCGGATTCTCGACGGCCGAGCAGGTCACCAACCTGTCCGGCCGGGGCGTCGGCATGGACGTCGTCAAGCGCAACATCGAGGCGCTGCGCGGCCACGTCGTGCTCCGCAGCGTCGAGGGCGAGGGCACGACCGTCGAGATCCGACTGCCGCTCACGCTGGCGATCATCGACGGGTTCCTGATCGGCGTCGGCCCGAGCCGCTTCGTCGTGCCGCTGGAGACGGTCGTCGAGGTGATCGAGAGCCGGATCGGCCCCGCCTCGTTCGATGCCCGCGGTCGCGGCCTGGTCGAGCTGCGCGGGCAGCCGCTGCCGATCGTCGGGCTGCGTGCGCTCTATTCGCTCGAGTCCCCGCATCCGGAGCGCTCGAGCATCGTCGTGCTGCAGGCCGCCGGCCGCCGCTTCGGCGTGGTCGTCGACCAGCTGCTCGGCCAGCACCAGACCGTCATCAAGCCGCTCGGCCGCATGTTCCGCAGCCTGCGCGGCATGTCCGGCTCCACGATCCTCGGCAACGGCGAGGTCGCGCTGATCATCGACGTGGGCGCGCTCGGCGACCTGGCCGCCTCCACCGAGGATCGCGCCACCCCGCGCGTCGCCCGACCGACCTCCGCCGAACGGGACACCCCCGCCCCGCTCCGTACCTGACCGACCCGCCCCCCCTCCCCATTCGCCCCCCGAAGGACCCCCCACCATGAGCACGCTCAAGCAATCCTGGTTCGACCGCCTGCTGAACGGCACCCGTCACGACCTGATCTCGCCGCACGCCTCCCAGCCGCCCGCGGTCGATGCCTCCGCCGTCGCCGACCTGAAGGGCAAGGTCGACGCCATCCTGCGCTCGCAGGCGGTGATCGAGTTCGACCTGCAGGGTCGGATCCTCGATGCGAACGACAACTTCCTCGGCGCGCTCGGCTACACGCTCGCCGAGATCAAGGGCCAGCATCACTCGATGTTCGTCGAGCCGGCCTACCGCGCGAGCGCCGAGTACCGGATGTTCTGGGACAAGCTCGGCCGCGGCGAGTTCGACGCCGGCCAGTACAAGCGCATCGCCAAGGGCGGCCGCGAGATCTGGATCCAGGCCACCTACAACCCGGTGCTCGATGCGAGCGGCAAGCCGGTGAAGGTCGTCAAGTTCGCGACCGACATCACCGAGGTCACGCTCGAGCGCGCCGACGCCCAGGGCAAGCTCGAGGCGGTCTCGCGCTCGCAGGCGGTGATCGAGTTCGACACGAAGGGCACGATCCTGACGGCGAACGACAACTTCCTCGGCGCGCTCGGCTACACGCTCGCCGAGATCAAGGGCCAGCATCACTCGATGTTCGCCACCCCCGACTACCGCTCGAGCGCCGAATACCGGGCGTTCTGGGACAAGCTCGGCCGCGGCGAGTTCGACGCCGGCCAGTACAAGCGCATCGCCAAGGGCGGCCGCGAGATCTGGATCCAGGCGAGCTACAACCCGGTGTTCGATGCGAGCGGCAAGCCGGTGAAGGTCGTCAAGTTCGCGACCGACATCACCGCGGCGAAGCTGACCGAGGCCGACATGACCGGCCGGCTGACCGCGATCGACCGCGCCCAGGCCGCGATCGAGTTCTCGCTCGACGGGCGGATCCTGCACGCGAACGACAACTTCCTCGGTGCGCTCGGCTACACGATCGCCGAGATCAAGGGCCAGCATCACTCGATGTTCGTCGAGCCGGCCTACCGCGCCAGCGTCGAGTACCGGATGTTCTGGGACAAGCTCGGTCGCGGCGAGTTCGACGCCGGCCAGTACAAGCGCATCGCCAAGGGCGGCCGCGAGATCTGGATCCAGGCCACCTACAACCCGATCTTCGATCCGGACGGCAAGGCCTACAAGGTCGTCAAGTACGCGACCGACGTGACCGAGCAGGTGAAGGCCGCGCAGATGCTGCAGCTGGCGGTCGAGCAGTCGCAGCATGCGATGACGGCGGCCGAGCAGGGCGACCTCACCCGGCGCGTCCCGATGGAGGGCAAGAGCGGCCAGATCGAGGCGCTGTGCGGCGGCATCAACCGGATGCTGGAGACGACCTCGTCGGTGTTCGACGACGTGGGCCGCGTCTTCGGCGCGCTCGCGCAGGGTGACCTGTCGCAGCGGATCGATCGCGACTACCAGGGCTCGTTCGGCGAGGTCCGCCGCAACGCGAACGTGACCAGCCAGACCCTGTCCGACGTGATCGACGACGTGGCGCGCGTGCTCGGCGGCCTCGCCAACGGCGACCTCGGCCAGCGGATCACCCGCGACGCCTCGGGCGTGTTCGACCGGCTGAAGAACGACGCCAACCAGAGCAGCGAGAAGCTCGCGCAGATCATCGACGAGGTGCGCGCCGCCGCCGACGCGCTCACCAGCGCGGCCGCGCAGGTCTCGTCGACGGCGCAGTCGCTGTCGCAGTCGGCGAGCGAGCAGGCCGCCTCGGTCGAGGAGACCACCTCGTCGATCGACACCATGTCCGCCTCGATCACCCAGAACAGCGACAACGCCCGCGTCACCGACGGCATGGCCGCCAAGGCGTCCAAGGAAGCCGGTGAAGGCGGCGAGGCCGTCGCGCTCACCGTGCAGGCGATGAAGCAGATCGCCCAGAAGATCTCGATCGTCGACGACATCGCCTACCAGACCAACCTGCTGGCCCTGAACGCCGCCATCGAGGCCGCCCGGGCCGGCGAGCACGGCAAGGGCTTCGCGGTCGTCGCCGCCGAGGTCCGCAAGCTCGCCGAGCGCAGCCAGGAGGCCGCGAAGGAGATCGGCGGTCTGGCCACCGACTCCGTCTCCACCGCCGAGCGCGCCGGACGACTGCTGCAGGAGATCGTGCCCTCGATCCAGAAGACCAGCGGCCTCGTCCAGGAGATCGCCGCCGCCTCGTCCGAGCAGAGCCAGTCCGTCTCGCAGATCGGCACCGCGATGGGCCATCTGAACAAGGCCACGCAGCAGAACGCGTCGGCCTCCGAGGAGCTCGCCGCGACCTCCGAGGAGCTCTCCGGACAGGCCGAGCAGCTGCAGCAGTCGATGTCGTTCTTCTCGACGACCGAGCCGGCCGCGAAGCCCGCCCGCGGTGGGCGTGCGGAGCCGGAGGCGGCCCGTCCGCGCCGCGCCGCCGCGACGACCGCAGGCGCCGGCGGCAACTTCCGTCCGTACTGATCTCAGGGTGGCGACCATGAAAGACCTGAACCGAAGGGCCGCCCCCGCGGCGGCCGCCCAACCCGAGGCGGAAGCGGCGCAGTTCCTCACCTTCACGCTCGGAGAGGAGGTGTTCGCCCTCGACATCCGCACGGTGCGCGAGATCATCCAGTACGGTCCGATGACGACCGTGCCGCTGATGCCCTCGTTCGTGCGCGGCGTGATCAACCTGCGCGGCGCGGTCGTGCCGGTGATCGACCTGCAGGCGCGCTTCGGGCGCGCCGGCGCCGAGGTCGGCAAGAAGACCTGCATCATCATCTTCGATGCCGAGCGCGACGGCGAGCGGACCGAGCTCGGCCTGCTGGTGGATGCGGTCAGCGAGGTCGTGGAGATCGCAGCCGACATGATCGAGCCGCCGCCGAACTTCGGCGCGACGGTGCGGCGCGACTTCATCCGCGGCATGGGCAAGCACGGCGGACGCTTCGTGATCCTGCTCGAGCCCGACCGGGCGTTCGACGTCGAGGAGATGGCGGCGATCTGCGCCGCCACCCCCGAGGCGGCGCTCGCCTGACGCGGATCACGATCGACTGGAGTCCGGAACCGTGACCACGCTCGCATTGCGCGACGACGCCTTCAGGCGGATCGCCTCGCTGATGTACGACACCGTCGGGATCGCCTTCGGCGAGACCAAGCGACACCTGGTGAGCTCCCGGCTCGCGCCGCGCCTGCAGCGGCTCGGGCTGGCGAGCTACGAGGACTACGTGTCGATGATCGCCGGCAATCCGAAGGGCGAGGAGATGCAGGTCGCGATCGACCTGCTCACCACCAACGAGACCTACTTCTTCCGCGAGCCCGCGCACTTCGAACTGCTCGAGCGCGAGCTGGCGGCGAGACGGCCTCGGTCCGTGGAGGTCTGGAGCGCGGCCTGCTCGTTCGGCGACGAGGCCTTCACCATCGCGATGCTGCTCGACGACCTGCAGCGCTCCGGCCATGTCGGCGAGACATGGTCGGTGCTCGGCACCGACGTCAGCGACCGGGTGCTGCGGCGCGCTTCGGCCGCGGTGTATCCCGAGGAGCGGTTGCGCGCCGTGTCGAAGGATCGCCTCCGACGCCACTGCCAGCGCGGCGAGGGCGAGGCCGCGGGCCTGGTGAGGATCGCCGGGCCGCTGCGCGAGCGGGTCCGGTTCGGCTGGACGAACCTGTGCCGGCCGGTCGACTCGCTGGGCCCCTTCGACGTGGTGTTCCTGCGCAACGTGCTGATCTACTTCGATCAGGACACCAAGCGGGAGGTCGTGGACCGCGTCGTGTCACGGCTGCGGCCGGGTGGCCTGTTCTTCGTCGGCACGGCGGAGGGACGGGTGCCCTGCAGCCAGCGGCTGGAACCGCTCGCCCCGGGCGCGTTCCGGCGCCCGGCGTGACCGCGCTGGCGCTGGCCGTGCGCCGGGCCACGGCGCGGCCGCCGACACCGATGCGCCCCGACCCGCTCGGCGCCGAGAGCCGCACGCTCCATCCGGGCGACGTGGCCTGCGTGAACAGCGGCGCGAGACTCGCGACGCTGCTCGGGTCGTGCGTGTCGATCGTGCTGGCGGACCCGGCACGCAGCGTGGGCGCGATGTGCCACTTCGTGCATGCGTCGCGATCCGCGGGCGGCGCCTCGGCGACGAGGCCGACCGTCCGCGCGCCCGACGCGCTCGCCGCGATGTCGGCCGCGCTTCGGGCGCGCGGCGTCGAGCCGCTGCGCTGCGACGCCTGGGTGTACGGCGGCGGGAACATGTTCCCCGGGCTCGCCCCCGACGAGGCGCACGTCGGCGAAGCGAACGCGAGGTGGGCGCTCCGGGAGCTCGACCGGCTGGGCATCCGGATCCTGGACGCCGACGTGGGCGGCCGGGTGTACCGCAAGGTGCAGTGGGCCGTCGGCGCGGGCGATCCGGTGGTGCAGTCGGTCAGCGTCTGAACGATGGCGATCCGTCTGTTCGTGGTCGACGACTCGGCGGTGATGCGCCAGGGGATGGCGCACCTGCTGCGCGACGATCGCGAGGTGGTGCTCGCCGGATCCGCGCCGAACCCGATCGTCGCCATGCCGATGATCCGCAGGCTCAGGCCCGACGTGCTGCTGCTCGACGTCGAGATGCCGGGCATGGACGGCCTGACCTTCCTGCGTCGGCAGATGGCCGAGGACCCGATCCCCACCGTCATCTGCTCGACGCTGACCGTGGCCGGCGGGCCGGTCGCGCTGGAGGCCCTCTCGGCCGGCGCGGTCTCGGTGGTGACCAAGCCGAGGCTGGACCTGAAGGCCTACATCGAGTCCTCGCGACGCGTGCTGGTCGCGGCGATCCGCGCCGCCGCCGGCGCCCGGCCGCGCCGACCGGCCACGGTCGCCGCCCACCCGGGACCGCGAGCGCCGAGCGCGACCGGCGCGGGCCGTGCGCTCGCCGTCGGCAAGCCCGTCGTCATCGGCAGTTCCACCGGCGGCGTCCAGGCCGTCGAGACGATCCTCTCGCGCCTGCCCGCCGACGCCCCGGGCATCGCGATCGTCCAGCACATGCCGGCCGGCTTCACGCGGATGTGGGCCGAGCGCGTCGACGGCATCGTGCCGATGAGCGTGCGCGAGGCGACCGACGGCGCCCGCCTGGAGCGCGGCGTGGCGCTGGTGGCGCCGGGCGGCCGGCACCTCGAGCTGCGCAAGGTGGGCGGCGACTACCACGCGGTGGTGAAGCCGGGCCCGCCGGTGAACCGGCACGCGCCGTCGGTGGACGTGCTGTTCCGCTCGGCCGCGGCGCACGCGGGATCGGACGCGCTCGGCATCCTGCTCACCGGCATGGGCGACGACGGCGCCCGCGGCATGAAGGCGATGCACGACGCCGGCGCCCGCACCGTCGCGCAGGACGAGGCGACCTGCATCGTCTTCGGCATGCCCAAGGAGGCGATCGCGCTCGGCGCCGTCGACGAGGTGCTGCCGATCGAGCGGGTGGCCGAGGCGATCCTGCAGTTCGACGCGCGCGGCTGAGTCAGCCGCCTGCCGGCGCCGCGCGACGCGTCGGCCACAGCACGCTCGCGATCGACCCGATCACGCAGGCGAGCGCCGCCCAGTCGTGCCAGGTCGGCGTCTCGCCGAGCATCGCCATGCCCGAGAACAGGCCGACGACCGGGATCAGCATCACCGACAGGCTGCTCGCCACCGGCGGCAGGATCGTGGCCAGCCGGAACCACAGCAGCTGCGCCGCGCCGAACACCAGGAACACGTTGTAGAGGATCGCCGCCCATTCGACGCCGTTCGGCCAGCGGACCCACTGCGTGCGCTCGACCGTCCAGGCGATCGCGGTGCAGGTGGCGAGCGACATCAGCATCATCCAGAAGGTCAGCACGATCACCGAGCCCGGCACCGTGCGCCGCCGCATCCACTGCGTGCCCACCGCCCAGGCGAAGGCCGCGCCCAGCATGAACAGCGTGCCGAGCGGCCGGCCCGCGAGCGTCGCGAGCTCGCCGCCCAGCAGCAGCGCGATCGCCGCGCAGGCCGCGAGCACGCCCAGGCCGGTGCGCGCATCCAGCCGGTCTCGGTAGAAGAGCCAGCCCACCAGCGCCGTCCACACCGGCATCGTGTAGCCGAGGATCGCCGCACGCCCCGACGACAGCAGCTTCACGCCCCAGATCGACAGCACGTACCAGATCACCATGTTCGTGAGGCCGAGCAGCGCGAGCTCGCGCCAGTGCTCGCGCCGCACCCGCAGCGACAGCCCCTGCGCACGCGCCATCGCGGCGAGCAGCAGCACGCCGCCCGCCATGCACAGCGTGCGGAAGCTGAGCGGCGCGAAGTCGCGCACGCCGGCCTTCATCACCGGCCAGTTGACGCCCCAGATCAGCGTGAGGACGACGAGCAGGACGAGGTCCTTGCGGGACAGCGAGACGCGCATGGGAAGGGCGGATCGGACGGGGTCGCGCCACCCGTTCGGGTGGTGGCGAGTGATGGAAACGTGAGGGCGACGGCGACGCGGCGCACGCCGTCCGGCGGGGTCGGGCGGGTAGAATCGCCGCCGCCATGGCCGCTTCCTTCACAGTGTCGCTCAGGGACGCCTGGGCCCGTTCCGATTCGCTGCTGTGCGTCGGGCTCGATCCCGATCCGGCGAAGCTGCCCCGCCCTCTCGCGGGCCGGCCCGACGCGGTGCTGCGCTTCTGTGCCGCGATCGTCGATGCGACGGCCGACCTCGTCTGCGCGTTCAAGCCGCAGATCGCCTATTTCGCCGCGCAGCGCGCCGAGGACCAGCTCGAGGCGCTGATCGAGCACGTCCATGCGAGGCACCCCGGCGTGCCGGTGATCCTCGACGCCAAGCGCGGCGACATCGGCTCGACCGCCGAGCAGTACGCGCGCGAGGCCTTCGAGCGCTACCGCGCCGACGCCGTCACGGTGAACCCGTACATGGGCTTCGATTCGGTCGAGCCCTGGCTCGGGCACGCGGGCCGCGGCGTGATCCTGCTGTGCCGCACCTCGAACCCGGGCGGCGCCGACCTGCAGTCGCTCGACGTCGGCGGCGAGCGGCTCTACGAGCGCGTGGCGCGGCTCGCGGCCGGACCGTGGAACCGGGGCGGCGAGCTCGGCCTGGTGGTCGGCGCGACCGTGCCGGCCGAGCTGGCACGCGTGCGCGAGCTGGCCCCCGCGCTGCCGCTGCTGGTGCCGGGCATCGGCGCCCAGGGCGGCGACGTGGCCGCCACCGTGGCCGCGGGCCGCGACGCGGACGGCGCCGGCATGATGATCAACTCGTCGCGGGCGATCCTCTACGCGGGCTCGGGCGAGGACTTCGCCGAGGCTGCCCGCCGCGCCGCGCTGGACACCCGGGACGCGATCAACCGGTTCCGGAAATCCTGACGCCAGGCTTACACTGGACCCCGAGAGGGGACAGGACGCGACGCCGATGAGGGTGCTGCTCGCCGAAGACGATTCCGTGCTCGCCGACGGGCTCTGCCGGTCGCTGCGCAAGTCCGGCTACGCCGTCGACTGGGTGAGCAGCGGCAGCGAGGCCGACGCGGCGCTCGCGGCGCAGCCCTACGACCTGCTGATCCTCGACCTCGGCCTGCCGAAGCTCTCCGGCATGGAGGTGCTCAAGCGGCTGCGCGGCCGCGAGTCGGGCGTGCCGGTGCTGATCCTCACCGCGGCCGATTCGGTCGAGCAGCGCGTGCGCGGCCTCGACCTCGGGGCCGACGACTTCATGGCCAAGCCCTTCGCGCTGTCCGAGCTCGAGGCGCGGGTGCGGGCCCTCGTGCGCCGCGCCAACGGCGCGGGCTCGAACCTCGTGCGGCTCGGCGACCTGGTCTTCGACCAGAGCGGACGTACCGCCACGCTGCACGGCCAGTCGCTCGAGCTGTCGGCGCGCGAGACCGGCCTGCTCGAGGTGCTGCTGTCGCGCGTGGGCAGGCTGGTCAGCAAGGAGCAGATCGTCGACCACCTCTGCGAGTGGGGCGACGAGGTGAGCCACAACGCGATCGAGGTCTACATGCACCGGCTGCGCAAGAAGCTCGAGGGCGCCGGCATCCGCATCGCCACCGTGCGCGGCCTCGGCTACTGCCTGGAGCGGCCGCCGGAAGGCGTCGCGAAGCCCTGAGCACGTCGCCGCTCGCGCCGCCGCGGCCGGCCGAACCGGTCTTCGACGCGCCGCCGCCCGCCCCCCGAGGGCCGTCCGGCCCGCCTCGCGGGGCCTGGGGGCGCCTGGACCTGCGCGGCACGCTGCGCGACCTCATCGAGACCCGCGAGCGGCCGAACGCGCCGCTGTTCGGGCCGGCCGAGCCGGTCGCGCCCGAGGCGCCGGCCGTGGACGAGTCGCCGCGGCACTGGGCCCGGCCGCCCGCGCTGACGTCCGCGCGCGCGCCGGCCGCGCCCGCCTATCCGGTCCATCCGGCCGCGCCGCCGATGCCGCCGGGCGCATCGACCGGCAGAGCGCACCCGACGAGGCCCGTCGCGACGGGGCCCGGGGCCGTCGGCCCGACCCCGAACACCTTCGTCGAGCGCCGCAGCGGTGCGCGGATCTGGGCGCGCGGCTGGCGCCGCCGTGACCGCCGCGCGAGCGCCGACGCGCTCGAGCAGCGTTCCCTGTTCGGCGAGATCCTCGACTGGATGTTCGCCCCGCTGCTGCTGCTGTGGCCGATGTCGGTCGCCGTGACCTTCGTGATCGCGCGCTCGCTCGCCGACGCGCCCTTCGACCGCGCGCTCGACGACCGGACCGAGGCGCTCGCCCAGCAGGTGCGGATCGCCTCCGACCGCGTGGTGGTGATCCTGCCGCGCGCGGCGCGCGACTTCCTCGCGGCCGACGAGGAGGACGTCGTCTACTTCCAGGTCGTCGGCGCGCGCGGCCAGCTGCTCGCCGGCGAGGCCGACCTGCCCAAGCCGGGCCTGTACGACTATCCGATCCCCGGCAAGGTGAAGCTCAGGACCGCGAACTACCGGGGCGACCAGGTCCGGATCGGCTACCTGTACGCCGAGGTGACCGACGGCGAGGAGATCGAGCCCGTGCTCGTGCAGGTGGCCGAGACGCTCGACAAGCGCACGCGGCTCGCGAACGAGATCATCAAGGGCGTGATCTTCCCGCAGTTCATGATCCTGCCGGTGGCGGTGATGCTCGTCTGGTTCGGGCTGTCGCGCGGGCTGAAGCCGCTGAAGTCGCTGCAGCGGCGGATCCGGGACCGCTCGCCCGAGGACCTCTCGCCGATCGACCCGCGCGGCGCACCCGAGGAGATCGCGCCGCTGGTCGACGCGTTCAACGACCTGCTCGAGCGGCTGGACACGACGGTGAGCGTGCAGAAGCGCTTCATCGCCGACGCCGCGCACCAGATGAAGACCCCGCTCGCGGGGCTGCGCACGCAGAGCGAGCTCGCGCTGCGCGAGCGCGATCCGGCCGAGCTGCGCCGCACGCTCGAGCAGATCGCGGCCGGCTCGCAGCGTGCCGCGCACCTGGTGAACCAGCTGCTGTCGCTCGCGCGGATGGAGAACCCGCGCGAGGCGTCGCCGGCCGAGCCGCTCGACCTCGAGGCTTTCGCGCGCGACGCGATCGCCGACTGGGTGCCGGCGGCGATCGAGCGCGGCATCGACCTGGGCTTCGAGTCGGCGCGCGCCGAGGACGACGCCACCGGCGCCGACGCGAGCCCGGTCGTGGTCGGCCAGCCGCTGCTGCTGCGGGAGCTGGTCAGCAACCTCGTCGACAACGCGCTGCGCTACACGCCGCGCGGCGGCACCGTCACCGTGCGCACCGTGGCCGACGGCCGCCAGGTGATCCTCGAGATCGAGGACAGCGGCCCCGGCATCCCGGAAGCCGAGCGCGAGCTGGTGTTCGAGCGCTTCTACCGCGTGCTGGGCACCGGCGTGGACGGCAGCGGGCTGGGGCTGCCGATCGTGCGCGAGATCGCCGACCAGCACGGCGCTACGATCGAGGTGGACGACGCGCGGCCGGGCGAGAAACCGCCCGGGGCGCGGTTCACGCTGCGGTTCCCCTCGGCCTGAGGCGTGGCGCTTCGCGCCCTCGCCGCGGGCCGCGCCGGACCCCGGCGGGGGTCGCGTCGGCGTTTTGACAGCCTCGGGGCCGAGCGAGTAAGATCCCGCCTCTTCGGCGAATTAGCTCAGTCGGTTAGAGCGACGGAATCATAATCCGCAGGTCCGGGGTTCGAGTCCCTGATTCGCCACCAAACAAATCAACGGCTTACGCGCTTCGGCACGTAGGCCGTTGTTCTTTGTGTCGTCGCCATGTAACGGTGGGTGTAAGACGATTCGGCGGATCAGCGGCGCTCGCCACGCGCCGCACGCACCCGAGCCGGCGCGTTCGCCCACAGCCGTTCGATGGCGAAGCCGACCGCCGCGTCCCGGAAATCTTCTTCACGACCGAGCACGTCATACAGCCGCTCGCGCGTCCGCTGATGCAACCGCCGACGGCCCGAGCCATCCATCCCGAGCGCGGCCTCGGCTTTCTGCGTGCGCCGCCAGGACCGGTCGATGGGGGTCATGCGCTGCGACAGGTGAACCATCCGCAGGCAGGACAGGCACCCGAGCCCGCCGGTCACGATGAACAGCCGGGCACATCGGCGCGAGCAGTTCGGGCAGCGCCACCACCACCGCCGGCCGCCGAAGGCGCACGGGGTCGATTCGAGCCATGCAGTAGCCGACACGGGCCGCGACTTGCCCTGGCGCGTTTGATTGAATTCAAACGTCACCGATAGGCCGGGGTTCACTCTCAATCCGATCGAGCCGATCCGCTCGCCGTCCTGGCTCCAAGTCCATCCGCTCCAACCCGGTCGGCTCAGCAGCCCCTCGCGCGCCAGACGGCGCACGTCTATCGACATGTAGTGCGCCGCGCACGGCCGGAACGCCGGACGGCCCGCCCCGTAGCGCATCCCGCCGGTCATCGCTGCCGGCCCTTTAGGGACTGAAGAAACCCCGCGCGGCCGAATTCCGCGCGCGCCGCAGAAATCGAATTCATTTGGGAATCGGCTTCCTTCGTTGCACTCACCACATCACTCAGCCGCCGGGGAGTGCCGTGCCTCCGACCAGCCCGGCTCCGCATCTCTGGCATCTCTGCCTCGCCCGTGCGGTGTGTCTGTACATGAAGGGGGGCAGAGTCCCCTCTACACCGCACGCGCGAGACAGACTTGCCAGAGATTCACGGCTCATCGGTCGCTCCGACCAGAATGCGCCGCACCGCCTCCCGGCGAGCGATGTGGTCCCTTCCGTGCTGCGCGAACCGCGCGAACACCGACGGCTCGACCAGCCACTTCGAGCCGCTCCAGCCGCCATAGGCACGGCTCGCAGGGTCCGGGATGAGCCATCGTGCATCTTCGAGCAACTGCACCGCCTGTCTCTGGTCGGCTTCGGACGCCGTGCGCCACGCGCGGCAGCGTTGCAGGAAATCGTTGCGCCCGACTTCTCGCGGATTCGGTTCCGTTGCCAGTAGCGACCGCGCAAGCGCGCGAGCCAGTTCGAGCGCGGACGATTGCGACAGGATGCCGAGGAACAGCGCCGCCGCGTGCTGCCGGACGGTCCGCATGAACGACACCGCCTGCCGCATCGTGTCGGCCTCGATGGCGTCACCCGGCCGCTCGTCGGCGATGTGAAACGTCAGAGCCACACGCGCCAGCATCCCCGGGTGCTTTCCGATGTGGGACGCGAGCGCGGGCGACACGTCGGCGAGCGCGTCCACCGTTTCTCGGATGGTGCGACGCTCTGACTCGAAGGGTAGCTGCGCGTTGATGCTGATGCGGTGCGCCTTCGAGCCGGACTCACAGGTCGTCGCCTCGAACCAACCACGCAAGCGAAGGTTCCAGCCCGTCAGTTCGGCCGACGCCGAGGTGCCGGACTCCGCGCCGGCCCGAGCCATGATGAGCGGCATGAAGCGATGGATGAGGCCGTCGTCGGGCAGCTGCCGCAGCTGCGACCGCAACCCGGCAGGCGTGCCGGCCGCCAGGACCGAGCAGGACCAGTTCGGCACGAAAAACGAGCCGCGCTTGATCCGGTCCACTTGATGCGGCCCGCCGTCATACAGCTGGAGCCATTCACCCCGGCCCTTCCCGCCTGCGCCGTCGCGGTAAGCGTCGATGCCGCCGATCCAGCTGGCGAATTCCTCCGTGAGCATCAGCATGCCGCGCGCGTTGCCCTTCAGCAGGTCGGCGAGCTTCTCGACGGTCGCGTCGGACGTGAACATAGCAGGCCGAGCCGGCGCGCCCTCGGCCTCGGGGTCGGGCACATTCTTCGTCCATTGCATCAGCAGGTCCCGATGCAATTCCTTGATCGGATCAGTCGCGGCCTTGAGCGTCGGCGACTTGCCCGCGCTCGGCGGCCCGATGAGAACGGCCCACAGCCGCGCGGACTCGAACCAGTTCGAAGCCGGGCGCACGGCGAGCCGCAGGCGGTCGTCGATGACCGATGCTGCCGCCACCGTCGCGGCCATGATGAGGCCGTTCCGGTCGAAGCCCGACGCCTTGTGGAACGCATCGGCGAGCCGCCAGATGACCGGCGGCACGCACGCCTCGGTGAAGTCCGGCACGGGGTACTCGCGCAGGATGTCGAGCGGCGCGCCGCCCGCCTCCCGCACCGCGTCGGCCTTCGCTTGCTGCGCCTTCGCGCGCGCCCGTGCAATCTGCGGCGTGAGCCACGCGGCCGGCAGCGACTTGCTCAGCGGCTTCGCGGAAACACCGAGCGTCGGGTCGGTCAGGACCGAGACGCACTCAGCGTCGTTCGCCCCGCGCTCGACCAAGTGCATCAGCGTGTCCCAGACGGCCTCAGAACGCCCGCCCGGGGTCCGGGCCGCATCCCTGGCCCTCTCGTGCGCGCGAGGGGCCATACGGGCCTTTCCTGAGGCCGCAGCGGCATCGCTGCGCTCGGGCACCTCGACCGCCACATCGGCGCGCCGTTCGACTGCCACCAAGTCGCGCCAGACGGCGAGCAGCCGCTCGGGCACGGTCGGCATGGAGCGCCAATCGCCGTTGCCGCCCCAGGCGTAGGGCGCGCCCGTATCCGGGTGAACGGACGGCGGCAGCACGTCTTGAACGGTGAGCCCCTGCTCGGTCGCGCACCGAAACTCGAGGATGGTCACATCGCCACGCTTGACCACCTTGCTCGGGAGCGCGACGCCGTCGGGCATCCGATAGAGCAGCTTTGCGCGCCCGGGGCGCGACAGGATGCGGACGCCGTCGTCAGCCTCCAGCAATTCGCCCAGGTCGATGCCGGCCCCGGCGAGCCACGATTGCGCCAACTCGAAATGGTCCACATCGAGCGCGCAGGTGCCCGACCAAGCGTGTGCCAGCCCGATGCCGCGAAGGTGTGGATCGATGGCAGCCGGCGAGCCGATGGCGGCCTCGCGGCGATTCCAGCCAGCCCCGGTCGCCTTCTTGGTCCCGGCTTCGAGGGGGACCAGATGCAGCCCGGCAGCCACGTACTCGCGCGCGGCCTTTTGGACGTCGGGGACGAACGGGAAGGCGCTCAATGCTGCCCCCTCGGATTCGGAGTGCGGATGGCGACGAAGCCGCCATCGACCGCCGCGACGGTGCCGGTGTAGTCGACGTGCTCACCGCTCATGTGCATCGGGCGCGGGTCGTCCTCATAGGCGTACAGAATCGGCCACATCAGCCGTGCGAGCCGGGGCATGTCAGCGTCGCCCAGGCGCGGGCCGCTGATGGTCAGGTGAACGGCCTGCGCGGTTTCCGTCACCTGCACGAGCACGCGACGGCCGCCGCTGAATTTCAGTCGATGGGAGCGAGTCCGCGAGTGCATCACGCGGCCCTCCGCTCGAAGAAGTCGACTTCCCGCAGGAACGGCTCGGCGCGCGGGTCGGCCATCATCCGGCGGCATTGCACCGTGTCGAGCCAGTAGCGCGCGATGCGGGCCTTGCGGACGCCGTTGGACGTGCGGTCGCCGGTCTGCACCGTGAGCAGGACGCGGTGCACGATCCAACCCGTCTGCTTCAACGTCCACACTTCGGCAGGCAGGCGAGTGCCGTGCACTGCGCCGCTCCAGTCGCGTCCGGTCAGGTGCTCCCCACGCAACAGCCGCGCGAGCAGCCGTCCCTCCATCACGCCCGGCTTCGGCCAGAGCGCCGTCGGCGCGTTGTCGTCGTCGGGGAACAGTTCGAAAGTAGAATGCGAAGTGCTGAGTTTCGCGGCCGTGCTCTGGGTTTCCGGGGTGCGGCCGTCTTTCATTGGGCCACCCCCAGGACGCGGCGCAGTTCCGCCACCGGCCACGCGAGCCGGCCGTGCACGCGGACCGGGCGCAGCGGCCCGTCTTCCTTGCAGGCCCAAGCCCGCAGAGTCTGCGGCTGCCTCCCCAAGTGGTACGCGGCGCAGTCCGTCGGCACGGCCGCGCGCGTCTCCACATCAAGCGACGGGAACGCCCCGCCTCCCGTCTTGCGCTCACCATTCATCGCCAGTTCCTCGCGCTGGCGACGGTCGGGGTCAGCCGCTGGATCGGCCCCGTATCGCACAACGCACTTGCATGCGGCGATACGAATTAAGATTCACGGACACTCCCCCCCCGCAAGGCTCCCCTGCTCCCCCAGTTTGGGGGTCCCGCTTGTCGTCGCATCGGCAAGGGACTAAGGCGCATCCCGAATCGTGCCGGCTGCGCGGCATCGCTCCCAGGCTTTGTCGAATACCTTCGGGGTCCATCGGTCATCGCCGTCCACCTCTTTTACTCGTGCACGACACTGCGCCCTCGGGCCATTTCGAGTCCCTTGCTTGTGGACTGGCAGTTCTTCAGGGTTGAACCCCAGCGCCACGAGCGTTTCGACCAACCGTTCTTCCTGCCACGCCTGCCGGGAGACCGGACGGCTCTTCGTCACTGGCAAAGGCGAAGGCGAATCCTTCTCGGGCTCCTCTTCCCATCTCCAGTTCGCATCGGCCTTTTCAAGCCAATCGTTCACGTCCTGCCGCGACACGAATTCGTAGAACCAACGGACGCGAGTGAGTTCCGCCTTCGGAATGGTCGTGTCATGTGCTCGGTCGCGCACCCGCAAGTCGCCGTTTTGGGCAGCCGTCCACATCCTTTCCACAAGGGTTTTGACCTGCGCCTCGGGCAACCCGCGCTGCTCGCCAATAAGGTGCGCTGCATCCTCGATGGTCCACCGCGTCGGCGCAGGAGCGGGCCGCGCCAACCGCTTCTCGGACGCATCCTCCGGAGGCAGTGCGAGTCCCATGGCTTCGAGCGACTCTTCCGAAGCCCGATGGATCGAACGAGCCCATTCTCTGAGGCCAGCAAGCGCGGCCGGCTTCAATCGAATTCGTTGTGCCCAAAGCAGCAGGTCGGCGAAGTCGACCATAGACACCACGTTGATCCGGGCACCGCGCTCGCCCGCAACGAGCGGCGCGAGGGTCAGGCGGTCGCACAGCCGCAGGTGCTCCGGCCGGTCAGGGGGAATGTGGGCGTGTCGCACCATCGTGTCCGCGATGGTGTCCTTGAGCGTCGGGTCGGCCCAGCCCATCACGTTCGCAGCCTCGAAGACATACAGCCGTCCGTCCCGGTAGCGGTCCAAGACTTCTTTTCGCAGCTGGCGCTTTCGTTCGTTATCGCGCGCGGCCCGTTCTCGGTCGGCATCGCTCGCGTCGTCCGAGAATTTGCTGTCCTCAAGCAGGTGAATCAGCGCGAACCAAAGCGCGGCTTCCTCGGGATTGAGCCCTCGGTCGGCATCGAGCATCGGCACTCCTTCAAGTGCACACCTTCAATGGGAGCCCGCGCCAGCCGGTGAAGGTGCCGGTTTTCCCCCCGTCGGGGTAGGCGCGGGCAAAAGGACTATGCCTGTCGGATCAATCGGATGGGTGCATTGAACGCCCGGCGCGGTCTTTCGGTCAGGCGACCTTGCCACCCTCCACCACACGGAGCCCGGCCGCGCGGCCCGTCTGGGACGGATCGAACGGCACCTGCCCCTGCTCCAGAATCCACGCTGTGATGCGGTCGTGATGCAGCCGCAGCAGGTCGAGCGGGCGCACGGTGTAATGCTTCTCGGCGGTCGCGCTCGGCTTGTGGCCCATCACCTGAGCCACCACACCGACGGGCACCTCCAGCCATTCGGTAAGGCTCTTGAACGAGCGGCGCAGGCCGTGCAGCGTGAGGCCGCTGATGCCGGCAGCCGTGCACGCCTTTCGGTGCTGGTCGTCGGGCACGTCCATGCTGCGACCTTTGATGACGGGGCTACTGAACACCCACGGATTCCCCGCGCGGCGCGGCAGCGCCACGAGCAGCTGCTCCACGTAGGGGGTGAGCGGGATGGTCCGCTCGCCCTCGACCTTGTCCCGGATGGTCAGCGAGCGCCATTGGGTGTCCACGTCCTCCCATCGGACTTGCAGCATCTCGGTCGGCCGGCAGCCGCAGAGCAGCAATGCTTGCAGGTAGGCCGCGTGCGACGGATTCGGCAGCGCACGAACCGCCTTGAACCAGCCGGGCAACTGCTCGCGCAGTAGCGCGTCCTTCTTTACGGTGGGCTCGCCCAGAAACTCACGAGCGCGTCGGTTCTTCGCCGCGTTTCCCTCGGCGACCGCGCCCTTGTACTCGGGGTGCTCGCTGCACCACGTCAGGAAGCCTTGCAGCAGCCGCAGCGCGAGCCGGCCTTGCGTCGGACGTTTCACGGCCTCGCGCTTTGCCCAGGCAGCCACGGCGTCGGCGTCGAGCGCCGAGAGCGGGACCTGCATCAGCGAGTGCAGCGGCCCGGCCGTCGTCAGCGTCCCGGCTTGCTTCGCGCCCTTCACGCCGCGTTTCGGCACCTGTCCACCGGCCCGCGCGAGGCGCACATGGTCGGCGATGTGGCGCTCGCCCCAGTGCGGGGTCCGGTCCGCCACGTACACCGCCCACGCCTCGCCGACCGTCACGCCCTTGCGGCGCAGCGCGTCGCGCACGGCCACGTCGGCCGCGATGCGTTCGGCCTTCACCACACGCGGGTCCCGGCCTGCGTCGATGGTCGTCTGGAGCCGGCGAGCCTCTTCCTGCGCCGCCTTGATGGTCCACGCTGCCGGCGAGCCGATGGTCATCCGCAGCGTGCGCCCCTCGAATTCGCTCTGGAACACGTAGGCGCGGGAGCCGGTCGCCGTCACGCGCAGCCCCAGGCCGGGCGCGGTCGAGTCCCAGAGGAACGCCTGCGCCTTGCCCGCCGGGCACTCTAGGTCGGCGATGCGACCAGCCGTGAAAGGAACCTTCGCCATTGGCGCTCCGTCCGTCTTACATGCCGCCCCATGTAACGGGCCATGTAAGACCATGTAAGGAATCGAGACCACTTCGGATCAACGACCGTCGGACTGAATCCGAATGCAAGTCGTTGATATACGTGGATTCTAGTGCCCTTACATCAACGGAAGCAAATGCCCCGGAATGAGCTTTTCTGCGGAATCATAATCCGCAGGTCCGGGGTTCGAGTCCCTGATTCGCCACCAGCTTCACCGAAAGGCCGTCCTTCGCGACGGCCTTTCTCTTTGGTGCCCCGGTCGACGCAGCGAGGCCCGTCGCCCCGTCAGGTACCCACCCGCAGCGGCGCGTGCACCTTGCGCAGGCAGGCGATCAGGCTGAGCGCCGCGATGCGCCCGGTCCGCGGGTTCTCCGACGGCACGCCCGCAATCGTCATCTCGAACGACGCGCTGTCGGCGTCGACCTGGATGCGATGGGTGTTCCGGGACACCGTCGGATCGGCCCAGACCTCCACCCCCGTCCGCTCGACGCCGATGCCCGCGAGCGAGAGCGCGACCGCGACGTTGACGTTCGCCGGGAAGCCGCGGATCGCCTCGCGCGCGCTGCCGCTGAACACGCACAGCGGTTCCTCGAGCCCCGCGAGGTCGATGCCGCGCTCGCGCAGCAGCGGCGCGCCGACCAGGCCCGCCACCGGCTTGCGCGTGACGAGGGTGACCGAACGGATCGTGCCCTCGCGGGCCGCGCACACCGCGTCGAGCCCGAGCAGCGCGCCGGTCGGGACGACGATCTGGCCGCCGTGCGCGCGGGCGAGTCCGATCAGCTCGGGTGCGTCGACCAGCGCACCCGAACTCATCACCACCAGCCGGCGGCCGCGCCGCAGGGCCGGCTCGCCGATCGCGCGCAGCAGGCCCGACGGTGCGCACTCGACCACCCAGTCGCAGCGCTCGGCGAGCGCGTCGAAGTCCACGCAATCGACCGGCCTCGACAGGTGCTCGCCCATCCAGCGGCCGGCGTTGGCGGGCTCGCGGGCGCTCACCGCGCCGAGGACGAGGCCCGGCAGGTCGCCGGCGTCGAGCGCCCGCGCGAGCGCCCTGCCGATGGCGCCGAGCCCGGCGATGCCGACGCGCTCGGGGGCCGCGGACAGCCGGATCATCGCGTCCTCGCTCATTCCGGCTTCACCCCGCTGTCGCGCACGAGCCGCGCCCAGCGTGCGATCTCGGCCTCGATGAAGCGTCGCCCGTCCTCCTGCGACAGCACCAGCGCCAGCGCGCCGGTCCGCTGCCGGGCGGCCACCGCCTCGTGCGCGTCGGCCGCGCGCCTCACGGCGTCGGCGAGCTTCTGCCGCACCGCCGGGGGCGTGCCCGCCGGCACGAAGACCGCGCTCCACGCTGAGATCTCGAGGTCGCTCATGCCGAGCTCGACGAAGGTGGGCACCTCGGGCCAGTAGGGCAGCCGCCTGCCCGCCGCGGTGGCCAGCACGCGCAGGCGCTTCTGCTCGACGTGCGCCGCCGCGCTGGACCCGTCGGCGAACACGACCTGGACGTGTCCGCCCATCAGGTCGTTCAGCGCGTTCGGGCTGCCCTTGTAGGGGACGTTGAGCAGGTCGACGCCGGCCCGCAGCTTGAACACCTCGCAGGCGATCTGCGCCACGGTGGTGCCGCTGCCGCAGACGATGGCACCGGGGCGCCGCTTCGCGTCGGCGATCAGGTCGGCGGGCGTCTTCCACGGCGCGTTCGCGGCCACGAACATCGACAGCGGCACCATGCCCAGGCCGCCGACGATGTCGAACGACGACGCTTCGTAGCCCAGCCTGCCGGGAAGGAGCGCGTAGTTGGCCGCGTGCGTCGCGGCCACGCCCACCAGCAGCGTGTAGCCGTCCGGTCGCGCGCGGGCCACGGCCTGGGTGCCCAGCGTCCCGTCGGCGCCGGGGCGGTTCTCGACGACCACGGGCTGGCGCAGCGACTCGGTCATGTCCTTCGCGAGCAGCCGCGCGCTCATGTCGCTGCCGCTGCCGGCGGGAAACGGCACCACCAGCGTGATCGCGCGGCTGGGATAGGCGTCCTGCGCCCGCGTCGTCGCGGGCATCGCGCCGGCCAGCACGGCCGACAGCGCGAGGCAGGCCACGGCGAACCGGCCCCGCGCGGCGCGCGGCGCCGCGGTCGGCGTCATCGTGCCCCCCCGGGCCCGCGTCCGGCCTCGTCGCCACCGCCGTCCGCGATCGGCCGCGCCTCGACCTCGCGGAAGAACGCGTCCAGGCAGGTGTTGAAGCGCGCCGCCCGCTCGAAGTACGGGGAATGGCCGGCGTCCTCGAGCTCGACGAGCCTCGCGCCGGGGAGTTCGCGCGCCAGGGCCCGCAGCGCGGGCGGCGGGATCACGATGTCCTCGCCCGGCGAGACGAGCAGCACCGGCACCCCGGTGGCGGCGAGACCGTCCGGCGCGCGGACCCGCATCGCCTGCAGCCCGGCCCGCAGCGCGTCCTTGTCGAGGCCGCGCGAGAGCTCGTCGATCTGCCGGTAGAGCAGGTGCAGCGCCGGCTGCTCGCGCGCCATCCGCGGGCCGGCCGCGGGATGCACGCCCGCGGACCGGCACTGCGCCGCGGCCGCCGCGACATCGGCCTTCCATGCATCGAGCGCGGCCGGGTCGAGGCCGGCGATCCGGCGGTGGTCGATCGACCCGGTGGTCGCCGACAGGACCAGGCTGCGCGTGCGCCCGGGGTGACGCAGGCCGTACTCGACCACGGTCCAGCCGCCCATCGACTGCCCGACGAGGTGGGCGCGGTCGATCGACAGGTGGTCGATCAGCGCGGCGAGGTCGTCGGCGAACCGCGCGGGATCGGGCCCGCCCGCGTCGAGCGTGGACGGCTCGAACCCGCGGTGGGCGAAGGTCACGCAGGTGTGGGTACGCGCGAAGTGCGCCACCTGCTGCCACCACGACAGGTGGCTGCCGCCGAGCCCGTGCGCGAACACGATCGCCGGACCTCGCCCGCAGACCTCGTAGTGGAGCTCCGCGCCATCGACCCGCAGGCGCCCGGTGGCGCGGGCCGGCGGCGGATCGCTCGCGTCCTCGGGCAAGTGCCGATCGTCGACGGCCCGGGTCACGGCGCGATCTCCCCGCCCTCGCCCAGCACCACGTCCTCGTAGGCGTGCAGCGAGGGCAGGCCGCCGGTGTGGATGAACAGCACCCGCTCGCCCGGCGCGAACTCGCCCGCGCGCGCGAGGCCGATCAGGCCGGCCATGATCTTGCCGGTGTACACCGGGTCCAGCGGGATGCCCTCGGTACGCGCGAGCATCCGTACCGCTTCGACCATCCGCGCGTTCGGCACCGAGTACCTGGGCTGCCAGTAGCCGCCCACGCTGCGTACCGCCTCGCGGGGGATCTCCATCCGCAGGCCGAGCAGGTCGGCCACCGCCTGCGCCTCCTTCAGCACGAGGGGCTCCTGCTGCTCGGGGTCGCGGCTCACGCCGACGCCCACGATCGGCACGTCGATGCGATTGCCCACGAAGCCGGCCACCAGGCCGCCGTGGGTGCCGGAGCTGCCCGACCCCACCACCACGCGATCGAAGCGCACGCCCGTCTCGAAGCACTGCTGCTGCAGCTCCTGCGCGCAGGCCACGTAGCCCAGGCCGCCGAGCGCATTGGAGCCGCCGCCCGGGATCACGTAGCCGGTGCGTCCCTGCGCGGCCAGCTCGTCGGCCACGCGTCGCATGGCCTCGCCCATGTCGGTGCCGGCCGGAACGACGGTGATCGCCTCGACGCCCATCAGCCGGAACATGAAGTGGTTGCCGCTGGCCTGCGGACGGTAGCTGCCCGGCACGCGCTCCTCGATCACGAAGCGGCACTTCAGGCCCTCGCGCGCGGCGGCGGCGAGCGTGATGCGGCAGTGGTTCGACTGCGGCGCGCCGCAGGTGATCAGCGTGTCCGCGCCGCGCTCGAGCGCATCGGCAACGAGGAACTCGAGCTTGCGCGTCTTGTTGCCGCCCGGGAACAGTCCGAGCATGTCGTCGCGCTTGATCCAGACCTCCGGACCCGCGCCGCCGGGGCAGCCGGCCGCGAGCGCCTCGGAGAAGCGGGGCAGCGGCTCGATCGGCGTGGCGAACGGCGTGTAGCGACGGCGGGCGAATCGTGAGAGGTCCATGCGGCGTGCGCCCGGCGAGTGGGGATGGCGGAGGACTGTAGGCCAAGGGTCCGCGCCGGTATAGTTCATCGGATGCCAGCGAACCGTCATCGGTTGCCACGCGCTCGACTCGTGGTCGAGATCGTCTGGGAGCCGGGCGGCCTCGGCGGGGTCGCGTTGTCGGTCGTCGACGTGCTCCGCCTGGTCAACCGCATCGCCGCCCTCGACGCGCCGGCCGCACCGCCGCCGCTGCGCTGGCGGTGGGTGGGCGGCGACGGCCGGCCGATCCGCGCGCCGGCGTTCGCGCGGGTCCCCGCACCCGAGCGGTCCGGCGAGGCGACCGGTCGCGTGCCGTCCGCCTACCGCGCGCCCGCCGACGTGATCGTGCTGCCCGGCTGGATGGCCCGCGACGGTCGGGAGATCGACCGGTGGATCGCGCGCTGCGCCCCGCTGGTGCCCCGCATGGCGCAGACACTCTCGCGGGGCGGCGCGCTGGTCGCGGCCTACACGGGCGTGGCGATGCTGGCGGCGGCGGGCTGCCTGCGCGATCGCCGCTTCGCCGCGCCGTGGCCGTTCTTCGTGGCGGTGGCGCGCCATGCCTTCGGGACGGGCGAGGCGGCCCGCGGATCGATGGGCTGGTCGGACAGCCCGGGCTGGACGGGCGACCGCGGCGTGTGGACCTGCGCATCGCCGGTCGCGATCACCGAAGCCCTGCTCGACCTGCTCGGCGGCACGTCGCTGGCCGACCCCGCCCGCGCCGCGCGCGACGTGCTGCTGCCCGAGCCGATGCGGCAGGCCGCGACGGTGGCCTACGCGCGATCGGCGGCGTCGACCCTCGCGCGCAACCGCCTGCCCGACGGCGTCGTCGAGCGGGCACGCCGATGGCTGGTGGAGCACCTCGCCGACCCGTACGACGTGCGCGCGCTGGCTCGCGCGGCGGCGACGAGTCCGCGCACGCTCGCGCGCCACTTCGCGGCCATGCACGGCACGAGTCCGCACCGGTACCTCGAGCGCCTGCGCGTGGAGCGCGCGTGCATGCTGCTGCAGACCACGCACGTCACGGTCGAGGAGGTGGGGCGCTCGAGCGGGCTGCCGAGCCCGAGCACCTTCCGGCGCGTCTTCCTCAGGCACACCGGTACGTCGCCCGGCGAGTACCGGTCGCGCTACCGGCTGCGCACGCAGCGACCGCGCTGGGGCAGCGAGGTGACGACGCTCCGGTGACGGATCGCCTAGGCGCCGGCGCGCCAGGCGATCCCGCCCGCGCGGGCCGTGCCGCGCAGCGTCCGCCCGCCCGCCTTCAGCTCGATCTCGTCGCCGCGGACCCGCCCTTCGACCGGGACCGTCGTGCCGCCGCTGCGCAGCGTGCCGGTGAGCATCTGGAAGCGCTGCTCGAGCACCAGCTGGCCGCCGTCGACCGCATGCGTGCCCGCGACCTGCGCCGGCACGAGCCAGAAGTGCGCGGTGCACCAGGCGTCGACGCAGACGGCGGACGGCGGACGGCAGCGTCACCGTCTGGTCGGGCTCCCAGTCGCCCATGCGGAAGGTGTTCGACACGATGCGCGTGCCCGGCGCGAGCTGCAGCAGCTTAGGGCGCAGCTTCAGGTTGATCTCGTTGAGCAGGAACATCGTGATCACCGTCGCGCGCGACAGGTCGGTCTCGAACAGGTCCTGCTGCTCGAAGCGCGCGCGCTCGGCCACGCCCTCGCGCTGCGCGCGCTGCCGCGCGAGCGCGACCAGGTCGGGGTTCAGCTCGATGCCCATCGCGGTCGCGCCGCGCTTCGCGGCGGCGACGACGGTACGGCCGTCGCCGGAACCGAGATCGAGCACGACGTCGCGCGGCCCGACCGACGCGAGGTCGAGCATCCTCGACACCAGCTGGTCGGGCGTGGGCACCCAGACGACGTCCTTGCCGGGCTGGCCGACCGAGGGTACGTAGGGTTCGGCCGTGCCATCCGTGCGCTGCGCGTGGGCGCAGGCGGCGGCGAGGCACAGCGAGGAGGCGACGGCGAGGTGTCGCAGCACGGTGGAGACGGGCATGGCGGGTCCGAGGGGGGTGGGCGAACCCGCGATGCTACGAGAGTTCAGCCGTTCGGGCCGCGCCGCAACCGAAGCACGCCCTCGAGGAAGTAGTAGTCCGCGTAGATCAGCGGCACGTCGATCTCCGAGCCGAGCGGCAGCGCGCCGACCGAGTGGCCGAGCAGGAACCCGCCGTTGCCGCCGGGCGCGGAACGGTACGGCGGCGACGCGAGCGTGCGCAGCTGGGTCCTCGCGAGCCGCAGCAGCCGACCGGACAGCGCGCCGTCGGACAGCATCGGCGCGAGTTCGATCAGCGCGCTCGCCGTGATCGCCGCCGCGGACGCGTCGCGCAGCGCACCGGGGATCCCGGGCGCATCGTAGTCCCAGTACGGGATCCCGTCGGCGGGCAGGCGGGGATGCTCCAGCACGAAGCGCGCCATGCGCTCGGCCTGCGCCAGGTAGCGCGACAGTCCGGTCTCCCGGTACATCATCGTGAATCCGTACACCCCCCAGGCCTGGCCGCGCGCCCAGGTCGAGCCGTCGGCCGCGCCCTGCACGGTCCGCTTCTGTCGTACCGCGCCGATGACCGGATCGAGGTCGACGAGGTGCACCGTGCCGCCGTCCGGCCGGCAATGGTGCGCCAGCGTCGCATCCGCGTGGCGGATCGCGATCTCCAGGAGCCCGGCGTCCGCCGAGAGCTGCGCGCCGAGCGCCAGCAGCTCGAGGTTCATCATGGTGTCGACGATGACGGGGTAGGCCCACTGTCCGTGGTCCCACGACCGGATCATCCCCACGCGCGGATCGAAGCGCGTCGCGAGCGAGCGGGCGCCGTTGACCAGCACGTCGCGGTAGGCGCGATCACCGGTCAGCCGCAGCCCGTTGCCCACGCTGCAGCCGAGCATGAAGCCGACGTCGTGGTCCCCGCGCCAGGACTGCAGCGGCTCGAGCGTTCGCGTGAACCGCCTCGCCTCGTCACGCCACCGATCGAGGCCGGTCGCCTCGTGGAGGAGCCACAGCACACCGGGGAAGAACCCGCTCGTCCAGTCCTCGCGCGGGACGCGGACCGGCTCGCCGCGCGCGACCGTGCGCGGGAGCCGGGTGGCGTCCGGCAGCCCCCCGAGCAGCACCGGATACTGCTGCGCGGCGAATCGAAGGATCTCCTCCACGGGCACGGCCGGCGCATCGGCGGGCGCGTCCGCGGGCTGCGCGACGATCGGCCGCGCGGTCGTCGCGGCGCAGAGCCCGACGAACGACGCGAGCGTCGAGCGGCGAGCACGGGAGCGAAGGCGGGACGGGCCGACTGCGGAGCGACGCTGCATGCCGGGCGTCTGCGGACACGGCTCGGGCGGCGTCCACCGGCACGAGGGCACCGGGGGCACGGCGCGTCTCAGTGGCTGCCCAGCCGCTGCGCCAGCGCCGCGACGAAGGGCTCGACCTCGCGCGACCACGCCCCCAGGCCCATCCGCGACAGCACGACGTCCTCGTCGACCACCACGAGCCAGCCCGGCGCCGCGCGCAGGAAGCTCGCGAGCCGGGGCTCGGCCGGCACCCTCGCCTGCAGGTCGGACGGCAGCGCATCGATGCCGGGCGGCTGCACGGTACGCGGGCGCTTGACCTTGATCAGCTCGACCCGCCGCGCCGTCTCGCTCGCGAGGAAGGCGCCCTCCTGCCGCGACGCGCCCTCCCAGCTGCGGCAGTAGACGCAGTCGTCGGCGCCGAAGTAGAGGACGCGCACGCGGCTGTCCGGCCGCAGCGCGGCCTGCCGGGCGAGCAGCAGCGTCGGCGGCTCCTCGGGCGCATAGCGGACGATGCGCGCGGGCCGTACCGCACCGCTCGCCGCAACCAGCTGCCCGTCCCAGCGGTCCACGCCCGCCTGCCGCAGGGTGAGGCGACCGAGGGCGGCCAGCGGAACGGTCATCACGGGCGTGCCGGCCTCCTGGCGGACCGTGCCGGAGGCACTGCGGGCGCGCCGGCCCTCGGAGACGCCCGCCTCGAAGCGCAGGCCGCCGGACAGCGCGACCGGCATCGAGATCGTCAGCATCCGCTCGGTGCTGTCGCCGTCGATCACCAGCGCCCAGTCGCCCTGCAGCAGCTCGGGGCGTGCGGCTCGCGCGGACGACGGCGCCACGACCGCCAGGGCGAGGGATGCGGCCGCGGCGAAGGCGCCGCGCCGTGCGGGGTCGCGGAGCGCGACACAGGGCGCGACGCGGACGGTCGGCTCGCCCGCGGTCGGTGTGCGGACACGTGTCGGGGACGGCAGGCGGGCGGGCATCGGAGTACGGGCGAGCGCACGATCGGGCCGTCGATTCTGCCTCGCGCGCCCCGCTCGGGCCACGGTGCCGACGACCGTGTGCATGCGCGCCACACCGCCGCGGGACCGGCGTCTCGCGCGGCCGACAGCCGACGCGACGCCTCTTGCGCACAGGCGCCCGCCGGTGCAGGCGGCCGCGACGGCCGCCCGCCGCGGATCAGGCGCCCGCCTCGGCCGCGCGCCGCGCCTCGAAGGCCGCGATCCGGTCCGCGCAGGTCAGCGTCAGGCCGATCTCGTCCACGCCGTTCAGCAGGCAATCGCGCCGGAACGGATCGACCTCGAACCGGTCGACGGCGCCGTCGGGTCCGGTGACGGTCTGCGCGGCGAGGTCGACGGTCATCGTCGAACCGGGCCTCGCGTTCAGCGCCGCGCGGATCGCGGCGACCCTCGCCTCGGGCAGCCGGATCGGCAGCACGCCGTTCTGGAAGCAGTTGCCGAAGAAGATGTCGCCGAAGCTCGGCGCGACGAAGGCCCGCAAGCCGTTGTCGACCATCGTCGTCACCGCGTTCTCCCGCGACGAGCCGCAGGCGAAGTTGCGGTCGGCCACCAGGATCCGCGCGCCGGCGAACTCGGGCCGGTTGAGCACGAAGTCCGGACGGGGCCGTCCGTCGGGATCGTTGCGCAGGTCGTGGAACATCCCGGCGACCTGCTCGGCGCGACTGCGGCCGAGGAAGCGCGCGGGGATGATCTGGTCGGTGTCGACGTTGGCGAGGTCGATCGGCACCGCGACCGCGGTCAGCGTGGTGAAGGGCATCATGCCTCAGGCCCCCTGCGCCGCGAGGCGGCGGACATCGGTGAAGCGGCCGGTGACCGCCGCGGCCGCGGCCATCGCCGGCCCGAGCAGGTGGGTGCGCACGCCGCGCCCCTGCCGGCCCATGAAGTTGCGGTTCGAGGTCGATGCGATCCGCTGGCCGGGCAGCCCGGTGTCGCCGTTCATGCCGACGCACATCGAGCAGCCGGGCTCGCGCCACTCGAAGCCGGCCTCCCGGAACACGCGGTCGAGTCCCTCGGCCTCGGCCTGCGCCTTGACCAGCCCGGAGCCGGGCACGACCCAGGCGGGGACCACCGCCTTGCGGCCGCGCGCGACGGCGGCGGCCGCGCGCAGGTCCTCGATGCGGCTGTTGGTGCACGAGCCGATGAAGACCCGGTCCACCGCGACGTCCTGCAGCCGCGTGCCGGGCACCAGCCCCATGTAGTCGAGCGAGACGCGCATCGCGTCGCGCTTGGCGGCGTCCGGCGCCCCGGCCGGGTCGGGGATCACGGCACCGATCGGTACCGCATCCTCGGGGCTGGTGCCCCAGGTCACCATCGGCTCGATCGACGCGGCGTCGAGCGACACCTCGCGGTCGAAGCGTGCGTCCGCATCGCTGGGCAGCGCGCGCCAGCGCGCGAGCGCCCGGTCCCAGTCGCTGCCCGCCGGCGCGAGCGGGCGGCCGTGCAGGTACGCGAAGGTGCTGTCGTCGGGCGCGACCATTCCGGCGCGCGCGCCGGCCTCGATCGACATGTTGCAGACGGTCAGTCGCCCCTCGATCGACAGCGCGCGGATCGCGCTGCCCGCGTACTCGATCACGTGGCCCACGCCGCCCGCGGCACCGATCCGCGCGATGATCGCGAGCACCACGTCCTTGGCGGTGACGCCCGCGCCGAGCGTGCCGTCGACCGTCACGCGCATCGCCCGGGGCTTGCGCTGCCACAGGCACTGCGTGGCCATCACGTGCGTGACCTCGGAAGAGCCGATGCCGAACGCGAGCGCGCCGAGCGCACCGTGCGTGGCGGTGTGCGAGTCGCCGCAGACGAGCGTCATGCCCGGCTGCGTGAAGCCCTGCTCCGGGCTCACGACGTGCGCGATGCCCTGTCGCGCGTCGTCGACGCCGAAGAAGAGCCGCACGCCGGCGGCCGCGGTGTGCGCGCGCATGCCCTCGACGTGGCCGCGCTGCACCGGGTCGGCGATGGTCGCGGTATCGCGGCTCGCGGTGGAGGTGTAGTGGTCGGGGGTGGCGAGCGCGAGGTCGGGGCGGCGGACGGCGAGGCCGCGCTCGCGCAGCCGCTCGAAGGCAGGCCCTGAGCCGTCGTGCATCAGGTGGCGGTCGACGTAGAGGAGCTGCCAGCCGTCGCCGCGGTCGACGACGACGTGCGCGTCCCAGATCCGGTCGAACAGCGTGCGCGGTCCGGTCATCGGGGGCTCCGTCGGATCACTTCGCCGGCACGGCGGCGTCGGCCTTGGCGGTCACCGCGTCGGCCTCGTCGATGGGGCCGCGGAACTCGGTCCGCCGCGCGTCCCATTCGGCCGCGCCGAAGCGCGCGAAGATCTGCGCGGGCGACGCCTTGCCCATCGACGTCGGATGCGTGCCCAGGCGCTTCACGTCGGCGAGGATCGCATCGCAGGCCTCGATGATGCCCAGCAGCAGCACGCCGGGCAGGATCGCGATCGCATAGCCCAGCTGCTCGGCCTCGGCGAGCGGGATCTCGGGCGTGCGGCCCGCGCGGACCACGTTCAGCAGGCAGGGGCCGTTCACGCGGCGCGGGATCGCGGCGACCTCCTCCAGCGTCTGCGGCGCCTCGACGAAGGCCACGTCCGCGCCGTTTGCGAGCGCGAGGTTGGCCCGCGCGATCGCCTCCTCGAAGCCGAGCACCGCGCGCGAGTCGGTCCTCGCGATGATCGTGAAGTCCTTCGAGCGCCGGGCGGCGGCGGCCGCGCGGATCTTCGCGACATAGTCCTCGCGCGAGGTCACCTCCTTGTTGTCGAGATGGCCGCAGCGCTTCGGGAACACCTGGTCCTCGATGTGGATCGCGGCGACGCCCGCGCGCTCGAATTCCTGCACGGTCCGGTAGACGTTGAGCTCGTTGCCGTAGCCGGTGTCGGCGTCGCTGATCAGCGGGATCGAGATCGCGTTCACGATGCGGCTCGCGTTGGCGACCATCTCGGTCATCGTGGTCAGCCCGTAGTCGGGGTAGCCCAGCGTGGCCGAGGTGCCGGCGCCGGTCATGTAGGCGGCCGGAAAGCCGGCGCGGTCGATCGCGCGGGCGGTGATGCCGTCGACCGCACCGGGCGCGACGATCAGCTTGCCGGCGCGCAGCAGCGCGCGCAGATGGGTGGCTTGCGACATGAGGGCCTCCTCGATGGGATGGGGATGGGGATGGGGATGGGGTCGCGCCGCTCAGGCGAGCGTGCGCATGCCGAGGTCCTGCGCGGTCCGGCGCTCGAACGCGCGGCAGGTTTCGTCGTAGTGGTGGCCGCGCGAGCCGCCGCGGACCACGCCGGGCTCCTCGGTGTCCCAGAACACCGTCCAGGCATGCGGCAGCCGCAGCCCGTTGGGCGTGGACAGCCAGAGCCGGAAGAGCGTGCGCTTGCGGGCCGGGTCCGGGTCGTCCTCGAACGCGGTGCGCGAGTGCAGCGTGGTGAAGTTCGACAGGATCTGCAGATCGCCGGGCTCGAGCCGCATCGAGTAGAGGAACTCGGGCCGGCGCAGGATCGCGTCGAGCGTCTCCATCGCCTCCTGCTGGATCGCCGTGCACGCGGGCGCGTCGGGCAGCTTGAACCCGTTGACGATGCGGTTGCGGTTCCACATGCAGAAGACGTCGGTCTCGGTACGCGCGAACACCGGGATCCAGAACCACGGCGCCTCGCCCTCGGGCTGTTCGCCCTGGCGGCTGAAGGGGACGGGCCGCTCGAGCACCTCGGCGAGGTCGGGTCGCTCGAGGGCCAGCTGCCGCCAGGCCGAGACCGCGCTCGCGATCAGGCTGTCCCCGCCCACCGGTGCCTGGTTGTAGCAGGACAGCAGGACGACGTCGCCGCCGTCGACGTGGAAGTCGAGCTCCGCGCGCGACGAATAGCCGCGCCCGGTCGGGCTGCGGTAATCGACGCCCACGTCCTTCACCGCGTTGATGTAGCGGGTCTGCCGGTCCTGCGGACGGGCGACGCCCAGGTGCAGCCCGATCGCCCAGGTCAGCAGCTCGAACTCGTCGGCGGTCAGCGCGTCGCGGGGCAGCCCCTTCACCAGCGCCGCGCCCCGGCCGTGCTGCGCCTCGTCGACCGCGGCCCGCAAGCGCGCGACGGTGCGCGCGGCGAACGGGAAGTCGGCGCGACGGTAGTCGAACAGCGCGCGTCCGTCGCGGCGGCCGGCGTGCAGCCCGGCGACGAGGTCGGCGCGGTCGGCCTCGTCGAGCAGGAAGATCCAGCCGGTGTCGCGATCGAGGTCGGCCGCGGTCCAGGCGGTCGCATCGCGGCCTGCGCGGCGCGCGGACTCGGCGAAGGCGGTGGCGCTCATCGACGTGGCTCCGCGATCACTGGATGGGGAAGCGCCGCACCAGGTCGCCGAAGCGCTCGCCGTCCTCGCGCACGCGCGCGGCGAACTCGGCGGGCGTGTTGCCCACCGGGGCGGCGCCGAGGACGGCGATCGACTTGAGGTAGGCCTCGGCCTGCACCGCCTCGCGGACCGCGGTGGCGACGCCGTCGATCACCGGTTGCGGCGTGCCGGGCGGCGCGAAGAGGCCGTACCAGGTCTCGGCCTCGAGCTGCGGGTAGCCCGACTCGGCGGCGGTGGGCACGTCGGGCAGCACCGGCGAGCGCTTGCGGCCCGCGGTCATCACGATCCTCAGCTTGCCCGACTGCTGGTAGGGGATCACCGCGGTGTAGCCCATCAGCGCCATGTTCACGCTGTTGCCCACGAGGTCGGTGATCAGCTGCCCGCCGCCCTTGTAGTTGACGACGACCATCGTCGGCAGGTCGACCGCCAGCATCTGGCCCTGCAGCCGCGCGATGTTCTCGGTGGTGCCGTAGGTGCACGGCGGCGTCGCCGTCCGGCAGTTCCGGACCACCTCGGCCATCGTCGCGCCGGGCAACGCGCTGTTGACGACCACCACGCCCGACAGCGTCGCGAAGATCGAGATCGGCACGAGCTGCGAAGCGGGGTCGGTGCCCTTGAAGCCGGGCAGGTGGCGGTTCAGCGTCAGCGAGGGCAGCTGCACCAGCAGCGTGTAGCCGTCGGGCTTCGAGTCGATGACGCGGCGCGAGCCGATCAGGCCATCGGCCCCGGGCGTGTTCTCCACGTTGACCGGCTGGCCCCAGATCCGCGAGAGCTCCTTCGACACGTGGCGCGCGAGCGCGTCGGTGCCGCCGCCGGGGCTGTAGGGCACGACGACGGTGACCGGTCTGTCGGGCTTCCACGGGGCCTGGGCGTGGGCGGCGGGCAGCGCCGCCGCGGTGATCGCGCCGACGGCAAGCGCGAGCGTCGTGCGGCGCAGCGTGCGGATGGGGTGCATGGGGCGTCTCCCTGTCTGTCCCGCGGGCGCCACCGCCCGCGCCGGGCACGCAGGCCGGACGGCCGAGCCCGGGCCTGCGGTCGGTTGTTATACTCACCATACGACTGGACCCTGTCAAATGCGGACTTCGCAGATCGGCCCGCCCCCCTCCCCGCGCTTGCGCGCCGCCCGCGGAACCACCGCGCGGCCGGCCGCCGCGGGCGCGCCGGCCGCGCCGCGGCCGCGCGCCAACGGCGTGGCCCTGCACCGGCAGCTCTTCCTCGTGCTGCGCGACCGCATCGTCCGCGGCGATCCCGGCGCAGGCGCGGCACTGCCCACCGAGGAGGCGCTGTGCGAGGCCTTCGGCGTCTCGCGGATCACCGTGCGGCGCGCGCTGTCGGATCTGCAGGCCCAGGGGCTGGTCGAGCGCCGGCACGGGCTGGGAACCTTCGTCGGCGACCGCGTGCCCGCCGCGCGTCCGCGGCCGACCCTCTCGTTCGTCGACGGGCTGCGCGACTACGCGGCCGAGACCGAGGTCGCCGTGATCGCCGTGGAGCGCGCGGTCGCGCCCCCCGAGATCGCGGCCCTGCTCGAGCTCGAGCCCGGCGAGCGCGCGCTGCACGCCGTGCGCTGCCGCAGCATGCAGGGGACCGCGGTGATGCTGACGCATGCGTGGGTACCGGCGCGGCTCGCCCGCGGCATCACCGCGGGCGCGCTGCGCAGGCGGCCGCTCTACGAGATCCTGATGGCGCAGGGCGTGGCCTTCGGCCGCGTCGTGCAGGAGATCGGCGCCCAGGCGGCCGACCCGGAACAGGCCGCGCGCCTCGGCACCGAGGTCGGCGGGCCGCTGCTGAAGCTGGTGCGGCTGATCCACGACCTCGACGGCCGTCCGGTCCAGCACCTGACCGCGACGATGCCCGCCGAGCGCGGCGCGGTGCTCACCGAGACCACCGGTGCGCAGATCAACACGCTGTCGGCGGGATTCGTGCTGCACACCCGCTGAACGCGGGCGCGGGGCGGTCAGCGCGACGTCGGGTCGGGCCGCACCGTCGGCTTGTAGGGGGCAGGCAGCGGGCGCGGCGGACAGCCGGGCACCGGACACGGCACGCCGGGCAGCACCCAGCCGGGCGCGAACCCGCCGGCGGCCCACGGGTCGAGCGGCGCGGCGGCCAGGCGCCGCAGTTCCGCGTCGCGCGCGAGCTCGTTCGCGAGCCGGGCCTCGGAGGCCTCGCGCTGCGGCCGCGTCTGCAGGACGCGCTCGCCGCGCACCGGGGGCGTGGACGCGTTCGGCAGCGTCGAATCGACGCGCTCGACGGCCGCGAGCGGCGCGGCGGCGAGCACGAGCGCGACGAGGACGACGGCCTGCTGCGGACGACGGACGGTCATGCACCGATCGTCGAGGTCCGGCGACCCGACCCGCAAGCGGACAGCGCCCGGAGGTCGATCGGACGGCACGGTCGGCGCGACGGCCGCGCCGCCGCGCCCGCGGCCGGGAGACCCTCGTCGGGGCGGACCTCAGCCCGCGGCGTCGGGCTCCGGCAGCGCGGGGTAGTCGAGGTAGCCGGCCTCGCCCTGCGTGTAGAAGGTCGAGCGGTCGTAGGGCGCCAGCGACGCGCCGATCCGCAGCCGCCGCGGCAGGTCCGGGTTCGAGATGAACAGCCGTCCGAACGCGATCGCGTCGGCGTGACCCGCCGCCACCATCTCGGCCGCGCCCTCGCCGCGGAAGTTGCCCGCCGCGATCAGCGCGCCGCGCCAGTCCGCGCGGAACAGCGTCGCGGCCGAGGGCACGCCCTGGTGGTCGACCTCGCGCTGACCGGCACCGCTCGCGCGCGGCTCGATCAGGTGCAGGTAGGCGAGGCCCATCGCATCGAGCTCGCGGATCAGGTGCCGGTACAGCGGCTCGGGTGCATCCTCGCCGCTGCCGTTCGCGACGCCGAAGGGCGAGAGGCGGATGCCGACGCGGTCCGCGCCGCAGGCCGCGGCGACCGCGCGGACGACCTCCAGCGGCAGCCGGCACCGGTTCTCGATCGAGCCGCCGTACGCGTCGGTGCGACGGTTGGTCCGCGACTGCAGGAACTGCTCGAGCAGGTAGCCGTTGGCCGCGTGGATCTCGACGCCGTCGAAGCCGGCACGCAGGGCGTTGCGCGCGGCACGTGCATACGCCTCGACCAGCATCGGGAGCTCGTCGGCGCGCAGTGCGCGCGGCGTCTCGAGCGGCACCGTCTCGCCAGACGCGGTGCGCACCGAGCCGTCGTGCGGGACCGGCGAGGGCGCCACCGGCGGCCCGCCGTCGGCCTGGTAGGACGAATGCGACAGCCGGCCGACGTGCCAGAGCTGCAGCACCACGACCCCGCCCTTCGCATGGATCGCATCGACCACCCCGCGCCAGCCCTCGAGCTGCGCCTCCGAATGGATGCCCGGCGTGCCCGGCGCGAGCCTGCCGCCGGGGTCCACCTGCGAGGCCTCGGCGACGATCAGCCCGCCCGGCGTCGCTCGCTGCGCGTAGTAGCGGGCGTTCATCGCGTTGGCGACGCCATCGGGGGGCGTGGCGCGCATGCGGGTGAGCGGCGCCATCACGACGCGGTGGGACAGCGACAGCGCGCCCGCGCGGAGCGGGCGGAACAGCGGGGCGGTACTCACGCGGAGGTCTCCTTCGTCAGCGGACGCCGGCATGATGCCCTCGCTCCGGTCGGCCGGGTGCCACGATCGGCCGCCCCGCGCCTGCGATCCCGACGTCGGTTCAGTAGGTGACGGTGACGACCATCAGGCCCTCGGACGTCGTCCGCGCCGAGACGGCCGTGGGTCCGGGCCAGTCCTGCGGCGCGAGCGGGACGCCCTGGACCGGCAGGCTCTGGACGGCCGTGCAGGACCGATCCGCGTTCGTCGGCGAGCACGTCGGGGGCGGGACGGTCGCGGTCACCGCCAGCACCGACGTGCGGGTCCGCTCGGTCGCCGCGCCCGTGGCGACGACGAGTCCGAATCCCAGCGCCGATGCCCATCGCACCGCGACACGCAGCGCGTGCCCGGCACGCCCCGGCGGCATCCGGCGCGCCCGCGCAGCCTCCATCGTCCTTCCTCCACGGCTCCTCGGCACGACCTTAGCGCATCGCGGCGTGCGTCCGCGTGACCGCCGTCACGCGCGACCCCGGCGCCGGATCCGCGCCGCGCGACGCGCGTCGCATCGCGTGCCTCATCGCGACGCCGCGACGCCGCCCAGCCGCGCCGACACCTCCCGCGCCGCCGCCTTCACCTCCCGCGCCATCGGCGACTCCCACGCCGCCGGGAACGTGTCCTGGTGGCCCAGCGCGGTCACCACCATCACCGGCTGCCCCTCGTGGTCGAACACCGGTGCGCTGAACGCATTGACGCCCGGAATCGGCCGCCCCACCGCACGCGCCACGCCGTGGCGGCGGTACTCGTCGACGATCTGCCGGAGCGTCGCGTCGTCGCGCGCGAGCATCGGCCGCGCGAGACGCTCGTCGTCGCCCAGCGGCCGCGCGAGCGAGCGGCGCATCGTCTCGAGCGGCATCACCGCGGCGAACGCGCGCCCGGTCGCGGTTCCCAGCAGCGACATCACCGTGCCGGCGCGCATCGACACGTGCAGCGGCTGGACCGCGTCGATCATCCGCACCACGGTCGGCCCGAAGTTGCCCCAGACCGCGAGCGCCACGGCGTGACCGGTCCGCCGCGCCAGCGCCTCGGCCACGGGAGCGGCCGCCTTCGGCGCGTCCAGCTGCGCCAGCGCGGAGAGCCCGAGCTGCAGCGCCGCCGGCCCCAGTGCGTACCGGCCGCCCGCCGGGTCCTGCACCACCAGCCCCAGCTTCGCGAAGCTCACCAGGTAGGGGTGCGCGCGGGACGCGGGCAAGGCCGCCGCCGCCGCCAGGTCCTTCAGGGACATCGACTCCCGGTGTCCGGCGAGCGCGAGCAGCAGCCGCCCGCCCACCTCCACCGACTGCACCGCACGCTGCGCACGAGCCTCGCCGTCGCCCTCGCCCTCGTTCCGGCTCCCGTCCCGCCCGTGCCGCATCGCATCCCTCCCGATCGGAGCGAAGTTTGCCTACCGCAAACGCGTTTGCCAAACCGGAGGTCGCCCGCTATCCTGCAAACGGATTCGCATCCGACAAACGACGCCCGGCCCCGGCCGGACCGCGTCACACGCCCGGGGAGCCCCATGTCCACGCAGAAGCAGTTCGCGTCGCACGCCGACCTCGCCGAGAAGCCGGTGACCTTCACGAAGCTCTCGGACCACGCCTACGCGTACACCGCCGAGGGCGACCCGAACACCGGGATCGTGATCGGCGACGACGCGGTGCTGGTGGCCGACACGCAGGCCACGCCCGCGATGGCCGCCGACGTGATCCGCAGGATCCGCGAGGTCACCGACAAGCCGATCCGGTACGTCGTGCTCACGCATTACCACGCGGTCCGCGTGCTCGGGGCGAGCGCCTACGGCGCGCAGCAGGTGCTGGCGAGCCAGGACACCCGCGACCTGATCGTCGAGCGCGGCGAGGCCGACAAGGCGAGCGAGATCGGCCGCTTCCCGCGGCTGTTCCGCGACGTCGAGACCGTGCCGGCCGGCCTCACCTGGCCGACGATGACCTTCGTCGGGAAGATGACGCTGTGGCTGGGCTCGCTCGAGGTCCAGCTGCTGCAGCTCGGCCGCGGCCACACGAAGGGCGACACGGTGGTGTGGCTGCCGAAGGATCGGGTGCTGCTGTCGGGCGACCTGGTGGAGTTCGACGCGACGCCCTATGCCGGCGACGCCTATTTCCAGGACTGGCCCAGGACGCTCGATGCGATCGCCGCGCTGAACCCCCGCGCGCTGGTTCCGGGCCGCGGGCCGGCGCTGGTCGGCGAGGACCGCGTCGCGCAGGGCCTCGCGTCGACGCGCGCGTTCGTCTCGGAGCTGTGGGCGAACGTCAAGGCGGGCGCGGCCCGCGGCGAGGACCTGAAGACCGTCTACCGCCGCACCTACGACGCGATGGCGCCGAAGTACGGCCAGTGGGTCATCTTCGACCACTGCATGCCCTTCGACGTGACCCGCGCCTACGACGAGGCGACCGCCCACGCCGACCCGCGGGTCTGGACGGCCGAGCGCGACCGGCAGATGTGGGAGACGCTGGAAGGCTGAGCCCCCGCCCCGACCCATCATGACGACACCGCCCCCCCTCGACTTCACCCACGACCCGGCCCGGCGCAGCTGGGTGGCGTCGGCGAACGACCCCGGCACCGACTTCCCGATCCAGAACCTGCCCTTCGGCCGCTTCCGGCGATCGGGCAGCACCGAGCCCTGGCGGATCGGCGTCGCGATCGGTGACCGCATCCTCGACCTCGCGGCCGCCCGCGCGGCCGGCGGCTGGGAGGCCGAGGTCGCCGCGCTGCTCGAGCCGCTCGCGGCCGGCGACCTGAACACCTTCATGGCGCACGGCCCCGCCGTGCGCCGCCGCATGCGCGCCGCGCTGTCGCAAGCGCTCGACGCCGAGCGCGGCCGGCCGGCGCTCGCCCGCGCGCTGGTCGCGCAGTCCGACGCCGAGCTGACCGTGCCCTGCGCGATCGGCGACTACACCGACTTCTACACCGGCATCCACCACGCGACCGCGGTCGGCCGGCTCTTCCGGCCCGACAACCCGCTGCTGCCGAACTACCGCTGGGTGCCGATCGGCTACCACGGTCGCGCGTCGTCGATCGTGGCCAGCGGCCATGCGGTGCGCCGACCGAACGGCCAGACGAAGGCGCCCGATGCCGAGCGGCCGACCTTCGGACCGAGCAGGCGGCTGGACTACGAGCTCGAGCTCGGGTTCGTGATCGGCACCGGCAACGCGCTCGGCGAGCCGATCCCGATGACCGAGGCGGAGGACCACCTGTTCGGCATCTGCCTGCTGAACGACTGGTCCGCGCGGGACATCCAGCCCTGGGAGTACCAGCCGCTCGGTCCGTTCCTCGCGAAGAACTTCGCGAGCACGGTCTCGCCGTGGCTCGTCACGATGGAGGCGCTCGCGCCGTTCCGCGCGCCCTTCTCGCGGCCCGAAGGCGATCCGCAGCCGCTGCCCCACCTCGACTCGCCCGCGAACCGCGCGGCCGGCGCGCTCGACATCACCGTCGAGGCCTGGCTGCACACCGGCGCGATGCGCGCGGCCGGCCGCCCGCCGGTGCGGCTGTCGCGCGGCAACGCGAAGGACGCGGCCTACTGGACGGCCGCGCAGCTGGTCACCCATCACGCGTCCGGCGGCTGCAACCTGCAGCCCGGCGACCTGCTCGGCTCGGGCACGCTGTCCGGCGCCGAACCGTCCCAGGCCGGCTCGCTGCTCGAATTGAGCGAGGGCGGGAAGAAGCCGCTGGTGCTGCCCGACGGCGAGACCCGGACCTTCCTCGCCGACGGCGACACGCTGATCCTGCGCGCCACCTGCGAGCGTCCCGGTGCCCGCCGCATCGGCTTCGGCGACTGCGCCGGCACGATCGCACCGGCGCCGCCCGTCACTGCCTGAGGCCCGCCCTCCACCGCACGGAGCCCGCCATGTCGATCCAGCGCATCCACCACGTCGCCTACCGCTGCCGCGACGCGAAGGAGACCGTCGAGTTCTACCGCAGGCACCTGGGCATGGACTTCGTGCTCGCGATCGCCGAGGACAGGGTCCCGTCGACCAAGGCACCCGACCCCTACATGCACCTCTTCCTCGACGCCGGGGCCGGCAACGTGCTCGCGTTCTTCGAGCTGCCGAACTCGCCGGCGATGGGCCGCGACGAGAACACGCCGAACTGGGTCCAGCACATCGCGTTCAAGGTCGACGGCGTCGACGAGCTGCTCGCGACCAAGGCGCGGCTGGAGGCGGCGGGCATCGAGGTGATCGGCCCCACCGACCACACGATCTTCAGGTCGATCTACTTCTTCGATCCGAACGGCCATCGGCTCGAGCTCGCCGCCGACACCGCGACGCCCGAGCAGATGGCGAGGCTCGACGAGGTGAAGTGGGCGATGCTCGACGAGTGGTCGCGCACGAAGCGCGCGCCGAAGCACGCGGCGTGGATGCACGAGCCGGAGTTCTCGGACGTGGCCGGCGAGGCCTGAGGGCGCGGCGATGCTGAAGACCTACGACTTCCCGAGGTACGACTACCGGCCCTCGCCCGCGCAGCCCGCGGGCGCGGTCGAACGGGTCCCGCTGGTGGTGATCGGCGCGGGCCCGGTGGGCCTGACCGCGGCGCTCGACTGCGCGACGCGCGGGCTGCGCGCGGTGGTCCTGGACGACAACGACACGGTGAGCGTCGGCTCGCGCGCCCTGTGCTACGCGAAGCGCACGCTCGAGGTCTGGGACCGGCTCGGCGTGGCCGACCGCATGGTCGACAAGGGCGTGCAGTGGCAGGTCGGCAAGGTCTTCCGCGGCGAGAACCTCGTCTACGCCTTCGACCTGCTGCCGGAGGCCGGCCACCGCATGCCGGCGATGATCAACCTCCAGCAGTACTACCTCGAGGAATACCTCGTCGATGCCTGCGGCGCCACCGGCGCGGTGGACCTGCGCTGGAAGCACCGCGTGACGGGCCTCGCGCAGGCCGACGACCGCGTGCTGCTGACGGTGGAGACGCCCGACGGCATCGTGCGCCTGGACGCCGACTGGGTGATCGCCTGCGACGGCGCGAACAGCGACGTGCGCCGGATGGTGGGCGCGTCGTTCACCGGCCAGTTCTTCCAGGACCGCTTCCTCATCGCCGATGTGCTGATGAAGGCGGACTTCCCGACCGAGCGCTGGTTCTGGTTCGATCCGCCGTTCCACCGCGGCCAGAGCGTGCTGCTGCACCGCGAGGCCGACAACGTCTGGCGGATCGACTTCCAGCTCGGCTGGGGCGCGGATCCGGACGAGGAGAAGAAGCCGGAGAAGGTGATTCCGCGGATCCAGGCGATGCTCGGACCCGACGCCGAGTTCGAGCTCGAGTGGGTCTCGGTCTACCAGTTCGCCTGCCGACGGATCGACCGCTTCCGCCATGGCCGCGTGCTGTTCGCGGGCGATGCCGCACACCAGGTCTCGCCGTTCGGCGCACGCGGCGCGAACACCGGCGTGCAGGACGTCGACAACCTGGCGTGGAAGCTCGCGGCGGTGGCGGCCGGCCGCGCGCCGGCGACGCTGCTCGACAGCTACCACGAGGAGCGCGCGTTCGCCGCCGACGACAACATCGCGAACTCCACGCGCGCGACCGACTTCATCACGCCGAAGAGTCGCGCGAGCCGCGTGCTGCGGGATGCCGTGCTCGAGCTCGCCGAGCACGAGCCCTTCGCGAGGAAGCTGCTGAACAGCGGCCGGCTGTCGACGCCGACGCCCTACCCGACGTCCTCGCTGAGCACGCCCGACGCCGCGCCGTTCGAAGGCGACATGAAGCCCGGCACCAACGCGGCCGACGCGCCGGTGACCCGCGGCGGCCGTGCGTCGTGGCTGCTGAACGAACTGCCCGAGGGCTTCGTGCTGCTGGTCTTCGGCGCGAAGCCGCCGGCGGCGCGCGTCGAGTCGGGCGGTGTCGCCGCGACCGTGCTGTCGGTGGGCGACGACGTGGCCGACGTCGAAGGCCTGGTCGCCCGGCGCTACGACGGTCGGCCGGGCACGGTCTACCTGCTGCGCCCCGACCAGTACGTCGCCGCGCGCTGGCGCGCCTTCGATGCCGCGGGGATCGAGGCCGCGATCGCCCGCGCCTGCGGCCGCGCCCCCGCCTGACGGAGCCAGCGATGAAGCTCAAGCACGAACCGAACGTCCCCGACCCCGACGACTTCTACGCCGAGCTGATCGCGGCGATCCGCGACCTCGACGACGAGCGCGCCGAGCGCTTCCAGGCGAAGCTGCTGCTGGTGCTCTCGAACCACGTCGGCGACCGCGAGGTGCTGCGCGAGGCGATCGCGGTGGCGCGGCGCGGGCTCTGAAAGGAATTGCCGCCATGCTCCCCAAGACCACCGACCTCTGTGACGCCTGCGAGGGTGCCGTGGCGAGCGCGCTGCCCTGGCGCGGCTTCGGTCGACGCCGCGCGTTCGCCGGCGACATCCGCACCGTCCGCTGCCACGAGGACATCGGACTGATGCGCGACGTGGTCTCGCAGCCCGGTCACGGCCGGGTGCTCGTCATCGACGGTGGCGGCTCGATCGCCCGCGCGCTGTTCGGCGACCTGATGGCGGCGGTCGCGATCCGCAACGGCTGGGCGGGCCTGGTGATCCACGGCGCGATCCGCGACGCGGCCGAGATCGACGCGATGGACCTGGGCGTGAAGGCGCTGGGCACCGTGCCCTGCCGAGGGACGCGGACCGGGGCCGGCGAGGTCGACGTGCCGGTGAGCTTCGGCGGCGCGACCTTCGTCCCCGGCCGCCGGCTGGTGGCCGACGAGGACGGCGTGATCGTGCTGCCGGAGGGCACGACCGAGTCCGACGTGCCGGTCGAGGCCACCGTGGCGGCCACGGCGGCCTATGCGGCAGGCCCGGCAGCACGACCGTAGCCGCCCGGGTCGTTCGACACGAACGGCCGCTGACGATCGATCGAACGGGAGACAACCGGCCGACTTCGCCGTACCCTGTCGTCATGCGCCGGTCGGCCCGCGTTCCGCGGGCTGCCGGGTCGCACCGCAACGGCGGCGGCTCCCCTTCCGGGACGGACCGCCGGAAGCGGCGGGGGGGAGAACATGGACCCAGACATCTCGGGCAGCGCTCGGGCCGTCGAGCGCGAGCACTCGGAAGAGGGTCCGCATGACCTCCGATCGGGCGGATCGGGTGACGAGGCGTCGGCGCCGCCGGACTGGCTGGTCGGCGCGATCGAGACGCGGCTCGTGCCCTCGCTGCTGCGGGCGCATCCCCGCGGGGCGAGCGACCGGCGATCTCGGCCGACCGCCGCGCCGGCACTGCGCGATGCCGACGTCGAGACCCTCGTCGGCCTGCTGCTCGACGACGACGCCGAGGGCTGCGCGGCCTGGGTCGGCGCCCTGCACGACGGCGGGATCGACGTCGGGACCCTCTGCAGCGACCTGATCGCCCCCGCGGCCCGCCGGCTCGGCGAAGGCTGGAGCGAGGACCGCTGCGGCTTCGCCGCCGTCACGCTCGGACTGTGGCGACTGCAGACGCTGGTTCATGCGATGGGCGCCGACGCGCCGGCCGCCGACACGACCGCGACCGGCACGGGGCGGATCCTGATCGCCGCCGTGCCGGGCGGCACGCACCTGCTCGGACCGGTGATGGTGGCGGCCGCGTTCCGCCACGCCGGCTGGTCGGTGCGATTCGAGGCGGGCGCGGAGGCGTCCGCACTGTGCGCCCTGGTGCGCGCGGCGCCCTGCGACGTGGTCGGCCTGAGCATCGGTCAGGACCGCGAGCTCGACGCCGCCCGCGCGCTGGTGCGCAGCCTGCGGCGCGCATCGCGACGGCTCGACCTGCGGGTCGTGGTCGGCGGTCCCGGGCTGCGCGACGGCGCCGATCACGCGGCGATGCTCGGCGCGGACGCGTGGGCGCCCGACGCCGGTGCGGCACTTCGGGTGGCCGCGTCGCTGCTGCGGGACGCGCGCGCCGCCGCCCGCCGCCGGGCCCGCGCCGATCGGGCCGCCGCGGCACCGATCGCACCCGGGCGCAGCCCGGTCGCGGGATCGGGCCGAGCGCTCGCGAGGCGCCCGCGTCCGCCCGGCGCGCCGAGGACCGGGTCCGGGGCGGCCTGACAGGCCGCCGACCCCGCCCCCCGGAGGCCCATCCCGATGCGGGTCCGTCCGCTCGCCCGGCGCGTCGTGCCGGCCCTCCTGGCGCCGACGGTCGCGGCGACGCTCGCCGCGGCCCTGCCGGCATCGGCTCGCACCGCCGTCGCTGCACCACCCGCCCGCGCGCCTGCCGGGCTCGTCGCGCCCGGCTGCACGTGGCAGGACCTGTCCGCCGGCGGCCTGCGCGTTCGCGCACAGGCCTGTCCGCTGCCCACCGGTCGCTGGCGGCTCGAGCCCGACGGCGCGCTGCCGGGCTTCGTGCTCCGGCGCGACGACGAGCGGATCGGGACCGTGCTGCGTGTCTTCCGACTCGAGCCCGGCGAGCGGCTCGCGTCGCTGCTGCCGCGGCTGCGGCGCGAGGGCCTGATCCCCGACGCGCGGACCTGCCGCTTCGTGCGCGCGCAGGTGCCGCCGCCGAGGCCCGGCTGGGCCGTCTGGGAGATCCGTCCGACCGGCGAGCGGCGACGCGCGTTCGAGCGCACGCCGAAGGACCAGGTGCCCGAGCCGCCCTGCGGCGAAGCCGGCTGGTCGACGCACGGCGTGCGCTGGTTCGCGATGGCGCCCGCGCGCCCCGACCGCGTGGTCTACGGCGACGAAGGTCAGGACGGCAGCTTCTTCGACCCGACCACGCTCGAACTCGACTGAACGGCCCCGCGCCGACGGGCCGATTGGCGCGACGCCGCAGGTTTCACTACAGTCGCACGGCCGGCGCCGCGACGCGCGCCGCCCGAATCACCGAGGAGACCCGATGCACCGACGCCGCGTCCTGGCCGGCGGCCTGTCCGCCGCCGCACTCGCGGGCCTGCGCCCCGCCCTGGCCCAGACCCCGCCGATACGCATCCTGATCGGCTTCGCCGCCGGCGGCAGCGTCGACGGCGTCGCGCGGCTGCTCGCCGAGCAGCTCGGCGCGGTGCTCGGCCGCACGGCGATCGTCGAGAACCGCACCGGCGCGGCCGGCCGGCTCGCGATCGAAGCGGCCAAGGGCGCCGCCGCCGACGGCGACACGCTGCTGCTGGTACCGCAGGGTCCGATGACGCTGTTCACCCACGTCTTCCGGACGCTGAAGTTCGACCCGTTCAGGGACTTCGCTCCGGTCTCGCGCGTGTGCGTCGGCGACTACGCGCTGACGATCGGCCCCGCCGTGCCGGCGAAGGACCTCGCCGGATTCCGCGACTGGCTGAAGGGCGCGGGCGATCGCGCGAGCTACGGCTCGCCCGGCGCGGGAACGATCCCGCACTTCATCGGCGTGGCGACCGCACGCGCGCTCGGCGTGCCGATGACCCACGTGCCCTACCGCGGCTCGGCGCTCGCGGTCACCGACGTCGCCGGCGGTCAGATCCCCTGCATGGTCTCGCCGGTCGGCGACGCGATCGAGCAGCACCGCGCCGGCCGCGTGCGGATCATCGCGACGATGGGCGCCACGCGCTCGCCCTTCCTCGACGGCGTGCCGACGCTGAAGGAGGCCGGGATCGACCTCGACGTGCCGCTCTGGTACGGCCTCTACACGCAGGCCGCGGTGCCGGCCGCGACGCTGGACCGGCTCCGCGCGGCCACCGTCGGCACGCTCGCCACGCCGGCCGCCAAGGAACGCCTCGGCCGCCTCGGGCTCGTGCCCGCCCCGAGCACCGCCGCCGAGCTCACCGCGCTCATGCAGCGCGAATCCGCGCTGTGGGGGCCGGTGGTCAAGGCCTCCGGCTTCACGCCCGAAGACTGATCGCACCCTCCGCCATGGCCCCCGAGCGCCCCAACCTCGTCTTCATCGTCGCCGACGATCTCGGCTATGCCGACCTCGGCTGCTACGGCGGTCGCCCAGCGTCGTTCGGCGAGGTCTCGCCCGAGCTCGACGCGATCGCCGCCGCCGGCATCCGCTTCACGCAGGGCTACTCGAACTCGCCGGTCTGCTCGCCGACCCGCTTCGGGATGATCACCGCGCGCTACCAGTACCGGCTGCGCGGCGCCGCCGAGGAGCCGATCCGCAGCGCCGACCGCGGCAAGCCGCACATCGGACTGCCGCCCTCGCATCCCACGCTGCCCTCGCTGCTGAAGGCGGCCGGCTACCGGACCGCCCTCGTCGGCAAGTGGCATCTCGGCCATCCGCCGCACTTCGGTCCGATCAAGTCCGGCTACGACGAGTACTTCGGCCCGATGGCCGGCGGCGTCGACTACTTCACCCATTGCGACTCGCGCGGCCAGCACGACCTGTGGGAGGGCGAGGCGCTCGCGCCCACCGACGGCTACCTCACCGACCTGCTGTCGGCCCGCGCGGTCGACGTGGTCGAGCGCGCCGCGCGCACGCCCGACGTGCCCTTCCTGCTCAGCCTGCACTACACGGCCCCGCACTGGCCCTGGGAGACCCGCGACGACCGCGGGCTCGCGCCCCGGGTGAAGGACAACCTGTTCCACCTCGACGGCGGCAGCGTCGACACCTACCGGCGGATGATCCGGCAGATGGACGAGGGCATCGGCACCCTGATGGCAGCGCTGCGCCGCCTGGGCCTGGAGCGCGACACGCTGGTGGTCTTCACCAGCGACAACGGCGGCGAGCGCTTCTCGGACAACTGGCCGCTGGTGGGCGGCAAGATGGACCTCACCGAGGGCGGCATCCGCGTGCCGTGGATCGCGCAGTGGCCGTCGACGATTCCCGCGGGGACGACCAGCGCGCAGCCCTGCATGACGATGGACTGGAGCGCGACGATGCTGGCCGCGGCCGGTGTCGCCGCCCATCCCGACCACCCGCTCGACGGCGTCTCGCTGCTGCCGGTGCTGCGCGACCCGTCGCAGGCGTTCCGTCGGCCGCTGCACTGGCGGATGAAGCACCGCCAGCAGCGCGCGCTGCGCGACGGGCCCTGGAAGTACCTGCGGGTGGACGGGGTCGACTACCTGTTCGACCTGTCGAAGGACGAACGGGAGCGCGCGAACCTCGCGAAGCGCGAGCCGGAGCGGCTCGCGGCGATGCGCGCCGACTGGGAGACGTGGAACGCGTCGATGCCGGCGATCCCGGAAGACGCGGCGGTGAGCCTGGGGTACACCACGGCGGACATGCCGCAGCGCTGAGGTCCCGCGCCGCCTCGTGCGCGAGGCGCGCGGGCCCGCGCTCAGGGCGTGACCGCCTCCAGCCCGTCGGCCGCGGTCGCGGAGATCGTCGTGCGGACCATCGAGCGCTTCTCGGCGACCGGAAACGGCCGGCCGCGATGCATCGTCGCGCGGTTGTCCCAGAGCACCACGTCGCCCGGCCGCCAGCGGTGCGCGTAGACGTGCGCCGGTGCGGTCGCCGCGTCCGACAGGCGCTGCAGCAGCGCCATCGCCTCGGCCTTCGCCATGCCCTCGATCGCGCCGGCGTGCGACGCGATGTAGAGCGAGCGCAGGCCGTTCGCCGGGTTCGGCCAGCTGAGCTTCCAGCGCACCGGCGGCAGGGCGGCGCGCTCGGCCGGCGTGACGAGGTCGGGGTCGATGCGGTCGCGCGAGTACAGGTAGCTGTGCTCGGCGACGAGGTCCTGCAGCCGCGTGCGCTCGTCGTCGGACAGACGCGACCACGCGGCGCGCGTCGAGCAGAACTCGGTCGCGCCGCCCTCGCTCGGGATGATCCGCGCCGACAGCATCGACGCGACCGCGGGCGTGCGCTTGAAGGTGCTGTCGGCGTGCCAGAGCGCGTTCGCGCGGCCCACCAGCGCCTGCCGGTGGTCCGGCGGCACCGGCTCGCCGTCCGGACCGATGTTGGTGATGCGGCCGAACACCGTGCCCTCCCCGAGCGAGCCCACCTTGGTGACCTCGAGCGGGCCGAACGCGCGGCTCGCGGCCGCCTGCAGTTCGTCGCTGATCGACTGGTCGCGCCAGACCAGCACCGAGAAGCGCTCGAAGGCGGCGCGGACCGCGCGGTAGGCCGCGTCGGAGGACACCACGTCGAGCAGGCCGACGCCGCGGACCTCGGCGCCGAACCCGGGGTGGAGCGGGATCGTCTCCATGGTCACTCCGGCTTGATGTTGCCGTCCCGGATCACCTTGGCCCACTTGGCGATCTCCTGGTCGGTGAAGCTCGCGAGGTCGGCGGGCGTGCCGCTCCCCGCGATGCCGCCCTGCGCGGCGAGCGCCTCGCGGACCTCGGCGCTCGCGAGCACCCGCATCATCTCGGCGTTGACCTTCGCGACCACCGCCTTCGGCGTGCCCGCCGGCGCGAGCATCGCGCCCCAGGTGTAGGCGTTGAAGCCCGGCACGCCGGACTCGGCGACGGTGGGCACGGCGGGCCACGAGGGCAGCCGCTCGGCCGTGCCGATCGCGAGCGCCTTCAGCTTGCCCGAGCGCACGTGCGGGCCCGACGAGACCGCGCTGTCGAAGAGCACCTGGCAGGTGCCGCCGATGGTGTCGACGATCGCCGGGCCGCTGCCCTTCTGGGCGACGTGGGTCATCTCGACCTTCGCCATCGACTTGAACAGCTCGGCGGCGAGGTGCGACGGCGAGCCGGCGCCGATCGAGCAGTAGTTGACGCGGTCGCGGTTGCGGCGCGCCCAGTCGACGAACTCGGCGACGTTCGAGTACGGCGCGTTCGCCGGCGCGACCATCAGCAGCGGGATCGTGATCACCAGGCCGACCGGCTCGAAGTCCTTCACCGGGTCGTACGGGATCTTCGGGAACAGGCTCACGTTGACCACGTGCGGGCCGCTGCCGGTCGACAGCAGCGTGTAGCCGTCGGCGGGCGCCTTCATCACGACCTCGGTGCCGATGATCCCCGACGCGCCGCCGCGGTTCTCGACGACCACCGGCTGCTTCCACGCGTCCGACAGGCCCTTGGCGATCATCCGCGTGACGATGTCGGTGGTGCCGCCCGGCGGGTACGGCACGACGATGCGGACCTGCTTCTGCGGCCAGTCGGCCGCGCCCTGGGCCTGGGCCGCCGGGTGCAGGGCACACAGGGCGAACGCGGCGAGCGCCGCGAGCCATCGCTGCTTCATGGTCTCCTCCCTCGGCCCGTTCGCACGGGCGGCGTCGTGGTGCGGACGATCGTGCTGCCCGACGGGCGCGACGGTCAACGCGGACCCTCACGCGGCGTTCCGGTTCGGGCGCCGGCGACGTGCCGGCGGGGCGCGGCCGCCCGGCGGCGCGCGGCCCCGACGCAGCGAGCGACCCCGGCCCGGTCGCCGGTACGCTGTCCTTGGGGGTCGGGCCGTCCCGACCGACGACGATGACGGGCCGCCCCGCACCGGTGGCGCGGTCCGATCCCGCGGGTTCGCGCACCGGTCCGCACGCGGCCCGACGGTACACTCGGCCGGCGTCGGCGCGCTCCCGCGCCGGCCGGCCCCGACCCGACCGAGGACACGCGCGATGCTGATCTTCCGGCAGCTGTTCGACCCCACGTCGTCCACCTACACCTACCTGCTCGCCGATCGGCGCAGCGGCGAGGCGCTGCTGATCGACCCGGTGTTCGAGCAGGCGCGCCGCGACGCGGCGCTGGTCTCCGAGCTCGGCCTGCGGCTGCGCTGGACCGTCGAGACCCACACCCACGCCGACCACGTGACCGGTGCGTGGATGCTCAAGCAGCTGTGCGCCGCCGACATCGCGGTGCCCGCCAACGGCGGCGCGCAGGGCGCGGACCGGCTGCTCGGGCACGGCGACCGCCTCGCGTTCGGCGCGCGCCACCTGAGCGTGCGCGCGACGCCGGGCCACACCGACGGCTGCCTGAGCTACGTGCTCGACGACGAGTCGATGGCCTTCACCGGCGACGCGCTGCTGGTGCGCGGCTGCGGCCGGACCGACTTCCAGCAGGGCGACGCGCACGCGCTGTGGCGCTCGGTGCGTGCGCAGCTCTTCAGCCTGCCGCAGGACTGCCTGCTGTACCCGGCGCACGACTACCGCGGCCTGACCGTCACCAGCGTGCGCGAGGAGCAGGCGCACAACCCGCGGCTCGGCGGCGAGATCGGCGAGGACGACTTCGTCGGCTACATGCGCAACCTGAACCTGCCGCATCCGAAGCAGATCGACGTCGCGGTGCCGGCGAACCTCGTCTGCGGCCGACCGGCGGCCGACGCGCCCGCGGGGCGCGCGCCCGCCTGGGCCCCGCTCGTCTACACCTTCGCCGGGCTCTGGGAGATCCAGCCGCAGGCGCTCGAGGAGGCGGGCACGGGCGTGCAGGTGGTCGACGTCCGCGAGCCGCACGAGTTCGACGGGCCGCTGGGTCACATCGCCGGCGCGCGCCTCGTGCCGCTCGGCGAACTCGGTGTGCGCGCGACCGAACTCGCGAAGGACCGGCCCGTCGTCACCGTCTGCCGCTCGGGGGCGCGCTCGGCGCAGGCGGCGACGCTGCTGCACAAGGCCGGCTTCGCCGACGTGGCCAACCTCGCCGGCGGCATGCTGCGCTGGCGCGCGCACGGCCACGCGGTGGTCGGCGGCGCGCACTGACGGACCGAGGGTCTCCGAGATGACGATCGACTGGAACGCGTTCACGCCCGGACCCGCCTTCGCCGGCGGGCTGCTGATCGGACTCGCCGCCGCGATGCTGGTGCTGCTGTGCGGCCGGGTCGCGGGCATCAGCGGGATCGTGGGCGGCCTGCTGGGTCGCCGGCACGGGCCGGCGGGCTGGCGGATCGCCTTCCTGGCGGGCCTGGTGCTCGCGCCGCTCGCCTGGCGCGCGGTCGCGGCGCTGCCGGTCCCGCGGATCGACGCGGACCTGCCGACGCTGGTCGTCGCCGGCCTGCTGGTCGGCTTCGGCACGCGCTACGGCAGCGGCTGCACCAGCGGCCACGGCGTGTGCGGGCTGTCGCGGCTGTCGCCGCGCGGGGCGGTCGCCACCCTGTGCTTCATGGCGGCAGGCATCGCGACGGTCTTCGTCGTGCGCCACCTCCTCGGCGGCTGAGGGAGGACCCGATGCCGATCGTCGCCGCGTTCGCCTGCGGGCTCGTCTTCGGGCTCGGACTGATCCTGTCGGGGATGGTCGACCCCGGCAAGGTGCTCGGCTTCCTCGATCTCGCCGGTGCCTGGGACCCGTCGCTCGCGCTGGTGATGGGCGGCGCGGTGTCGGTCGCGGCCGCGGGCTTCGTGCTCGCCGCACCGCGCGCCCGGTCCTGGCTCGGCGAGCCGACCCGACTGCCGGGCACGCGCGGGATCGATGCGCGCCTGGTGGGCGGCAGCCTCGCCTTCGGCATCGGCTGGGGCCTCGCCGGCTTCTGTCCGGGCCCCGCGTTCGCCGCGCTGCTGGGCGGCGGCGGCGCGAAGGCCGCGGTCTTCGTCGCGTCGATGATCGCGGGGATGGCGCTGTTCGAGGCGATCGCGCGGCGGACGCGCTCGGGCGGGACGGCGGACGCGGCAGGCGCGGCGAACCCCGCCGAGTGACCGGCGGCCGACGGCGCGCCGCGCTCGGCGTCCGCGCCGTCCCTGCCGCCGGGGCCGATCCCGTCCGACTGCACTCAGGCCCGGAACACCGCGATCGCCTGCGACAGCCGCTGCGCCTGCTCCCTCAGGCTGCCCGCGGCCGCGGCGCCCTGCTCCACCAGCGCCGCGTTCTGCGTCGTCGACCGGTCGAGATCCGTCACCGCCTGGCCGACCTGCTCGATGCCGCGGGTCTGCTCGCCCGAACCCGCGGCGATCTCGTCGATCAGCGTGGTGACGCGGTGCACGGACTCGGTGATCTGGCCCATCGTCTGCGCGGCCTCGCGCGCGCTCGCCGCACCCGCGTCGACCTTGCCCGAGCTCTCGGCCGTGAGGCGCTTGATCTCGCGCGCGGCCTCGGCGCTGCGCTGCGCGAGCGCACGGACCTCGGTCGCGACCACCGCGAAGCCGCGGCCCTGGTCGCCGGCACGCGCGGCCTCGACCGCGGCATTGAGCGCCAGGATGTTCGTCTGGAACGCGATCGAGTCGATCATCGACGTGATGTCGCCGATGCGGCGCGAGCTCTCGGCGATCTCCTGCATCACCGCGTCGACGCGCCGGGTGGCCTCGTCGCCGGCGCGCGCGGTGGCGAGCGCCTCGCTCGCGAGCGTGTTCGCGGTCTGCGCGTTGCTCTCGGCGTTGCGCACGGTCCCGGCGATCTCCTCCATGCTCGCCGCGGTCTCCTGCAGCGCCGAGGCGGCCTGCTCGGTGCGCGCGCTGAGATCGAGGTTGCCCTGTGCGATCTCGCCGGTCGCGTGCTCCATGCTGCCGATCTGCGAACGCACGTCGGCCACCAGCGCCATCACGTTCACGCCCACCTGGTTCACGTCGCGCATCAGCTCGCCGAGCGTGTCCATGCGGTCGCTCGACATCGTTCCGCCCATCTGCCCGCCGGAGATCCGGCGCGCGGCGGCCGACACCTCGCGCAGCGGGCCGCCGACGCTCGCGGCGAGCCAGGCGCCGGTCGCGATCGCGCCGACGACACCGGCCGCGAGCGGCGCGAGGCCGGCGAGCCCCGGCCCCGACAGCACGACGGACGCCGTCCCGGCCGCGGCCGCGGGCACCGTCACCGCGACACCGAAGCGCGCCGCGAGCGACATCGCCGACAGCCGCTGGAGCCAGCCGAGCGGCCCGGTCCGCACCAGCACGCCGCCCACGATCGTGTGCGCGGCCCGCTTCTCGCGGATCGCCGCGTAGAGCGCCTCGGCCGCGGCGACCTGCTCGCGCGACGGCTTGGTGCGGACCGACATGAAGCCGACGATCCGCCCGTTCTCGACCATCGGCGTCGCGTTCGCGCGGACCCAGTAGTAGTCGCCGTTCTTGCAGCGGTTCTTCACCAGCGCGGTCCACGGCTTGCCCGACTCGATCGTCCTCCACATGTCGGCGAAGGCCTCGGGCGGCATGTCCGGATGCCGGACGACGTTGTGCGCCTTCCCGATCAGCTCGTCCTCGGCGAAGCCGCTGATCGCGATGAAGGCCGGATTGCAGTAGGTGATCCGACCCTTGAGGTCGGTGGTCGAGACGAGGGTGTCGCCATCGCCGAGCACGCGTTCATGGTCGGTGACGGGCAGATTCTTGCGCATCGTCGGGGCTCCTGTGGTCGACCGGATCGCCCCATCGCGGGAGAGCCGGTTCGATCGGATCATCGAGGAGCGCTCGGGCCGTCGGTCCGCAGAGAACGGGACGGAATACCCTGTTTCCATCGCGGGATTACGGTTTTCCCGGATGCCGCCGGCCGCGGATCGGTCGCCGCCGTCCGTGCATCGATGCCGTCCATCGGACGGGCGGGCCGACGGAAGGCGCCGGGCCCGGGCGCGTTCAGCCGCCCCTGCGCCTCGCCGCCGCGCGCCGCCCGGAGCGGGCCGTGCCGGTCGGCACGGGCGCCGGCGCGCAGCAGTCCTCCGTGTGCAGCCGTGCGGTCGCCGGCCGCTCGATGCCGTGAGCGCGGCCGCCGGGGCTCGCCCACAGTGCCCGCAGCGCGGCGCGGCGCCAGGCCATCGTCTCGATCGGGCGGTCGATGGGCGGCGCCACCTGGCGCAGCAGGCCGTCGTGGATGCCGTAGATCATCCCGTGCAGCGACAGCTTCTGGCCGCGCTTCCAGGCCTCCTCGACCATCGGCAGCCGGCCCACGTGCTGCACCTGCTCGATCACGTTGATCTCGCACAGCCGGTCGGAGCGCTCGCGGAGGTCGTCGACCGCGCCGAGCCGGCGCCAGTGCGTGTGCATCAGGTCCTCGACGTGGTGCAGCCAGCTGTCGACGAGGCCGAAGTGCCGGCCGTCGAGCACCGCCTGCACACCGCCGCAGCCATAGTGGCCGACGACCATGATGTGCTCGACCTTCAGCACGTCGACCGCGTAGTGGATCACCGAGAGGCAGTTGAGGTCGCTGAAGACGACGAGGTTCGCGACGTTGCGATGCACGAAGATCTCGCCGGGCGCCAGTCCGATGATCTGGTTGGCCGGCACGCGGCTGTCCGAGCAGCCGATCCACAGGTAGCGCGGCGCCTGCTGCTCGGCGAGCCGGCTGAAGAAGGCCGGATCGTCGTCGATCATCCGGCGGGCCCAGGCCCGATTGTTCTCGAAGAGGTGGTCGATGTCGTCCATGGGCGCGTCGCCGCGGCTCCCTGTTCCACGGCGGCCCCCAAGGATACGGGAAAGCCGCCCGCGAGCCGACGCGGCAGGCGCCGCGACCGGCGACCGACCCCGTTGCGTGTACGATCGGTCGATCCCCTACCGCCGCCTGCCGCCCCCCGCCGCGCCCACCGTCGCGGCCGCCGGGCCCGCCGCACGCCATGAACGACACCGTCACTCCCGCCTCGCCCGCCGCCTGGCCCAGCCCGCCGAGGGCCGAGCTCGACTATCCGTTCGAGGCGCCGCCACCCGCCGGCGAGGCGCTCGAGGTCGCCCCCGGCGTGCTCTGGATCCGGATGCCGCTGCCGTTCACGCTGTCGCACATCAACCTGTGGGCGATCGCCGACGGCGAGCGCTGGACGCTCGTCGACAGCGGGCTGCGCACGCCCGAGACCGCCGACGCCTGGCGCAGCCTGCGCGACGGTGCGCTGGGCGGGCGCGGCGTCGAGCGGATCGTGGTCACCCACATGCACCCCGACCACGTCGGCATGGCCGGCTGGATCACGCGCCGCGCGAACTGCCGGCTCTGGATGACGCGGCTCGAGTACCTGACCTGCCGCGTGCTGGTGGCCGACACCGGCCGCGACGCGCCCGACGACGGCGTGCGCTTCTACCGCCGCGCCGGCTGGGACGAGGACCAGATCGAGCACTACCGCGCGCGCTTCGGCGAATTCGGCAAGGCGGTCTACGCGCTGCCCGACAGCTACCGGCGCATCGTCGACGGCGAGACCTTCCGCATCGGCGAACACGACTGGACCGTGGTCACCGGCAGCGGCCATTCGCCCGAGCACGCGTGTCTGCACTGCCCGGCGCTGAAGGTGCTGGTCTCCGGCGACCAGGTGCTGCCGCGGATCTCGTCGAACGTGTCGGTGTTCCCCACCGAGCCGGATGCGGACCCGCTCGGCGACTGGCTCGGCTCGCTCGCGAGGATCCGCCGTCTCGTGCCCGACGACGTGCTGGTGCTGCCGGCGCACAACCTGCCGTTCCGCGGCCTGCACGCACGCATCGACGAGCTGATCGACGGCCACGCCCGCGGCCTGGCCGCGCTGCGTGCGAAGCTCGCCGAGCCGCGCCGCGCGGTCGACGTGTTCGACGCCTTGTTCAGGCGTCCGATCGACTCGCGCGGTCTGCTGGGCATGGCCACCGGCGAGACCCTCGCCCACCTGAACCGGCTGCTGGCCTGCGGCGAGGCGACGGTCGAGACCGACGCCGACGGCGTGGCCTGGTACCGGGCCGCCTGAGGGCGGGCCGCGCCCGGGCCCGGGCACGGGCGCGGGCACGGGCACGGGCCGCGGCAACGTGCACGCAGTGCACCCCATTGCCGGGGCCGCCGCACTCCGCGACAGTGCCGCCCGTTGCCCGGCGCGCTCGTCGCCGGACGTCGGAGGCACCCCCACCATGGCCACCCGCAAGACCCCCGCCCGGCGCGCGCCGGCCGAGCTCGCCGTCGACGTCGCGATCGTCGGCGCCGGCCCGGTCGGCCTCACGATCGCCAACATCCTCGGCCTCCACGGCGTGAAGGTGCTGGTCGCCGAGAAGCTCGACGCGATCATCGACTACCCGCGCGCGATCGGCATCGACGACGAGGCGCTGCGCACGATCCAGTCGACCGGTCTCGTCCACCTCGTCGAGCCGCACATCACGCCCGACCACTGGATGCGCTTCGTCACCGCGTCGGGCCGCTGCTTCGCGAGCATCGAGCCGCGCACCGACGAGTTCGGCTGGTCGCGCCGCAACGCGTTCATCCAGCCCGAGATCGACCGGATCCTGCACGAGGGACTCGCACGCTTCCCGAACGTCGACCTGCGGCTCGGCCACGCGCTCGAGGGCTTCTCCCAGGACGCCGACGGGGTGACGCTGGACCTCGCGTCCTCGACCGGCACGAAGCTCCGTGCGCGCGCCGCGTGGCTCGTCGCCTGCGACGGCGGCAACAGCGCCGTCCGCCGCGCGCTCGGCATCCCGTTCGAGGGCCGGACCAAGCCGAACCAGTGGATCGTCGTCGACGTCCGCAACGACCCGCTCGGCACGCCGCACGTCTACCTGCACTGCGACCCGGAGCGGCCCTACGTGTCGGCCGCGCTGCCGCACGGCATCCGACGCTTCGAGTTCATGGTGATGCCGGGCGAGACCGAGAAGGACTTCGACGACCCGGCCCACCTCGCCAGGCTGATGCGCAAGGTGCTGCCCGACCCGGACAAGGTCGACACCATCCGCAAGCGCGTCTACACGCACAACGCGCGCCTCGCCGCGCGCTTTCGCGAGGGCCGCGTGCTGCTCGCGGGCGACGCCGCGCACATCATGCCGGTCTGGCAGGGCCAGGGCTACAACAGCGGGATGCGCGACGCGTTCAATCTCGGCTGGAAGCTCGCCTGCGTGGCCCGAGGCCTGACGACCGAGGACCTGCTCGACACCTACGGCCAGGAGCGACGCGACCACGCGCGGATGATGATCCACCTGTCCGAGGTCGCGGGCGACATCTTCGCGCCCGAGAGCGCCCGCGCCGCGAGGATCCGCGACGCGGCCACGCTCGCGCTGAACGCGGTGCCGGCGGTCAAGCAGTACTTCGTCGAGATGCGCTTCAAGCCGATGCCGCGCTACGAGCAGGGCGCGATCGTCAACACCGCGCCGCCGCGCGCCGCCGCGCGCTCGCCGCTCGCCGGGCTGCTGGACCGATCGGGCGAGACCCCGGTCGGCCGGCTGCTCGGGCTGATGGCCGAGAAGCGGGAGTCGCTGGTCGGGCGGCTGGTCAACGGACTGGAACCGCCGCCGGCAACGCCGGTCGGGCGGATGTTCATCCAGCCGAAGGTGCTCTGCGAGGACGGGCAGACGCGCCGGCTCGACGACGTGATCGGCCTGCGCTTCGCGGTGATCGCCTGGGGCACAGATCCGACCTGGGACCTGACGCCCGAGGCGCGCGCGTTCTGGGAGCGGCTGGGCACGGTCTTCGTCAGCGCGCGGCCCGCGGGGCAGATGGCCTGGGCGGGCGACGCGATGCCGGGCGTGGTGCGGGTCGGCGACCTCGGCAACCGGCTGAAGGACTGGTTCTCGAACTGGCCGCAGTCGGTCGTCTTCCTGCGGCCGGACCGCTTCGTGGGCGCCGTCTGCTCGCCGCAGCGCGTGACCGAGACGACCCGCGCGTTCGCCCGCGCGCTGCATGCCACCGAGGCACCGTGACATGAGCGCCGCCCGTGCCTTCCTCGGCCTGTCGCATACGCCGCTGATCGACCTGAACCCGGTCGAGCCCGCGGTGCGCGCGGCGGTCGACGCGCTGCTCGCCGCGATCCGCGACGCGGTCCGCGCGTTCGATCCGCAGCGCGTCGTGCTGATCGGCCCCGACCACTACAACGGCTTCTTCAACGAGCTGATGCCGCCGTTCTGCATCGGCGATCGCGCGTCGGCGGTCGGCGACTACACGACGCCGGCCGGCCCGCTGAACGTCGATGGCGAGGCCGCCATCGCGCTCGCCGCGCGGCTGATGGACGAGGACTTCGACGTCGCGGTCTCGCGCCGGATGCAGGTCGACCACGGCTTCTCGCAGGCGCTGCAGCTGCTCTGGGGCGGGCTCGACACGCCGCCGGTGGTGCCGGTCTTCATGAACGCGGTCGCGCAGCCGGGCATCCCGCGGCTGCGCCGCTGCCGCGCCCTCGGCGAGGCGATCGGGCGCTTCCTGGACGGCACGCCGCAGCGCACGCTGGTGATCGGCTCGGGCGGCCTGTCGCACGAGCCGCCGGTGCCGACGCTCGCGCACCCGGATGCCGCGGTCCGCGAGCGGATCACCGTCAGGCGCGAGACCACGCAGGCCGAGCGCGACGCTAAGACGCAGCGCGTGATGGCCGCCGGCCGCGCGCTCGCCGCCGGCGACCCGGCGATGAAGCCGCTGAACCCCGACTGGGACCGGCGCTGGATGGACGCGCTCGCCGACGGGCGCCTGGACGACCTGCTCGCCCTCGACGAGGACGCCATCACCCGCGAGGCCGGCCTGTCGGCGCACGAATCGAAGACCTGGCTGATCGCGCGCGCGGCGATGCCTGCCGTGCCGCTCGCGGTCGCGGTGCGCGGCTACCTGGAGATCCCGGCGTGGATCGCCGGCTACGGCGCGATGCTGATGATCCCGCGATGACCGACCCGACTCACGGAGACGACCGACGATGACCCAGCACGCCACCCCCGCCGCGCTCTATGCGAGCCGTCTGCGCGAGGCCGAGCGCACGAACGTGCCGATCGAGCCGCTGCGCGACGCGATCCCGAACGCCGACGAGGCGCTCGCCTACCGTATCCAGCAGCTGAACACCGAGCACTGGATCGGCGAGGGGCGCCGGCTCGTCGGCCGCAAGATCGGCCTGACCGCGCCCGCGGTGCAGAAGCAGCTGGGCGTCGACCAGCCGGACTTCGGCGCGCTCTTCGCCGACATGGTGCTGGGCGACGACGAGCCGATCCCGGTCGCGCGCACCCAGCAGCCGAAGGTCGAGACCGAGGTCGCGCTGGTGATCGGCCGCGACCTCGCGGCACCCGACGTGACGCTGGTCGAGGTGCTGCGCGCGGTCGAGTTCGCGCTGCCGGCGATCGAGGTCGTGGGCTCGCGGGTGAAGGACTGGAACATCCGCTTCGTCGACACCGTGGCGGACAACGCGTCCTCGGGCCTGGTGGTGCTGGGCGCGGTACCGCGCCGCCTGGACGGCCTGGACCTGAAGGGCTGCGCGATGCGCACGGTGCGCGCCGGCGAGACGGTGTCGACCGGCGTCGGCGCCGCCTGTCTCGGCCATCCGCTGGTGGCCGCGACCTGGCTCGCGCGCAAGATGGCCTCGCTCGGCCACCCGCTGCGCGCGGGCGACCTGGTGATGACCGGCGCGCTCGGCCCGATGGTGCCCGCCCGCCCCGGCGATCGCTTCGAGGCCAGGATCGACGGCCTGGGCGACGTCGTCGCGCGATTCGCCCCGGCCTGAGCCCGCCCGGCCGCGGCCTCATCCCACCCGTTCCGCAGCACCGAGATCCGGAGGCGTTCCCATGTCCTTGCGTCGCACCCTGCTGAAGGCGGCCGTCGCCGCCGCCTGCCTCGCCGCGCCCTTCGCCGCGCACGCGCAGGCCTTCCCGTCGAAGACGATCACGATCGTCGTGCCCTTCGCGCCCGGCGGCCCGACCGACCAGCTCGCCCGCGCGCTCGCCGCCCGCATGCAGGAGAGCCTCGGCAAGCCGATGGTGGTCGAGAACCGGCCCGGCGCCGGTGGCCAGATCGCCGCGACCGCGGTCAAGCAGGCCGAGGCCGACGGCCATGCGATCTTCATCGGCGCGACCGAGATGTTCGCGATCAATCCGACGCTCTATCGGAAGTTCTCGTACGAGCCGGCGAAGGACTTCCAGCCGCTCGCCGCGATCGCGCAGATGCCGATGATCCTCGTCGTGCCCAAGGCGAGCCCGGCGAACTCGCTCGCCGAGCTGCTGGCCCTCGCGAAGACGAAGCCGGGCGGCCTGTCCTACGCATCGCAGGGACCGGGCTCGATCGGCCACCTGCTGGGCGAGATGGTCCGCGCCAGGACCGGCCTGCCGCTGAATCACGTGCCCTACAAGGGCTCGGCACCGGCGCTGCAGGACCTGGTGGGCGGGCAGGTCGAGATGATGTTCGACGTGATCCTGTCGACGAACCCGCTGATCCAGTCGGACCGACTGAAGGCGCTCGGCGTGGCCGCCGAGCGGCGCACGCCGCCGCTGCCGGCGGTGCCGACGCTCGCCGAGGGCGGGCTCGCCGGCGTCGACGCGAGCGTCTGGTTCGGCGCGGTGGTCAGGGCCGGCACGCCCGAGCCGATCGTCGCGAAGCTCAACGAGTCGATGAACGCGGCGATCGCGAGCCCGGAGGTGTCGAAGCGGTTCGGCGACCTGGGCCTGCAGATGCTGCGCATGACCCCGGCGCAGTTCGGCGCGTTCATGCGCGCCGAGACCGAGCGCTGGACGCCGGTGGTCAAGGCGAGCGGCGCGTCGGTGGAGTGAACGGCGTCCCGGGCGGTACGCTGCAGGCCCGGTACCGCCCCACATGACCGGCAACTCGACGCGGTCGACCCCTCGTCGCGCGACCGACGGCGCAGCGCCCGCGCCCCCTCAGTCGCGCGACAGGCTCGGCGCGGGCACGTCGCGCGCCGCCTCGGCGATCGCCTCGCGGCAGCGGGCCGCGTCGCCGCAGGCCTCCATCAGCAGCAGCGCGAGCCGCGCGAGGAACAGGCTCTCGCGCTCGCGGCCGACCGCGGTGATCGCGAGCGCGCAGTCGCGGTAGAGCGCGTCGCGCTCGTCGGCCTCGAGGGTCCCGGGGGTCTTCGCCGTGCTCATCGTGCCTCCTCGGTTCGACAGGCCGCACGTGCCAGCGCGGCAGCCAGCATCCGGCCATCGGGATGCGCCCAGCCGCCGACCACGTGGCCGTCCGGACGCAGCAGGAACGCGGACCCGGGCGGCGCGGCCCAGCGGCGCGCCGCGATCCCGTCCGCGTCCACCGCGCGCCAGCGCGAGCCGGCCGCCGCCGGCTCGCCGTCGCGGGCGATCACGAGCGTACGCACCACCGGCGTCCCGCGTTCGAGGTCGAGCAGCGCGCCGTCGAGCGCGGCGGGCAGCTCGCGGTCGCCGTCCGCCGCGAACACCAGCGCGGTCCAGCAGCCGTCGAGCATCGCGCTCAGGTGGGTCGCGCCGCCGGGGCCGGCGAGCGGCGTCTCGAGCGGCGGGTCGCCGGGCGCGGGCGACGCGGCGAGCGCCGGGTCCGGCTCGGCGTTCAGCGGCGAGCGCGGATAGCCGATCGCCGTGGTCTGGCGCGGATTCGCCAGCCCGGCGATCGCGGGATGCCGGTGCGCGAGCGTCAGCGCCGCCTCGCGCATCAGCGCGAACCCGCGCGACGGCGGGGCCATGAATTCGGTGCTCTTGATCGCGCTCTGCGCGTTGACGTGGAAGGCATGGATCCGCTCGTGGTCGTAGCTGTCGAGCAGTGCCTCGCCCGCCTCGCCACGCGCCACGGCCGCGAGCTTCCAGCCGAGGTTGAACGCGTCGTCCAGGCCCGAGTTCAGTCCGCGCACGCCGAAGATCGGCATCGCGTGGGCGGCGTTGCCCGCGAAGAGCACCCGACCGTGCCGATAGCGCTCGAGCGTCATCGCGCCCGCGCGGTAGGCGCTGATCCAGACGATCTCCCAAGGCAGATGAGCCTCGCCGAGCATCTCGAGATGGCGCCGGACGAAGGCGCGGACCGCCTCGGGCGCCATCGCGGCGTCGAGGTCGGCGTCGTCGGGGATCTGGTAGTCGATCCGCCAGAGGTCGTCGGGCTGCTTGTGCATCAGCACCGTCGAACCGGGGTTCGAAGGCGGATCGAACCAGGCGCGACGCTCGGTGGGCCAGGCGCTCGGCAGCGTGATGTCGACGATCACGTACTTGCCCTCGAAGGCCGCGCCCTCGAGCTTCAGGCCCATCGCGCGACGCACCGGGCTCTGCCCGCCGTCGCAGGCGACCAGCCGGTCGGTGTGCATCGCATACCCGGTGCCGGCCGCGCGGACCCGCAGCGAGACGCCGTCCTCGTCCTGATCGAAGGCCTCGAGCTCGTGGCCCCAGCGCAGGTCGACGAGGCCCGGCGGCAGCGCCGCGATCGCATCGACCAGGTACTGCTCGATCCGGTACTGCTGGATGTTGATCATCGGAGGCAGCCGCGGCCGCTCCTCCTGCGGCATCGTGAAGTGCAGGATCTGCGAGAGGCCGTGGAAGGTACGCCCGCCTGCCCAGGGCAGTCCCTTCGCGAGATGGCCGTCGAGGGCGCCGAGGGCACCGAGGATCTCGAGGCTGCGGCGCGAGATGCAGATCGCACGGCTGCCGACGCAGACCGTGGTGTCGGACTCGAGCACCACCGAGCGCAGCCCGTGCCGCGCCAGCGCGAGTGCGAGCGCGAGCCCGACCGGGCCGCCGCCGGCGATCGCGACCGGAGCGCGCCCGGGGTCGCGACCGTCGGCAAGCGGCGGTCGCATCACGGGATGTTCGGTGTAGACGAAGGGGCCGATGCGCTGCACGGCGGTCTCCTCGGGAATCGGGTCGATGAGGATTGTCCGGATCCGCCCGGCAGGCTAGCGTACCGACTTCCTGGTACACACCCGTCCCGACGTGCCGCCGACCCATCCACCCGCGTCGTCCCGCCGACGTGCAGCCGAACCCGCGATCCGCGTCGACACCGCAGCGGCCTGGGTGGCCGCGGCCGGCACGCCGCAGCTCGCGCGGCGACTGCTGCAGGGCCTGCAGCCGCTGCTGCCGGTCTCGTTCTGCTTCGTGTTCCAGATGCCGCCGCGCGGTCCGGCCCGGCTGGTGACCGGCGCGAGCCTGCACGGCGGCGCGGCGATGCGCGCGGCCGAGGCCTACTTCTCCCGCGGCTACGACCGCTTCGACGTCAACACGCGCCGGCTCGCCGCCCGCCGCATCGGCCGACGCGGCGACGCGCTGCTGACGCTGCAGACGGTCGAATCGATCGCGGACGCGGACTACCGACGCGCCTGCTACGAGGAGCCCGGCGTGCATTCGCGCGCATCGGTCGTGGTGCCGGTGCCGGGCCACGGACACGCGGCGGTCAACGTCTACCGCACGCTGGCGCTGCCCCGCTTCACGCCGCGCGAGCTCGCGCTGCTGCTGCGATGCGCGCCGCTGCTGGGCGCGCTGCTCGCACAGCACATGCGGTTGCAGACGCCCGCCGATGCCGGTGGCGGCCTCGACGCGGTCCTCGAGCGGCTCACCCCCCGCGAGCGCACGGTGATCGAGGGGATTGTCTCGGGCCGTACCTCGAAGATGATCGCCCGCGACACCGGGCTCGCCGAGGGCACGGTGGACACCTACCGCTACCGCGCCTACCGGCGCCTCGGCATCCGTCGCGAGAAACAGCTGTTCGCGCTGCTCGGCGGCGGCGTCAGAACACGGTGACGCAGCCCGTCGAGCTCACCGACACCACGGCGCCCGACGGTGCGGCGCCGGTCACCCGGTAGCAGTAGCGGTAACCCGCGTAGACGCTCGCGTCGATCAGCGTGGTGGTGCCGGACACCCGGGCGAGCGGATAGCCGTCCCGGGTCACGTCGTACCAGGCGGCCGCGGGGTCGAAGGACCAGTCGAGCTGGATCACCTCGGGCCCGGTGCGGGTGAGCTGAAGGCCGAGACCGGCGACCGGCGGCGCAACGGGCCCGGGGTCGTGGTGGCCGTGGCCGCAGCCTGCGAGCGTGGCCGCGAACGCCGCGGCGAGCAGGAACCGGAGGGGCGTCTTCATGGTCGCGGTTCCGTTCAGCGCGCCGCGGCCGCGACGGGCGCGACGGTCAGCGTGGAGGTGCTCAGGTAGAGGGCGGGCCGGCCCGCGGTGCCGCCGGGTGCATCCAGCCGCAGCAGGAACGCGCGGTCGAACTCGCCGGAAGTGGGCAGCGCGGCGAGGCGGGCGGGCGGCGGCAACCGGTCGTCGGCGAGCATGCCGGACGCGCCGCGCAGGTCCGTGGCGGTCGCGACCTGGTTCAGCTGCGTCCACGAGACCTGCAGTCCCCAGTCGCCCGAGCGCGCATCGGCCTGCACGACGACCGACTCGCGCCACGCGCGGCCCAGGCCGCCGTCCGAGACCACGATGCGCACCGAGGACGCCGGCAGCTCGAGCAGCGTGCCCCCGATGCGCACGCGGAACGCACGGACCGCGGCGTCGTAGCGGCCGGCATGCGGGTCGGGGTCGACGTCGCGCGCGGCGTCGTCGTAGACCAGCTCGAAGCTCAGCCTGCCGCCGCGAAGGTCCGCCGCGCCGACCGGTGCGTCGGCAGGCAGCGCGGCCAGCACCGTGTCGGCGGGCACGCGGAAGCCCGCTTCGCCGCGCAGGCGGACCTCGGCCGCGCGAGCCGGCGCGGCGAGCTCGGCGAGGGCCAGCGCGAGCGCGGCAGCGGCGGCGACGCGCGGCGCGGCGCGGCGGAACGGGAACGGGGTCGGGACCTGCACGGTGATCTCCTCGCGTCGATGACGGTTCAACGCGGCAGCCCGGGGGCGGCGTGCACCGCGGCGGACGACGAGAGTGCAACCGGCGGTAACCGCCTGCCGCGTTTGACAGCGCGCGCGCTCCGCCGCTAACCTCTTCCGATGCTCTCGCTGCGCCCCCACCTGCCGTCGATGCCGTCGCTGCTACTAGCGACCGGCCGGGGTCGCACGCCGCCCGTCCCGGGCACCTGAGCCACCGCCAGTCCCGCGCGCATCACCCCGGCCCACCCGTTCCCCGACCGACATCGGGGCGACGGGAGCTCGCGGCCACCCCGAGTCCTCCTGCGTCCCCGGTTCCGGTCGATCCCGACCCCAGCCCGACCTTCGACCCAGGAGTCCGACCGTGACCTCGACCGTTCCCCCCGGCAAGTACCGACCGTTCCCCATCATCGACCTTCCCGACCGGCGCTGGCCCTCGCGCGCGATCGACCGGGCGCCGCGCTGGCTGTCGACCGACCTGCGCGACGGCAACCAGGCGCTGTTCGAACCGATGGACACCGCGCGCAAGCTGCGGATGTTCGAGACGCTGCTCACGATCGGCGTCAAGGAGATCGAGGTCGGCTTCCCGGCCGCATCGCAGACCGACTTCGACTTCGTCCGCCACGTGATCGAGGCCGGCCTCGTGCCCGACGACGTGACGATCAGCGTGCTGACGCAGGCGCGCGAGGACCTGATCGCCCGCTCGATCGAGTCGCTCGCCGGCGCGAAGCGTGCGACCGTCCACCTGTACAACGCGACGGCCCCGGTCTTCCGCCGCGTGGTGTTCGGCATGACCCAGGACGAGGTCCTCGACCTCGCGGTGCGGATGACGCGGTTCGTGCGCGAGCAGCTCGACGCCCGGCCCGGCACCGCCTGGGGCTTCGAGTACAGCCCCGAGGTGTTCTCCTCGACCGAGCTGCCGTTCGCGCGCGACGTCTGCGCGGCGGTGATGCGCGCCTGGGGCGCGAGCCGCGAGCGACCGGTGATCCTGAACCTGCCGGCCACCGTCGAGTGCGCGACGCCGAACGTCTACGCGGACCAGATCGAGTGGATCTGCCGCAACCTGCCCGAGCGCGAGGCCGCGGTGATCTCGGTGCACCCGCACAACGACCGCGGCACCGCGGTGGCCGCGGCCGAGCTGGCGGTGATGGCGGGGGCCGACCGCGTCGAGGGCTGCCTGTTCGGCAACGGCGAGCGCACCGGCAACGTCGACCTGGTCACGCTCGCGCTCAACCTCTACACCCAGGGCGTGGACCCGGGCCTCGACTTCTCGGACATCAATGCGGTGGCCCGCACGGTCGAGCAGTGCAACCAGCTGCCGATCCACCCGCGCCACCCCTACGTCGGCGACCTGGTCTTCACCGCGTTCTCCGGCTCGCACCAGGACGCGATCAAGAAGGGCTTCGCCGCACAGCGGCCCGACGCCCCCTGGGAGGTCCCGTACCTGCCGCTGGATCCGGCCGACCTCGGCCGCAGCTACGAGTCGGTGATACGCGTGAACAGCCAGTCGGGCAAGGGCGGCATCTCGTTCCTGCTCGAGCGCCACCACGGGCTGGTGATGCCGCGGCGCCTGCAGGTCGAGTTCAGCGCGATCGTGCAGCGGCACACCGACGCCCATGGCACCGAGGTCACGGCCGACGAGCTCTGGTCGCTGTTCTCCTCGGAGTACCTGCCCGAGGACGGGCGGATCCGCCTGCTGGGTCACCGGATGTCGGGCAACGACCGCGGCCAGCAGGTGGAGCTGACGGTGTCGGTCGACGGCGAGCGGCGGGTGCTGCACGGCGAGGGCAACGGCCCGATCGACGCCGCGGTGAACGCGCTCGGGCTGCCGATCCGCGTCGACGCCTACGAGGAGCGCTCGATCGACGCCGGGGCCGACGCGCGCGCCGTCGCCTACATCGAGGCGGCCTGCGACGGCACGACCGGCACGCGCTTCGGCGTCGGCATCGACCGGAGCATCGTCGTCGCGTCGCTGCGCGCGCTGGTCTCGGCGGCGAACCGGCTGGGGCTCGCCGACCGCGGCCTCGGCGCCGCGGTCACCCGCCGCGCGGCCTGAGCGACGGCCGGCCCGCGACCGCGATCCCCGGGGCCGCGGCCCCGCGGCGCTGCGGCCCGGGGATCGCGGCGCCGCGGTGCTGCGGCCGGCCGCATCCTTTCGGGCCTGTCGGCCCGGGGCCTCGCGTGCCACCATCGGCGGTGATCCGAATGCCGCGGCCGTCCGGGCCCGGCGAGGAGGATCCGGCCGGTCCCGGACCGGTCGTACCGCCGCCGCGATGACGTCAGCCCCCACCGACCCGACCGCCCGCACGCCCCCGCCCGGACCGCCGCCAGCGGCGGGATCGGCCTCCTCGACGCGGAGCCTGCGGGGCGTGCTGCGAGGGTTGCTGATCCTGCCGCTGCTGCCGCTCGCGCTGGTGTCGGGCGTGCTCGTCTGGACCCTCTGGCAGGGCAGCCGCGACGCCGTCTACGACGAGCTCGCGCGCGACGCACGCACGGTCGCCGCCGCCGTCGACCAGGAGGTCGAGATCGGCAAGGCGATCCTCGACACGCTCGCCGCCTCCGATCTGGTCGACGCGGGCGACTGGGACGGCCTGCGCCGCCTGGCGATCGCGGCGCTGCACGACCGGCCGGACAGCTGGGTCGCGCTCGGCGCGGCCTCCGGCCAGCTGGTGATGCACACCATCGAACCGGGCCCGCCCGTGCCGGCGATGGCCCCGCACGCCCACGCGCACAGCGACGCCGAGATCGCGTGGCTGGGCCGGCCGCTGCCGCTGGGCACGCAGGGGCTGAGCGAGCGGGTGGTCCGGACCGGCCGCATGCAGAACACCGGCCTCTACTTCGGCGCCGTGATCCGGCGGCCTGCGGTGGCCATCGGCGTGCCCGTCGTGCGCGGCGGCCGCGTGACCCACGTGATGATCCTCGGCTTCGCACCCGACCGGCTGTCGCGCCTGTTGCTGCGCTCGAGCGCCACCGACGGCACGCAGGCCGCGCTCGTCGACGCCTCGGGCCGCGTGATCGCGAGCAGTCGCGACCCGGAGATCGCCACCGGACGGCCGGTCGGCGACGACCTGCGCCGACGGATCGGCGCGGCGCCCGAAGGCCTGCGCGAAGGCGACGGCCTCGACGGCGAGGCGGTCGTCGCCGCGTTCCGCCGGACCGGCTACACCGACTGGACGGTGACGATCGGCCGGCCCCGCGATGCCGCGTTCGCGCCCGCATGGCGGGTCGTCGCGCTGTGGACGGCGGTCCTCGCGACGCTGCTCGCGCTGAGCGCGTGGAGCGCACGGCGGCTGTGGCTGCGCCTCGCGCCGCCGCTGGCCGCGATGGGCCGCGCCGCGCGCGCGATCCAGCAGGGCACGCCGCCGGAGCTGCCCTTCTCGGGCGTGGCCGAGATCGAGGAGCTCGGGATACTGCTGAAGGAGGCGGCTCGTGCCGAGGCACGCAATCGCGACGAGGCCCTGCGCTGGGCAGTGGCCGAACAGGCCGCGCGCTCGCGCGAGGCGAGCGAGCGGCTGCTGCGTCGCGTGCTCGACACCGTTCACGCGTCGGTCGCGGTGCTCGAGCCCGACGGCCGACTGGTGGAGGTCAACCGGGCGCCGCTGTCGGCCGCCGGCCTGCGGCGCAGCGAGTTGATCGGGCGACCGATCTGGGAGGGGCCATGGTGGCGCGACGAGCCCGAGGCCCGCGAGGCGGTCCGGCGTGCGGTCGCGGCAGCCGCCGCGGGCCGTGCGTCGCGGCTCGACGTCGCGGCGAAGCTGCCCGAGTTCGGCCGCCTCGCGATCGACCTGCAGATCTCTCCGCTGCGCGACGAGACGGGACGGATCACGCTGCTGATCGCCAGCGGCGTGGACGTGACCGAGCGCGAGCGCACTGCGGCGGCGCTGCGCGAGGCCGACCGGCAGAAGGACGAGTTCCTCGCGGTGCTGTCGCACGAGCTGCGCAATCCGCTCGCGCCGATCCGTGCGGCCAGCCACGTGATCCGCCAGCGCGATCCGACCGACCCGGCGCTCGCGAAGGCCGGCAGCGTGATCGAGCGGCAGATCCGCCAGCTGGTGCGGCTGGTCGACGACCTGCTGGAGATCTCGCGGATCACGCAGGGTCGCATCGACCTGCACCGGCGCGTCGAGCCGCTCGCCGAGATCGTGGCTGCGGCGGTTGAGGCGGCGAGGCCGGCGATCGAGGCGGCGGGGCACGCGCTGGAGCTGATCGCGCCGGCGACGTCGCCGTGCGTCGAGGCCGACGCGGCGCGGCTGTCGCAGGCGCTCCTCAACGTGCTGAACAACGCCGCGAAGTACACGCCGCGCGGTGGCCGCATCACGGTGCGCATCGGCCGCGACGGCCCGCGGGCCACGGTCGCGGTCGAGGATACCGGCATCGGCATCGAGGCGACGCTGCTGCCGCGGATCTTCGAGATGTTCGTGCAGGGCGAGCGCAGCGCGGGTGGCCTGGGCATCGGCCTGGCGCTCGCGCGGCGGCTGGTCGAGATGCACGGCGGGACGATCCGCGCGCACAGCGAGGGCCCGGGGCGCGGCAGCCGGATCGAGATCGCGCTGCCCGAGGCCGACGCCGCGGACGCACCGGCCGGTCCGGTCGACGGCAGCGCGCGCTCGGCGCCGACGCGGCGGCAGGTGCTGATCGTCGACGACAACGTCGATGCGGCCGAGATGCTGAAGACGAGCCTCGAGCTCGACGGCCACGCGGTCCGGACGGTGCACGCCGGTCGGGCCGCGCTCGCCGAGGTCGCCACGACCCGGCCCGACGTGGTGCTGCTCGACATCGGTCTGCCCGACCTGGACGGGCTCGAGGTGGCGCGACGCCTGCACGCGAAGTACGGCTCGGCCTGCCCGCGACTGATCGCGCTGTCGGGCTGGGGGCAGGAGCGGGACAAGCGCCGGGCCGCCGAGGCCGGGTTCGAGCGGCACTTCACGAAGCCGGTGGATCCGGACACGATCGCCGCGCTGGTCGCCACCCCGCCCCCTCCCGCCGAGCCGGTTCACGCAGCCTGAGCGACCCCGCCCGGGCGCCCGCGCCCGCCGAGGGGTCGCGGGGCCGCTTGGTATCATCGGCAACCCATGCCAGCCCCTCGTCCGGATCCCCGCCGTCGCGCCGGCCTCGTGGCCGTGCTCGCGCTCGCCTTCGCGTCGGGGGCGGCGCCGCTCGCCGCGCAGACGGTGACGCGGACGCTGCCCGAGACCGCCGAGGCCGGCCGGCTGCGGATCGGCGTGTTCCCCGAGGCCGTGCTCGACGGCCGGCCGGTCCTGCTCGGTCCGGGCACCCGCATCTACGACGCCGAGAACCGCATCGTCCCGCCGGCGCAGATCGACGGCGAACGCAGGGTCGCCTTCGTCCGCGGCCAGCTCGGCGAGGTCCTCCAGGTCTGGCTGCTGTCGGACGCCGAGTTCCGCGACCTCACCGCGCGGATCGCCGCCGCGCGCCGCGCCGCGTCGCAGCGCTGATCCCCGCCCGCGAGCCCGCATGTCCAAGAAGCTGTACATCCGAACGTTCGGCTGCCAGATGAACGAGTACGACTCGGCCAAGATGGTCGACGTGCTCGGCGGATCGGTCCCCGGCGGCATCGAGACCGTCGACGATCCGGCCCAGGCCGACATCGTGCTGTTCAACACCTGCTCGGTCCGCGAGAAGGCGCAGGAGAAGGTGTTCTCCGACCTCGGCCGCTTCCGCGCGATGAAGCGCGAACGGCCGGATCTGCTGATCGGCGTGGGCGGCTGCGTCGCGAGCCAGGAGGGCGCGAACATCGTCAGCCGCGCGCCCTACGTCGACGTGGTCTTCGGACCGCAGACCCTGCATCGGCTGCCGCAGCTGATCGACGCCCGCGCCCGCACCGGCCGGCCGCAGGTCGACGTCTCGTTCCCCGAGATCGAGAAGTTCGACCACCTGCCGCCCGCGCGCGTCGAGGGCGCGAGCGCGTTCGTGTCGATCATGGAGGGCTGCAGCAAGTACTGCAGCTTCTGCGTCGTGCCCTACACCCGGGGCGAGGAGGTGTCGCGGCCGTTCGAGGACGTGCTGGTCGAGGTGGCCGGCCTCGCCGAGCAGGGCGTGCGGGAGGTGACGCTGCTCGGCCAGAACGTCAACGCCTACCTCGGCCGCACCGGCGCCGGCGACGAGACCGCCGACTTCGCGATGCTGCTCGACTACGTGGCCGAGATCCCCGGCATCGAGCGGATCCGCTACACCACCTCGCATCCGCGCGAGTTCTCGCAGCGTCTGATCGACGCGCACGGCGCGATCGCGAAGCTCGCCGGCCACGTCCACCTACCCGTGCAGTCGGGTTCGGACCGCGTGCTGGCCGCGATGAAGCGCGGCTACACGGTGCTCGAGTACAAGTCGATCATCCGCAGGCTGCGCGCGGCGCGGCCCGACGTCTCGATCACCTCCGACTTCATCGTCGGCTTCCCCGGCGAGACCGAGGCCGACTTCGAGCGGACGATGGCGCTGATCGAGGACGTCGGCTTCGACGGCTCGTTCTCGTTCGTCTATTCGCCGCGACCGGGCACCCCGGCGGTCGACCTCGCCGACGACACGCCGCAGTCGGTGAAGCTCGCACGGCTGCAGCGGCTCCAGTCGGCCACCGACGCACAGGCGCGCCGGATCTCCGACGCGATGGTGGGCACCCTGCAGCGGGTGCTGGTCGAGGGGCCTTCACGCAAGGATCCGAACGAGCTCGCCGCGCGGACCGAGAACAACCGCGTGGTGAACTTCGCCGGCGCGCCGCGGCTCGTCGGCGCGCTGGTGGATCTGCGGATCTCCGCCGCGCTGCCGCACTCGCTGCGCGGCGAGCTGCCGATCCGCGACTGAGCGCTCGAGCCCGCCGGCCTCCCACGCCCCGACCCGCCGGGATCCGGCGGCCGCCCGCGCCGGCGGCGGGCGCGGGATCCCGGTAGACTTGCCCGACACCACCGACCCCGCCGACTTGAAGCCCAGCGTCCTGCAGTTCCGGCCCGAACAGGCCGACAACCGTCGACTCGCGAACCTCTGCGGCGCGGTCGACGACAACCTCCGGCAGATCGAGGAGGCCTACGACGTGCGGATCGCGCGCCGGGCCGACACGTTCTCGATCGAGGGCACGAGCACGCAGGCGAAACACGCCGTCCGCGCGCTCGACCACTTCTACCGCCACGCCGATGCGCCGCTGTCGGTCGAGGACATCCAGCTCGGCCTGGTCGAACTGCGTGCGCCGCGCGAGCGCAGGCCGGCGCCGGCGCGGGACGGCTCGACCACCGTGAACCCGGCCGGGAGCCCGGACGAGGGCGCGCCCGTCGAGGCCGACGCGCCGGTGCTGCACACGCGACGGAGCGACCTGCAGGGCCGCACGCCACGGCAGCGCGACTACCTGCGCAACATCCTGTCGCACGACATCACCTTCGGCATCGGGCCGGCCGGCACCGGCAAGACCTATCTCGCCGTCGCCTGCGCGGTCGACGCGCTCGAGCGCGACGCGGTCAAGCGCATCGTGCTGACACGCCCCGCGGTCGAGGCCGGCGAGCGGCTCGGTTTCCTGCCCGGCGACCTCGCGCAGAAGGTCGACCCCTACCTGCGGCCGCTGTACGACGCGCTCTACGACCTGATGGGCTTCGACCGCGTCGCGAAGATGTTCGAGCGCCAGTCGATCGAGATCGCGCCGCTCGCCTACATGCGCGGCCGCACGCTGAACCATGCGTTCATCATCCTCGACGAGTCGCAGAACACGACGCCCGAGCAGATGAAGATGTTCCTCACCCGGATCGGCTTCGGCTCGCGGGCGGTGGTCACCGGCGACGTCACGCAGATGGACCTGCCGCGCGGCCAGCCCTCGGGCCTGATCGAGGCGCGACGCGTGCTGAAGGACGTGCGCGGGATCGCGTTCACCGAGTTCGATTCGACCGACGTGGTCCGTCACCCGCTGGTCGCCCGGATCGTCGATGCCTACGAGCGCCACGCGCCGCGCGACGACCGCTGAGGGCGCGCTCGCCGCCCCCCGACTCGCGCTGTCGGTGCAGGTCGAGCCGGCCGCGGGCGAGATCCCGGCCGACCGGTCGCAGCTGCGCCGCTGGGCGCTCGCCGCCCTCGCGACCGACGCGGCGCTGACGCTGCGCTTCGTCGGCGCCCGCGAGGGCCGTGCGCTGAACGCCGGCTTTCGCGGCCGCGACTACGCGACCAACGTGCTCACCTTCGCCTACGACGCGTCGCCCGCCCCCGGCGCTCCGGTGCAGGCCGACATCGTGATCTGCATGCCGGTCGTCGTCCGCGAGGCGCGCGCGCAGAAGAAGGCGGTTCGCGCTCACCTCGCCCACCTCGTCGTGCACGGCGTGCTGCACGCGCAGGGCCTCGACCACGAGGACGACGACGAGGCCCGCGAGATGGAGGCGCGCGAGACCGCGGTGCTCGCGCGCTTCCGCATCGCCGACCCCTACCGTTGAGCGGCGCGCCCGGGCACGCTTGGTCGGTCCCGGCCCTTCCGGTATCCTCCCGCGGTCCCGACTCCCGCCCCCCCGAATGTCCGACCCCTCGCCGGTCCGGGCTCGCCCCTCGCTGCTCGAACGCATGTCGGCGAAGCTGCTGCGCACGCCCGACGACCGCGACCAGCTGATCGACCTGCTGCGCCGCTCGCAGGAACGTGACCTGCTCGACGCCGAGGCGCTGTCGATGATCGAGGGCGTGCTGCAGGTGGCCGAGCTCTCGGCCGCGGAGATCATGGTGGCGCGCGCGCAGATGGACGTCGTCGACGTCTCGTGGACGGTGCCCGAGGTGGTCGCCTTCGCGATCCGGACCGCGCACTCGCGCTTCCCCGTGGTCGACGGCGAGCGCGACAACGTCGTCGGCATCCTGCACGCGAAGGACCTGCTGCGCCTGTCGGCCGCGCCCGACACCTCGCTGCGAGCGCTGCTGCGCCCCGCCTGGTTCGTGCCCGGCACGCTGAAGCTGAACGTGCTGCTGCGCGACTTCCGCGAGAGCCGCCGGCACCTGGCGATCGTCGTCGACGAGTACGGCGGCACGGCCGGCCTGATCACGATCGAGGACGTGCTCGAGCAGATCGTGGGCGAGATCGAGGACGAGTTCGACCTCGACCAGTCGGCCGGCAACGTCATGCCGATGCCGCCCGGACCCGACGGCCCGCGCTGGCGGGTGCGGGCGCTGACGCCGGTCGCGCAGCTCGCCGAACGCTTCGGGATCGCGATCGACGACGCGACGAGCGACACCGTCGGCGGCCTGGTCGCCGAGCGGCTCGGGCGCATGCCGCGCAAGGGCGACCGCGTCGAGTTCGGCGCGCTCGCGGTCGAGGTGCTGCGTGCCGACCCGCGTGCGGTCCGGATGCTGCGGGTCGAACTCCGCGCCTCCCCGGCCGCCGTCGATGCCGCGCCCGCCGCCGACGACGTCGGCTGACATGGCGGGCGGCGTCTCCCGCGCCGCGCCGGGCGGCGCCGGCGGCGATGCGCCCGGCGCGGCGCGGCGGCCGCGCGTGCTGGGGCTGGTGGCGATCGCGGTCGCGCTCGGGCTGCTGAACGCGGCGAGCTTCGCGCCGCTGTCGCACTGGACGGTCGGGCTCGCCGCGATCGCGGGCCTGGTCGCGCTGCTCGACGCCCGGGCGGCCCGCGGAGGCGGACCGCTCGTGCAGGCGGGCCTCGCGTTCGCGTTCGGCCTCGGCTGGTTCGGCGCCGGACTCGCATGGCTGTACGTCAGCATGCACGACTACGGCGGCATGCCGTCGGCGATGGCCGCCGCCGCGGTGCTGCTGTTCGCCGCCTACCTGTCGCTCTATCCGGCGCTCGCCGTCGGCCTGTGGGCCCGCTTCGCCGCGCCACGTGCGCCGCACGCACGCGCCGCGGCGCTCGCCGGCGCGTGGACGCTCGGCGAACTCGCGCGCGGCTGGGTGTTCACCGGCTTCCCCTGGCTCGCGGTGGGCTACGCGCAGATCGACGGACCGCTCGACGCACTCGCGCCGCTGCTCGGCGTCTTCGGCATCGGGTTCGCCGCGGTGTTCGCGGGCGCGCTCCTCGCCGCCGCGGCCGCGCCGCCCGCGATGCAGGCAGCCGGGGCTGCGGCCCGGGGGCCGCGCATGCGTCTCGTGCCGCTCGCGGTGCTCGGCCTGCTGCTTGCGCTCGCCTGGGCCGCCCCGCGCGGCGCGTGGGTGAGCCCCGCCGGTCCGCCGCTGTCGGTGCGGCTGGTCCAGGGCAACGTCGCGCAGGACATGAAGTTCCGCCCCGATCGGACGCTCGCCGCGATGCAGGACTACGCGCGCCGCTTCGTGGACGGCCGGGCCGCGCTGACCGTGCTGCCCGAGACCGCCTGGACGCTGCCCTGGGACCGCACGCCCGGGCCGATCGCCGCGGCCGTCGCCGCGCACGTCGCACGCGGCCACGCGCTCGCGGTCGGGCTGCCGACGATCGTGCCGCCGCCGCCGGGGAGCGTCGATCCGCGGGTCGCCAACAGCGTGCTGCTGATGCGCGCGGGTGTGCCCGTCGACCCCTTGGACGCCGCGCAGCGCTACGACAAGCACCACCTCGTGCCCTTCGGCGAATTCGTGCCCCCGGGCTTCCGCTGGTTCGTCGACATGATGTCGATCCCGCTCGGCGACTTCGCGCGCGGCGCCCCGGTGCAACCGGCCTTCGAGGTCGGTGGCCAGCGCGTCGCCTTCAACGTCTGCTACGAGGACCTGTTCGGCGACGAGATCCGCCGCGCGCTGCCCGGCACCGCAGGCGCGACCGTGCTCGCCAACGTCAGCAACATCGCGTGGTTCGGGAACTCGCACGCGCTGCCGCAGCACCTCGCGATCTCGCGGATGCGCAGCCTCGAGACCGGCCGCCCGATGCTGCGCGCGACGAACACCGGGGTGACCGCGGCGATCGACGCCGAGGGCCGCGTGACCGCGCGGCTGCCCGCGCTCGTGGCGGGCGAGCTCGACGTCGTCGTGCAGGGCACGACCGGGCTCACGCCCTTCGCGCGCTGGGGGCACGCGCCGCTCGTCGCGATCGCGATCGCGGGCCTCGCGGCCGGCGCGCTGCGGGAACGGACCGAGCGACGCGGCCGAAGCCGCTAGAATCGCGGTTTCGTCTCCCTTCGCCGCAGGCCCCGCACGGGGCCGTCCTCACCATGCTCAGCTTTCAGCAAGTGATCCTGCGACTGCAGGACTACTGGGACCGCCAGGGGTGCGCGCTGCTGCAGCCCTATGACATGGAGGTCGGCGCCGGCACCTTCCACACCGCGACCTTCCTGCGTGCGATCGGTCCCGAGCCCTGGCGCGCGGCCTACGTGCAGCCCTCGCGCCGACCGAAGGACGGCCGCTATGGCGACAACCCGAACCGCCTGCAGCACTACTACCAGTACCAGGTGGTGCTCAAGCCCTCGCCGCCCGAGATCCTCGAGCTCTACCTCGGGTCGCTGCGCGCGCTCGGCATCGACACCAGCCGCAACGACATCCGCTTCGTCGAGGACGACTGGGAGTCGCCGACGCTCGGCGCCTGGGGCCTCGGCTGGGAGGTCTGGCTCAACGGCATGGAGGTCACGCAGTTCACGTACTTCCAGGAGGTCGGCTCGCTGAAGTGCGCGCCGGTCACCGGCGAGATCACCTACGGCCTCGAGCGCCTGGCGATGTACCTGCAGGGCGTCGAGAGCGTCTACGACCTCGTCTGGACCGAGGGCGTGACCTACCGCGACGTGTTCCACCAGAACGAGGTCGAGCAGTCGACCTACAACTTCGAACAGTCGAACGCGCCGATGCTGTTCCGGCACTTCGACGAGTACGAGGCCGAGGCGCAGCGGCTGATCGCCGCCGAGCTCGCGCTGCCGGCCTACGAGATGGTCATGAAGTGCTCCCACACCTTCAACCTGCTGGACGCGCGCGGCGCGATCTCGGTGACCGAGCGCGCCGGCTACATCGGCCGCGTGCGGGCGTTGGCGCGCGCAGTCGCGCAGGCCTACCACACCTCGCGCGAGCGGCTCGGCTTCCCGATGGCGACGCCGGTCGCCCGGGCCGCGTGAGGGGCGGTCGATGAGCGCTCCGCTGCTGATCGAGCTGTTCACCGAGGAACTGCCGCCCAAGGCGCTGTCGCGGCTCGGCGAGTCCTTCGCGGGAAGCATCGCCGAGGGCCTGCGCGCACAGGGCCTCGCGCCCGCCGACGGCCGCGTCGACGTGTTCGCGACGCCGCGCCGCCTCGCGGTCCGCGTCGCCGACGTCGCCGAGCGCGCGGCCGACCGCGCGATCGAGGTCAAGGGTCCGTCGTCGGCCGTGGGCCTCGACGCGAAGGGCGAGCCCACGCTCGCGCTGCGCAAGTGGGCCGACAAGCAGGGCGCGAAGGTCGAGGACCTGGTGCGTGCGAGCGACGGCAGGCAGGAGTGCTTCTTCCATCGCAGCACCGCCGCGGGCGCGACGCTCGTGCAGGCGGTGCAGCCGCTGGTCGAGCAGGCGCTCGCGAAGCTGCCGATCCCGAAGGTCATGCAGTACCAGCTCGCCGACGGCCGCACGAACGTGAGCTTCGTGCGACCCGCGCACGGCCTCGTCGTGCTGCACGGCACGCAGGTGGTGCCGGCCTCGGTGCTCGGCCTGCAGTCCGGAGGGCTGACGCACGGCCACCGCTTCCAGGGCGAGGCCGACATCGAGCTGCCGCACGCCGACGACTACGAGTCCCTGCTCGCATCGAAGGGCCGCGTGGTCGCGTCCTTCGCCGAGCGCCGCGCGCGGATCGAGACCCGGCTGCGCGCGAAGGCCGCCGAGCTCGGCGTCTCGCTCGGCGACGAATCGCAGGTCGCGCCGCTGCTCGACGAGGTCTGCGCGCTGGTCGAGTGGCCGGCCGTCTACGTCGGCGCCTTCGAGCCCGAGTTCCTCGCGGTGCCGCAGGAGTGCCTGATCCTGACGATGCGCACCAACCAGAAGTACTTCCCGCTGTTCGACGCGCAGGGCCGGCTCGACAACCGCTTCCTGATCGTCTCGAACATGGAGGTCGCCGACCCGTCGCTGATCGTCGACGGCAACCAGCGGGTGGTGCGCCCCCGGCTCGCGGACGCCCGCTTCTTCTTCGAGCAGGACAAGAAGATCCGGCTGGTGGACCGCACGCCGCAGCTCGGCCAGGTGGTCTACCACGCGAAGCTCGGCACGCAGGCGCAGCGCACGGAGCGCGTGCGCGCGCTCGCGCGGCACGTCGCCGCCGCGCTCGGCACCGATCCGCAGGCGGCCGACCGCGCCGCGCTGCTCGCGAAGGCCGACCTGCTGACCGGCATGGTCGGCGAGTTCCCCGAACTGCAGGGAACGATGGGCCGCCACTATGCGACCCACGACGGCGAGACGGCCGAGATCGCACAGGCGATCGCCGAGCACTACCAGCCGCGCTTCGCAGGCGACGCGCTGCCCGTGACCGGCATCGGCACGGCGGTCGCACTGGCCGACAAGCTCGAGACGCTCGCCGGCATCTGGGGCATCGGCGCGCAGCCCACCGGCGATCGCGACCCGTTCGCGCTGCGCCGGCATGCGCTCGGCGTGGTCCGCATGCTCGTCGAGCAGCCCACCGCAGCACGGGCCGATGCACCGACGCTGCGCGGCCTGCTCGAGGCCGCGTTCGCGCAGTTCGCGCAGGTGCCCGCGGTGACGCCTGCGGTCGACGCGCTCGCCGGCTTCGTCGTCGACCGGCTGCGCGGCGGGTTGCGCGAGCGCGGCCATCCCGCCGCCGACGTCGACGCGGTGCTCGCGGTCGACGCCGATCGGCTCGACCGCGTGCTCCCGCGACTCGATGCGATCGCCGCGTTCCGCGCGCTGCCCGAGGCCGCGAGCCTGGCCGCCGCGAACAAGCGGATCGGCAACATCCTGCGCAAGGCCGAGGACGGCGCGGCGGGCGCGGTCGTGGACCGCACGCGGCTCGTCGAGCCCGCCGAGCGCGCGCTCGACGCGGCGATCGCCGCGGCCGCACCGCAGGCCGAGCAGCGGCTCGCCGCGCTCGACTACGCGGGCGCGCTCACCGTGCTCGCCGCGCTGCGCGAACCGGTCGACGCGTTCTTCGACGCGGTGATGGTGAATGCCGACGATGCGGGCCTGCGCGCGAACCGCCTGGCGCTGCTCGGCGGCCTGCACCGTCTCATGAACCGCGTGGCCGACCTGTCGAAACTCGCCGCGTGACCGCTACACTTCGCGACGTGAAGCTGCTCATCGTCGACCGCGACGGCGTGGTCTGTCGGGACCCCGAAGGCCGTGCCGCGCGCACCGAGGACTGGCGCGCGCAGCCGGGCGCGGCCGATGCGATCGCGCGGCTCGTGCACGGCGGCTGGCGCGTCGCGATGATGGCAGATCGCGGCCCCCTCGCCCGCGGAGCGACCGACATGTCGGGGCTGAACGCGGCGCACGCGCGGCTGATCGACGAGATCGCAGAGGCCGGTGGCCGCATCGACGCGGTGGTGTTCGTGCCCCAGCCCGATGCGCCCGAGCGGCTCGCGCACGCGGCGGCGTCGCTCGGCGAAGCACTCGGCCGGCTCGGTGCCACGGCGGCCGAGACGGTGCTCGTGGCGGACACCCGGGCCGACCTCGATGCAGGCCATGCCGCCGGACTGCGTCCGGTGCTGGTGCTGAGCGGCCGCGGCCGCAGCGCCTTCGAGACCGGGCAGCTGCCCGCCGGCACCGTGGTTCGCCCCGACCTGTCGGCGCTCGTCGCCGAGCTCGCTCCCTGAGGCACGCCCGATGCTCTTCGTCCGCAGCGTGCTCTTCCTGCTGTTCCAGGCCGTGACGGTGATTCCCTACGGCATCCTGTGCCTGCTGATCGCGCCATTGCCGCTGCACTGGCGCTACCGGATCACCATCGGCTGGCCGCGCATGGTGCTGTGGGCGGCACGCACGATCTGCGGCATCCGATGGCAGGTCCGCGGCTGGGAAAACCTTCCCGACGGGCCGGCCGTGCTGCTGTCGAAGCACCAGTCGACCTGGGAGACCTTCTACTACGTGTCGTGGATGCCCCGCGAGCTGTGCTTCGTGTTCAAGCGCGAGCTGCTCTGGATCCCGTTCTTCGGCTGGGGCATCGCGCTGCTGAAGATGATCCACATCGACCGCAGCCAGGGACGGGACGCGTTCGAATCGGTGGTGAAGCAGGGACAGCGCAAGCTCGACGAGGGCCGCTGGATCATCATGTTCCCCGAGGGCACCCGCACGCCGGCGGGCTCGCAGGGCAAGTACAAGACCGGTGGCGCACGACTCGCCGTGCGTACCGGCGCGCCGGTGATCCCGTTCGCGGTGAACTCCGGCGAATGCTGGCCGAAGAAGCGTTTCGTGAAGACGCCCGGACTGATCACCGTGTCGATCGGGCCCGCGATCCCGACCGCGGGGCGCTCGCCGGACGAGGTCAACGACGAGGTCGAGCGCTGGATCGAGACCGAGATGCGCCGGCTCAGCCCCCACCTCTATCGCAGCCGCCCAACCGCCGCCGCCCTGCATGAAGCGACTCCGTGAACTCGCCCGCGCGGTGGGCGACGCCGCGCTCCAGCTGACGCTGCCGCTGTTCGACGCACCGCCGTCGGCCCCGCCGCGCGCGCCGAGCCCGCGGCCCTGGGCCGACCTGCCGCCGCGGGCGCCCGCCCGGCCACCGCACCCCGATGTGCCGCCGCGTCCGCCGACGCTGCTGCGGCCGGTGCCGCCCGTCGAGCCGCGCATCGCCCCGCCGCGCGGGCGGCGCGTGGCCACGCTCGGCGGCCATGCGGTCGAGTACGAGCTGCGCCGCTCGCGTCGCCGCACGATCGGCTTCTACGTCGACGACACCGGCCTGCGCGTGACCGCGCCGCGTTGGGTGACGCTCACCGAGATCGACGCCGCGCTCGCCGACAAGGAGCGCTGGATCCTGCGCAAGCTCGTCGAGTGGCGCGAGCACGCGAAGCGCCGCGAGCGCCTGTCGGTGCGCTGGGAGGATGGCGGCACGGTCGCCTACCTGGGTCGCGACCTGACGATGCAGCTCGCGGGCTCGGGCTCGACCGCGGTGGTGCTGGACGGCGAGGTGCTGCGGATCTCGCTGCCGCCGGGTGCCGACGCCTCCCAGATGCGCGACGCGGTGCAGGCCTGGCTGCAGGCCCGGGCCCGCGAGCTGTTCGCTCAGCGACTGCCGCTCTACGTCGAGCGCCTCGGACGCGCGCCCACCCGCTGGACGCTGTCGGCCGCACGGACCCGCTGGGGCAGCTGCGCGCCCGACGGCTCGGTGCGGCTGAACTGGCGGCTGGTGCACTTCCCGCTCGACATCGTCGACTACGTGATCGCCCACGAGCTCGCGCACCTCGAGGAGATGAACCACGGCCCGCGGTTCTGGGCCACGGTCCAGGAGTTGCTGCCCGGCTTCGAGTCGGCTCGGCGCAAGCTCAAGGACTTCCCCGACGACCTCACGCTCAGCTGACCGAGGCACCCGAATGAGACTGCTCCACACCATGCTGCGGGTCGGAGACCTGCAGCGCTCGATCGACTTCTACACCCGCGTGCTCGGCATGAAGCTGCTGCGCACCACGGACCGGCCCGAGCAGAAGTACTCGCTCGCCTTCGTGGGCTACGGCTCGAACCCGGAGCAGGCGGAGATCGAGCTGACCTACAACCACGGCGTCGATCAGTACGAGCTCGGCACGGCCTACGGGCACATCGCGCTGCAGATGGAGGACGTGGCGGCGGCCTGCGAGAAGATCCGGGCGGCGGGCGGGACGATCACCCGGGAGGCGGGGCCGGTGAAGGGCGGCGCCACGATCATCGCGTTCGTGCAGGATCCCGACGGGTACAAGATCGAGCTGATCCAGCGCTGAGCGCGTTCGCCTGGGGGGAGGTTGTCGGCCGAAAGCCTAGCCGGCAACCGCGCCCACCAAGCGGTCCGCCACGCGCGCCCACACCGCCACCGGGATCCCCTCCGGCCGCGCCGTCCCGGGCAGCCCCAGCGACGGATCCTCCGGATCCACCCCCTGCGTCCGCAGCCACGGCCACAGCGTCCCGCGCAGCATCTTGCGCCGCTGCCCGAACGCGACCGCCATCAGACGCTCCAGTGCCGCCCGGTCCTTCACGAGCGGCTCGGCCCGCGGCCGCAGCCGGACCACCGACGAGTCGACGCGCGGCGGCGGATCGAAAGCCTCGGGCGGCACGTCGAAGAGCCGCTCGGTATGGTGGAAGGCCTGCAGCATCACGCTCAGCCGGCCGTAGTCGGCACCGCCGTGCGGCGCGACGATCCGCTCCACCACCTCCTTCTGCAGCATGAAGTGCGCATCGACGATCGACGCGCGGTGGGCGAGCAGGCCGATCAGCAGCGGGCTGGAGATGTTGTACGGCAGGTTGCCGACGAGCCGGATCCGGCCACCGGCCGCGAGCGCGCCGAAGTCGAAGGTCAGCGCGTCGGCCTCGTGGACCGCGAGCGTGTCCGGCCAGCGCCGCCGCAGCCGCGCGACCAGGTCCCGGTCGATCTCGACCGCATCCATCCGCGGCACCCGGTGCAGCAGCACCTCGGTGAGCGCGCCCAGGCCGGGTCCGATCTCGACGATCCGCTCGCCCTCGCGCGGCGAGACCGCGTCGGCGATCCGCTGCAGGACCGACGCGTCGGTGAGGAAGTGCTGCCCGAAGCGCTTGCGCGGCGCGTGCTTCACCGCTCGTCGAGCCGCAGGTCGACGTAGGCGCTCGAGCGGATCTGGGAGAGCCACTCCTGGTACGCCTCGGCCGACTTGCGCTCGCGAAGCGCGCTGCGCGCGGCCGCCCGGATCCGATCGGGCGAGGCCTCGTCGGTCCGGCGCTCGACGACCTCGATCAGGTGGTAGCCGAAGGGCGTGCGCACCGGGCCGGCGATCTTGCCGGGCTCGAGCTCGTCCATCGCACGCTCGAACTCCGGCACGGTGTCGCCGGGATAGACCCAGCCGAGATCGCCGCCGTTGAAGGCGGTCGGATCCTTCGAGTACTGGCGCGCCATGTCGGCGAAGGTGACCGTGCCGGCCTCGAGCCGGCCGCGGATCTCGGTCAGGCGACGCACCACCTCGGACTCCGCGTTCAGCTCGTCGACCCGGACGAGGATGTGGCGGGCGCGGGTCTGGCGCACCGGCCCGCCGGCAGCCTTGCCGAGCCCGCCGTTGCGGCGGTCGACGAGCTTGATCACGTGGAAGCCCGCCTGGCTGCGGACCACCGGCGCGACCTCGCCCGGCGCCAGCGGTTCGACCGCCTGCACGAAGAGCGGCGGCAGCCGGTCGGCGGTGCGGGGACCGAGTACGCCGCCCGTGATCGCGTCGCTGCCGTCGGACAGGTTGGCCGCGAGCCGGCCGAAGTCGACGCCGCCGCGCGCCTCTCGCGCGATCGCCTCGGCGCGCACGCGCAGTCGCTCGACGACATCGGGCGGCGCGCCGTCGGGAACGCGGACCAGGATCTGCGCGACGTTGTATTCGGTGGCCGGGCCCGTGCCGCCCGCCTGTTCGGCCAGCAGCGCGTCGACCTCGGCCTCGGAGACCTGGATCTTCGACTCGATGTCCCGCTCGCGCAGCCGCGCGACCGCCATCTCGTGGGTGATCTCCTGGCGGAAGGCGGCGAAGTTCAGGCCGTCGCCCTCGATCCGCTGCCGCAACTGCGCGACGCTGAGCTTCTGGTCGGCGGCGATCCGCGCGACCGCGCGATCCACGGCCGCGTCGTCGATCCGGATGCCGGCGTCGCGGGCCGCCTGCTGCGCGGCACGGTCGACGATCATCCGCTCGAGGACCTGCCGCTGCAGCTCGTCCATCGGCGGCAGCTGCACGTTCTGCCCGCGCAGCCGAGCGAGGATCGAACGCGTCCGCGTGTCGAGCTCGCGGGCGGTGATGGCCTCGCTGTTGACGACCGCCACCACCCGATCGACCAGCGCCGGCTCCGACGACGACCGGCCCCCAGCGGCCGGCGTGGGCATCGGTGCGGGCGCGGCGCCCGCGGGCAGGACCGGCGCGACACCGCCCTGACCGGGCAGGCGGAGCTGCGCATGCGGCGACGGTGCCGCCGCGAGCAGCAGCGCGGCGAGCATCCACGCGGGCGAACGGCGAGTGTTCATTCGTATCCGAAGAATTTCGACGGCGTCATCGGCCGCTGCGAAGGCGGGCGGTAGCCGGGGATGTTGCGCGTCAGTATATCGAACGGGTCGAGCCCGATCCGGGCGAGGCCGTTGAGCTCCAGCTGGACGAAGAACGCGCTGGTCCGCTGCGACGTCGCCGTCACGTAGCGCTGGGCGACGAAGCGCGTGGTCCAGCAGTCGGCCAGGTACTCGAAGCCGACGAGCCCCTCGAGCAGCTGCGGCTGCAGGTCGGTGAAGGCCTGCTTGGCGGAGTCGTAGCCGTATTTCAGGAACGAGTAGTTGACGCGCCCGAGCGCGTTCCAGCGCCGGGCGATCGGCCATCGCCACGAGGTGTCGATCTGACCGTAGTCGTTCTCCTGGTAGCGGATCGCGACATTGAGGAGGTGGTCGTGGGACGGCCAGTAGCGCCAGGAGACGCCGACCCTCGGGAGGTTGCCGTCGGCGATCGACCACTGGATGCCCGCGTCGACGCTGTGACCGCCGCCGAGATTGCCCGATGCGACGAACAGCACGTCCGAGCGCGAGTACTTGCGCGTGGGTACGCCGGGGATGGTCACCTGCTGGTCGTTGAAGTAGACCCGCTGCGCCACCCCCAGGCGCAGCGCCTCGATGCCGGTCGAGGGTTCGATGAAGCGCGACAGCGCGCCGGCGGTGATCTGGTTCGCGTCGGCGATCCGGTCGCCGCCGACGAAGAGCTGCTCGCTGAACAGCGTCGCGAAGCTGAGGTTCGCGACGCTGGAATCGAACACCGGGATGCGGCTCTGGTCGCGGTACGGGGTGTAGACGTAGAGCAGCCGCGGTTCGAGCGTCTGGGTCATCGCGGTACTGCCGAGCTTCGCGTCGCGCTCGAAGACGAGCCCGGAGTCCACCGAGAAGGTCGGCAGCACCCGGTCGATGTCGAGCGGCCCCGACGGGTTCGACTCGAGCCGGTAGGACGTGGCGTGCAGCGAGGCCTTCGGCGTCACGAACCAGGCCGGACCCGCGAAGGGATACGCGACCGTCGGATTGACGATCACCCGCGTGCCCTCGGCATACGGCTGGGCGACGCCGTTCAGGTAGACCGGGCTGCGACTGAACTGGGTCGCGTCGGCCGTCGTGATCACGTCGAAGCCGGCGAGGTCGCGCTTGGCGTTGACCGCGGTGAGCTGCGGCAGGCGGTCGTAGGGCGGCGCGTTCCGCGCCTCGAGGATGTTCTGGAAGGCGAGCGCTCGCGCGGTGAACGTGGTGTCGCCGAACGCGCGCGTGACGAACACGTTGCGCATCAGGCTGCGCTCGGCGCTCTGGACGATCGTCCGCGAGTAGTCGATGAAGTAGCGTTCGTCCGAGACGCCGCGCAGCAGCCAGCCGCCCGCCCAGCCGCCCCAGTTCGTGAACGTGTGGACGCTGTCGAACATCCAGCGCGAGGTGCCGGTGTCCAGGTCCTTGGGGTTGTAGCCGAAACGCGTGATGCCGCTGGCCGTGGTCTCCAGGTAGCGTGCGATCCCGTCGACCTGCAGGCCGCGCCGCGTCGTCACGTTGCCCAGCAGCGTGAGGTCGCGGTTCGGGGCGATGCTCCAGTAGTAAGGGACGCTGACGCCGAAGCCGTAGGTCGTCGAGGTCAGCATCGTCGGCGCGAGGAAGCCGCTGCGCCGCTCGTCGCCGAGCGGGAACTGCAGCCAGGGCGCCTTCAGGATGGGCACGTCCTTGAAGTAGACGGTGGCCCAGCTCGCGGTGCCCGTGTCCGCCTCGCGGTCGATCCCGAAGGATTCGGCGCGCAGGTACCAGTCCGGATCGTCGGGCCTGCAGGTGGTGTAGGTCGCCTCGTGCAGCGCGACCTCGCCGCGGCCGAGGAAGTCGGCGCGCGCGGCCTGGCCGCGGCCGCCGGTGAGCGGCAGGAAGTAGCTCGGGGACGCGAACGAACCCTCGTTGGCATCGAGCTTGAGCGTGAGCTCCGGGCCGGTGAAGACCATGCCCTCGCGGGAGATGCGGACGTTGCCGACGCCGACGACCTCGTCGTCGGCCTCGTAGAAGGTCAGCCGGTCGCCGCGGACGACGGTGCCGCCGCGCCGGATCTCGGCCCGCCCCTGGAGCGTGGTCTCGCGGCCCTGCCGGCCGTCGACGGCGTCGCCGCGGGCGAAGGTGGGCCGCGGCGTGTCGGCGCTCAGGCTCTTCTCGCGAAGCTCGGTTTCCAGCCTGAGCCGCATCCCGCCGTCGTCCGCGCGCGCGCCCGCCGCCGCGGCCGCGGCGAGCGCCGCCAGCGCGGCGCGCAGGACGAGAAGACGGGTGCGGACGAGGCGGCGGCGCATTCGAGGCGGCAACGGGGGCGCCCCGGGGCGCGGCGACACGATCCCGTATTATAGGGAGCCACCCGGACCCGCATGGACACCCGACTCGACTCGCTCCGCGACTGGCTCCAGGGGCTGCCGCCGACCCTGGGGCTGCGCCTCGACTCGCTGCGCCCCGCATCGAACGACGCCAGCTTCCGCCGCTACTTCCGCGTCGACGCCGGAGGCGCCCCGGGCGGCACGCTGGTCGCGATGGACGCACCGCCCCCCCTCGAGGACGTCCGCCCCTTCGTGCATGCCGCCGAGGTCCTCGGCCGCGGCGGGGTCAGCGTGCCGAGGGTGCTCGACGCCGACGTCCGGAACGGCTACCTGCTGCTCGAGGACTTCGGCTCGGTCACCTACCTGTCGGTGCTCGACGCCTCGACTGCCCCTGCGCTCTACGCCGACGCCTCGCGCGCGCTGGTCGCGATGCAGACGGCCGGCCGCCCCGACGACTTCCCGCCCTACGATCGAGCGCTGCTGCTGCGCGAACTGCAGCTCTACCCGGACTGGTACGTCGCGAAGCACAAGGGCGTCACCCTGTCGGACGACGAGCGGAACACGCTCGCGGCCGCCTTCGAGTCGATCCTCGCGAACGTGCTGGCGCAGCCGCGGGTGCACGTGCACCGCGACTACCACTCGCGCAACCTGATGCTGCTGCCGGGCGAGCGCAATCCCGGCATCCTGGACTTCCAGGATGCGGTCGTCGGTCCGGTCACCTACGACCTGGTCTCGCTGCTGCGCGACGCCTACGTGAGCTGGGACGAGGAGCAGGTGCTCGACTGGGCGATCCGTCACTGGGAGCGCGCGCGCAGGGCCGGGCTGCCGATGCCGGCCGAGTTCGGCGACTTCTACCGCGACTTCGAATGGATGGGGCTGCAGCGGCACCTGAAGGTGCTGGGCATCTTCGCGCGCCTGTACCACCGCGACGGCAAGGACCGCTACCTCGCCGACCTGCCGCTGGTGCTGCGCTACGTCCGGGACGCCGCGCGACGCTACGGCGCGCTCGCACCGCTGGCGCGGCTCGTCGACCGCATCGAGGGCGAGGCCCCGGGCGTCGGCTACACCTTCTGACGATCCCGCGGGCGGCGCTGCGATGAAGGCGATGATCCTGGCGGCGGGCCGCGGCGAGCGGATGCGGCCGCTGACCGACACCTGCCCCAAGCCGCTGCTGCCCGTCGGCGGCCGGCCGCTGATCGCCTGGCACCTCGAGCGGCTCGCGGCAGCCGGCATCCGGGACGTGGTGGTCAACCATGCCTGGCTCGGCCACGAGATCGAGCGCGCGCTCGGCGACGGCTCGGCCTGGGGGCTGCGGATCCGGCACTCGCCCGAGGCCACGGCGCTCGAGACCGCCGGCGGCATCGCCAACGCGCTGCCGTGGCTGGGCGAGGCGCCCTTCCTCGTCGTCAACGGCGACGTCTGGTGCGACTGGTCGCCTGCGCGTGCGCGCCCGATCGCCGACCAGCTCGAGGGCTGCGGCTGGGACGCCTGGTGCGTGCTGGTCGACAACCCCGACCACAACGCGGGCGGCGACTTCGGCCTGGAGTCGGGCCGACTCGTCGACGCGCCGACCGGCGATGCCCGCCGCCTGACCTTCGCCGGCATCGGCATCTACCGCCCCGCCCTCTTCGACGGGATCACCCGCGGCGCGCCCGCGAAGCTCGCCCCGCTGCTGCGCGCGGCCGCGGCCGCCGGCCGTGCCGGCGCCGAGCGCCACCTCGGCCGCTGGGTCGACGTGGGCACGCCGCAGCGCCTCGCCGACCTCGACGCCTCACTGGGACACCGCCCATGACCGACATCGCCCCCCACATCTCGCGCCGCCGGCGCCTCGCCGAATCGATCCGCGCCCGCGGCGGCGGCGTCGCCGTGATCGCCACGGCGCCGGAGGTGCCCCGCAACCGCGACACCACCTACCCGTACCGTCCCGACAGCTACTTCTGGTACCTGAGCGGCTTCCCCGAGCCGGAGGCGGTGGTGGTGATCGACGCGCGCGGCGCGGAGCCGCGCACGATCCTCTTCTGCCGCGACAAGAACGAGGAACGCGAGATCTGGGACGGCTTCCGCTGGGGCCCCGAGGCTGCCGCGATCCGCTTCGGCTTCGACGAGGCGCGCTCGTTCGGGCAGCTCGACGCCGACCTGCCGGCGCTGCTCGCCGACGCGCCGGCGGTCTGGACCGCACTCGGCCAGCCGGCGGACGACGCCGCGCTCGCCCGCTGGCTGGCCGACGTCCGCGCGCAGGCGCGTGCGGGCGTGACCGCGCCGACGGCGGCCTGGGACGTCCGCGCGCTGCTCGACGAGATGCGCCTCGTCAAGGACGCGACCGAGCTCGGGACGATGCGCCGCGCCGCCCGGATCTCGGCCGCCGCGCACGTCCGCGCGATGCGCGCCACCGCCCCGGGCAGGCGCGAGTACGAGATCGAGGCCGAGCTGTTGCACGAGTTCCGCCGCGGCGGCTCGCAGTTCCCGGCCTACGGGTCGATCGTCGCCGGCGGGCGCAACGCCTGCGTGCTCCACTACCGCGAGAACGACGCGGTGCTGGTCGACGGCGACCTGCTGCTGATCGACGCGGGCTGCGAGCTCGACTGCTATGCGTCGGACATCACGCGCACCTGGCCGGTCAACGGCCGCTTCAGCGGCCCGCAGCGCGAGCTCTACGACGTGGTGCTCGCCGCGCAGGCCGCGGCGATCGCGGCGACCCGGCCGGGCGCGCGCTTCACCGATCCGCACGACGCGGCGGTGCGTGTGCTCGCGCAGGGGATGATCGATGCGAAGCTGCTCGAGGGCTCGCTCGACGGCGTGCTGGAGAGCGGCGCCTATCGGCGCTTCTACATGCACCGCACCGGTCACTGGCTGGGCATGGACGTGCACGACTGCGGCACCTACCGCGAGCCCGGCGAGGCCGCGCCGTCCGGAGGCGAGAAGCCCTGGCGCGTGCTGCAGCCCGGCATGGTCCTGACCGTCGAGCCGGGCCTCTACGTGCGTGCGGCCGACGACGTGCCCGCGGCCTACCGCGACATCGGCATCCGGATCGAGGACGACGCGGTCGTCACCGAGAGCGGCTGCGAGATCATCACCGGCGACGTGCCGAAGGCGGCGACCGAGATCGAGGCGCTGATGCGGGCGCGATGAACGCGGCCGCACCGACCGCCCGCTGGCGCGTCGTCGGCGCCGGCCCCGTCGCCCTCGCGTTCGCGCTGTTCGCCGTGCGCCGCGGCGTGCCCGCGTCGCGGATCGCGCTCGACCCCGCACCCGGCGACGACGGGCCGGTGCCGCCGGCGCTCGCGGCCCGCACGCTCGCGCTGTCGCACGGCACCGCGCAGCTGCTCGCCCGCGTCGCGACGCTGCCCGCCGCGGGGCGGATCGCCCGGGTCGAGGTGTCGATGCGCGGCCACGCCGGCCGGACGCGGATCGTCGCCGACGACCTGCGGGTGCCGGCACTCGGCCACGTGGTGCGCTACGGGCCGCTGCTGCAGGCGCTGCGCGCGGCCGCACGCCTGCATCGTTTCGCGCCGGCCGACGGCGGTGCCCCCGAGGCGCTGGCGGTGCACGCCGAGGGCGACGCGGGCGCGGACGCCGACACCCGCGAGTTCGGCCAGAGCGCGCTGCTCGGCGAGGTCGTGGCGCCGCAGGCGCCGTCCGCGCTCGCCGGCACCGCGTTCGAGCGCTTCACGCCCGAGGGCCCGCTCGCGCTGCTGCCGCTGCCCGAGTCGGGCCGATGGACGATCGTGTGGTGCGGCAGCGCGGACCGCTGCGACGCGCGCCGTGCCACCGACCCGGACACGCTGTCGGACGAGCTGCGGCAGCGCTTCGGCGACGCGCTCGGCCCGCTGCGCATCGAGGGAGCGCTCGCGGTCGCACCGCTCGTCCGTCGCGCGCGTCGCGCGACGGCCGGCCCGCACGAGGCCTGGATCGGCAATGCCGCGCAGTCGCTGCACCCGGTGGCCGGCCAGGGCCTGAATCTCGGGCTGCGCGACGCGTTCGAGCTCGCCGACGCGCTCGCCCCGGTGGCGCTGCGCGGCGCGCCGCTGCCGGCAGCCCTCGACGGCTGGCGGCGCGGTCGCCGCCTCGACCGGACGGTCACGATCGCCCTGACCGACCTGATGGCGGCGAGCTTCACCTGGCCGCTCGCGCGGCCGCTGCAGTCGCCGGTGCTCGCGGCCCTCGACCTGCTGCCGCCGCTGCGCCGGCCGCTCGCCACGCACCTGATGTTCGGGCACCGCTGACGCGCCGGCCGGCGAGCGCGGTGCGGGGCGTCCCGCGGTCCGCGGCCCGCGCCCGCGCGCGGCGCGGCCCGTGGCGAGAGCATGCGCTCACCGCATCGACGACGTGGAACGGGCTCCCGCTGCCTGCTTCTTGTGCAGGCCGAATGGCGCTAGAATCCGCTCCCCCCTGGCTCCCCTCAGCCCGGTCGCACGCGCCAGCGCGACGCGTGCCCCCTCCGACATGAACCTCGGCCCGCACCGGTTGCCCAACACCGTCTTCGTCGCGCCCATGGCCGGCGTGACGGACCGTCCGTTCCGGCAGCTGTGCCGGGCGATGGGCGCGGGCTACGCGGTCTCGGAGATGGCCGCCTCGAACCCGCGACTGTGGGCGACGGTGAAGACCGCCCGCCGGCTGAACCACGACGGCGAGCCCGCGCCGGTGGCCGTCCAGATCGCCGGCGCCGACCCGGCGATGATGGCCGAGGCCGCGCGCTTCAACGTCGACCGCGGCGCGCAGGTCGTCGACATCAACATGGGCTGCCCGGCGAAGAAGGTCTGCGACGTCGCGGCCGGCTCGGCACTGATGGCCGACGAGCCCCTCGCGATCGCGATCGTCGAGGCCGTGGCCGCCGCCGTCGACGTGCCGGTCACCGTCAAGATCCGCACCGGCCCGGACCGGTCGCGGCGCAACGCGCCCGCGCTCGCGCGCGACCTCGAGGCCGCCGGCGCGGCGATGATCACCGTGCACGGCCGCACCCGCGCCGACGCGTTCACCGGCGAGGCCGAGTACGAGACCATCGCCCGGGTCAAGCAGGCAGTCCGCGTGCCGGTGGTCGCCAACGGCGACGTCGACTCGCCGGCCAAGGCCGCGCTCGTGCTCGCGCGCACCGGCGCCGATGCGGTGATGATCGGCCGGGCCGCCCAGGGACGCCCGTGGATCTTCCGCGAGGTCGCCCATTTCCTCGCGACCGGCGCGCTGCTGCCGCCGCCGTCGCTCTCCGAGATCCGCGCGGTGCTGCGCGGGCACCTGCTCGACCACTACGCGTTCTACGGCGAGCACCAGGGCCCGCGCATCGCCCGCAAGCACATCGGCTGGTACATCGACGGCTGGTGCGAGGACCGGCGCTTCGCCGCCGTCCGAGCCGGCCTCGCCGACCCTCTGCAGGACGACCCGACCGCGCGCGGCGACGCCGCGCGGCTGCGCGACGCGATCAACCGCGCCGAGCGCCCCGAGGTCCAGCTCGCCCTGCTCGACGACTATCTCGACCATGCAGACGACCGAATCGCAGTCCATTGACCAGGCGGTGACCCGCAGCCTCGAGCGCTACTTCCGGGACCTCGAGGGCGCGCGGCCGAGCGCGATCTACGACATGGTCCTCGCCTCGGTCGAGCGACCGATGCTCGAGGTGGTGATGCGACAGGCGCACGGCAACCAGCTGCGCGCGAGCGAGATGCTCGGCATCAACCGCAACACGCTGCGCAAGAAGCTGCAGCACTACGGCCTGCTCTGAACGGCCGCCCCAGGGAGAGAGGAACCACCATGCACCGCGTCGAACGCGCCCTCATCAGCGTCTCGGACAAGGAGGGGGTCGTCGAGCTCGCCTCGCAGCTCGTCGCGCTCGGCGTGAAGCTGCTGTCCACCGGCGGCACCGCGAAGCTGCTGCAGCAGTCGGGCATCGCCGTCACCGAGGTCTCCGACTACACCGGCTTTCCCGAGATGCTCGACGGCCGCGTGAAGACGCTGCACCCGAAGGTGCACGGCGGCCTGCTCGCGCGGCGCGACTCGCCCGAGCACATGGCGGCGATCGAGGCGCACGGCATCGACCGCATCGACCTGCTGGTGGTGAACCTCTACCCGTTCCAGCAGACCGTCGCGCGGCTCGACTGCACGCTCGAGGACGCGATCGAGAACATCGACATCGGCGGCCCGGCGATGCTGCGCGCGGCCGCGAAGAACCACGACGGCGTGGCGGTGGTGGTGGATCCGAAGGACTACCGCCGCGTGCTCGCCGAGATCCGCGAGCACGGCGCGGTCAGCCACCCGACCCGCTTCGAGCTCGCGCGCAAGGTGTTCGCGCACACCGCGCAGTACGACGGCGCGGTGGCGAACTGGCTGGGCGGCGTGCGCGCCGACGGCGGCCGCGACGCGTTCCCGCAGACGCTCACGATGCAGTTCGAGCGGGTGCAGCCGATGCGCTACGGCGAGAACCCGCACCAGGGCGCGGCGTTCTACCGCGACACGGCTCCGGCCACCGGCACCCTCGCCCACTACCGGCAGCTGCAGGGCAAGGAGCTCTCGTACAACAACATCGCCGACGCGGACGCCGCGTGGGAGTGCGTGAAGACCTTCGACGAGGCGGCCTGCGTGATCGTCAAGCACGCGAACCCCTGCGGCGCGGCGATCGGCACGAGCTGCGGCGATGCCTATGCGAAGGCCTTCGCCACCGATCCGACCTCGGCCTTCGGCGGGATCATCGCGTTCAACCGGACGCTCGACGGCGCGGCGGCCGAGCAGGTCTCGAAGCAGTTCGTCGAGGTGCTGATCGCCCCGGCCTTCGACGAGGCCGCGCGCCGCGTGTTCGCCTCCAAGCAGAACGTGCGGCTGCTGGAGATCCCGATCGCGCGTGCGCCGAACCACGTCGATCTCAAGCGCGTGGGCGGCGGCCTGCTGGTGCAGACCCCGGACGAGTGGAACCTCGAGCCCGAGGGGCTGAAGGTGGTCACGAGGCGCGCGCCCACCGCCGAGCAGCTGCGCGACCTGCTGTTCGCCTGGCGGGTCGCGAAGTTCGTGAAATCGAACGCGATCGTCTTCTGCGGCGGCGGCCGCACGCTGGGCGTGGGCGCCGGCCAGATGAGCCGGATCGACTCGGCGCGCATCGCGTCGATCAAGGCCGAGAACGCGTCGCTCACGCTCGCCGGCTCGGTGGTCGCCTCCGATGCGTTCTTCCCGTTCCGCGACGGCCTGGACGTGGTGGTCGACGCGGGCGCGGTCGCGGTGATCCAGCCCGGCGGCTCGGTGCGCGACGAGGAGGTCATCGCGGCGGCCGATGAGCGCGGCGTGGCGATGGTGTTCTCCGGCGTCCGGCACTTCCGGCACTGACGGCCCGCGCGGCCGGTCGGCCGCGCGGCCCCGCGTATCATCCGTGTCGATGGAACGGATCCTCGGCATCGACCCCGGGCTGCGGCTGACCGGCTTCGGCATCGTCGAGCGGCACCCGGCGGGCCGGATCGCCTACGTGGCGAGCGGCGTGATCCGCGTGCCCGACGGCGAACTGCCCGCGCGCCTGGCGACCATCTACGCGCAGCTGCGCGAGGTGATCGCCGAGTACCGGCCGCAGTCGGCCGCCGTCGAGAAGGTCTTCGTCAACGTGAACCCGCAGTCCACCCTGCTGCTCGGCCAGGCGCGCGGCGCCGCGATCTGCGCGGCGGCCACCGCGGGACTGCCGGTGGCGGAGTTCACCCCGATGCAGATCAAGCAGGCGGTCGTCGGCTACGGCCGCGCGACCAAGCAGCAGGTGCAGGCGATGGTGGTTCGGCTGCTGGCCTTGCCCGGCACGCCGTCGAAGGACGCGGCCGACGCGCTCGCCTGCGCGGCCTGCCAGGCGCAGGCGGCCTCGCTCGTCGAGACCCTGGTCGCCGGCGCGGCCGCGCATGCGGCGCCGACCGTGCTCGCCCGCCGCGGCGCGCGCGTGCGGCGCGGAAGGCTGGTGCACTCGTGATCGGACGACTGTCCGGCGTGCTGCTGTCGAAGGCGCCGCCCACGGTGCTCGTCGACGTCCACGGCGTGGGCTACGAGGTCGACGTGCCGATGAGCACCTTCTACGACCTGCCGCACGCCGGCGAGAAGGTCGTGCTGCTCACCCACTTCGTCGTGCGCGAGGACGCGCAGCTGCTCTACGGGTTCCTCACCGAGGGCGAGCGGACGGCGTTCCGCGCGCTGATCCGGATCTCGGGCGTGGGGCCGCGGACCGCGCTCGCGGTGCTGTCCGGGATGTCGGTCCCCGACCTCGCGCAGGCGGTCACGATGCAGGAGGCCGGCCGGCTGGTGAAGGTGCCCGGCATCGGCAAGAAGACCGCCGAGCGGCTGCTGCTGGAGCTCAAGGGCAAGCTCGGCGCCGAGCTGCCCGCGGTGGCCGGCGCCGCCGCCGTCCCGGACCACGCGGCCGACATCCTGCGGGCACTGCTGTCGCTCGGCTACTCCGAGCGCGAGGCGACGGTCGCAGCCAGGCAGCTGCCGCCCGACGCGACCGTCTCCGACGGCATCAAGCAGGCGCTGAAGCTGCTCGCGCGCGGCTGACACGCGTCCCCGAGGGCCGACGGCCGTCGGCCCGAGGCGCCACGCCTGCGGGTCGGCGCCGACCCCGTTGCGCCCACCCCGGAACACGCCCGTCCGTGTCCGGCGACCGTCCGTCGGCCTGCCGGCGCGACCCGTGCGCGCCGCGTCCGACCATCGTCGGGATCGGGCGGATCCGTCCGCGCCGAACCCGCCCCGCCGTACGGTCCGACCATGCCCCGTCCGCTGCCTCCGCCCCGCCTGCCCGAACACGCCACGCCGCCCGGCGAGCGCCGCCACTGGCTGTTGCGGATCGGTGCGCTGACCGTCGCCGGCCTCGCGCTGCGGCCGATGCTCGCCGACGCGCTGCCCTCGGGCTCGCCCGTGCCCGAGCTGGCGCTGCGCACCGACGCCGGCGACTCGAGCCTCGCGGCGCGCCGCGGCCGCGTGGTGTGGCTGGACTTCTGGGCCTCCTGGTGTGCACCCTGCCGACGCTCGTTCCCCTGGATGCAGGCGATGCACGCCCGGTATGCCGCGCACGGCCTGGACGTCGTCGCGCTCAACCTCGACGCGAGGCCCGAGCCCGCACGCCGCTTCCTCGCCGAGCATCCGGTCGGCTTCACGGTCGCCTACGACGCGTCGGGCGAGTCGGCCCGTCGCTTCGGCGTACGCACCATGCCCACCGCGGTGCTGATCGGCGGCGACGGTCGCGTGGTCTCGGTCCACGCCGGCTTCCGCGACGAGGACCGGGAGGTGCTCGAAGCCACGCTGCGCCGCGCGCTGCACGAGCGCGGCGCGCTGCCGGGGTCGGCGTGACGCGCACGCTGCTGCTCGCGGGGCTCGCCGCGCTGCTGGCCGGCTGCGCCGGTCTCGGTCCCGTCGAGCCCTGGCGCAAGGGCGAGCTCGCGCGGCCCGAGATGGGCTTCGAGGCGACGCCGGAGAGCCGCTTCGCCGACCAGGTGCACACGAGCAGGGAAGCCTCGTCGGGCGGCTCCGGCATCGGCGGCGGCGGCTGCGGCTGCAACTGAGCGCCCGGTGGACGATACCCGCCCCGCCCGGTCCGCGGCGCCCGCGCTGCTCGCGGCCGCGCTCGCGCTGCCGGGCATCGCGCCGCAGGCCGCCGCGCAGGCCCCGCCGGAACGCGCGCAGCTCGACGTGCGCTGGATGCACTACCAGGATTCGCAGCCCGGCCTGAAGCGGATCCGCGTGGACTCGCCGACCGTGGGCCTGAAGCTGCCCGTGGGCGGACGCTGGAGCGTCGAGGGCACCGCCGGCCTCGACTCGGTCTCGGGTGCATCGCCGCGCTGGCACACGTCGGTGTCGAGCGCCTCGCGGATGAGCGACGAGCGCCGCTACGGCGAGCTTCGCGTGACGCGGTTCTGGGACCGTGCATCGATCGGCGTCGGCGCGGCAGGCTCGAGCGAACACGACTACCGGTCGCGGGCGCTGTCGTTGCGCGGCACGCTGACCAGCGACGACGCGAACCGTACCTGGGCCTTCGGCATCGGCCGGTCCGAGGACCGGATCGATCCGGTCAACCGCGTCGTCGTCGACGAGCGCCGTCGCACGAGCGACCTGCTGCTGGGCGTCACCCAGGTGCTGACGCCGGTCGACGTGATCCAGGTGACCCTGACCCATGCACGCGGCGAGGGCTACTACTCGGACCCGTACAAGTCGCTGGACCGCCGGCCGAGGGAACGCACGCAGACCGCGCTGCAGATCCGCTGGAACCATCACCTCGAGTCGCTGGGCGCGACGCTGCGGCTCGGCTGGCGCGCGTACGCCGACAGCTGGGACGTGCGCTCGCAGACGCTGACCGGCGAATGGGTGCAGCCGCTCGCGGGCGGCTGGACGCTCACGCCCTCGCTGCGCTACTACACGCAGGGCGCGGCCGGCTTCTTCTACGGCCCGGTCTACGACCCGGTGCTGGGCGAGCCCTTCCCGCCCGGCTACCTCGCCGACCCCGGCGGCCTGCGATCGCCCGACGCGCGGCTGTCGGCGTTCGGTGCGGGCTCGATCGGGCTGCGCGTGCAGAAGGCGATCGACCGCTCGAACCTCGTCGACGTGAAGCTCGAGCACTACGAGCAGCGCGGCGCGTGGCGGCTCGGCGGCCCGGGCACGGCGGGCCTCGCGCCGCTGCGCGCGACGATCCTGCAGGTCGGGTTGACGCACCTCTTCTGAGCCACGAGCATCGGCCGATGCACGACGCCTTCGGCATCGGATTCGACGCGATGGGCAGCCGCTGCGAGGTCCGCCTCTGCGCGCCCGACGAGGCGCGCGCGCGCGGCTGGGCGCAGGCCGCGATCGACGAGGTGCGGCGGATCGAGGCGAAGTACTCGCGCTACCGCGACGACAGCGTGATCGCCGCGATCAACCGCGCGGCCGGCTGCGCGCCCGTGCCCGTCGACGACGAGACGCGCGCACTGCTCGGCTATGCCCATGCGCTGTGGACCGACAGCGGCGGCCGCTTCGACGCGACCTCGGGCGTGCTGCGCCGGGCCTGGGACTTCCGCCGCGGCATCGTCCCCGACGACGCCGCGATCGAGGCCCTGCGGCCGCTGATCGGCTGGGCGGGTGTCGAGCTCGACGCGCAGGGCGTGCGGCTGCCGCGCGCGGGCATGGAGCTCGACTTCGGCGGCTTCGGCAAGGAATACGCAGCCGACCGCGCGGCCGCCGCGCTCGCGGCCGCGGGCGCACGCCACGGCTTCGTGGACCTCGGCGGCGACCTGCGCGCGGTGGGCCCGCGGCCCGACGGCGCGCCGTGGTCGATCGGCGTGCGCGACCCGCGCGACCCGGCCGGGACCGTCGCGCGCTTCGAGCTCCGCGACGGCGCGGTCTGCACCAGCGGCGACTACGAGCGCTTCTTCGAGGTCGACGGCGTCCGCCACTGCCACGTCCTCGACCCGCGGACCGGCCGGTCGGTGCAGCACTGGCGCTCGGTCACGGTGGTCGCGCCGGTCGCGGTGGCAGCCGGCGGCTACACGACGATCGCGATGCTGCTCGAGGCCGACGCACCGGCCTACCTCGGGCGCACCGGGCTGCCGTGGCTCGCGGTCGGGCCGGACGGCGCGGTCCTCGCGTCCGACGGCGCGACCGCGGCGGCCTGAGGCGCGCGGCCCGGGCGGCCTCGCGCACGCGAAGAGGCCGGCCGCGCCGCTCCGATAGAATGACCGGATGATCGAACACGACCGCCTGATCGCGCCGTCGCCGGCCTCGCCGGCCGAGGAGGCGGTCGAGCGCGCGCTGCGGCCGAAATCCCTCGCCGACTACGTCGGCCAGCCACGGATCCGGGAACAGCTCGACATCTTCGTGGCGGCCGCGAGGAAGCGCCGGGAGGCGCTCGACCACGTGCTGCTGTTCGGGCCGCCGGGCCTCGGCAAGACCACGCTGGCGCACATCGTCGCGGCCGAGATGGGCGTGAACCTGCGCCAGACCTCGGGCCCCGTGCTCGAACGCCCGGGCGACCTCGCCGCGCTGCTCACCAACCTCGAGAAGAACGACGTCCTCTTCATCGACGAGATCCACCGGCTGAGCCCGGTCGTCGAGGAGATCCTCTACCCGGCCCTCGAGGACTTCCAGATCGACATCATGATCGGCGAGGGCCCGGCCGCGCGCTCGATCAAGCTCGACCTGCAGCCCTTCACGCTGGTGGGCGCGACCACGCGCGCCGGCATGCTGACCAATCCGCTGCGCGACCGGTTCGGCATCGTCGCGCGGCTCGAGTTCTACGACGTCGACGACCTGACGAGGATCGTGACCCGATCGGCCGCGCTGCTGCAGGCGCCGGTCGACGAGGGCGGCGCGCGCGAGATCGCGAAGCGCTCGCGCGGCACGCCGCGGATCGCGAACCGCCTGCTGCGCCGCGTGCGCGACTACGCCGAGGTCAAGGGCACGGGCCACGTCGACGCCGTGATCGCGGACAAGGCGCTGACGATGCTCGACGTCGACCGCGTCGGCCTGGACACGATGGACCGCAAGCTGCTGCTCGCGGTGCTCGAGAAGTTCTCGGGTGGGCCGGTGGGCCTGGACAACGTCGCCGCCGCGATCGGCGAGGCGGCCGACACCATCGAGGACGTGCTCGAGCCCTACCTGATCCAGCAGGGTTACCTGCAGCGCACGCCGCGGGGCCGCATCGCCACCGCGAGCGCATGGCGGCACTTCGGTCTCGCGCAGCCGGGTCGCGGCGCGGCCGGCGACCTGTTCGACGACGCCGGCGGCGCGGGGACGAGATGAGCGCGCCGGTCGATCACGACGAGTTCATCTGGCGCCTGCACGAGGCCACGCCGCGGACCTGGGTCACGCCCACGCTGATCGTGCTGAACGTCGCGGTCTGGCTGCTCAACGTCGCCACCGGCCTGTCGCCGATCACGCCGAGCGCGGTCGAGCTCGCGATGTGGGGCGGCAACTACCTGCCGCTGACCCTCGAGCAGCCGTGGCGCCTGCTGTCGGCAACCTTCCTGCACGGCGGGGTGCTGCACCTCGGCTTCAACATGTGGGCGCTGCGGGACACCGGGCGGCTCGCGGAGCGCTTCTACGGCAACTGGCAGCTGCTGCTGATCTACCTGGTCGCCGGACTGGCGGGCTCGATGGCGAGCCTCTTCTTCTCCGCGCGCACCGGCGTGTCGATCGGGGCGTCGGGCGCGATCTTCGGCGTGGTGGGCTGCCTGCTCGCGGCGATCTCGACCAAGGCCAACAAGCTGCCGCCGGGGCTGGTCGCCTCGATGCGCTCGTCGATGCTGGGCTTCGTCGGCTTCTCGCTGTTCATGGGCTTCACCGCCGGCTTCATCGACAACGCCGCACACCTCGGAGGCCTGGCCGGCGGCTTCCTGATGGGCATGGTGCTGTCCGAGAAGTTCGACGCGGACGAGTTCCGGCGCCAGGCGCCGCCGCGCGCGGCCGCGGCGATCGCGCTCGCGGCCCTCGTGCTCTGGGGCGCGTGGTCGGTGCTGCCCGCACCGGTGCGCTGACGGGCGGCCGCGCCGCGCTTGGTAGAATCGGACCGATGACCGAGGTCCGCCGCTTCAGCCTGCGCGTGCGCGTCTACTACGAGGACACCGACGCCGGCGGCATCGTCTACCACGCGACGTACCTGCGCTGGATGGAGCGCGCCCGCAGCGACTGGCTGCGTACGCTCGGCGAGCGCCACGACGCGATGGCCATGCAGGGCCTGCAGTTCGTCGTCAGCGAGATCGACATCCGGTACCGGCGGCCCGCACGGCTGGACGACCTGCTCGACGTCGACCTCGAGATCGTCGAGGCGCGGCGCGCGTCGCTGCGGCTCGCCCAGCGCACGCGCCGGGTCGACGACGACGGCGGACCGCTCGCCGAGGCGATCGTGCGCGTGGCGGTGATGGATCGCGCGAGCGGCCGCCCCGCGCCGCTGCCGAAGCGGCTGCTCGACACGCTGGGAGCCCCATGAACAACGACATGTCGATCCTCTCGCTGGTGACCAACGCCAGCATCCTGGTGCAGGGCGTGATGGCCGGCCTGCTCGCGATCTCGATCGCCTCCTGGACCGTGATCTTCCGGAAGTGGTTCCAGGTGCGTGCCGCGCGCGAGGCCACGGACCGCTTCGAGTCCGACTTCTGGCGCGGCGCCGACCTGAACGCGCTCTATGCGCGCACCAGCGAGCAGCCCGGCGACCACGGCCCGCTCGCCCGGATCTTCGAGTCGGGCATGCGCGAATTCCTGAAGAGCCGCCAGCAGAAGCCCGGCGATCCGAACGCGATGCTCGAGTCCGCGCGCCGGGCGATGCGCGCGTCCTACCAGCGGGAGATGGACGCGCTCGAGTCGAGCCTCGCGTTCCTGGCCTCGGCCGGCTCGGTCAGCCCCTACATCGGCCTGTTCGGCACGGTCTGGGGAATCATGAACTCGTTCCGCGGCCTGGCGAACGTCAAGCAGGCGACGCTCGCGGCGGTGGCACCCGGCATCGCCGAGGCGCTGGTCGCCACCGCGATCGGCCTGTTCGCCGCGATCCCGGCCTTCGTCGCCTACAACCGCTTCGCCTACGACGTGGAGCGGCTGTCGAACCGCTTCGACACCTTCGTCGAGGAGTTCTCGAACATCCTGCAGCGCCAGGTGCGCTGAGGCCCGGGAGACCGCGATGCCCTCCGTCTCCTCGTCCCGCCGCGGCGGCCGGCGCCGCTTCGTCGCCGAGATCAACGTCGTGCCGTACATCGACGTGATGCTGGTGCTGCTGGTGATCTTCATGGTCACCGCGCCGCTGATGCCGCCCGGGCAGATCGAGGTGCCCAGCGTCGGGCAGAGCTCGACGCCGCCCGACGCGCTGGTGGAGATCCGGCTCGCCGCGGGCGGCGAGATCCGGCTGGTCACGCGCAACATGCCGCAGCAGTTCGACCGCACGATCGGCGAGCGCGACATCGCGCCGACGCTCAAGGGCTTCGGCGAGCCGGACAAGCTCGCGGTGCTGATCGCCGCGGACCAGAAGGTGCCCTACGGCGACGTGCTGAAGCTGATGGACCAGGTGCGCGCCGCAGGTGCCGGCCGCGTCGGGCTGATGGTGAAGGGCAAGGAGCCGTGAGCACGCCGCGACCGCCGGCAGGCGGCGCACCGCCGTCGAGGCCTCCAGCCGGCGGCGCACCGCCGTCTAGGCCGCCCGCTGCGGGGGCGGCGCCCGGAACCGGCGCCGCGCAGCGACCGGGGGCGACGAGCGTGTCGTCCGGCCTCCCGCCGGCCGCGATGCATGCCGACGCGCGCGCCGCCGGCCCCGGCTCTCGCGGGCCGTCGGCGCAGGGCGCGGTCGGTCGCCCGCCGCCCTTC
>JBJOKE010000012.1:0-12307 GCA_046046245.1 Pseudomonadota bacterium | reverse complement strand
TGTTCGCTCCGACCTGGGCGCCTCGGGGGTGATGTTCACCATCGACACCGAGTCGGGCTTCCCCGACGTGGTCTTCGTCACGGCGGCCTACGGGCTCGGCGAAACCGTTGTCCAGGGCGCGGTGAACCCGGACGAGTTCTACGTCCACAAGCCGATGCTCGCGGCCGGCCGCATGCCGATCATCCGGCGCCAGCTCGGCTCCAAGCTCGTCAAGATGGAGTTCGATCCGGCGGGCGGCACCGGGCGCAGCGTGCGGACGGTCGACACCCCGATCGAGCAGCGCACCCGCTACTCGCTCGGCGACGACGAGGTCGTCGAGCTCGCGCGCTACGCGGTGATCATCGAGCGGCACTATGGTCGCCCGATGGACATCGAGTGGGGCCGCGACGGCGTCGACGGCAAGCTCTACATCCTTCAGGCGCGCCCCGAGACGGTGAAGTCGCAGCACGACGGCAGGCAGCTGAAGTTCCGGCTGAAGGCCACCTCCGACGTGCTCGCCAGCGGGCGGGCGATCGGACAGAAGGTGGGCGCCGGCCCGGTGCGGATCGTGGGCGACGCGAGCGAGATGGAGCGCGTGCAGCCCGGCGACGTGCTGGTCACCGACATGACCGATCCGAACTGGGAGCCGGTGATGAAGCGCGCCTCGGCGATCGTCACCAACCGCGGCGGCCGCACCTGCCACGCGGCGATCATCGCGCGCGAGCTCGGGATTCCGGCGGTGGTGGGTTGCGGCGACGCGACCGATGCACTCTCCGACGGTGCCCTGGTCACCGTCTCCTGCGCCGAGGGCGACACCGGGTACATCTACGACGGCATGCTCGAGACCGAGGTCAGCGAGGTCTCGCAGGGCGCGCTGCCGGAGATCCCGGTCAAGATCATGATGAACGTCGGCAATCCGCAGCTCGCCTTCGAGTTCGCGCAGCTGCCGAGCCAGGGCGTGGGCCTCGCCCGCCTCGAGTTCATCATCAACAACAACATCGGCGTCCACCCGAAGGCGATCCTCGACTATCCGAACGTCGATCCGGACCTGAAGAAGGCCGTCGAGAGCATTGCGCGCGGCCATTCGAGCCCCCGTGCCTTCTACGTCGACAAGCTCGCCGAGGGCGTGGCGACGATCGCGGCTGCGTTCTGGCCGCGGCCGGTGATCGTGCGACTGTCCGACTTCAAGTCGAACGAGTACCGCAAGCTGATCGGCGGCAGCCGCTACGAGCCGGAGGAGGAGAACCCGATGCTCGGGTTCCGGGGCGCATCGCGCTACGTGTCGCCCGACTTCGCGGAGTGCTTCGAGATGGAGTGCCGCGCGATGAAGCGCGTGCGCGAGGAGATGGGCCTGACCAACGTCGAGCTGATGGTGCCGTTCGTGCGGACCGTCGGTGAGGCCGAGAAGGTGATCGGCCTGCTCTCGAAGCACGGCCTGAAGCGAGGCGAGGGCGGTTCGGCGGACGGGCAGGGCGGGCTGAAGGTGATCATGATGTGCGAGATCCCGTCGAACGCCATCCTCGCCGAGCAGTTCCTCCAGCACTTCGATGGCTTCTCGATCGGCTCGAACGACCTGACCCAGCTGACGCTCGGCCTCGACCGGGACTCGGGCCTGGTGGCCGAGGGCTTCGACGAGCGCGACCCCGCGGTGAAGGTCCTCCTGGAGCGCGCGATCGTCGCCTGCCGTGAGGCGGGCAAGTACGTCGGCATCTGCGGCCAGGGCCCGTCCGACCACCCCGACCTCGCCGAGTGGCTGATGCAGCACGGGATCGCGTCGATCTCCCTGAACCCCGACACGGTGGTCGACACCTGGCAGCGCTTGGGGCGGATCGGCCGTTGACCGGGGCGGGACCGCGCCTCGGCGCGGTCCCGCGTCGCGCGCCTCAGCGCCGTGCGACGCAGGGGCCGGCGACCTGCCTGCCCTCGTTGATCAGCGAGGCCTCGTGGCCCTTGCTGAACAGGATCGCGTTGCCCGACGCGTAGCGCACGCCCGACCCGGTGGGCTGCTGGCGCATCTGCCAGCCCGTGCCCTTCCAGCGCAGCACCGCCTGGTCGCGGCCGAAGGCCACCAGCAGCGGCGCGACGCCATTCGGGCAGTCGAACGCGCGCAGCCTCCAGTCCGGATCGCGCGCCATCACCATCTGCCCGGCCTCACCGAGCGACAGCTCCAGCAGGCCCATCGACTGCCGCGCGCCGCGGACCAGGGCGAGCTGCTGGCCGAAGCGGTCCGCTTCGGACGCGCTGGGACAGGCCTTGCGCGTCGAGCGCAGCGGCCCGATCGTCAGCGCGCCGCCGTTCTGGATCCAGCTCGCGCCGCCGCTGTTGCAGTCGAGCTGGGCGGCCAGCTGGCCGCCATCGAGGAACTCGAGGTTGAAGGCGCCCGGATCGGCCGGGGCGACGAGGCCTGCCGGCGTGTTGGTTCCCAGCCAGTACCAGCTCGAGCCCGCGAGCTTGGGCGTCGGTACCGCGGCTTCCTGCGGAGGCGTGCTGGCGTCCTGCAGTCGCGGGGCCGAGGGCCCGCCGGGGGCGGGCAGGGCGCAGCCGGCGAGCGCCGCGACCGCGACGCCGAGCGTCGCGGCCGCGCGCAGCACACGGGGCGTGGGGCGTCTGGACATCGGGCCTCCCGGGGCGCGCGCGGAAAAGAAAAGGGCGCCGACCGGCGGCGCCCCCACGGTCAGGGCCGGCGCGAGGCCGGCCGCAGCGACCGATCTTACTTGACGACCATCATCGTCTCGCGCTTGCCACCCTTGTAGGTGTAGAGCGTGAGCGTGCCGTCCTTGACGTCGCCCTTCGAGTCGAACTGGATCTTGCCGGTCACACCGTCGTAGGTGATCTTGGCGAGCTCCGGCAGGTACTTCGCCGGTTCGGCCGAGTTCGCCTTCTGCATCGCGCTGGCCATCGTCATCACCGCGTCGTAGACGTACGGCGCGTAGATCTGGACGTCCGTGCCGGTCTTCTCCTTGAAGCGGTTCTTCCAGGCGGTCAGCGCCGCCTCCTTGTCCTTGGTCACGCCACCGGCCTCGGCGCAGATCACCTGCCCGTCGGCCATGCCGTCACCGGCCAGCTTCGCGAGCTCGCCCGAGCAGATGCCGTCGCCGCCCATGAACTTGGCGTTGATGCCCAGCTGCTTCATCTGGCGCAGCATCGGGCCCGCGACCGCGTCCATGCCGCCGTAGAACACCAGGTCCGGCTTCGCGCCCTTGAGCTTGGTCAGGATGGCGTTGAAGTCGGTGGCCTTGTCGTTCGTGAACTCCCGGCCGACGACCTTGCCGCCGGCTGCCTTGACCGCCTTCTGGAACTCGTCGGCGACGCCCTGGCCGTAGGCCGTGCGGTCGTCGATGATCGCGATGCTCTTCGCCTTGACGGTCTGGACCGCGTACTTGCCGAGCGTGCCGCCGAGCTGGCCGTCGTGCGCGACGACGCGGAAGGCGGTCTTGAAGCCCTGCAGCGTGTACTTCGGGTTGGTCGCCGACGGCGAGATCTGCGGGATGCCGGCGTCGTTGTAGATCTTCGAGGCGGGAATCGTGGTGCCCGAGTTCAGGTGTCCGATCACGCCGTTGACCTTCGCGTCGACCAGCTTGGTCGCGGCGGCGGTGCCCTGCTTCGGATCGGCCGCGTCATCCTCGGCCAGCAGTTCCCACTTGACGCTCTGGCCGCCGAGCTTGATGCCCTTGGCGTTCAGGTCCTCGATCGCGAGCTTGGCGCCCAGCTCGTTGTCCTTGCCCAGGTGGGCGATGCCGCCGGTGGTCGGGCCGACGTGGCCGATCTTCACGACCACCTGGGCCGAGGCGGCCCCTGCGGCGAAGGTGAACGCCGAGGCGACCGCGAGGCTCAGGACCTTCTGGTGCAGATTCATCGATGTCTCTCCTGGAGGGTGGGGCGGACGGGCGGATTCGCCGCGGACCCGCTTGACTGGCGCGCCGAGCCCGAAAGCCCGTGCTGGGGACGCATCCTAACGGGATCCCCGGGGGGCGGCAACGCTGCCCCTGCGGGGACGCCGGACTCGTGTCGCGCTTGAACGCCGCGACGCACGCGACTGTCGTCTGTGCCGGGACGCCGGTGCACGCACGAGAGACGGTTGACCGTCGACCCGGGTCGGGCGATCCTCGCGGCACCATGGCGATCCAGTACTGGTGGTGGGTTCTCGCGTTGGGGCTCGGCGTCCTCGAGCTGGTGTCCGGCACCTTCTACCTGCTGGTGATCGCGCTCGGCTGCGGTGCGGGTGGGCTCGTCGGGGCGCTGGGCGCGCCGGTCTGGGGGCAGCTGCTCGCTGCCGCTGCCGTCGCGCTCGCGGGCACTGCGTGGGTGCGGCGATCGCGGGCCGGTGCCCCTTCGCGTGCACCCGCGCAGCGCAACCCCGACGTGATCGCCGACGTCGGCGAGCGTGTTCACGTCGATGCATGGGGCGAGGACGGCTTCGCGCGCGTGCAGTACCGCGGCACGCAATGGACCGCGGAGCGCATGCCCGGCGAGCCGCCGGAGCCCGGTGCGTGGCGGATCCGCGAGATCGCCGGCAACCGCCTGATCCTGGCCCGTGCCTGAGAACCCGGAGGAAAGATGATCGGAACCAGCGTGGTCGCGGCGGTGGTGCTCGTGCTCGCCGTCGTCTTCGTCGTCCAGTGCCTGAAGGTGGTCCCGCAGCAGCACGCGTGGATCGTCGAGCGGCTGGGCAAGTACCACCGCACGCTGTCGCCGGGGCTGTCGTTCATCGTCCCCTTCGTCGACCGCGTGGCCTACAAGCACCTGCTGAAGGAGATCCCGATGGATGTCCCCAGCCAGGTCTGCATCACCAAGGACAACACGCAGCTCACGGTCGATGGCGTCCTGTACTTCCAGGTCACCGACCCGATGCGCGCGTCCTACGGGTCGTCCAACTTCATCGTCGCGATCACCCAGCTCGCGCAGACCACGCTGCGCTCCGTGATCGGGCGGCTCGAGCTCGACCGGACCTTCGAAGAGCGCGACTTCATCAACGCGAGCATCGTCTCCGCGCTCGACGAGGCGGCGATGAGCTGGGGCGTGAAGGTGCTGCGCTACGAGATCAAGGACCTGACGCCGCCGGCCGAGATCCTGCGCTCGATGCAGGCGCAGATCACCGCCGAACGCGAGAAGCGCGCGCTGATCGCGGCCTCCGAGGGTCGCAAGCAGGAGCAGATCAACATCGCCACCGGCGAGCGCGAGGCGGCGATCCAGCGCTCCGAGGGCGACCGGCAGGCCGAGATCAACAAGGCCGAGGGCCAGGCGGCGGCGATCACCACGGTCGCGGCCGCGACCGCCGAGGCGCTGCAGCGGATCGCCGAGGCCATCCAGCGGCCGGGTGGCCCCGACGCGGTCAACCTGAAGGTGGCCGAGCAGTACGTGCAGGCCTTCGCGCAGCTCGCGAAGGAAGGCAACACGCTGATCGTGCCGGCGAACCTCGCCGAGATGTCCTCGCTGGTGGCGGGGGCGCTGTCGGTGGCGAAGGGTGCGCAGCGGCCCGCGGGGCCGGCCTGATCGGTCTCAGCCTGCGACCCGCGTCCCGGTCTTGACCAGGCGCTGCTTCTCCCGCTGCCACTCGCGCTCGCGCTCGGTGGCCCGCTTGTCGTACTGCTTCTTGCCCTTGGCGAGCCCGACCTCGAGCTTGATGCGCCCGCCCTTGTAGTGCAGGTCGAGCGGGACCAGCGTGTAGCCGGCGCGCTCGACCTTGCCGATCAGCTTCGCGGTCTCGGCCGCGTGAAGCAGCAGCTTGCGGGTGCGTGTCGGGTCGGGTCGGACGTGGGTCGACGCGGCGGTGAGCGGCGTGACGTGTGCACCGAGCAGGAACAGCTCGGCGCCGCGGACGATCACGTAGGCTTCCTTCAGGTGGACGCGGCCCGCGCGGATCGCCTTGACCTCCCAGCCCTCGAGGACCAGCCCGGCCTCGTAGCGTTCCTCGATGAAGAAGTCGTGGAACGCCTTGCGGTTGTCGACGATGCTCATGGGAGGCCGCGCGGCCCGGGGAGGTAGAATCCCGCCGATTCTAGCAGCCGCCCCCGTCCAGCCCCCGCGGGGCCGACTCCGGCGCCTTCGTCGATGCCCTCGGTCAACAAGTCCGTCCTCGTGCCCTACGGCGCGCCGCTGATGTTCGGCCTGGTCGAGCGGGTCGAGGACTATCCGCGCTTCCTGCCGTGGTGCGGCGGCAGCGAGGTCCACGAGCGCAGCGACACGCGGATGGTCGCCACCGTGCGGATCGACTTCCGCGGCCTGCAGCAGTCGTTCACGACCGAGAACCTGCACGAGCCCGACCGCAGCATCCGGATGACGCTGCGAGACGGGCCGTTCTCCCGGCTCGACGGGCAGTGGCGGTTCACGCCGCTTCGCGAGGACGCCTGCAAGGTCGAGTTCTCGCTCGACTACCAGTTCGCCGGTGCGCTGCTGTCACGGGCGCTCTCCCCGGTGTTCGACCAGATCGCCGGCAGCTTCGTCGACGCGTTCGTGCGGCGCGCGGATGCGATCCATGGCTGAGGCAGCGCCGCTGGAGGTCGAGGTCTGCTGGATCGGCGTGGCGCCGCCGCTGCGGGTTTCGGTGCGCATGCCGACGGGCAGCACGGTGGCCGACGCGCTGGCGGCCAGCGGGATCGCCGCGCGGATCGCCGCCTCGGGTGGCGTGTCGCCGGGGCGGGGGCCGCTCGATGCGCTGACCGTCGCGGTGCTCGGCCGGCGTGCCGCACCTGCCGACCCGCTCCACGACCGGGACCGGATCGAGCTGCTGCCGCCGCTCACGGTGGATCCGAAAGTGGCGCGCCAACGGCGTGCCGAGCACCGTCGCCGCGAGACCGGCGAGCGGCGCTGGGCCCCCGACCGCGCGCGGACGCCGAGCGGATCGAAGGGCTGAAGGCGGGCCGTGGCGCGTCAGGACGACGCGCAGTGCTTCTTCAGGGCTTCGCGCGCGGCGGCCAGTTTCGACGCGCGCATCGCGTCGTCCATCACCACGCGCTCGCCGCCTTCGTTGACCTGCGAGACGCGCATTCCGCTCTCGAGCGTGCGCAGCTGGCTGCGGGTATCGTCGCAGGCGGCGGCGAGCTCCTTCTTCTGCCCGGCCTCCTCGGCGGCCTTGCGCTCGGCCTCGGCCCGCTCCAGCCGCCGCTTGCGGAACTCGAGCTCGCGGTCGGCCGCGCTCGCGGCCGGGGCCGCCGGGACCGCCATTCCCGTGGCAGGCGCGGCGCCCGATGCGGATCCCGCGGCGGCCTTCGCCGTCGCACCCGATCCGCCGGGGTCGGCTGCGGGGGCCGGCCGGCCGGGTGCCTGCAGCACCGCGCTGGGCGCGACCGAAGCGGGCGGAGGCATGTCGGAGTACACCATCCGGCCGTTCGCATCGCGCCACTTGTACTGGGCGTGCGCGAACGGCGCGGCGGCGAGTGCCACGAGCAGCAGTGGCAACAGGTGTCGGATCGACATGTCCGTGACCCCGTTGGGGCGGATCGGGTGACCGGACGATGCTACGGCGCGCCCCCGTGCACCGATCCCGAGTGCCGACGGCCGGCCGGCGGCCGGGGCCGGGCGGAGACCGGTATAATCGCTTTTTGTGCCCAGAGGGCCCCATGCGACTGGCCAAGAAAGCCCTGACGTTCGACGACGTCCTCCTCGTTCCCGCCTTCTCCGAAGTCCTGCCGCGCGATACCTCGCTGTCCACGCGGCTCACCCGCAACATCGGCCTGAACATCCCGCTGGTCTCGGCGGCGATGGACACCGTCACAGAGTCCCGGCTCGCGATCGCGATCGCCCAGGAGGGCGGCATCGGCATCGTGCACAAGAACCTGCGGCCGGCCGAGCAGGCACGCGAGGTGGCCCGGGTCAAGCGCTTCGAGTCCGGCATGGTCCGCGACCCGATCACCGTGACGCCCGAGATGCCGGTGCGCGAGGTCATCGAGATCACCCGCCAGCACCGGATCTCCGGGCTGCCGGTGGTGCGCGGCAGGCAGGTGGTCGGCATCGTCACCAACCGGGACCTGCGCTTCGAGACGCGTCTGGACGAGCCCGTCTCGTCGATCATGACCCCGCGCGAGCGCCTGGTCACCGTGAAGGAGGGCGCGACCCTCGACGAGGCCAAGGCGCTGATGCACCGGCACCGCCTCGAGCGCGTGCTGGTCGTCAACGATGCGTTCGAGCTGCGCGGCCTGATGACCGTGAAGGACATCCTGAAGCGCACCGAGCACCCGAACGCGTCGAAGGACGAGTTCGGCAAGCTGCGCGTGGGCGCCGCGGTCGGCGTGGGTGCCGACACCGACGAGCGCGTCGAGCTGCTCGTCAGGGCGGGGGTCGACGTGATCGTCGTCGACACCGCGCACGGCCACTCGAAGGGCGTGCTCGAGCGTGTCCGGTGGGTCAAGCGCAGCTTCCCTCAGGTCGACGTGATCGGCGGCAACATCGCCACCGCCGATGCCGCGCGCGCGCTCGCCGAGGCGGGCGCGGACGGCGTCAAGGTGGGCATCGGCCCGGGCTCGATCTGCACGACGCGGATCGTGGCCGGCGTGGGCGTGCCCCAGATCAGCGCGATCAGCGACGTCGCCGACGCGCTCGACGGCAGTGGCATCCCGCTGATCGCCGACGGTGGCATCCGCTACTCCGGTGACGTCGCGAAGGCGCTCGCCGCGGGGGCCTACACGGTGATGATGGGCTCGATGCTCGCCGGCACCGAAGAGGCGCCCGGCGAGGTCATCCTCTACCAGGGCCGCTCGTACAAGAGCTATCGCGGCATGGGCTCGCTGGGCGCCATGGCCGACGGCGCGGCCGACCGGTACTTCCAGGACTCGTCGGCCAACGTCGACAAGCTGGTGCCCGAGGGGATCGAGGGCCGGGTCGCCTACAAGGGCTCGGTGCTCAACATCCTGTACCAGCTCTGCGGCGGCGTGCGCGCGAGCATGGGCTACTGCGGCTGCACCAACGTCGACGAGATGCGCACGCGTCCGAGCTTCGTCGAGATCACGTCGGCCGGCATGCGCGAGTCGCATGTCCACGACGTCCAGATCACCAAGGAAGCGCCCAACTACCAGGTCGAGTGACCCTCGACCGCCTCAGGAGCGACCCGGCCCGGCCGGGTCGTTGTCTTTCATGCACGACCGCATCCTCATCCTCGACTTCGGCTCGCAGGTCACCCAGCTGATCGCGCGCCGCGTGCGCGAGGCCGGTGTCTTCTCCGAGATCCATCCGTACGACGTGTCGGACGACTTCGTCCGCGCGTATGCGCCGAAGGGCGTGATCCTGTCGGGCAGCCACGCGTCGACCTACGAGGAGACGTCCATGCGCGCGCCGCAGGCGGTCTTCGAGCTCGGCGTGCCGGTGCTGGGGATCTGCTACGGCATGCAGACGATGGCCGCGCAGCTCGGCGGTCGCGTCGAGTGGTCGGACCACCGCGAGTTCGGCTACGCCGAGGTCCGTGCGCGAGGCCACACGAAGCTGCTCGATGGCATCGAGGACCGGCGCAACGAGCAGGGCCACGGGCTGCTCGACGTGTGGATGAGCCACGGCGACAAGGTGGCCGAGCTGCCGCCGGGCTTCGCGGTGATGGCCTCCACGCCGAGCTGCCCGATCGCCGCCATGGCCGACGAGGCGCGGCGCTTCTACGCGGTCCAGTTCCATCCCGAGGTCACGCACACGAAGCAGGGCCGCGCGATGCTCCGGCGCTTCGTCGTCGACCTGTGCGGGGCGAAGGCCGACTGGACGATGCCTAACTTCGTCGACGAGGCGGTGGCGCGGATCCGCGAGCAGGTGGGCGCCGAGCAGGTGATCCTCGGGCTGTCGGGCGGCGTCGATTCGTCGGTGGCGGCCGCGCTGATCCACCGCGCGATCGGCGAGCAGCTGACCTGCGTGTTCGTCGACCACGGCCTGCTGCGCCTGAACGAGGCGAAGCAGGTGATGGAGACCTTCGCCGAGCACCTCGGCGTCACGGTGATCCACGTCGACGCGACCGACGACTTCATGCGCAGGCTCGCCGGCGTCTCCGACCCCGAGGCCAAGCGCAAGATCATCGGCGGCGAGTTCGTCGAGGTGTTCCAGCGCGAGGCGGGGAGGCTGAAGGACGCACGCTGGCTCGCGCAGGGCACGATCTATCCCGACGTGATCGAGTCGGCCGGTGCGAAGACCGGCAAGGCGAAGACGATCAAGTCGCATCACAACGTCGGCGGCCTGCCCGAGACGATGAAGCTCAAGCTGCTCGAGCCGCTGCGCGAGCTGTTCAAGGACGAGGTGCGCGAGCTGGGTGTCGCGCTCGGGCTGCCGCCGGCGATGGTCTACCGGCATCCGTTCCCGGGGCCTGGCCTGGGCGTGCGGATCCTGGGCGAGGTGAAGATGGAGTACGCGAACCTGCTGCGACGGGCCGACGCGATCTTCATCGACGAGCTGCGCGCCACGCGCGCCACCGAACGCGACGCGGCCGCGGGGCTGGTGCGCACCGACGAGGTCGGCCGGACGTGGTACGAGCTGACCTCGCAGGCCTTCGCGGTGTTCCTGCCGGTGCGCTCGGTGGGCGTGATGGGCGACGGCCGCACCTACGAGCACGTCACCGCGCTGCGCGCGGTGCAGACCCAGGACTTCATGACGGCGCACTGGGCGCACCTGCCGCACGAGCTGCTCGGGCGGGTGTCGAACCGGATCATCAACGAGGTCCGGGGGATCAACCGGGTGGTGTACGACGTGTCGGGGAAGCCGCCGGCTACGATCGAGTGGGAGTGACTCCCTCGATCCCTGCAAGCTGCAGGGATCCTTCACCGGGCATGGTGCGCGCCTGGGCTCGGTGACCCGGTGGCGCGCTCATCGCGCGCCACAGCAGGATCGTCAGGCAACCTGCGGCAAGCCGATCGGCGGGCCGGTGCTGGTGGCGAAGGGCGTCGGACCGATCTGCGCGGACCCGAGGGGACTACGTCGTTCATCGCAGACCGAAGGGGCTCGGTCCTGTGGTCGATGGCGGACTGCTGCCGGCGCTGACACCGTGCGGGGTTTCGACCTCTCAGGCTTCGCGTGCCCGGCGCCCGCCATCACGGTCCCTCCGGCGATCACACGGCATCGCATGCGCCCGATGGTGTGCCGCTGCACTACTCGCGCCACCGACCGGAGCAGACCACACTGTATCGGCTCGTGCAGCAGCATGCGGCCAGCTTCGTCGTGCACATCGAGGCCAGCACCGGTTCGCGGCTGCCGCGGTTCGTCAAGGACGAGTTCGACGCGTTCCTCGAGTGCGGCATCCTGGCCCACGGCTTCCTGCGACTGCGCTGTGACGAGTGCGGCCACGACACGCTGCTGGCGTTCCGTTGCAAGCGGCGCGGGTTCTGCCCGTCGTGCGGTGCGCGGCGCATGTCGCAGACTGCGGCTCATCTGGTGGATCACGTCATCCCGCAGGTGCCGGTGCGCCAGTGGGTGCTGTCGCTGCCGATCCCGCTGCGGCTTCTGCTGGCCGCGCAGCCCCAGCTGATCACGCCGGTGCTGGGCATGGTGCAGCGCGCGCTCGAGCGACACCTGCAGGAAGCGGCGGAGATTCTCGGCGGCCAAGGCCAGGGTGGTTCCGTGACGCTCATCCAGCGCTTCGGCTCGGCGGCGAACCTCAACATACATCTGCACTGCCTGGTGCTGGACGGGGTGTACCGCAGTGACGCCGAGGGGGTACCCGAGTTCATCGAGGCGGCTGCACCCACCGACGAGGCACTTCACGCGTTGCTGCACACCGTCATTGCGCGGCTCATGAAGATGCTCACGCGCCGGGGCGTGCTGGTCGAAGACACGGGCCGGAGCTGGCTGACCGAGGCGGATGCCGACGGCGAGGAAGCACGCACGCTGCGGCCGCTGCAGGCGGCGGCGGTCACGTACCGGATCGCCTTCGGACCGCGCGCTGGCCAAAAGGTGCTGACGCTGCGAGGCGCGATGCCGCGCGAGGTCACCGCGCGCCAGCCGCTGTGTGCCGACGTCGACGGTTTCAGCCTGCACGCCGCGGTGCGCATCGAAGCACACGAGCGCAAGCGGCTGGAGCGGTTGTGCCGCTACATCACCCGGCCGGCGTTGTCGGACGAGCGCATCCAGGTGAACGCGGCAGGGCAGGTGGAGTTGGAGTTGAAGACGCCGTGGCGAGACGGCACGACTCACCTGGTGATGAGACCGCTGGAGTTCATGCAGCGGCTGGCGGCGCTGGTGCCGCGACCGAGGCTGCACCTGATCCGGTACCACGGGGTGCTGGCGCCCAACGCGAAGCTGCGGGCGCGGGTGGTGCCGCAGGAGCCGCCCGCTCTGGGGCACGCGGCCACCGAGGTCGAGGCGCGCGCCGAGTGTGAGGAAGTCGAGCCAGTGCGGGCGCGCCCGCAGCGCATGGGCTGGGCGCGGCTGT